>CAVVVE010000001.1:0-239300 GCA_963751635.1 uncultured Chloroflexia bacterium
TTTTACAGACTTGACTCATCGATATTTTATTGTCAGTCACCTCCTTAATCTTAATTGATCGGTTAAACCTAACATCAGTTAGTTGAATGTCGTTTATTGTTCTGTTTTCAGTTTGTCCTTCTGCCAGTCAAACGGCGGACGGTCTGATCTGCCAGTACAGAGACGATGATGAACAAACCAAGAATGAACTGCTGCCAGAGCGTTGGTACACCGACTAAAATAAGCGCGTTTTGAATGATGGTCATGGTGAGCGTGCCCACGACCGTACCCCACACGCCACCTTCACCCCATACATACTGGTGCCACCAATGACGACGGCAGCAATGGCTGGTTGTAACAGAGTGTACCCAACTCCACATCAGCTGCGTTGATGCGCGCTATCTGTACTATGCCGGCAAATGCGGCGATGAGCCCAGACAGTACATAAACCAATATCAGAACACCCATGGTATTGATGCCAGACATGCGCGCGGCTTCCGCATTGGCGCCTAGCGCAAATACCCGCCGGCCAAAAGTGGTGCGGGTCAGAAGCATCCACATCAGCAAAACAACGATGACAGCCAGAATGATGGCCATGGGAATCCCATAGAATTTTCCGTTTCCCATGAAACGAAATGCATCCGGAAATCCATATACCACATAACCTTTAAGAATTCCGATGGCAAGCCCATAGGCAGTGAAACTCACCCCATAAGTCGCGATAAAGGGGGGTAATTTGATCACAGAGACAAGCAAACCATTAATCAAACCAAGCAATGCCCCCATGGACAATCCGGCCAACATGGCGTGTGGCGCTGGGATATTGCCACACTTCATCATTACGCGGCGGTAACTCCAGCTATCGCAAAAATACTGCCTATCGAAAGGTCAATATTGCCGGTCAATATAACGATCGTTTGCGCAATCGCAAGAATCGCAGGGACAGATGCAGCGGTGAAAATATTGACAATATTCCTGCTGGTGAGAAATTGAGGGGAAAGCAGGCTCATTCCAAGCTCAAAACCAAAAGAATGAGAACACGTGAAAGGGAGTTCAGCATGCGGCTGTCCACTTCAAAACGGATTTTTTTATTGGTTTTTGTCATCACACTCATGATTTATTTCCTCGATTACGAACCACAATATCAAAAACAATGGCAATCAGGATCACCGAACCAACCACAAAGGTCTGCCAAACCGCCGGAACACTGGTGATATTGAGCGCAGGCAAGCTGAAGATATTCAACCCATTCCGCATAATCACAATCAATAAAACTCCAATGATGGTTCCGGAAATGCCGCCTTTGCCCTTCTTTGTGCTGGTTCCACCCAGGATTGAAGCTGCAACCGCATCGAATTCCCAACGCATTCCCACGATCGGGTCTGCCGTTTGCAGACGACCAATCAACACCACACCGGCAATAGCCGCCACGGTTCCTGAAAAAACAAATACCAGCCAGCGGTATTTATCCACATCCAAACCTGAAAGGCGGGCGCCTGTCTGATTGCCACCGATAGCAATGATATATCTACCAAAAGCGGTATGATTGAGCATGAAATAGGTGAAGATATATACTGCCAAACCAATAAAGATCGGCATAGGGATTCCAAGAATGTCTCCCCCACCGAAAAATAAAAAGGATTTATCGGTTACTAAAACCTGATTTGCCTGGGCAACTGCAAGTGCCAAACCCCCAACAACACTGAGCATACCCAGCGAGGCGATGAAGGAGGGCATTTTAAGAATAGAGACCATAAAACCGGTGATCGTGCCGCTGATCACTCCAACCAGGAGGCCGCCCAAAACAGCCAGAGGCGCAGAAAAACCAGCTTTCAGCATTAAGGCTGCCACACGCCCGAAAAAGTCATTATGCTGCCAAGGGACAAGTCAAGCGCTTCAGAAAGCAGAACGATGGTCGCAGCGGTTGCCAGCATCCATAAGAAAGATCCCTGGCGGACAATGCTGATCATATTGTTGATCGTAAAGAAACCGCTTGAGGTCGCCGAGAAGATGATAAAGATGGCCAGCACCACCCAGGTGACCGGAGGAAGGGATTTTAAGGTAGATTTCAACCAGTTTATCGTTCCGCTGCTATTATTGGTTTTCTTTTTCTCAGGCATGAGCACTCCTTTTTTGACCGCCTGAGACGGTTTTTGCTTGGCGCCTTCGCCGCCCATGGCATATGCAATGATTTTTTCCTGGGTGGCTTCCTTGCATGAAAATTCTTTAATTGCCCGCCCTTCACGCATGACAAAGATGCGGTCACTCATGCCGAGCACTTCGAGTAATTCCGAAGAGATCATCAACACCGCCCCGCCATTCTTGACCAGTTCATTCATAAAGGCATGGATCTCGGCTTTGGCGCCCACGTCAATCCCGCGCGTGGGTTCATCGAAAATGAAAATCTTGGCTTCCGTACACAGCCATTTTGCCAACACCACTTTTTGTTGCGTACCTCCAGAGAGAAATTGGGTGATGCGCTTGGGAGAAGGTGTGGCAATACGCAAGTCCTTGATGTATTCCAATACGGTTGACTTTTCCTTGCGACTGTTGACAAAGAATTTGGGAAACAACTTATTCAGACTGGCCATGACCACATTATCCGATGCCGGCAAAATCAAACACAAGCCTTGATTCTTGCGATCTTCAGGTAGGAGGCTCACACCGGCCTTTACCATTTGGGCAGGTGATGAGGGATGAACTTCCTTGCCAAATACGAAGATCTTACCGGAATCAATCGGGTCAACACCGAAGATGGCACGGGCTAATTCCGTGCGCCCGGCGCCAACCAATCCAGCCAATCCGACAATTTCACCAGTATGCAAACTCATGCTTACACCGCGCAGACGCTTACCGCTTTTGATGTCCTCTACACGCAGTGCTTCTTCTCCACATGCCTGATAAGTGCGCTCAAACATATCTTCGATGTTTCGCCCAACCATCATCTTCACAAGGTCGGCTACTTTAACAGTTTTTACATCCATAGTTCCAATATATCTGCCATCCCGCAAAACAGTGACACGGTCGCCAATTTCATGCACTTCCTGCAGGCGATGCGAGATGTAAATGATTCCGATACCCCTTTTTTGAGGTCCCGGATGATCATAAAAAGATGCTCAATTTCCGTTTCAGTCAATGAAGCGGTTGGTTCATCCATGATCAGTACACGGGATTCTACTGATAGCGCTTTAGCCACTTCCACCATTTGCTGCTGGCCAGTGCCAAGATCAAACGTAAATGTGTTCGTATCCAATTCTAGGTACAGACTTTTTAAAAGCTTTTTGGCATCCGTATGCATCTTTTTATGGTCAAGGAAAAAGACCATTCTTTTTGGGAATCGGCCCAGGAAAATATTCTGAGCCACATTCATATAGGGAACCAGGTTAAATTCCTGGTAGATGATGGCGATGCCTGCTACCTGGGCCTGGCGCGGATTGTGAAAAACCACTTCCCTGCCATTCAGCAGAATTTTGCCTGAATCGGGCTGATAGGCACCCGCAAGGATTTTCATGAGGGTGGATTTGCCGGCACCATTCTCGCCAAGGAGTACATGAACCTCCCCCGCTCTAAGATCAAAATCGACTTTTTCAAGTGCTTGGACTCCAGGGAATTGCTTTGAAATGCCTTCTGCTTTTAGCAGTAGTTTTTCAGCCATGCACCAATCTCCTTGAATTTCTTTCCAAGATTTTTTTTAGTGCCAGGGGGTAAAAAAATTCCCCAGCCAATTAACCATTGGGATGGAGGATAACTTTCAGAGCCCCGCCTTTGCGCTGAATAAAGGTATCCATGCCTTCATTCACCTTTTCCAGCGGGAAGTGGTGGGTAATGAGCGGTTTTGGCTTGGATCTTCCCTGGCTGAAGAGTGCCAATGAACGCCGGCAATCACCCAAACCTTCACCGCGAACACCGGCTGCCTTTAGGTCATCCAAGACGAACTTGCGGTGATTGGGGGTTGGACGATCATGGGAGTCTCCCACAAAGGAAAGGCGGCCTCCTCGCATAACCATTTCATATGCATCTTCAACTGCCTTTGGAGCGCCAGAACATTCAATCACCAACTCGACTCCCAAGCCATCAGTTGCATCTTTAATAACCTTTACGGCATCCTGCTCATTGATGTTGATGGTGACATCCGCGCCAAGAAGTTTGCCAACCGAAAGGCGCGATTCACGCGTTCCAGTGAGGAAAACAGTACCTGCACCCAGGGCTTTGGAAAGTTGAACAGCCATCAGCCCAATGGGGCCAGGGCCAAGGACGGCAACTGTTTCGCCGCCAAGGAAACCACCGATGTTATCCAGCGCGTAATGTACGCAAGCAGCGGTGGTCAATAAGGTAGCTTCTTCGTAGGAGATGTTATCGGCAACTTTATAAAGCGTGCTGACATTGTTGACGACATATTGGGCATAACCTCCATTGGTAGTAAAACCGTAATGGCGGTGTCCGGTTTCAGGTTTGCCATAATTCAAGCAAATGGTGTAACGGCCGCGTTTGCAATTCATGCAGTATCCGCAGCCTTTATGGGATTCAATGGCGATGCGGTCACCTACTTTGAAATCCTTTACGTTTGGACCAACTGCAACAATCTGCCCGCTGTACTCATGCCCGGGAATAAAGGAGCCAAATGCGGGCATGCCCGTCCAGCCTTTGTTGATCACAGTAGGATCGGTACCGCAAATAGCGCAGGCATATACCTTAACAAGAACTTCCATTGGGCCTGGCTGGGGCACAGGCATCTCTTGGACGCGCAGGTCGCCAAGACCATGCAGCACCGCGGCTGTCATTGTTGCAGGAATTGAGTTATCCATCAAAATTATCGCTCCTATAAAGAATTTTTAATTTGGTAACGGCAAAAGGCCGAAAAGAGCTGATATATTGGATACAATATACACTATATTGTAGCCACAGTATAGCGAGTCACAATGCGGTTGTCAAGTATTTTCTTTTTCTGGAGGTGGATTAAGACGAATGTCATATTAATAAATCACTAGGAACTACTATCAAAAGAAAGCAACCTTAATTAAAAGAATGCTACACTGACTTTATTCATTTTGATCCGCCGTCAGCAACCAAGGAATTTTATGAAATATTCATAAATTGATAATAATAAAACACATCTTGTAAGTCATAAGGAGAGAATATGTCAAAAAAATTACAGGGTAAAGTTGCCTTAATCACAGGTTCCAGTTCTGGGATAGGCTGGGCGAGCGCATTAGCATTGGCAGAAGAGGGAGCTTACCTCGTCCTCACTGCCCGCCGCCGTGAGCGTCTGGCGGAGTTAGAGGCAGCAATTCGTAAAGCCGGCGGGCAGGCAATCAACATTGTCGGTGATTCTCGTGAAGTAGAAACTGCCCGCAAGACAGTGGAAGCTGCGGTCAGTACTTTTGGCAGCCTGGATATTCTGATCAATAATGTGGGGATGGGCTATTATAAAAATATCGTTGATACCAGTCCGGCAGAATATGATGAGATGATGGATACAAATGTGCGTTCGACTTTTTTATTCACGCATTTTGCTGTTCCACAAATGATCCAGCAAGGATCCGGAACAATTCTCATGATAGCTTCGATGGCTGGTATTTATGGTTTTGCTGGTCAAGCAGTCTATTGCGCATCCAAGTTTGCCGAGATTGGCTTGACTCAAGCCCTTGATAAGGAGTTGCGTCCCCATGGAATAAAAGTAGGTGTAATTTGCCCGGGAGGAACGAAGACTGAATTTGCGCTTGGAAAAGGCCGCACAGTAGAAAGCGTGGCTAAATCTGGGATGCTGGCACCGGAAGATGTTGCAGGCGCAGTCTTACTTGCCTGTACCCAATCTACCAAATCACGTATTATCGAAATCAAAATGCGCACGATGGATGAACCGCTCGCTTGATTTGTGATAAGACCACATTACGATCAAGTATGAATCATATATTGAATCTGAGATCTATATTTCTAATGTGAATTCATGACGAGGAAGCGCACAATTAAACCCATCTTGACCGAAAGGTAAAATTTGAATATGGGTCTTTATGCTACCTTCCATGAATGAATTTAACCAATCATTAAGAACCCCTTTTTTACCTGCTGGTTGAAAGCGGCGGTCAGTGCATCATTGCTGCCAGCAAGCGCTCAGGTGCATGGCAGGAATCCGCTTCCCTCCACGGCGAGGGAATGACCAGCACTATTGACGCCTTTGAGAGGATGACGGTTAACAACAACGGCCATGTTGAAGTGTATGGCACTGACCGGCCGGGCAAATGGATCCGCGATATGGCCGAACGCGGCTTCCAGGGCGAGCTTGAGCACTTCTTTGAATGCATCAAGACGCGGCAAAAGCCCCTGACCGATCCCTGGAAAGCGGGTAAAACACTGGAATTGCTTGAAGACCTGGTTTCATTAACCAAGTAATTCTTTAAAAAATACCGCGCCTCTCTCAGGTCAAAGAGAAAGGCGCGGCGTCAAGAATTTTATTTTTTGTTTTTACGGTTTCACACTCATAACATCGATTCAGGCGCTTCCAGTTCCTTTTTTATTTCATTCACAAATTCCGCAGCCAACACGCCGTCACCTAACCGGTGGTCCATTGAAAGTGTCAGGTTCATCATGTCGCGGATGACCAGCTTATCTTCATCCACAACCACCGCTTTTTTGCCGATGCTGGCGACCGCCAGGATGGCAGCCTCGGGCGGATTGATCACCGCGGTGAACGCTTCCACCTGATACATGCCCAGGTTCGAGATGGTAAAGCGCGACGGCTTGGAAATGTCTAAGTTTTCCTGCGCGCGCTTTTTCCGCAATGCGTTTTGACCAGATTGCGATTTCCTGCAGGCTCAATTGGTCGGCATCCTCGATAACAGGCACCAGCAGCCCCTGCGGTGTGGCTACTGCCAAGCCGATATTAATGTCCTGCCAGATGCTGATGGTATCTTCATCAATGAAAGACGCATTCACATCCGGGAATTTCCGCAAAGCATTTGCGCAGGCCTTGATAACCAGATCGTTATAGGAAATATCCAATTGCGGATTTCCCTTGCGGAATTTGACCGCCCTGGTCATATCCACTGCAACTGTGACAAAAATATGCGGAGCGCTTGACCAGCTTTGCGCAAGCCGCTTCGCGATGGTCTTCCGCACCCTATCCGGTTTGATTGTCTTTGAAGGTATCTCAGAGGTAACCGTGCTGACAACTTGCTGCTCGGTGATCCCGAGTGCCTTGATGACATCTTCTGTCGTTATTTTTCCATCCGCGCGGCTGCTGACAAGCGCTTCAAGTGCCAGCCCATGATCGCGCGCCAATTTGCGCGCTTTCGGGGAAATGATGATCTTGGCTTTGCTTTGCGTCCCGGCTATGAATGCAATTGGTTCAGGCTGACTTGTTTCCTCTTCCTTCAATTTGTCTGGAGCCGATGTCTTCTGAACATCTGAGGTTGTTTCATCCTTGTCGCCGATAATACCGATGGTCGAGAGGATTTCAACTTCCTCGCCATCCTGCGCGATGATTTGAAGCAGCCGGCCATCCTGGGGCGCAGATACTTCAAAAACCGCTTTTTCAGTTTCCACTTCGCAGATAACTTCCCCTTTTTTCACTGCTTCGCCTTCTTTTTTAAGCCAGCGCACCACTCTTCCAGAGGTCAGATCCTGCCCGCCTTGCGGCATAATTACATTAGATGCCATTTTTCGTCACCTTTCATCCAACCGCCAGCCTTTCGGCTCAGCCATTCATCACTTCCACAACACCCTCAACAATATCAGCCACTGAAGGGACGCATAGTTTTTCAAGGGTCTTGTTAAATGGCACAGTTGTATTTTTTCCGGCAATGCGTTTAGCCGGGGCTTCCAGCGAGTAAAATGCTTTTTCAATAACGGTCGAGATGAGATCTCCGCCCACCCCGCCGCGCTTCCAGGCTTCATGTACTACTGCCAGATGACCGGTCTTTTCAACGGATTCAAGAATACAGGCTTCATCCAAAGGCACAAGCGTGCGCAGGTCAATCACTTCCGCGTCAATCCCTTTTTCTTTGAGGATTTCAGCAGCTTTCAGGCATTCCAGCGTCATAAAGGAATAGGTCAGGATGGTCACATCTTTACCCGGGCGTTTTATGTCGGCTTTTCCAAAAGGAATCAGGTATTCCTCATCCGGCACCTCGCCTTCGGTCAGATAGAGCTGCTTGTGTTCAATGAAGATGACCGGATTGTCATCACGTATGGCGGTTTTCAATAAGCCTTTGGCATCATAAGGGGTTGACGGCATCACGACCTGCAAGCCTGGGATATGGTAGAAAAGCGCTTCCAGGCTCTGCGAATGCTGTCCGGCCAGCCCATTGCCAATGCCGCCTTGGGTTCGGATAACCACAGGCACTTTGGTTTGGCCGCCCGTCATGAAATTGTATTTTGCGATCTGGTTGCCCACCTGGTCCATCGCCAGATACATGAAATCCACAAACAGCATTTCCACCACCGGCCGGGTGCCCGCGATCGCCGCCCCGCCGCCCAAACCGATAAAGGAAGCTTCTGAGAGCGGTGTCTCAATCACACGTTCCTCGCCGAACTGCGCCAGCAAATTTTCCGTAACCTTATAGGATCCGCCGCGTTTGCCGATCCCTTCTCCGATAATGAACACCAGCGGGTCTCTTTCCATTTCTTCCCGCAAGGCTGCGTTCAAGGCTTCGCGATATTTCATGCGTGTCACATTAATCTCCTGATAATTCCATAATTTTTCAGCATGGGTTCGTTTCCTATAATGCGATTATTTCTTTCAAGAATTCTTCCGCGGATGGCTGCGGGCTTTCAAGCGCGAACTTTACAGCGTCCGCGATCAACCCATCCACCTTTGCTTCAATCACCTCAACATCGGCAGCTTTTATTCCGGCAGTTTCCAGATGCTGGCGCAGGATGATGAGAGGATCCCTGCTTTTCCATTCAGCCAGAACATCCTGCGGCATATAGGCGCCGGGGTCATTGACATGGTGCCCCCTGTGCCGGTAAGTCTTGCACTCCACCAGAGTAGGCCCCGAGCCGCCCCGTGCTCTGGCAATCGGTTCAACCATCGCATCATATACCTTGACCGCGTCATTCCCATCCACCGATAATCCGGGGATGCCGTAACCCGCAGCATGAGCGGATAGGTCTTTCAGCAAATTCATATTTTCCACTGGCGTGGAGGCGGCATAATGATTATTTTCAATGATAAAAACCACAGGCAGGTGATAGATGGCCGCCAGGTTGACCGATTCATGGAAAACGCCGTTATTGACCGCTCCATCGCTGAAAAAGCAAAGCACCACCTGGCTGGTTTTCTTTTGTTTAATAGCCATGCCGGCGCCGGTGGCCAGGGGAATGCCGCCGCCGACGATGCCGTTGGCGCCCAGGTTGAATTGCTTCATGTTGGCCACATGCATCGAACCGCCGCGGCCCTTGCAGTAACCGGTTTCCCTGCCCAGCAGTTCAGCCATCATCAGTCTCACATCATGCCCTTTGGCAATGGCGTGCCCATGCCCGCGGTGCGTGCTGACAATATAATCGTCCGGGTTGATGGCCGCGATTGCACCAGTGGCGATCGCCTCCTCGCCAAGGTAAGGGTGCAGGTAACCATAAATATTGCCCTGGCGGTATTGTTCAATGGCCGCCTCTTCAAAGCGCCTGATTGTCAGCGCGGTTTCATACATCTGCTTCAATAAATTACTCTCCATGAATTTGCTGCCTTTCGATGAAACGGTATGATTTTGTTATCTGGATTCAAAAAAATCAACAAGTTGGCTTATTGTGAGGACGCCATCAAAAACCAGGCCTTCTCCGCCCGCTTTGAGTTGTCCTTTTTCGCCTTCCGGATCGCCCAGGCAGGTAACGATGATATCCGCCTGGCTTAAATCTTCATTTTCGGTATAGAAGTTGGTGGTGGCCACCACATGCATGCCGGCAGCCTTGGCCGCTGCGACGCCGTTTTGGGAATCTTCAAAAACAACGCACTCCTCCGGTTTCAATCCGGATTTTTTCAGCGCCAGCAGATAAATCTCGGGATCCGGTTTCTTTTTTGAGACGATATCTCCCGCCAGTACAAATTTGAATTGGATATCCTTAAGGATGATGCCGGTTACCGCCTGCGCGGCGCGTTGGTCTGAGGTTGTGCATACTCCCAAGGTAAAGCCTTTGGAATTAATCTCACGCATAATGCGGTGGATGCCCGGCCGCAGGGGCAGCTGTTTGCTTTCAATCAGGCGGATGAAAGTATCCGTTTTGGCAAGATGCAGGGATTTGATCAGTGCTTCTTCCTCCTCCGGTTTGACCTCTCTTCCAAATCCCTTGGTGTGCAGGTAGTGCTTCATGCGCTCCTTGCCGCCCCCGATCTGGAGCAGGTCATGGTATTCATCCACCGACCATTCAAAGTTAAAGCCAAATTGTTGGAACGTCTGGTTGAATGCCACACGATGCCCGTCTTTTTCTGTGTCGATGATCACGCCATCCTGGTCGAAGAAAAAACCTTTTATTCTGGCCATTGCTCTCCTTTCCCTCTACACTGTGGCTATGCCCTGCCGGCGCTGCCGAGCATGCCGATCCATTCGCTTACTTTGGCTTTGATGGCATTCTTGGCATGCTTATCCAGCTTGCCGGGATCATATTCGTCGCGATTGGCGGAGATATACTCATAAACCGCATCGATCCAGGTGCGTTTTAGTTCAGTGGAGACATTGAATTTGGAACCGCCTTCGGCGATCAGCCTTGAAACATAATCCGCGGGCAGGCCTGTGCCGCCGTGTACTACCAGGGGCGTGCGGATTTTTGCGCCATTCAGCAGCCTGAAAATTTGCCCCATACGCTCAAAATCCACTTTGGGATTCTTGGTCTTATAAACGCCATGCGCGGTGCCGATAGCCGGCGCCAACAAATCAACCCCGGACTCTTCAACAAATTGCAGCACCTGATCAGGATTGCACAACTGGGATTCATCTTCAACTACCTTGACCTGATCCTCAACGCCGGAGACTGTGCCGAGTTCGCCTTCAACGGTAATATCACCCACCGAGTGCGAGTAATCCACCACGGTGCGGGTCTGGCGCACATTCTCGTCATAAGGCTGTTTGGAGGCGTCAATCATAATATTGGTCCAGCCTGCATCCGCGCTGGATTTGCAGAAATCCACATCCGTGCAGTGGTCCAGGTGCAGGCAGATGGGAATGTCGCTTTTTTCTGCTATCGAGCGGTAAACCGCCACGATCACATCCTGGCCCAGGAATTTTGCCGGCGATACCGAAGTCTGGATGATGAGCGGTGCTTTCGCTTCTACATGCGCCTCCACAACAGCTTCGAGCTGGATAATGTTGGTTACATTGAATGCGCCAACGGCATATTTCTTGCGGGTGGCGTCAAATAAAATTTCACGGGCGTTTACGATAGACACTTTTCCTCCTTTATATTTTTCTACCTAAAAATATAATTATGTTCATGTATTGTGAACATTATCCCTCCAATGTATAATTCTGTCAAGGAATAATCAATGCCAAAAGATAACGCCCTTTTTAAAAGAGAAGAGATCAACCGCCAGCTGGCTGGTTATTTTCTTTCTCTGGAACCAGGTATTAATATTGACAGCGTCAGGGATCTGGCAGGCAGGCTGCATGCCAGCATCGGATTGATTTCAGAGAGCATTTCGCGCCTGGAAGAATTGGGTGCCATTGAGATTGACCGCAGGGGGCAGCTGGGCTCTTTTTTGGTGCGCCAGTCGGTCGGCAAGCTGTGGGCGGCAGCTGTCAATCAGCCCCTGGTTATCGCCCACACCCTGCCTTCCAACCGCAGGTATGAAGGGCTGGCAACCGCCCTTAAAAAGGCTTTAATGCTGCCGGCATTGAAGCCTATTTTATCTTTGTGCGCGGCTCGCGCACCCGCCTGAACGCGCTGCGGGAAAACCGCTGCCATATCGCCATTGTCTCCCAATTTGCTGCCGAGGGGCTGCGCACACGCACCGAAGAAATCGCCACTACGCTGCCTCATGGCAGTTTTGTCAAGTCGCATCAGGTCTTTTTCCGAAAAGGCTCCCAGGGCAATGAACCGATCAGGGTTGCCATTGATCCGGATTCCTTCGACCAGACGCAGCTTTCCAATATCGAATTCAAAGAAAAGTCAATTGATTTTCTCAAGATCACCTTTATGAGCATTCATCATTACCTGTCTGAAAACAAAGTGGATATGGCCATCTGGACTGAAGAGGATATGGAAAACCAGATGGGAACTGCCATTTCCAAACGGGCGTTATCCGAAAAAACGCTTGAGATTGTCGGCGGCCGCAACACAAAAGCGGCGCTGGTGATTCGCGCCAATGACTCCGCGACACACGCCCTGATCCAAAAGGTGGTTGACGCAGATGAAATTGATCGTTTTCAGCAGGCAGTTATTTCCGGTGAAATAATTCCGGAATATTAAAGCTTGTTTGGTCTTGAGGACAGGCGATCATCACCAAAACAGAGGTAATTAATATCCATTTCATGTTAAGATTCATGGATTCAAATCCATTCTGTATCTTAAGGACATATAAATGCCCAAAATTTCAATCGTTACCGATACCGACAGCAGCCTGCCGGAATCCGTCGCTTCAAGTTACGGAATCCTGCAGGTTCCGATTTCGATCCATTTCGGGGAAGATGGCATCGAAAATGATTTTTCGATTGACAATAAAGCCCTTTTTGCGCGCATCGATAAGGAAGGCAGGCTGCCCACCACCGCGGCCCCAACGCCGGGGGAATTTGCGGATGGTTTCAGGAAGGCTTTTGAAAAAGATGCATCCAATGAGCTGGTATGCTTCTGCATCAGCAGCGCCATGAGCGCGACTTTTGAAGCGGCGCAAATAGCCGCCCGCGATATTCTACCGGACAGGAAAATAACCGTTGTGGATACAAAAACGCTTTCAGTCGCGCAGGGTTATATGGCCATAGCCGCCGCTGAAGCGGCAACGCGGGGGGCATCACTTGCTGAAATCCTGAAGATCGCCGACAGCGTCCGGCAGCGTTCCTTTATTTATGGCGCGTTGGCTACCTTAAAATACCTTTCAATGAGCGGACGGGTCAGCCAGATCGCGGCCGGCATGGCAGGTATGCTGAATATCAAGCCCATTCTCTCTGCCCAGAATGGAAAACTGGATCTTCTGGAAAAAGTGCGCACTAAAAAGAAAGCCTGGGACCGCGTGATTGAACTGACGAAAAAGGATGCCGCATCAAAACGCGTATCGAAAAAATGGCGGTTCTGCATGTGGCCGCCCTGGATGATGCCCATGAGATGGAAGCGCTGCTGCGCGCCAGCCTGGAATGCCCCGCAGAAATTCTGATTGCGGAACTAAAGGCTGGTTTGTCTGTCCATACCGGCTCAGGCCTGGTCGGCGTTGGATTTGTGGTTCAAGAATAGGGTGATGCGATAAAAACAAGCAAAGGGTAAAAAGGTTTCTTCTTAATTCCTGTGGTGAAAGTTACGGGCAGATAAAAAATGATTTCAGGGGATGAAATTGGGAAATTTCAGGCGCTCATCATCATGGGCGTTTCCGGATGTGGAAAAACCACCATCGCAAGCACCCTGGCTGAAAAGCTGGGATGGGCTTTTATCGAAAGTGACAATTACCATTCTGAAGATCAAATACACAAAATGGCCGGCGGCACACCGCTGACTGATGCTGACCGGCAGCCCTGGCTTGAAACCCTGCACGCGCTTTTGGTTGAAAACTGCCGGAAAAGCCAACCGGTCGTGATGGCCTGCTCCGCGCTCAAAGAAAAATACCGGCAGACCCTCATTGCCGGATTGAAGAATGTCCGCTTTGTTTATCTGAAGGGTGAATATGACCTGATTATGCATCGCATGCAAAATCGTCAGCATTATATGAAACCCGAAATGCTTCAAAGCCAATTTGAGATTCTGGAAGAACCGCAGGAGGCACTGGTAATGGATATCTCACTGTCTCCCCAGGTGATAGTCACGGGAATTCTGCGCCAAATTTAAGGCAGCCTATGGCATCCATAGTAAAATGCCTCAATGCCAAGCGAAAAAGAAGTCTATGAATCCCACGCGGATCAGTATGAACTGCTGATCATGCGCGAGGATTACCAGAATAATATTCCTGCAGAAATCAACAAGATCCTGCCAGTTAATGGCCTCGATATCCTCGACCTCGGCGCCGGTACCGGCCGGCTCGCCCGCCTTCTCGCAGGCCAAACCCGCAGCCTGGCTGCCTGTGATGCCTCCCATCATATGCTCTCGGTGGCGAAAGATGTATTGAAAGGTAAAGGATCATCCCTGCCGCTGTTGAGCGTGTCAGACATGCGCCGGACGCCTTTCGCCTCCCGCTCCGTTGATATGGTTGTTGCCGGCTGGAGCTTTTGTTATTTAGCTGTCTGGGGCGGCGACAATTGGCAGCGGGAGGTTGATCAGGGCTTGGCGGAAGCCGCACGGTTGCTCAGGGGAGGCGGTGTCTTGATCCTGCTTGAAAATTACGGCACCGGTTTTGAAAGCCCCCAACCCCCGCCGCATTTGAATGCCTATTTTGAGTATCTCAGGCAGAAGGGGTTTTCCGCCACCTGGTTCAGGACGGATTACAAGTTTGCTTCCTTTGAAGAAGCGCTGCAGCTCTCCGGTTTCTTTTTCGGTGAGGAATATGCGCGTAAAGTCCGGGAAAACCATTGGATCATCCTGCCTGAATGCACCGGCCTATTCTGGCTAAGGATGTGAGCATCCCTCTTTAAATGCAAATCCTGGTTTTTCAACCAGGATTTTTCTTTAAAATAAATGATTCAATATGACGATCGGATTAGAAGCCTTTGTTTGTGTTACCAAGCCAAAGCACAACAAATCCTACGACCACAAACCAGAACGCGTATTGGGAAACAACGGGAAGGCTGACAAAATTGCCAACAAAACCCAATACTGCCAAAACGGTGGCGACCCAGAAAGTGGTATTCTTGGGGGCTGAAAGTTTCATTTTTCTATCCTCCTTTCTTTACAAGTATATATATTAACAGTATAGCAAAGAAATAGTTGCGTTTCAAGTAGTTTTTTATCAGCAATTTGATATTATTTATAATATGGTCAGATTCACACCATTCTTCCTTTTTATTTCAGTAATGGCTGGTTGAAAGCTGCAAGGAGAAGGATTTGAGCCCTAAATTGAAAATAGAAATTTCACAGGATTTTTCCAAAGTATATCCCGGCGCTTCCGTTGGCATTCTTGCCCTTGAGAACCTGAGCATTGTCTCTGGCCAAAATCTGGATGAAACCAGACAGCAAATAATCCTCAGCCTTCAGGGCCAGTTTCCGGATCGGGATGCGCTTAAAAATCATCCGGTCATTAAAGCCTACAGCCGTTATTACAAAAGGTTTAACAAAAGCTACCATGTTCTCGGACAGCTGGAATCCGTGATATTTGAAAACCGCCCGCTTCCTTCCGGGTTGGCTCTGGTTGAAGCCGTGTTTGCTGCTGAATTAAAGAATATGCTGCTGACTGCCATGCATGATCTGGATGCCATTCGAGCACCGCTGGAGATCGGCATTTCCACAGGGGAGGAGGTTTATACCACCCTCAGAGGCAGTGACCAGCGCTTGAAATCCGGGGATATGCTCGTTCGCGATCAAGCCGGTGTGCTTTCCTGCGTGGTCTATGGCCCGGATCAGCGTACCAAGGTTACGCCCGCAACTTCCAACCTGCTTGTTGTTGTCTATGCACCCGAAGGGATTGGCAGAGAACATATTCTCAGCCATTTTGGCGATATCCAAAATTACCTCCGGATCTTTTCGCCTGGTTTCACAACTTCAGTTCAGGATGTCTATCCGCAGGATTTAAAGAGATAAGAGCAGCTGATGGGCTGCTCTTTTTATTTTCTTGAAGTATGGTTCTCGATTAGAGAAGGATAACTTCTGACGCCTGCGGACCTTTTTCGCCCTGGGTGACCACGAACTCAACGCGCTGGCCTTCTTCCAATGAGCGGTATCCGTCCGCGAGAATTGCACTGTAATGGACAAACACGTCTTCGCCGGAATCGCGTTCAATAAAGCCATATCCCTTTGAGCCGTTGAACCATTTCACGGTGCCCTGTTCTTTCTCGGACATGATTTGGAACTCCTTTCTTAATGTTTTAAAGCTTGACCACAATTTTGTTCCAAATCAAAAGAGCAGGTCTTTCTTTCTAGAACTACTTTTACAAGCTGATTAATTTTAACACAAATTTTAAGGCAAAGTTGTCATTTATACCCTTGACAAATTTGTCAAGTGGGATATATATTAGAACATATTATTCTAACAGGAGGATAAAATGTCTTATGAAATAAAGCTGCTTGAACTGCCTGATCAACCCATGCTGGCGATGCGCTCAATTCTGCCGGTGGGAAAATTGCCCGAGTTTTTCGGCAAGGCATATGGGGGAGTCATGACTTACCTCGAAGAACTGGGGGAATATCCGGCGGGAATGCCCTTCGCTTCATACTTTAATCTGGACATGAACGCCATGGATGTGGAAGCCGGATTCCCGGTTGCAAAGGAACTGGAAGGCAAAGGCGAGATCAAGCCCGGCACGATCCCGGGAGGGAAATATCTTTCAACCATCCACGTCGGCGCCTATGACACTGTCAAGCTTGCTTATGATGCCCTGGTGCAGTGGGCAAAGGATAATGGTTATGAAGCTTCCGGCGTGGTCTATGAGTATTATCTCAATGACCCCTCCGCCGACCCCTCCATTAAACCTGAAACCGAAGTGCGATTTCTTATTAAATAGATATCTTTTGTCAGGATATAACCGCAGTAAACCTGCGCTTTTTCTATTTGTTAATATTTCATCTATTCTCAGAAGAACGCATACCCCTTATTCCTTTTTTTGTATACTTAAATAAAAGGAGTGTGAAATGTCAGTTGCGCGAATTACCGAAATCAAATCTTCTTCAAAGGTCAGCTTTGATGATGCCATCAAGGAAGGCTTGAAGAAGACAGCCTTAACCATACAAAACTTAAAAGCCGCCTGGGTTGGTGATCATGAAGTGCTTGTGGACAGTAAGGGAAATATTACTGAATACAGAGTGCTTCTTAAAGTCACCTTTATCGTAAACGACTGAGAAAATTCAGCCGGGATTTACTTCATCAATTCCAGCGAGGATTCCTGGCTGAATTTCTTTACAAGCATCATCACCGTACTTCTGCGGCAGGATAATCGCAGGTTCTGCAGCGCTTTCTCATCAGTGAGAAGCCGGTTCAATTGATCCAACGCCAGGGTAATGGCATATCCCCGCGGAATGCTGAGGGCCAGGATAATGTCAACCGGATCATTTTCCGGATGACCAAATTTAACCGGCTGCTGCAGCGTAACCAGGCTGATTCCCGGCTGGCGCGCACCCTCGCCGCATTTGGCATGCAGCATGGCAACCCCAGGCCAGGCAACAATATAGGGGCCAAATTCCATCACAACCCGCTTCATGGCTTCGATATAAGGCTTGTCAATCAATTTACTTTTTAAGAGAAGCTGGCCTGCAATTTCGGCAGCGCCATTCCAATCATCAACTTTCTCTTTCAGGGAAATCAGGCTGTTATCAATTAATGCAGACAGGCGCGGCCCATCCGCCACTGTAACTTGGGGCAGGGCTGTACCTTCACTTTTTTGCACTATCAGGACTTTTTTTAAATTCGCCAGATCTTTTTCCTTCAAAATTACATTGACAACCAAAACTGGCGGGGCATTATTGAGGTGCAAAGGAATGGTGCTGATGATTAAATCGATCGTGCTGAAATCACTTCGTTCCAGGAGTTCATGGTATGAGATGACGCTTTCAATCGCAATATCAGGGAATTCCGATAGAATTCTTGATCTCAACAAAAGTGCCGAGGCCATGCCGGCGTTGCAGACGATCAGGACGGTTTTGGTATTCTTCTCGTTGTAGCGCAGCTTTTCAAGTGCCGCGGCGATATGGATGGTCAAATACCCAACTTCATCTTCATGCATTCCCAGATTGAAAGCCTTATCCTCCTGGATACATTGGTTGACGATGGTAAATATTCTTGCATACTCATTTTTTATTTCCCGGATGACCGGGTTGTCATCCAAATGGGGGATATCGGCGCGCTCCTGAAAATATTTCAGGTGCGAAGCCAGGTTGTAGCGCAGTTCCCGATCAATTGCCAGCGCCGGGTGCAGGCGGCGTGATAACTGGCATAAAAATGTATCAATGAAACCGATGATTTTCTCGTTAAATTCTTCAGCGCAATCAGATGCTTCAGAAACTATTTTCACAGGGCGAACCACCTGGGCATCAATCAAAAACCGTGTGACATAGGTGATTTCTTCGAGGTTAATGATCAACTGAAATTTATCTGCCAGCTTGCGGCAGATGAATTCAGACCAGTAATATTCATTGTGCTGCTTATGGTCGCCCAAACCGGAAGGGATCATTCGAATGGGTTTTTTGTTTATCAGCCTGATGATCATGATTGCAAGCCTCAGGATGAAATGAAATTGTGCCCGATCGGAAAGCTGAATGTCAATGACGGCATTCAACAAATGATTTAAATAATTAAAATCCACCGGTCTAAGGAGATACCCCAGGTTCTGGGCAAATTCATGCCGGGGCAAAACTGCTTTGCAGTCCGCGAAGCAGACGCATAAGAAGCTCATCCTGAAAGCCGATATCCCTGGCCCCGTTGAGGACACACGAAAGGAGCGCTTCACGGTAATCCGCTTCCTCACCCTCCACCCAAAAGCCCCGGTTTGGTTTGCTGGCAAGCCTGAGTCCGTGGTCCAGCAGCCATTCCTCTGCCCCATGCAAGTCCTGTACGATCGTAGACCGGGAAACAGAAAGCAAAGATATTAATTGCTTGATGATTACCGGTTCGGTTTTTGATAATAAAGTGAGCAGAATTAAATAAATCCTGTCATTTGGCGAATAGAAGAAAGCATGACTGATAACTTGCTCATACAGCTTTTCTTTTCTTTCTGTGGAAGCGTTGATAAAAACCCCATAGCGTGGTTTATGTACCAATTCTGCGCCCGCGTTTCTCAGCCAGGCAGAGATCTGCGGTATGCGGTAGCGGACGGCACGCGGAGTCAAACCAACCTGGCGGGCGATTTCTTCTGAAGAAACCGGCGAGGTTGATTTGGTTAGAAATCTCAGAATAGCCGCGGAACGCGAATCGATATCAGCCATTAATTTTTGGTTTCCAGACAAAAGAATTACAGGTTCAATCACCCATAGCAAAGATGAGTTTACCCCATTCGAAAGCGGGTAAACTCATCTTTTTTATACATGAGATTTTATTGAAATCAGGCTTTATCCGCCGCCAAGCAGACTGCCTAACAGTGTTGCCACCAGGCTGTGGGGATAAAAGCCGTTGGCAAAGTGCGTCACCATGTTGCCGGCCTGTTCTGCGGGAAGCAGACCCGAGGCTTGCGCGATCTGGTTCATCACCGGGGCGGTGTAGCTGCCTGCGTAAATTGCGATGATGATAAAGACCGTCGTGGTGAGGAAAGATTTCACAAGGTCGCCTTTGCACAGCGCGGCTGCCCACATTGAGAAGAATACAATGAAGGTCAGGTCGCCAAGGGGCAGTACCTTGCTGCCAGGCAGGAGGAGCGCCAGGAAAACAGCTACCGGGACGCTGAGAATGCAGACTGCCAGCGCAGTGGCATCGCCGGTGCCGATGGCGGGATCCAAACCGATGAAGAGTTCCCGGCCGGGTGCTTTTTTCTCAAGGAAGGTCTGGGCGCCTTCTGAAACCGGCACAAGGCCTTCCATCAGGATGCCGATCATCTTGGGTTGAATATACATGACTGCCGCCAGGTTGAATGCCAGCATGAGAGAAGCCTGGATTGGTTGGCCGGCAACCAAGCCCATAACCAAGCCAATAACGGATCCAAGGAAAATTGGCTCGCCGAAAATGCCATAGCGGCTGGTTAATTCCTGGGGAGTAATTTTCGCTGTCTTTAAGCCGGGGATGCGGTCAACCACCCAGGCGATCGGTTTTCCGATGATGCCCCATTCAGCATAACCTGCCGCGTAGGAGGCAATCCCTTCAAAGCCGAAATAATCATGCATCAGGTACTGTGTCCAGTCGCCAACTTTCAGGTTGATCAGGTGGACCAGCGTAGCAAATCCCAGGCCCAGCGCAAAACTGCCGGTCAGAGTTTGCACAATCACACCTGCAATGATGGATTCCCAGTAATCCCAAATGTTGACGCTGAGTACCTTTGTGGCTTTCAGAAGCAGCATGATCAGGTTGGAGATGATCCCGATCGGGATGAAGACCAGGCCAATTCTGGATGCCCAGCCGATGGCAGCAAACGCACTCCAGCCGATATCCAGGAAGGTGGCTGCGCCGCCATATTTCGCACTCAACGCCATGCCAACATCACCGATTGCCCGCAGGAAGAAATCCAGGATCAGGTAGATGCCCACAAAGCCGATGCCGGTTAGAAGCGCCGCGCGCAGTGAGCTCTTGAGCCCCATGCCGAATACCAGGCCTAGCAGGAACATGATGGCTGGCACCATCAAAATTGGACCGAGATTATAGATTCCCTCAAAGAAATTAAGCAAAAAATCTAACATGAAAACCTCCTGTTTTATATGTTTGGGGGAAGGCGAGTTTATAAAGTATCAATGAAATCCATGATCTCCTTATATAACTCATCCACTCCCTTGTTTGATAAGAGCGGCACCCCGTTGAAAACCGGGACGCCCACATCCATTTTGGTGACAGCGGTAGCCACAACGAAGTCCGGTTTGCCGCCTTTCACCAGCGATGCCAGATCGTGTATCTGCCCTTTCGTCACTTTAGCGTCCACTCCGCGTTTGGCTAATTCGCGGGTCAGCTTGGTGGCTGCCATGGTCGAAGTGGCTAATCCGGTCGCGCAAACTATTACAACTTTTACTGTCTTATTCAAGTGCACCTCCTTTCTTTTATTATTTTTTAAAAATTATTTCTCAGGCCGCTGACCTACCCAAATTTACGACTTGCCGACCAGGTTTTTATCTGCTTCTACCAATAATTCATCAATGCCCTTTTGGATGGATTCATCCAGAGGCTTGGGTTCGTGTTTGGCCAGTAACGCTTTCACCTTCTCAATCGCGCGGTCGCGCATGCTTTTGGAGCCATCCGCTTCCCAGGTCGCCCGCGCCGTGCGCGTCATCAGTTTCGTGCGGTAGCGGTCTGAGCGCATGTGGCGGAGCGTATGCGGGTGCATCAGCAGGTTATCTGTTTCAACGCTGGCCTGCACCGCTTCAAATCCCAGGTTCTCTTCGTCCACTTCCAGTCCTTGAATGGCGCGGTTGACAAGGCCAATGAGTTCGTCATCCATCACCAATTGGGTGAAATTGACCACCAGCCCGCCCTGCAAATGCCCTGCGCCGGTGAGGATATCCGCCCCGGCCATGGCCGGCATGAGCGAGAAGTATGTATTCTCAATTCCTGCCTGGCAATCATTTAAAGGAGAATCCGTGTAAGGCCCATGCATATTGACCGGCATGTGATAGGCTTCCTTGGCAAGCTGAGCGCCGGCAGTCACCAGCAGCGCATTTTCCATCGAACCGGTCAGCGCAGTACCGCTGGCCAAATCCATCACCATGATGCGCGGTGTGAAGATCATGGGCATGCCCGGGTGGGCTAACTGCCCGAAAACCACCGCGCCCAGCATCTCAACATTGGACATCAGCAGTGACCCGGCCAAAGTGACAGGCCCGGTCGCGCCGGCAATGGGCATACTGCAAATTTCAAGCGGAATACCGGACTCGCCGCACGCCAGGATGCCGTCAATCAGCACATCCGGATGTTTGAGCGGGGCAATGGGAGATTCAAGCAGGGTAATGACCGGTTTTTGTTTTAATGCTTGTTTGCCGCCAGCCACAAGTTCAGCCATGCGGATGAAGTAAGGCAGGCTTTGCGGTCTTAACAGGCGGATGTTGATGTGTTTGCTGGTGTTCTTGAACATCCAGGCCAGGGTGTGAATGTCGCGCGTTTCGGGCGCGGATTCCTGTTCATAGACCGGTGCCGCGATATGCGTGTTTGACAGGGCATCCACCAGGCGGGCATAATCCGCGGCGTCTGCACGCGTGGCATTGCGCAATTCACCGCTTTCCATATCCGTCACCTGGCCAGGGCCGCCGCCATTGCGGCCGTAAATCCTGCCGTCACCGATCAGCAGTTCATTCTTTTCATCGCGCGCGCCGAACAGGATCTGGCTTGGAACGCTCTTAAGCGCTTTTTCCACCAGCTGCGCGGGAATGTGGATGCGCCCGGTGGTCTTATCCTGGCGCGCCCCCCAATCCAGCCACATTTTGCGGCCGTCCGCGTGCATCACTTCCAGGCCTACTTCTTCAAAAGTACGCAGCGTGGCATTGTGGATCTGGCTGATCTGGTCTGCCGAGAGGATTCTTAATTTTTCATGGATCATAATCGGGTCTTGCTCCTTTATTCACAATCGGGCTGGGATTTGAGTGATATTTCATTTTCAAGTATTTCGAGGATAGCCTGCTCATCCTGCAAGGTGCGGATGCGCTCCACCAGGCCGTCTTTATGCACAAACTCGGCCAGGGATTGCAGCATGCTGATCTGCGATGTGCAGTTATCCAGCGCCATCAGAAAGACCAGGTCCACCTCCACCTCGCCTTCCCCGCCCATCAAGCCAAACTTGACTGGGGAAGAAAGCACACCCAGGGCAATTGCCATCTGGTTGACATGCTCGGCATCGGTGTGGGGAATGGCCACGCCCATGGGATCCACCGGCAGGCCGGTGGCAAAGATTTTTTCACGGTCAATGACCGCCTCGCAAAAGGAAGGCTTCACATAGCCGTGTTCTTCCAGGCGGCAGCTGAGCGCGCGGATGGCATCTTCGGCGGAAGCCGCCTTGAGATTAATCAAAATAAGGTCTTTACTGAAACAATTAGACATAGGCATGTTAATAGGTCGGGAAGATTTTCTCGCCTTCAGGATAACACTTTCAACTACCCCCCGCACGCCCAAATGAAGCGACCTGCGTCAGGTTTGAATGTTACATTTAAGTCTTAATGCGGGGCTTCGACACATCCCCAAGCCGTTACCGCAGGGGCAGTGAAACCGCGCCTTTTATACTCAGTGAGCTTGATAAAGCGCACCCTGCATCCCCTTCCTTTGCCTTTCCTGTTTCATGGAAAAAAAGGAGGGCATCAGGCAGTCTTTTGGCTCGCAACCACCCAAATCGTTTTCCGTATACAGAAGCAAGGAGACTTTAATTATGTGTTGCGTAATCAGTGCTTTATTTTTCCTCGGCCCGCGGGCCGGCTTGTTGATCTGGTGGCTGATGAATCCAGCGCGGTTCAGCCTGGTATATAACAATTTAATCCTGCCCATCATCGGCACCATCTTCCTGCCGGTCACTACCCTGACGTATACATTTATCTACAAGCCTGGATTTGGCGGTCCGGTGGGGTTGGACTGGCTATGGCTGGTGATCGCTTTAATTGTGGATACCAGCCTGTATGGCGGCGGGGCTTACAGCCGGAGAAGATAAGTTCTCGAAACCAACCCCTCACCTTTGTCCTCTCCCCTTAGGGGAGAGGAAATTCGTTATTTGAAAATCACCTGGTTGTAGCCCAGATCGTGCAGCAGCCTTTCGATAAAGACCTGGGCATTGATGGCCGCCTGTTTGAGGATGCCGTCATCGACAGCCGCTTGCAGGATCTCGGCCTCGGCAGCCTGGCGCGCCAAAGTCTCAAGGTCTTGATCGGGTTTACGGAATAAACCGGTATCGCGGTCGTAGACAAAGGTTTTGTCATTATCCAGGCTGGCGCTGAAGATCTCGGCTTCCGGCAGGCTTACCTGCAAGATGCCTTCACGGAATTCGAGGTTTTCGGCAGTCAGTTTGGAGAGGTCGACGCCGGCGATCACGGTCCCGTGAGCAACCAGCAGCAGGCGGTCGCCGAACAAACCGGCAATCAGTTCCTGGCCTTCTTCGGCGGTAATCACTTTTTCAAGCGTGTACTGGATGGTTTCCAGGCGCGCCAGCGGGCGGATTTCGTTGATGATGGTCACCGGATCGGGAATGATTGTAGGGGTTGGATGGAGTATGGTGGAAACCTGAGTGCCGATGCGGCTGCTGGCTTCAGAGATCGGTTGTAGGGTCGTGGTAAGTATGCCGCGGACGAGCAGAAAACCTCCGATCAAAACACTACAATTAATTGCGAGCAATACCCAAATCCACCAGGTTTTTTTCATGTCTGACATCCTTTTCTTGTATCTGCAATCAATACTTGGATGAATTGTACCTATTTTTCTCGCGGTGGATTGGCTTCGACAGGCTCAGTGCAAACTCAGCGCTAACTTAACCAACGGTGACTTTTGCCAGGCGGCCACGAAACGCAGCCGGGATTTCTTGCCCCGAATGTGATCAACTTTCCATATTAATCGCACGATAAGTCTGATCAGCTAATGCTTTGATTGACACGCGCGGACTTCCCGGCAGATAGGTCTCAAGCAGATCGTCTTGCGAGATCGGCTTTGCCCATTTCGCAGGTACAGCACGCATGATCCCAAGGATATTGCCTACAAGCCCACCGTTGCAATCCACGTCCATGCCTGCCCTTGCGAGCAAAGAAAAAGCCTTTGTCATATCGTTCTCACTATGCCATAGTGCCAGGATAACTGCGGCGATATTGGGGTAGGCATGGATCCAGTTATAGGTTTCAAAATGACTATCCATGCTTTTCCAGGCTTGAACAGGGTCGTTTTTGCTGACCGTTTCCAGGCAGTATTGCACCACATGCGCATACTCGGACTTCTGCGGCAGATAATAAGATCCCGCTTCCAGAAGCGCCCTTGGGTCATCAAATACAAATGCCAGGCTTGTCAGGACTGCTGCATAAATCCCTCCATAAACCCCATTGGCTGCATGCGAAACCACTCCGTCAATGACAGCCAAACGGGCGGCTTCCATCGGCCAGCCTGGTGAAAGCATACCCTCGATCATCGTCCGCATCTGAACTCCCAGCCAGTCAGAATAGGCGTTTCGGTATGACCCAGATTCCGGCGGCCAGATGCCGTTCCTGATGTTTTCCAGAGCCACTCCTTCTGCAGACCAGCCAAACGGGATCTGCTTGACCCATTCTTCTGCCAGATCACGCGATGTCAGGCCTCGCCCCTTGCGTTTAAAAACCTCCAGAAAAACCAGTTCATAGACAACATCGTCATTTGTGGTCTCCGGTTTATCCACATAATCTGTGATGGTACCGTAGACTTTCGTTATGGCATCCCCGCTGTAGCCTTCCAATGCAGTGCCGAAAGATCCTCCCGCCAGCTGCCCGATCCAGCCCTGGTAAATTCGTTCAGCCAGGGTAGGCTGGTCTACGGTCTGCCTTGCACTGGATGCGTTCGGATGCATGGCTTGTTGAATATCCTCCCAGCTCGCGGGGTGTTCAAATTTGTGATAGGGATGGCCAGGGTCGATGGGCGACTCGAAAAGGGTTGAGATCAATTCCTGTGTTTTATTCGCCAGGGCAGTCTGATCCTGATCCTTGACCAGCGGCAAGGCTTCATGCAGGATACGTTCAGCCGCCGAGACTTCAAAACCCTTATTGTACATAGCCTGCACCATGGAAACATAAGCAATATCCGGCGCGCCGGAACCGGGTACTTCGGAACCCCAATAAGTGCTCAGCAGGTTGTCTTCCAGGTGGCCTATGGTGATATTCTCTTTATAATTGCGATGCACCAGCCGCCTGTCAACTGGCATGGCTGCCTGCCGAAGCGACCTGTCAATTTCCCAAGCTTTTTTAACCATTGTGCGCCTCTTCAATTTAGATGATTTGATTTTTTTTCTTAATTTTGATGGAGTAAATAAAAAGGGCAATTAGCGTAGCCACATAAGGCACCATGGATGTAAATTGCGAAGGTATTGATCGCTGCAGGAACAGACCCAAACCGTCGGTAAAACCAAATAATAAGGAGATAGCCGCGATCCCAGCAGGATTGCCGGACACAAGGATGACAGCTGCGAGTGATATCCACCCTCGCCCGGCTGACATACCCTCGGTAAAAAGTGTCACATATCCCAGCGAAAGGTATGCGCCAGCTAGGCCGCACAGAATGCCGCATAGCAGCAATGACACAACGCGTATCCGGTTGGCTGATACACCGCTGGTATCCAGACAAGTGCGATTATAGCCGGCAGCGCGTAACCTTAATCCAAAGCGCGTCCTGAAAACAAGATAGCTTACCAGAATAGTGGCTATTAAGGTCAGATAGACAATAAGATTTTGGCCGCTCAGTATTCGACCGATAATGGGTATATCCTTTATCCATGGGATTTCGATGTTCGGGATAGATACGATCCCTTGATTGGCAAATGCGCCTTTTACTTTAAATATCTGGCGCAGCATGTAAGTGGTCAGCCCTGCTGAAAATAGATTGAGCCCGATCCCCGTGACGAACTCATCCATCTTCAGCACAACCGCAAATAGGATGAAAATGAGTGACATCACCACAGCGCCGAGAATTGCAAAAAGGATGCCCACCAACCAAGAGTCAAAGAAGTAAGAGCCAAGCACCGCAAAAAAAGCACCGCTCAACATCATACCTTCCATGGCAATATTAAAGACACCTGAATAATAGGTGAGAGATCCACCCAACGCGGCGAGCAGGATCGGGGTGGCAGCTGTAAGCATGCCTTTGATCAATCCAATGATTATGGTCACGATACTCTCTCCTTGATATTCCGCCTGGCTTGAAGTTTCTCAAATATTCCTTCAAAATAACCCCTGCCTGCGACCACAATCAGAACGATCACCGCCTGCAGAACCTGGATTAATTCCCTTGGAACAGCAGTAATGAGTTCCATGCCCAACGCACCTGTTTGCAGAATACTGAAAAAGAAACCAAATATGAGCGTCAGGAACACACCGCTGTTAGCTACAACGGCGATCATGATGCCATCCCATGCATAATTAGCTCCGAGCCCTTTAATAAAACGATGCGGGCCAGCCATTACAACAAGGCCTCCTGCCAATCCAGCCAGTGCCCCGGTTAATAACATCACAACCAGATAATTTTTGTTCACATTCACGCCACCCAGGCGGCTGAACAGGCTGTTCTGTCCGGAAATCCGCCATTCGTAACCGGAAGTGGTGCGATGCATAATGAACCAGATAACGACAAAAGCTGCCAGCATCACAAGGACGCTTGTGTTAAAATATCCCCCATTCAGGCATCCAACCATTTTGCGTGATTGGGGGTGTCTGGGGATGGTTGGCGTTGGTTTCAAAGAACGGGTAAGTAATTGCCCAATATGTTAAAAAGTCAGCGATCATATTGAGCATCAAAGTGGTGATAAATTCACTCATGTTGAACAAATACTTGAGCAAAGCAGCTATCCCGGACCAAAGCGCGCCTCCCAGCATGGCCATGACCAGCAGCATCGGGATCATAAGAATGGGGGGCAGGTCAATGTATATGCCCGCCACGGTGGCAAATAAGGCGCCAATTAATAACTGCCCGGGTTGGCCAAGATTGACCGGTCCGGACGCAAAAGCCACAGAAGCAGAAAGGCCTGTTAGCACCAGGGGTACGGATCGGCTCAGTGTATAAGCAATTTTTTGAGGGCTGCCAAGAGAATATTCAAACAGCCGATAATATGTTTCCAGTGGATTGTATTTCTGTAAAACCATTACCAGCGCTCCCAATAAGAACGCCAGGAGGACACCTATAAAATTCACAAGGATATTACGCTTCATTGACAACCCCTTCAAGCATAAAATAACCCACTTCGGTGATATTTGTCTTGGCCGTTATCAGATCCGCCGCGATCCTTCCTCTGTGAAAAACAATCAGGCGGTCAGATAAACGAAATAATTCTTCCAGGTCTGCGGAAATGAGCAGAATGCCCCGTTTTTGATCCCGCATTTTAATGATCAAGTTGTGGACATACTCGATCGATCCAACATCCAATCCGCGGGTCGGCTGGTCCAGTAAAACAAATGGGGCGTCAAGTGTAAGCTCCCTGCCAAGAATCACTTTCTGCTGATTTCCACCAGACAGGGATTTAAAGACCGATTCGCCAGATGTCATGACAACATCAAAATCACGGCGAACTTTTTCGGTAAACATGCCAGCATGTCGGGAATTAAGGATTCTACCGCCCCAGGTTGTGAAGTCTTTATTTAATCGGTGGTGTGTCATGATCACATTTTCCGTGATCTTGGCTGTCACGCTGGAACCCATATTGGTTCTGTCTTGCGAAACGAAGGCGATCTTTTTACGTTTTTCAAGTATGGGCGCCATGATGATATTTTCGCCAAGGACATTGATAGTTCCGGATCCAGGTTTGATCATTCCCATGATCACTTTCACAAGTTCAAGCTGCCCGTTCCCTTCAACCCCGGCCACCCCAACGATCTCTCCAGCCCGGACATTGAAATTGATATCCTTTAATCGCGGTTTTTTTCCAGCATCTGTATAGTTCAAGCCGGAAATTTCAAATAGGACCTTTCCCTCATTCTTCGGTTTCTTGATGGATTCAAAGATTACTTTCCTTCCCACCATCATTTGTGCAAGCCCGGTTTTCGTGGCAGTTTTTGCATTAATTGTTCCCACCAGTTTTCCTTTTCTTAAAACTGAAATCCGGTCGGAAAGTTCTAATACCTCATCCAGGTGGTGGGATATGAACAGAATGGTATGGCCATTGTCGCGCAGCCTTTTTAATTCCTCAAGCAGTTGCGGAATCTCCTGTGGTGCAAGAACAGAAGTCGGTTCATCCATTATTAAAACGGATACATTGCGGAACAATAATTTCAAAATTTCAACTTTCTGGCGCGCGGCTACTGATATGTCCTCCACCTTTTCATTAGGATTCAAATTGAAATGGAATTCATCAATCTTGGTTTTAACAAGATGCTGCGCTTTTTTGATATCCAGATGGCCCAAATATTTGACTGGTTCCCTGCCCAGGATAATATTTTCCCAAACAGTATATTGCGGTATTAGTAAGATCTCTTGATGGACCATACCGATTCCGTTTGAAATGGCTTCGCCTGGATCATTGAACTTTGCTCCCTTTCCGGCGAGGCGAATTTCACCAGAATCAGCAGAATGCATGCCATAAAGTATCTTCATCAGGGTGGTTTTTCCCGCCCCGTTCTCGCCTACGATCGCGTGTATCTCTCCTTTTCGAAAATCAACACTGACATCATCCAGCGCAACCAGGTTGGGGGGAAAAATTTTGAAAATATGCTTCATCTCGATGATTGCTTCCACCGGTTCTTGTCCTTTCGAATGATGGGTCAGTTACAGGTGCTGGTCTAAACCAGCACCTGTAATTAAATTCCACGAGGGAGCTAGGGTGTGTAGATTTCTATTTCAAATTTGCCATCAACGACCTGCTGGCGCACTTCCTCGACTTTATCAAGAATTGTCTGTGGCAGCACATCTTCATTTCCATCGAAAACAACATCTACGCCGCCGCTGGCAATGCCATATTCCAGCAGCTGACCCGGAACATATGAACCATCCTTGATCGTCGCAAAGATATTGGTAATGGCCAGTCCGATGTCTTTGATGTCTGATGCAACAACATGTCCTGGCACAATCGCATTCTGATTCGTGTCGACACCAATGGAATATAAACCAGCTTCACCTGATGCCTGCAGAACGCCCATGCCAGCGGCCGCAGCGATCTGGAAGACGACATCCGCCCCCAAATCATAGAGTTGCAGCGTGGCTTGTTTGGCTTTGGCGGTATCCTCCCAATCACCCAGATATTTGCGTTCCATTACGATTTCCGGGTCAATCGATTTGGCGCCGTTCTCGTAAGCGAACATGAACGCATCAATGACTGGGTCAACATCACCCCCAACCGCCCCGATGATCTTCTGTTCATTTACCCCGGGAATGCTGGTGTCCATTGTTAGCATACCGGCAACGATGCCAGCCAGGTAAGCGCTTTCCTCTTCAATATAATCAACCGATGTGATGGTTCCTTTTTCATTCTTCACAACAGTGTCCAGGTTGACAAAAACCTTGTCAGGATAGTCATCAGCATATTTCATGAGCAGATCCTCATACCCATAGGAGATGACGAAAATGACATCCGCATAACCTACCGCTGCTTCAATGGATGGTTCATACTGGGCAGAGTCATATCCGTTCTCAATGGTACGAATTTCAACGCCGTACTTTTCTTTGATCTTCTCCATGCCCAGTTGGCCGGAATCATAAAAAGCGTTGTCACCAAGAGAGCCATTGATTAGATAGACCACTTTGGAGGTGTCCATTTCGGAACTCGCGGGAGCGGCCGCCTTGGGGGCGCATCCTGAAATGGTCAGAGCAGTGATCGAAATTATTGATAGAAACAGGAATATCTTTTTCATTTCTTTCTCTTCTTTCGTTTAACTTATTTATTTTTTTCTTGCCCATACTTGCTCAATTTAATTCTTCCCGGCACCTCCCTTTTATTTTTTTATGGATCAATAACAATTTATTGGCGCAGTAGATCAATAAACCTGGAGAAGACCATTGAAGTTAATTGTTCATTCGGTTTTCAGTTCATTTTCATTCATTCAAATAAAAATGGATTGCGGCTTCTTATATTTTACCTAAGGGATATTAGACCGTTATAAGTTTTTGGGGTAAACCCGGATAAATAAATATCATCAAATCCAACCGTATCCAGGTCTATACGTATTTTTTTCGCCAGTTGGATTATTGCTTGAAAGACGTCATAAGCATTGAGATTTCCGATCGGAAAACTAGTCATTAAATAAGTGGTAAACGGTTTTATGCAATTTTTCAGTGATATTAACATTATAAGCAAATTGTTTCAACTAAATTTAGCGAGGTTCACAGCTTTAAGTTTAATAAACATATATTCCCTGCTGAAAGCCGAGCCGCTTTATTGAAAAAGATGCGAATTATTGATAAAAATACCAGGTACAAAGCCTTTCGCGGTGCTATCAGAGTGACAGATGAAAACGGCATTATCGTGACCACGAATGCCGATTCCGGAAATCGCGAAGAAATGCTGCTTGGTTTTAACCTGATCAGGCACAATGCCATAACCTGCCACAAGGAACCCACACAAAGCAAGGATTCCCCAAAATTAAAAAACTTAAGCCCAGCTGCAATTCTCAAACAGCATGGGCTTTTTTTAGAAAGAATTACTAATTAAGTTGTGAATTTGCAGGATTTGCCGCTATTTGGGCAGCACCGCATTGAGCAGCATTGCCAAACCTGCAAGGATCAGCAGGATCGGTCCAAAGATAACCCAATCCAGGCTGAAGAAAAGGATGGCCGCAACTGCTGTCAGCACCAATCCACCGATGAAACCGCTGCGGGCATGCGCGCTCACCTGCCCATTGGCATTCTGCATAGCCTGCCAGCCTCTGCTGAAAGAGCCGAACGCCGGGATAAGGATGAAGAGCGCCCACCAGTTTTCAAAATAAATTCCCGTGAAATTCTGCAGCAAAAATACGGCCCCCACCAAAATAAGGATCACGCCCATCAGCCAGGGTTCCCGTCCGCGCCCTCTGCGCCTTTCCTCCAATTGCGATGAAGGCGTATTGTTAATCGGCTGCTCTGAACTTTCGGTTTGGTTTTTTTCCTGTTCGTCCATTGAAGTTACCTGCTTTCTTGTTATAGTCATTAAATATTTACGATATTCAGTCGAAAGGGTTGCGGAAGGGGAAACGCCTCAGGATGCATAAGGTAAAATTAAAGAAAACCTGCGTCTTCTTATGGAGGTAAATTCTTATGCTGCTTCAAGATAATCTCGAAGGCATCCAACATCTTGCCATTTTTTCAACCGATGTAAACCGCTCGCGCGAATTTTATGAAAAATTGGGTTTTAAAGTTTAAGCTTGTTGAACAGGTTCCTGAGGAGCCCGCACCCATCAAGGTGGTCTTTGTTGAATTGAACGGGCTTACCCTTGAACTGGTCGAGTTTTCAGGTGATAAAGCCAAACAAATCGGCGCACGCGGGGATGGCCACATTGACCATGTCGCCTTGAATGTCAAGGACATTGATAAAGCCTATACCGAATTAACTGCCAATGGGTTTAAAGCGCTGGAAGAGAATGCCCCTTCCTATCTGCACTTTTGGAAGAACGGCACCAGGTATTTCACCATCCTGGGACCGGACGGCGAAAAGGTCGAGTTCAGCCAGATTCTCTAAGCGAAGATTATTAGTCTCCATAAAAACGCAGAAAGACTTTACGAAAAGGTAGTCTTCCTGCGTTAGTTCATTTAATCTGAAAGATATTTTATTTCTTGTCGCGGTCAAAGTGGGGCATTTCATCCGGCAGCGGCAGAGACATTTCCACCATCCCGGCAAATTTTCCCTCAATAAAATAAGGCGCCTGGTAGATCAGCTTCTTTTTCCCATGTTTTGTGATGGTATAGGCATTCAATTTTTGCTCTTTATATAGTTGTTCTGCCTTGCTTCTGGAAGGCTCCGGATGGCAGTCCAGCATATTGGCGCCGATCAGCGCTGCGCCGCCGTCCTTTTCATATCCCGCGATTGATACATCATTCATATCAATGATGATGCCCTTCTCGTCAGTGACAGTGATGGCCGCCGGAAAGTACTTGCTCCAATGTTTGCTGTAATCCATGGTTCTTCTCCAATATGTTATTATGAATTGTCATTATAAAGTAATCAAACGGGAGTTACGTTGACGGTTGAGCAAATTTTTGTTATTGGTGTCCTGGTTGTTCCCCTCATTTTTGTATTCCTTAATCGCCTCCGTGAAGATAAAGCTGCCTTGATTATGGCGGCTGTGCTGGGTATCGCGCAGCTTTTGGGAATGGGAGTGCTTGGGCCGGAGAAAACCCCAACTGCCGCGATTAATGCCATCCGGGGCTTTGCTTCGCCGGTTATTATTACCTTGATCTCGCTATTTATCCTGACTGGCTGTCTTGAAAAGCATGGGCTTTCCCGTATGATTGCGGATAGGCTAATATTAGTGGGCGGCAAATCTGAGAACCGACTGATTGGATTGTTTGCAGGGCTTGCCGCCTTGCTCTCCCTTTTCATGAACAATTTGGCTTCGGGCGCCTTTCTGCTCCCGAGCGCGTTAAATGTTGCCAGGCAAACAAAAATTAAACCTAGCAAACTATTAATTCCGATCGCCTATGGTTCAATGCTTGGGGGAGCGGCAACTTACTTAACAACAGCAAATATCATTGTTTCAAGGCTGCTTCTGACCGCGATACCACCGCAAAAAGCATTGGGCATCCTTGATTTCACGCCAACAGGCGGTTTTGTTGCATTGATTGGATTGCTTTTCATTACTATTTTTGGCAGGAAGTTATTGCCTGACAGAGAACCTCCTCAAAAGGTTAATAATCCACTAAATGAATCGCTTTCCTTGGAAGCAAAGAAGGCAGAAATTCAGCCACAATCAGCAAAGGCAGGGGAACCAACCTTTTCAAAAAGCCAGGCACATGGAATATTCCAGAAACTCATTGGCAATTTTCGCAATCATTCCGCGTCATTGAACGCAGAATCAGATTCAATCAATTATGTATTTGATAAATCCAAGAATTTTGGCGACCTGTGCAATTTTTTTCTTGGCTCTGGCTGCCGCGGTGATTGGAGTGCCGATTGAATTGGCAATGCTTTCTGCGGCTGTTTTCGCCCTTGTTTTGGGATTGATTAAGCCTGAAGAAGCAATCCTCACAATCAGATGGCGGGCGATATTACTGATAGCAGGCATGATTTCCGTGAGCCATGCGCTGGTGCAGACGAACCTTGCGCAGTTGATTGGTAATACAATGGTTAGCCTTATCAAGCCTTATGGCGCAATGGGATTGGTTGGTGGTGCCTATTTGCTCAGCGCGGGCTTGACCCAGGTGATGGGGGCGCAGGTTTCTCCACTAATTATTGCCCCGATCACCATCAGCGCCGCTATTGAGATTGGAGTCAATCCGCAGGCGATCGCAATGGTTACTGCCATTGCCAGTTCAATTGCCTTTTTATCCCCTCTGGCGCATCCGGTGAATCTTATTATGATCGAACCAGGAAATTACAGATTCCAGGATTTTTTCAAATCCGGCTGGTTATTAACCATCATTTGTTTCGCCGCATTAATGATCGCAGTACCGCTTTTCTGGAACTTATAAAGCCGAAATTAATACACAGTTGATTTTATAAACGATCAATCCTGGATTGATTACTTCTCCCTTAATTCCGTTGAATTCAGGTTCCTCAATGTCACTGCCCCGATTCCAGCGGCAATGATCGCGACGATGCCGCCGAAAGCCAAACCCCAGCGTGGACCTGCGCTTTCAGCAAACCAGCCTATGATCGGTCCGCCAAATGTGGTTGAGCCCAGAAAAGCAATCGACCAAAAGGCCATTATCCGCCCCCGCATTTCCGGATTGCATTCAAGCTGCAGAGTTGTATTGCCGAGAGTTGAAAAATTGATCATGCAAAATCCTACAGCCACCAGCGCCAATCCGGATGAGAAAAGGCTTGGCATGAGTGAGGCAACCAGGATGGATAGTCCAAATAACAATGCGGCACCAACCAGTTTATAAGGCGTCCCCCTTTTCTTGCTTGCAAAATACAAGCCGCCTGCGACTGCCCCAACCCCAAGGGCAGCGGTTAGGAAAGCATATCCGCTGGCATCACTATTGAAAGTCTTTTGCGCCAAAAGCGGAAGGCTGACCTGGAATTCAAAAGTGAAGGTGCCAATCAGCGCCATCATCAACAAGGGAAACCCGATAATGGGTGTGGACAAAATATATTTGATTCCCTCCTTCAACTGGCCTTTTGATGCAGGGACAGGCTCGCTGATATTCATTTCATCTTTCTTCATCAAAGCCAACATGATGACTACCGCAAAATAAGAAAGGCCATTAATAATAAAGCAGGCGCCAATGCCAATCCCCGCAATCAGACCAGCCGCTATGGCAGGTCCAATCACGCGCGATAAATTGACTAACATGGAATAAAGCGTGACCGCATTTCGCAGCTTATCAGGCCCGACCAGTTCAATATGAAAGGTTTGGCGGGTGGGATTGTCGTAAACGCTGACCAATCCGAGCAGAAAGGCGAGCACAATCACCATCCACAGTTGCACTGTGTTGGTTACCACCAGAAGACCCAGAATTAAAGCCAGCAGCCCGGAGAGGGCTTGGGTGAAATAGAGAATTGTTCGTTTGGGATACCGGTCTGCGACAACGCCGCCGTGAGGCCCAAGAATTAATAATGGAAGGTATTGCAGCGCAACCACAATTCCAAGCGCTGTTCCCGAATGAGTCAATTGCAGCACCAGCCATCCTTGTGCAATGGTCTGCATGAATGTACCGGAAGTGGAAATGACTTGTCCGATATAGTAAAGGCGGTAATTGCGGATTTTTAGGGAAGAAAAGGTCTCTTCACTTTTTCGTTTAAAGAGTGTAATCAGGTTTTCCATGGTGAAATTTTCTTTTTATGAAAAAAATGAAAGAAAATAAATTCCTGTGTAGTATGCCACAAATTTATTTGTTCCTCAAAATATTTTTTCTCATTCTTGCTGAAACAATTAATACGGAAGAACACACGCCTACAGCATTTAATAATGGAACGCTATTTTTGATACGCCGAAGTGCACACTTGAGTATGGTTTTAATTTACCAGCGGAATGGCGTCCCAGTGCCATGAGAAATTGGGATTTCTTGTGATTTGTTTAAAGGGATTAATAAATTTAAAATAGTATCTTCCATACAAGGAGATTCTTTTTTTTGGACTCTTAATGTGTTCTAATAAATATAATGAAACAACCCGGTTTTAAATTATCCCGGTCTTTAAAAAACTGGTTTATTGGCCAGGTGATTACTTCACCTTATTAATGGCCAAGGCAACAGCGCCAAGCGCGCCAGACCGGTTTCCTAAAGTGGGCAATTGAATGTAATCCTCTATCTCATCCGTTATCCTGCTAGATTGAATATAGTCATTGTTGAAAATTTGCACTTTCGAACGCACGGACTGAATCAGCCCCGGATGCTGAAATACGCCTCCCCCCAAAATAATTTGCCTGGGAGAATATGCATAAATCAAATTTACCAAAGCCAGGGCAAGGTAATCTGATTCAATTTCCCAGGCAGGATGATCCGCAGGCAAAGTTTCAGGTGCCTGCCCCCAACGTTTGAACATTGAATATCCGGATGCCAGTCCTTCCAGGCAATCTCCATGAAATGGGCAGACTCCCGGAAATGGATCGTGCTGTTTATCATGAGGTATGGTGCAATGGCCTGCTTCTGCATGAATTAATCCATGCAGCGGGGCGCCATTTATGATTACGCCAACACCAATACCGGTTCCAACTGTCATATAGAGAAATGGATCAAGATTTCGGCTGTTTTTCCCCCAATATTGTTCCCCAAAAGCCGCTGCATTGACATCTGTGTCAAAAGCAACCGGCACATGCAATTCTTTTTGTATCTGTCCATATAAGTTGACATTTTGCCAGCCTTCTTTTGGGGTTGAAGTGATAAACCCGTAAGTCGGTGAATTAGGGTCAAGGTCTAAAGGGCCGAAAGCCGCAATCCCGATGGCTGTGAGTTCACCGCTGCTTACATAAGGATTAAAAAATTCAATGACCTTCCGGATGGTTTCCTCCGGAGTAGTGGTTGGGATACGTATCTCGGCCAATAAATTATCCGGGGTACTCCCGATCATGCATATAAATTTGGTACCACCAGATTCGATACCTCCAAACAATCCCATTTTTTCCTCTTACGTGAATAAATTTTTTGGTACTGCATTCTCTTGTTAATAATCCGTTATAAGCCGCCAAAAAAAGTTCTCGAGCAATTACATGACATGCATGACGCTGTTTCTTTTGATTAACCTTTTCACAAATTACGTGAAATATAGAAGATTCCGCGTTTATACCCGGACCTTGCTGCGGTAAGAGCTGATCAGGACAGCAAGGAACATGATAATGCCGCGCACTACATATTGAGTGTAAATATCGAAGTTTAAAAGCGTCATCCCATTAGCAATGACGCCCATGAAGATGACACCTAATAACGTACCCCAAACCCTTCCGACACCCCCGGTGAAACTGGTACCGCCAATGATCACAGCGCTAATCACATCCAATTCCCAACCACGGCCAAAGCTGAATGAACCTGCCAAAACCTGCCCCGAGACCATAAAACCGGAGAGAACGGCCATGATTTGAACAGCAATAAAACAGATCACCTTTGTCCTGCCAACATTTATGCCGCTCAAACGGGCAGACTCCGAGTTTCCGCCTGTCGCATATATCGCGCGGCCGATGGTGGTGTACCCCATAATAAAGAAAACTATCAGGAAAGAAATAAGCAGGACAAGCACTGGGTAAGGAATCCCATCAATTATTTCGACACCAAGTAAATTACTAAACCAATCGGGAATAGGAATTCTGCCTCCGCCAAGCCCGTTAAACCATTCAGGGTATTGATTCGCAATTGGGAAACCCCCACTGACCATGCCTGCCAGGCCGTAGAGCGCATTCAATGAGACCAATGTGACGATAAATGGAGGCATGCCTGCTTTGTGGGCAAAAAATCCATGCAGCCAGCCGACCGCAACGGCCAGCAAGATGGAAATCGCAATTCCGATGAGACAGGCAAGGGTTAAATCCATCCCCCCGGCTGTTAAATCACGGCAGCAGCGCGCCACAATCACCCCCGATAATGCGACCGTAGAGCCAATCGAAAGGTCGATCAAACCTGCTATTATCACCATTGTCATGCCAAATGCGATCACACCTTTGAGTGAATTGGCACGGAAAATATTCATCCAGTTCGCCCAGGTCATAAAGCCGCTGACATTTAAAGCCAGGGCCAGGACCAAGACGATTAAAATAACCTCGATAGCATGATCAAGCAAAAATATTCCTAACTTTTTCCGATTCAGCCCAAGGCTGTTGGCAGTTAACATTCCCATGTTTCTTTTAATCTCCTCTCATGCAAATTTCATAAAGTTCATTGATGGTGGTATTATCCGGGTTCACCTCATCAACTATTTTTCCATGTCGCATAATCAGTATCCGGTGGCATACTTCCAATAATTCTTCCAACTCCGTTGAAACAAATATGGTAGCAATGCCCTTTCGTGCTTGCGCCCACATAATTTCAAAAATTTGTTGTTTTGCGCTGATATCGATACCCCGCGAAGGCTCATCATATAACATGATTTTTGGGTTGGTATTCAGCCAGTTCCCAAGCACTACTTTTTGTTGGTTGCCGCCCGATAACGAATTACACAGATTATCCATATCGCTTGTCGCGATATCCAATTCTTTTACTTGCTTTTTTGCGAAGGTATTTCGCATATTCTTATTTTCAATCAATCCATTCGCAGTGATATTCATACTTGCATAACACAGGTTATCGCGAATCGAATGAATCAAAATTAAACCCTGGATTTTCCGGTCTTCAGGTGTCAAACCTAAACCGGCTTTTACCATTTTGATGGGATTTGCTGATTTATAGTTTTTTCCTTCAATCACCAATTCCCCTGCATCCCTTGGATCTGCGCCAAAAATCCCACGCAGCAATTCAGTTCGGCCTGAACCGAGCATACCTGCAATCCCAAGGATCTCACCCCGTTTAAGATTAAAATTGACATCCTGATACCAGCCCTCCCGACTGAATCCTTTTACCTCCATCACAAGTTCATCCCTTACCTCAATGTTTTTCGGGCGGGATTGGATTTTTACTTCTCCAAACATCATTTGGATAATATCTTTGTGCTTCACCTCGCTCATTTGCACTGAACCAACCAATTTTCCATCCCGGAGCACAGATACAGTATCCGCAATTTGAGGCAGTTCCTGAAGTTTATGGGTAACATAAATAACAATAACACCCTGGTCTCTGAGTGCCTTTACCGCATTGAAAAGATTCTGAACTTCATTTTGGGCAAGGGCCGAAGTTGGCTCATCCAACATGATTACTTTGGGGTTAAAGCTGAGCGCTTTGGTGATCTCAACAACTTGCATTTGCCACATGCTCAACCGGTAAACGGTTTCCTGAGGATCAATGTTGATCTTCATCTTTTGCAGCAGATCGCCAGCTTTCTTATAGGTTTTTTTCCAATCAATCACGCCATATTTCAGGGGAAGGCGGCCCAAAAAGATGTTCTCTGCAACCGAAAGCCCCGGGATAAGACTCATTTCCTGAAAGACAGTTGCAATTCCCTTTTCATAAGCTTCGGCTGTATTATTAAAGTTAAGTTTCTCCTCGTTAAGGAAAATATCACCAGTAGTAGGTTTTGTTGCACCGGCAAAAATTTTTATCAGGGTCGATTTTCCGGAACCATTTTTCCCGACAATAGCATTGACCTTGCCGCTTGTAAAGGAAATGGATATATCATCAAGGGCGCGGGTGCCGGGGTAATCTTTAGTAATGTGTTCTGCCCTCAATGTCAAATTGCTCATCATATCAACCTCTAAAAATTCTTTTTGATTAATATAGGGATTTCAGGATTACATACTGTCAATTTCTAATATTTTTTTGTCCATTATATATTTTTTTCAAACAGGGAGACTTTTTAGGAGCCTCCCTGTTTTTTTACTAACTTTTTTAGATCAAATTATTTAATGGGCAGTTCATTCAGCCCGTTGGATACGCGCCAGGTATTGACGGCGGCCTTATCGGTCGCGGAGAGCAGGATTCCTGGGGCGATGGTTAGTTTGCCGACAGAAGCGCCGGGTTTTCCCATCAGGAAGTTGACAAGGTCGGTCATGGCAGCCACACCCTGGCCATAGGGGTCCTGGGCGATAGCAGCCTGCAGGTCGCCGGCAATGATCATGCTGGTGATCTGGTCGGATCCATCATAGCCAAATACGGCGATTTTGCCGGTCATGCCAGCCTGTTTGACAGCTTGGGCAGCGCCAATGGTGCCGCCTTCGTTGCAGGCAAAGATGATCTGAATGTCAGGATTGGCTGTGATCATGTCAGCGGTTTTTGTCAGGGAAGAGTCCTGGAGTTCAGCGCTCTGATGGGCAACCACTTCGTAGTCAATGTTGGCGTCCTTCAAGGCGCTCTCGAAGCCGCCGTAGCGGAGTGAGGATTCTTCGGGCTTCTGGTGATCGTAATCGATGATCCCAACCTTGACGGTGCCGGTCAGGTTATTGTCCTTGATGTACTCAACAGCGGCATCACCCACCTGGGCGCCGTTGGCTGTGTTGTCACTCATGTAGCCACCGGTGACGAAGGAGATATCCGTGAAACCGCCGGAGTTGGTCAGGGCAACCAGAACACCCTTATCATTGGCTTGCTTGAGGGCTTCAATCGAAACGGTCGGGCTGAGCGGAGCAATGGCAATACCGTTGACGCCCTGGGAAATGTAGGTGTTGATCAGTTCGGTCTCTCTGACCTGGTCATTGCTTGAGTTGCCAACGACAACTTGCTTGACGCCCAGTGCCTCGCCGGCATCCTCGAATCCTTGCACCATGGATTTCATGAACTGGTCATCCTGGAAAACCACACCAGCAACGACAATGTCTTTCGCAGCCAGAGCGGTCTTCGGAGCAACTGGGGCCGTCTGGTGGCCAGCAGCTATGGGCAGTTCTTTTAGACCGTTGGATGCGCGCCAGGTATTGACGGCGGCCTTATCGGTCGCGGAGAGCAGAATTCCTGGGGCGATGGTTAGTTTGCCGACAGAAGCGCCGGGTTTTCCCATCAGGAAGTTGACAAGGTCGGTCATGGCAGCCACACCCTGGCCATAGGGGTCCTGGGCGATAGCAGCCTGCAGGTCGCCGGCAATGATCATGCTGGTGATCTGGTCGGATCCATCATAGCCAAATACGGCGATTTTGCCGGTCATGCCAGCCTGTTTGACAGCTTGGGCAGCGCCAATGGTGCCGCCTTCGTTGCAGGCAAAGATGATCTGAATGTCAGGATTGGCTGTGATCATGTCAGCGGTTTTTGTCAGGGAAGAGTCCTGGAGTTCAGCGCTCTGATGGGCAACCACTTCGTAGTCAATGTTGGCGTCCTTCAAGGCGCTCTCGAAGCCGCCGTAGCGGAGTGAGGATTCTTCGGGCTTCTGGTGATCGTAATCGATGATCCCAACCTTGACGGTGCCGGTCAGATTATTGTCCTTGATGTACTCAACAGCGGCATCACCCACCTGGGCGCCGTTGGCTGTGTTGTCACTCATGTAGCCACCGGTGACGAAGGAAATATCCGTGAAACCACCGGAGTTGGTCAGGGCAACCAGAACACCCTTATCGTTGGCTTGCTTGAGGGCTTCAATCGAAACGGTCGGGCTGAGCGGAGCAATGGCAATACCGTTGACGCCCTGGGAAATGTAGGTGTTGATCAGTTCGGTCTCTTTGACCTGGTCATTGCTTGAGTTGCCAACGACGACCTGCTTGACGCCCAGTGCCTCGCCGGCATCCTCGAAACCTTGCACCATTGATTTCATGAACTGGTCATCCTGGAAAACCACACCAGCAACGACAATGTCTTTCGCAGCCAGAGGGGTCGTCGGAGCAACAGGGGCCGTCTGGTGTTCACCAGCCGGGGCAGCTGCCTCAGTGGTCTGAGCGGCAGGAGCTGCGCAGGCAGTTAACAGCATGCCAAGCACAACGATCAGGCCGATTGACTTAAACAAACTTTTAGTATTCATTTTTATTCCTCTCCTTTTTGATTTGGAATCGAGCAGTAAATTTTTAGACACATTGGATAGGTTTCTTCAAAATGTTATAGTATTTACCTCCTTGCCATCACCTGGCTTTATTCTGTTAATGAATAACAAAAAATTGCTTATTCGTAAATTAATATTTGAACTCAACCAATATATGTAAAAGTATTTGTATCTTAGCACAATTAATATGCGTTTGTCAAGTTAATTGTTCGTATTAATTCAAGTTATTGAATAATTAGTGTTTGACTTTTAACATTTTTATGGTTATAATCAGGAATTGTGAGGTCAGAATGGTTGCCAGGTATTGCTTTTCAGATAAAAATAATGGTTTGTTTTCGTCTGATCCTGCATCCAGGATTCTGCCAGTCCAATATAGAATGAATGCATCAAGCGGATAAAGGAGCATAAATGCCGGCAAATACACGGTTAGCACAAATCGGGGAATTGGTGGATGAACGCAGCTTTGTTTCTGTACGTGATTTGAGTGAAATTTTTCAAGTCTCCGAAATGACCATTCGCCGCGACCTGGACCTTCTAAACGCTCAGAAGCGTATCCAGCGCACATACGGCGGTGCGGTATCTCTCAATAATAAAACTCCCGCTGATGAAGGGGCAGAATTTCAACCAGGAAAGAGCACAGAAGTGCTGCTCGTTGACCAGGTGGACGTTCTAATTGGCACTTCTGTGAATCCCTACTTTGACCGCTTAATGGTTGAAAAAGCCAAAAAGAAAAATATTCCCTTTATTGCGGAATCCATAGAAATGCCCAATCAATTAACGATTGTGGCGGTGGATAATTACCAGGCTGGTTTTGATCTCGGTTCCTGGTCTGGGGATTATTTGAAGCAAAAGGGGATCAAGAAAGCCTTTTTGCTTGACCTGACTTTTTCCAAGCCAAATACCCAGGAACGCAGCCGGGGTTTTATTGACGGATTAAACAAAGCCAGTCCTGCCAGCGAAACGGTTCTCTCCATCGATGCACACTCCCGTTATGCCACCGCCTATCAGCTTGCGAGAGACGCCTTGTCTGTCCATCCGCAGATCAATTTGATCTTCGCCATCAATGATATAACGGCATGGGGCGCGATCAATGCCTGCCGCGATTTGAATATTTCTGCGGATACCATGACGGTCATCACATTCGGCCTTGAAGGCGACACCCTGATAAACGAAATGATGACGCCCGGCAGCTTTTGCAAAGCCGGTTTGGCCATGTTTCCGGAAATTGTCAGCTTGACCTGTCTTGAATCAGCCATTTGTGCATTCAATCACGAACTGCAGCCCGAAAAATACACTACTCCCCATATCGTCCTGACGCCCGAAACCCTGCCAGATTATTATTTGAAAACCGAATCAGGATGGAAGCTGGATTGGAAAAATGCCAGAAAAAACCTTACGATCCCCATTGAGATCGAACACGAGAAAATTCATCCGGGCACCAGCCTGCCCAAACAAATAGGTTTGATCGTGCCATTTACTGCGCATGAGTGGTACCAGAATCTGATCTTCGCTATTAAAAGAACACGCACAGCGGTATGGAATTCATGTTCAGGTCATCGATGCCGATCAGAATGTCAACGACGAGGTTGATTTGCGCCGGCGCCAGATTGCCATTCAGGCAGCCACTTTGATTGATGCGGGCGATGTGGTGTTGATTGATGGAGGGCCAATAGCCCTATATCTGGCTGAAGAAATTAAACAGAAAAAAGATATTACGGTGATAACCAATTCGGTAGTGGTATTTGATACCCTGAACCACACAACGAATATTATTTTAATTTCTACTGGCGGCACATTGCGTATCAGCACACAAATGTTGGTTGGGCCTACAGCCGAAGGCGCATTAAAAGAATTGCGCGCTGACAAATTGTTTCTAATGGTTAGCGGAATTTCTCTGGATTTTGGATTGTCACACCATACCATTTCAGAAGTATCCATAAAACAAGCGATGATTCGATCCGCGCGTGAAGTGATTGTTTTGGCTGACCACACTGTATTTGGGGCTGAGGTTGGGATTCAGGTCGCACCCCTGATGGCAATTCACAGGCTTATTACCGATGACGCGCTGACCCCCGTTACCAGGCTGGAAATCTCCAAATTGGGGATCCAGTTGTTAGTCGCCTAGCAGGTGGAATGGTCTCTTATTTATTTTAGAAATAATTTTTTGTCAGCAGTTACTAACCGGGGTCGCCTTTAAGAATTAACAGAAATTCCTGTAAGCGCATCGGAAGCACGCACCGTTTCTCTCAGGCAATCTTCCCCGGCGCAGGCTTTTAATTCCCGCATATCCCGTCGTCAGCCGTCCAGCCTGGTTTTTGAAATCCGCTTCACTGATCTGCATCATCTGCCGGTTGAAAGCCGGCTTGCGGATGCGCGCCAGGTTTTCAACCCAGCGGTAGCTGTCATAATAAAATTCGCATTCACCCTGGAATCCTGTGGAACGCAGGTAGCTCAGATAAACCGCCATCTGCAGAATATCAGGCTGGTAAAAATCACGCCCGGTCTTGTGGTCAATCAGGATCAGCACATCGCCCCGGCGCAGTATCAGGTCAATCACGCCCACCACTGGTGGTAGTTCGCCGTCCATTAAGAATACAAAAGGCTTTTCGATCCCAAGTACTTCATCCGCTGGCAGCATGTTCTGGCATAAAGTCAGATAACCGTTTCTCAGATGGATGCCCGCTTTTGAGCTGCGGCTGATCCCGTCATAATGAATGATCTCTTCATTAAATGCCTGGCCCTGGCTGAATGCTCGATACGCATTCGCAATGGTGCGGTGCAGGGCTTTGCCTTTCACAAAATATTCGGGGACAGGCGTGATTTCTTTCCCGAGAATGTATTTCAGGTAATACTGCCGCGGACAGGATTCAAACGCGTACACTTGTGAAAAGCTGATATGGGTTAGGCCGCTGTGATGCAGCCGGCTGATAAAGGCATCGCTGTCATCAGCGCTCTGCTCAATCAGCGCCTGGATGTGCTCGTATTCAGCTTTGAAGGGATGCCTGGTCTGGTTTATCATCGGTTTTGGGTGCCGCGAATAAAAACTATGCGTGTTTTGTTTAACGACAAAATCAATTCCTCATTATTAAATATTAGTCAATTAAATTATGGGTTTTTCAGACAGTAAGCATGCAATTCAATCATTAAAGCCTGTTTCCCGTTTTCACCCAGAAAAGAAGCCTGAATTGCGTTTTCGCTTATTGCACACAGTTCCGCCCTGGATAAATTCAGGCCAGTCTGCGCGGCCATGAAATTCTCATCCATATAGCCGCCGAAGTAGGCAGGATCATCCGAGTTTATCGTCACGCGAACGCCCTGATCCAGTAATTGCTTCAGGTTATGCTGTGCCATTTCCGGGAATACGCGCAGCTTGATATTGGAAAGCGGGCAGACCGTCAGGGGTATCCGGTTTTCCACCAGGTAATCCATCAGTTTGGGATCCTCCATTGACCGCACGCCATGGTCAATGCGCCGCGATTTGAGAAGCTGCAGCGCCTCCCACACATAACCCGCAGGCCCTTCTTCGCCTGCGTGCGCCACAGTCAAATAGCCCTGTTCCCGCGCCTTGTCAAATACTTTTTCAAAAAGGGATGGCGGCCGGCCTTTTTCAGAAGAATCCAGTCCGACACCGATGATCCAATCCTTGAATGGCAGCGCTTCCTCTAAAAGAGTCATGCCGGATTCCGGGCTGAGGTGTCGCAGAAAGCACATGATCAGGTGCGAACTGATGCCCAAGCTGTCCTTGCGCGTCTTCCTGCGCTTGATGGATTCCTTTAATAACGGTTTCAAAAGAGACGCCTCGTGCTGTATGCGTCTGCGGATCGAAGAATATTTCGCTGTGGCGCACATTCTGGCTACTGGCTTTAAGAAAATACGCCCAGGTGAGGTCATAAAAATCCTGCTCGCTCAGCAGAACATTGGTCCCGCGGTAATAGATATCCAAAAACGATTGCAAGTCGCTGAAATGATATGCTTTGCGTACCTCCTCAATCGTTTTATAGGGAATCTCAACTTTGTTGCGTCCGGCAAGAGTGAACATCAACTCGGGTTCTAGCGTGCCCTCGATATGCAGGTGCAGTTCCACCTTCGGGAGCCCATGGATAAAGTCCTTCAATCCTGCCCTCCTGTCTCAATTCTTTTCTAGATTACAATCTCACGCCAGATTGACCTCTGATCAGGCGGTGAAAATTATTGGTTTATTTTACAATATCTTTTATCTTTGCTATTGTGCCGGGCTCACAGGGAAACTCCCTTCCGGCGCGTACCAGTCGCCCGGATCCACGCCGCCAGTCACCTGGCCGCCTTTGACCTCAACCGCGATTAGGGAGTGGTCTGTGCAGGCGGCGCTCAAACCGCAGGGCACCGCCTGGGAATACCCGGCAGCCAGGCCGGCGGGAATGCCCTCATCTTCAGGAATGGTATATGCAACAACCCAGTAAAATCCTTCATCAAGCCCGTCAATCTGGTACTCCCCGGCATTCAAAACAGTGTCCACATACACATATTGCTGGTTCCAGGCGCCATTCTCAAGGCGAAACGCGACGATGCGCAGGGGTGGGATAAATTCGCTGGGGTAACTCAATTTGCCGCGGATGCTGCCTGTTGGCGCTGCTGTTGGCGCCGGGACTTCTGCCGTGGGTTGCGGAGTCGCAACTGCGACGGTTGCCGGAGGCTCGGCAGCTGCAGTCGGCTGCCCGCCCAGATCAACGCTGAAAGCACAGGCAGCGCTGAATAATGATAAAACAATAACGGGAATTAATAGCTGAAAAGAACCTGGTTTTTTCATTTTTCATGCATCCCTTCAATTTTCAATATTTTCTGTGATAATGTAATTCTTGCCTGAAAAAAATGGGATTGGTTATTAACGCTTTCTAAAATAGTCTTGGTTGAAAAAATCGTTAATTCCCAATATTAATCTCAAAATGAAAAGTGGATTAATTCATTTTGGCAATAAATATTTGCATAATTATTTAAGAACAGGTTTTTTCTATTCCCCAAAAATCTGAATTTCCTTCCAGGCAACCCATGACGGGCTGCGTGTGGTTTCGATCCGTACGATCTGGATATCCTCAAGAGGCGCTGGGGGTGTGAAAACCAGCCATTCTTCGCTGCGGGTATGCTGGCTGAAGCGTACCGCTTCGCTGAAGTTGCCATTAGCGCTGCGAACCTTAATGACATGCGTCGTTTCCCCTTCAGGAAATTGGGCAACCATTAATCGGATTTCGCTGATCCTGGCAGGCTTACCCAGGTCTACTTCAATCCATTGCGTGGCGTCAAAGCCGGCGCCCCATTGCGTATCAGCCAGGCCGTCAGTTGCCTTTTCGGGCGATTCATCAGGCAGCGCCCTTGAAGCGCGAACGCCGGCGCCCAGTGACAGGTTGCGCGTAATACCGCTGCCATAAGCGCAAGCGTCCGGGCGTTCTGCAGGCGAAAGCAGCTTGCCGATCTGGCCGCCCTCGGCAACAGCAGGAAGGATCTCGCCCAGGGTGGTGTCATCCCAGGTCCATAGCAGCCAGCCGTCAATCCCGAATTTACAGGATTCCACCTGCCAGTCAACCAGCGCCTGTGCGGCGGATTCCACCGAAATAAAATCGCCTTTGAATGCGCCCATTTCGCCCAGGATGACTGGTTTGGTCTGCATATTCGCCATGCCGTAGTTTTCAAGGTACTGCGCCAGTGTCAAATCACTGCCAGGATAGGCATGCAGGTCAATATAATCCGCACTGGATTCCCAGAGGGCTGCCCGGGTGCGGCTGATGCGCATATCCCCGATACGGTGCGGGTTGGGCGCCTGCGGCGCGAAGAACCCGATGCTCACCAGCGCGGTTGGGTCCAGTTCCAGCACAGCTTGGCGCACGCCATCAATCATAGCCAGTAAGGCTTCATCCATCATGGCTTCCTTATCCAGCGGCTTGGCCATATCATACTCATTACCGCTTGCCAGCTTGACTTTTCCTGCAGATAATGAAAGCGGCGGCTGGTCAGCGTCAAAATAAAATTCATTGCTGATATTGTAGGAAAAAATGGCATCCAGCGGCGCATTGCGCGCGATCAAAGCTTTAATCAGGTCCTGGAAAAAAAGCTTGTGCGCTTGCACGCCTGCTGGTGCCATGTGGATGGCATTGGCGAAGCCAAAGGTAGTGCAGCACTGGCTAGCGATGATATCACCGTAACGAGGAGCGATGGGCAGCCACTGTTTGGCGAAAATCGCGTAAACCTCATTTGCTTTCGCAAGTTGCAGGAAATCCGCCAGGTTGTCCATAAATTTGGGATTGAGCCCAACAGCGCCCCCCAGCCCGTCAACACCCTCGCTTTCTATAAAAATGCGCACCACGTTGTAACCGGCGGCGTGCATTTCTGCCAGCGCTCTGCTTGCTTCTGCATGGTCATAGAAACCCGGATTGAACATGGAAAAAGTGATCACCGGCCCGCCCCCCTTCTTGGTCATCGGGTCCAGGCTAATGTAATTATTGCCGCGCGGGATAAACTTTTCTCCGCTCTGCCGGTCGTAAAACTCGCCAATTCCGTCCACCGCGCGTACACCAATGCGGTGTTCTGCCTGTGGCGCAACGGATGGCTCAGTGGCAGCAGATTGTGTGGATGATAGCCCTTCAGTTGCGGGTGCAGAGGCAGCTGGCTTTGGATTCCCTGAAAAACTGATCCCGCATGCCTGCAGCGCCAATCCCAAAACCACCGAAAAAGTCAAAATTTGCGATTTTTTCATTTTGGTTTTCCTTTCAGGGAATACCCTTTACGAATTGTTATTATTACTTTTATGACCTTATTTATCTATTATTATATAGACAATAGGGTGAAAATACAACAGTGAGATTCACGATCGAGATTTCTCAACCTCCGTTGGCTCTTAATGACCTGAATATTATGGTCAGAAAAGGCAAAAAAAGAGGGGCGATTCTTTCAAAAAGTTAACACACGGATTTGCATTATGGGGTAAACTGAATTGCTTGATTAACAGAAGTTCTGATACAAAAAGTAGATTTTTTGATTTGGAACTCATGCTTGACCCGGCAATAAAAGAAGAAAGGAGTTTCAAATCATGTCTGAAAAAGAACAAGGTACAGTTAAGTGGTTCAATGGCAGCAAAGGTTATGGTTTCATAAGCCGCGAAGTTGGCGATGATGTGTTCGTACACTTCAACGCTATCGTTGGCGATGGTTATCGTAATCTCGAAGAAGGCCAAAAGGTAGAGTTCACTGTTACACAAGGCCAAAAGGGCCCGCAAGCAGAGAACGTTGTTGTTATCTAAAACAACCTTCAATAAAACCTAAAACAAAATGGGACAGCAGAAATGCTGTCCTGTTTTTTTTATCCGTTAGAATAATCTAAATTTTCCACCCGGCAAATGGGATTTTGGATTCTTATGAGATTTTAATAATAATTGTCTATACTTTATATTGTTGGAACACTGGTTAATTCAAATCAATCAAAATATGGAGGAAAAATGAAATTTAAATCACCGTTAAAAATTACGTGGATTATTGCAGTAATCCTGGGGGCGCTTGGTACTCTCCCGCTGCTGGGAGTGGATGTTCCTGTGGTGGGCGAATACCAGATACTCTTGCTTGTTGCTGCCTGGGTCTTGTTAGCCTTGGCTACTGTAATAAAAGGACTTTAGGATTTTCAATTTTTACATCAGATCAATTTTCAATTTTTAAATAATGAGGCCTGTTTGACCTGAGGCCTCATTATTATTTTTAATAATTTTCTTTTAAAATCCTTTTTTTCCTTCGACGCTTGGACTATTTCCATTAAATCATTTTCGATTTAGAGCCCAAAAATCCGTACCAGCCCAGGCCTACCAGTAATGGTGCACCAGCTCCCGAATGCGACGATCATAAATGGAACGCACCTGCGCCATGGTTTCATCTGAAAGCGGGGGCAGGTCAGCAGCTGAGAAATTCTCTTCAACCTGAGCCGGTCGTTTGGCGCCCGGGATTGCACAGGTCACCGCATCAAACATCAGGATCCAGCGCAGGGCAAACTGCACTAGGCTCATTCCTTGCGGGCAGATTCCCTTAAGTTCCTCAACGGCCTTTAATGCGACCTCGTAATTCACGCCCGAGAAAGTCTCGCCCCGGTCAAATGATTCCCCATTGCGGTTGTACGCCCGGTGGTCGTCAGGCGAAAAAGCAGAATCCGCCTTCAGTTTGCCAGTCAGCATCCCCGAGGCCAACGGTACACGTGCCAGGATTCCCACCTTACGGTTCTTGACTTGTTCAAACAGAAGTTCAGATGGACGATGGCGGAAGAGATTAAAGATGATCTGTACGCTCTGCACATTTGGATATTCAATTGCCTTTAACGCTTCCTCAACTTTCTCAACGCTCACGCCGTAATAGCGCACTTTGCCTGCCTTAACCAGGTCATCCAGGATGCCAAATACTTCGGGCATATAAAAGACCTGGGTGACTGGGCAGTGAAGCTGCAGCAGGTCAAGCGCATCCATCTCCAGATTCTTCAGGCTGCGTTCCACAAAGGCTGTCAGGTTGGTTCGGTTATAGCCTGCCGCTGTGTGTGGGTTCAACCGCTGCCCTGCTTTTGTGGCGATATAAATTGTCTCTTTGGTTTGTCGGCGCAGTTTGGCCAGCAGCCTTTCGCTGATACCATCGCCGTATACATCAGCGGTGTCAAAGAAGTTCACGCCCATCTCCACAGCACGCTGCAACGCCGCCAAGGATTCATCTTCAACAACGGCACCCCAAGACCCGCCGATCGCCCATGCGCCAAAACTTATGGCCGAGACCTTCAAGCCTGTGCGCCCCAATTCTCGATATTGCATGATTACCTCCTGATTTTTTCTAATTTTTGCAAAAAGGTTTTAATTATTGTGCGTCTTCTAATTTGCTGCGATTATGCCTCAATACCCCTTGCCGCTTGATCCCTGGCATTTGGCAAGATAATCCCTTGATTTTAACCGTTGCAGACAATAACCGAATAAGGGATGTTGTTTCAAATCTTGCTTTGAGAAATCTCCTACTAGATTTAACAATTGCAGCTTGGTCCGCAGGAGGGTTCTTTTTTACCAGTCAGAGCTGCCTGTATCATGGCAGCTGCGCAGCCGACGCCTGCCTGCACTTTAATTGCCCCAGGCTCACAATTGAGCATGCAGGCGCCGCACTCAATGCATGCGGCACGATTGACCATGCGCGCCACACTTTCACCGGCTTCAAAAACACCATGCGGGCAGACCGTGCTGCAAAAGCCGCAATTGGTGCATAATTTCGGAAAAAATTGCAGGGTGTTGGCTTTGAGTTTTATTTTCATTGATTATTTTCCTAATCCGAATAATCTCAAAACAATCAGAATAATTCCTGAACCAACCATGAATGCCTGAACCGGGATATACCGGGATATCTCACGTTTCACGCTCGTCCAGCAGGTGATGGGTGTTGTCCCTGTCTGGTTCAGGGTGAAAAATGAGACCATGGCAGTTAATATCAAAGCCATTGGCGCCGTTCGCATCAGGTTTTGGATAAAGGACAATCCAGACTGTGTGAATTGATAAATAATAAATGGAAGGGCAACCAATGCGCCCAGGATCAATCCTTTGACGCTGAACTCGCGCGCCGGGATCCAGGGCAGGAGTGCAAAAAAGATCATAGTAGTCGCCAGCCAGGCTGATAAAACCCAAACCACATTGAACCATCCTCCCGCAAGGTACAGCAGCCCGGCGATGACAACCATTGGGAGGAAGGAATTGACCAGTTCCACCGGAACCAGGGTCAGCCGGTCGCTCAAATTGAATCGCACTTTACGCATTTCCGGTGTCGCATGGTGGTTTTCCAGGTATTGCGGCAAATCTTCCGCCCGCACCGGGCCGTATTCCACTTCAAACCCGCAGCGCTGTTTCACCTGGTAAGCGCTTACGCCGGTTGCCCCCAATTGGGGCAGGATCAGGCGGCGATGGTCAACAATTTTTTCTATTCCCGTGGACTTGATTTTGGAGATCAGTTCCTCAGTCCCAAAAGTGCCTTCCCCGGCAGCGCACCACACATTGACGCCTTTGGTATCCAGAACAATGATGTATGCGTCTTTCCCCTGCAAAGCCGCCCGCAGAGCGTCAAAGCTCAAGGTGTAGTTGGCGGATATGAATACTTCCGAATCCTGCCGGGCGAACCAAGCGCATATAATCCCGGTTGAACACGATGCTGCGCGCGCCGTATTCCGCAGCGCGCCAGAATATGATCCCATCGATTTTTGGAAGTGATATTGCTGGTGGTTTGCATGAGTTCTGCCATTTTCAGCTGCGATTATACAAGAAAATACTTTTTCCTGGAAATGTAAGGTCATACACTCACTGTCAAAAGCATCCAACTGCGCCAACCATCCATAGCGAGAACTTTCTGCCAGATGCCACTTGACTCGCGCCCAAAATTGGAAATGCGATTCAATCAGAGATGGTAAAGCGCGGATTTCTCTATGAGTAAATTCCTAAATCTGTTGATTAAGTATTAATCCTCAGCCTGTTTGCAGTATCTACTATGTTTAAACAGTGTTTTAAATAAGACGAATGCTCCCTGGCTCATCCTGCTAATTCCAAATGAGAATTTTTGGCCGCCAAATACCGGAAAATCATAGGAGATAGCATTCTGCTTGCTTCTTGTATTTAATATGTTCATTTTCCGCATTTTCAAAGAAATCACATCATCATTTTAAGAATTACTAATGAGATTTAAACAGTACGACATTCCCGATCAGTGCGAATAATAAACTAAAGCCCAAATCAGAATTGAATTTGGAAAAATTCCGGAACTTTCCAATCGAAACTTATACACCTTCATTGGGTTTAGCAATTCAAAATATCCCGTAAATATATATCTTTGGATATGGAGAAAGGATTTCTAATGAGTAGGATAAAGTCCATACGGGGTGAAAAGAATGATCTTCTGCCGCCAATTGCGATCATCGGGCTGGCCGGCATACTTCCTGAAGCCGAGAACCTGCACCGTTATTGGGAAAATATTCTTAACGAAGTCAACTGTATTCGCGAAGTTCCACCCTCCAGGTGGGAAATTGACGATTACTATGATCCTGACCCTTCTAAACCGGACAAGACCTATTGTAAATATGGCGGTTTTATCCCGGATATTCCTTTTGATCCAATGGAATTCGGTCTCCCGCCCAACATCCTCGAGGTCACAGATGTATCCCAGCTTTTATCACTGATCGTCGCCAAAGACGCTCTTGGTGACGCCGGCTACGCCGAAGCCAAACCGGACCTTTTAGACCGCACCGGAGTTATCCTGGGGATGGTTGGCATGTCATCCAAATTGATCCACCCGCTCCTAAATCGGTTGCAATATCCGGTTTGGGAAAAAGTCTTAAAGACCAGTTCGATCCCTGAAAACGAGATCCCGGCAGTTATTGAAAAAATGAAACTTGCTTATGTCGCCTGGAATGAAAATGCCTTCCCGGGTTCGATTGGTAACGTGGTGGCAGGGCGCATTGCCAACCGCCTGGATCTGGGCGGCACCAATTGCATTGTTGACGCGGCCTGCGGAAGTTCTTTGGCTGCAGTCAGCATGGCTATCAGCGAATTGGCAATGGGCAGGGCAGATATGATGATTACCGGCGGCGTTGACACCGATAATTCCATCCTGACTTATCTGTGCTTTAGCAAAACTCCTGCCTTCTCCAAAGGTGATCGCCTGCGCGCTTTCAGCGCGGATTCGGATGGCATGCTGGCAGGCGAAGGGTATCGGGATGCTTGTCTTAAAACGGCTGGAGGATGCCCAACGGGATCAGGATCGCATTTACGCAGTCATCCGCGGGGTGGGCACATCCAGTGATGGGCATTTCAAGAGTATTTATGCACCCCGCGCGGGTGGACAAGCCAAAGCGCTAAGGCGAGCTTATGCAGCATCCGGATACTCTCCGGCATCGGTTGAATTGATTGAAGCGCACGGAACAGGCACAAATGCAGGCGACCCGGCAGAATTCGAAGGCCTTCGCGAGGTTTTTGGTGAGAATAATTCTCAAAAACAATACATCGCCCTGGGCAGTGTTAAATCGCAGATTGGGCATACCAAAGCCACCGCAGGCGCAGCCAGCTTGATCAAGACATCCCTGGCCATACACCATAAGGTTTTGCCAGCCACCATCAACATATCCAGGCCGAATTCTGATTTCGGAATTGAAAATACGCCCTTTTATTTAAATTCCGAGACTCGCCCCTGGTTTAAAAACACACAGGGTACGCCCCGGCGGGCGGGCGTTAGTTCCTTTGGATTTGGCGGGACTAATTTTCATATTGCATTGGAAGAATACTTGCCAGAACAAGACATCGCCTATCGCGTCCATCAGGTCCCTTACTCAATCCTGCTCTCTGCGCCCACACCGGAACAGCTCTTAATGAAGTTTCAGGAAATGCTGGCAAAGCTGGAGGGTGAAAACAGCGATGATTTGCTCAATCAGCTGGATTTGGAGGCTGGCAATTCAGAAGTCCCGGCGGAATATGCCCGCGTCGGGTTTATCGCAGAATCCATCACTGACGCTTGTGAAAAATTGCGCGACGGCATCAAGATGTTCACTGCCAATAAAAATCAGGATACCTGGTTTCACCCCAAGGGAATCTTCTATCGAAAATCGGGCATGGATCCGAAAGGAAAAACTGTCGCGCTTTTTCCCGGGCAGGGATCACAGTATGTCAATATGGGGAAGGAACTTGCCATTAATTTTCCCCCGTTCCGGAAAACTTTTGAGAAAACCAATGAAATCATGGCTGCTGATGGCAGAGAACCGCTGACCAACATCCTCTACCCCATACCCGTTTTTTCCGATGAGGAAAAGCAAAAACAGTCCGAATTTCTAACAAAAACAGAGAATGCCCAACCGGCGATAGGCACCTTCAGTTTGGCTTTATACAAACTGCTGTCTGATGCCGGTTTTCATGCTGACTTTTTTGCCGGACATAGTTACGGTGAATTAGTTGCCCTGTGGGCATCTGGTGTTTATGGAGATGAAGCGTTAATCCGACTTTCGAAAGCGCGTGGTGAGGCCATGAGCTTGCCTGTATCATCGGATAGAGATCCCGGAACCATGATCGCCGTCAAGGGAGATGTGGAAAAAATCCAAAATCTTCTTAAAGGTCATAATGAAGTCACAATTGCCAACCTGAACTCCCCGACGCAGGTTGTATTGGGTGGCGCTACCAATGCCATCCAGGCGATCACACCGGAATTAAAAGGTGAAGGTCTGGCGGTTTATCCATTGCAGGTTTCGACTGCATTTCATACCTCCTTTGTAAAACATGCCCAGGCACCTTTCAAGCAAGCTCTCAAGAAGGAAACCTTCAAGGAGCCGAAAGGCGTTGTATTTTCCAATTCCACTGGCCATGCTTATGAAAAGGACCCTGTAAAGATCTCTCAATTGCTTGGCGAGCATATCTTGAACCAGGTTAAATTCAAAGACGAAATCGAAAACATTTATGCAGACGGCGGTTCGATATTCATTGAAATTGGGCCAAAAAATATCCTCACCAGCCTGGTGAAGGATATCTTGAAAGACAAACCTCACGAGACTATCACACTAAACCCAAACGCCAACATCAACAGTGATTTTCAGTTTCGCCAGGCAGTCTTGCAGATGCGTGTGCTTGGAATGAAACTGGGCAATGTTGATCCCTTCGGAAAACGGCGGGCTGCTGCCCAACCCAGGCAAAGCAAGGTGGCGGTGATTCTAAATGGCGGCCTTTACACCACCGAAAAAACACGCAGCGAATTTGAAAAAGCGCTTCAGGAAAAACCAGCTGTAATGGAATCCGCTGTTCAAAAGAATAATGGACAGGGTCAGAAAACCCTGAACCAATCCACGGGTTTAACCCCAAAGAAATCCTGGATTTTCCTTCAAACCCGGAGATTACCAACATGAAAAACAATCAGCACATTGAAACCCTCCTCGAGCGCTTCCAGGAGCAGCAAAATGGATTTTTGCAGGCGCATGAGCTATACCTGCAAAATGACCATACTTCCAGGCAGGTCATCCAGGAGATCACTCAGGCGGAATTGGCACTTATTTCCAAAATGAACGGCAATCCGCATTCGGCCAGCGAAGATCAAGCATTCTCGATAATGGAAAAAAAGGCTGAATTTATCAACAGCCAGCATGGCGATACATCTGCTGCCCATTTGGAATACATCAAATCACAGACGGTTTTCTCCCAACAATATGCTGCCTTGATCAAAGAATTGATCCATTCAGATGGAGATAACAACCACCAGATAGAAAACCAAACAGTTGCTATGCCAAAAATAACACCGGTTGAAGTACAGGCTCCTGTGCAGGTGAAAGAGCCTTCACCGGAATCTTATTCACCCAAAGCAGAAAATGCAGTTCTCCAAGCCGAAACGACTGCGGTGAAATCTCATGATGCGAAAGAAATAACCCAGGCTTTTCTGCAGATTGTCAGTGAAAAAACCGGTTATCCAACCGACATGCTCCAGTTGAACATGGATATGGAAGCGGATCTGGGTATCGACTCAATCAAACGAGTGGAAATACTGGGTGCATTGCAGGAAAAATTCCCCAATCTTCCCGCCCTTGATGCAGAAAATTTGGCATCCTTGCGAACATTGGAGCAGATCATCGGCGCATATGGCAGCACAGCACAAGCGCCGGCACAAAATGAACCGGAAAAGCGGGAAATCGCTTCTGAACCAATACTATCCAAAGTAAATGAACCAACAGTAAAACCAGATGCGGCTGCCAACATACAGGCTGCCTTCCTTGAAATCATGAGTGAAAAGACCGGATACCCGGCGGATATGCTGGAATTGGGTATGGATATGGAAGCAGATTTGGGCATCGATTCGATCAAACGCGTGGAGATTCTGGGCGCAATGCAAGAGCGTTTTCCACAACTCCCCACCATCGCAGCCGAGGAATTATCGGCGCTGCGCACGGTGGAGCAGATCATTGAAAAATTCAATGCCAGCAGCAAAACTGAAGCGGTGGTCGAAGCATCTCCTCTTGTTCCACAGGTTGATGAAAATATTCCAGCCAATCCGGCTCATCTTGAGCGCTACCAGGTGAAAACCACACGCCTCCCCCAACCCGATTATCTGGAATTCAAGTTTCCGGAGGATGGGCTGATCTTGATCACAGATGACGGTACCGGTAAATCCGAAATGCTTGCAAATTTTTATCGGGAACAAAATTTGAAAGTCGGCCTGGTTTATTTCAAGGCTGCAAGTAGCCAGGCGGCAAAAAATTCCGGGGATGGTATGCTTCGCATTCATTTTTCAGAAGCCGATGAAGGCGCGATCCAGACCAAAATGGAAGCTGTAATCGCGGAATATAAAAAAATCTCGGCATTCATTCATGTCCATCCTCCCTCCAGTGGGAACGGAAATGACCTGCTGGATACTTCAGATGTGGAAGCGGCCATCTTAAAATCAGTATTCTTGATAGCGCGCCATTTAAAAACACCGTTAACAGCGGCCGGTGAAAATTCCCGCCCGGCATTCATAACAGTTTCGCAAATGGATGGCCAATTCGGTTTGAGCGGAAATTCATCCATTGAACCGCTTTCAGGAGGATTGACTGGATTAACCAAGACGCTGCGGTTGGAATGGAGCCACGTATTTTGCCGTGCCCTGGACTTTCATCCGGACATCGATCCGCAGGCAATTGTGAAATTAATTGATGCCGAGCTGCACGATCCCAACCTCAACCTCACCGAAGTGGGTTACACCCTGGATGGGCGTTATACCCTGTCGCTTGAGCAGGAAAGCTGATCAAAGATTAGATATGGATAATCACACCATGCCCATCTTGAATGAAAACACTGTTCTGCTGGTCAGCGGCGGTGCCAGGGGTATCACAGCCCAATGTGCGATCAAGATCGCTGAAACTGTCCCTTGCCGGTTCATCCTCGCCGGTCGATCCTCAATACTTGAAGCGGAACCTGCCTGGGCAAAAGGAAATGCAGGCGATAAGGAATTACAGGACAGCGCGCTGAAATTTTATTTGGATCAAGGGGAAAAGGTAACGCCCAAAATCCTGCAAAAGGAAATTAAAGATATTCAATCCAGCCGCGAGATCCAGTCCACCATGCAGGAAATCGAAAAGTGCGGCGGAAAAGCAGTATATATTTCCGCTGATGTAACCAGCCCGGATTCCCTATTTCCTCAGGTTCAGTCGGCAGTAGAAAAGTTCGGGGCAGTGACCGGCATCATTCACGGTGCCGGGGCATTGGCCGATAAATTAATTGAGAATAAAAGCAGTCAGGACTTTGACCTGGTAGTCAACACCAAGATCGAAGGTTTGCGGAACATCATCAAAGCGGTTGATCCGGATTCGTTGAAATTCCTGGTTCTTTTTTCCTCAGTGGCTGGGGTCTTTGGAAATATTGGTCAATCCGATTACGCAATTGCGAATGAAATTCTCAATAAAACGGCTCATAAGCTGCAAAAATCGCTGCCCAAATGCCGCGTGATTGCGATCGACTGGGGCCCATGGGATTCCGGCATGGTTTCCGAGAAAATGAAAAAAGTTTTCGCAGCCAGAAATATCCAACTCATTTCAACCAAATCAGGCGCAGAAGCTTTGGTGAATGAATTAACCGTCAAAAAGGAAAAATCAGCGCAAATCATGATCGGCAGCCCAATATATGCGGATATTGAATTCAAGTCCTTTTCAAATCCTGAAATCGTGATTCTTCGCCGGCTTGACTTGCAGAACAACCTCTTTCTGAATGATCACCGCATCGGTCCCCAGCCTGTTCTGCCGGCAACCTGTGCTGCTTCCTGGTTAGCCGATGCCTGTGAAGCGCTGCACCCGGGTTTCTCGCTGCGCTCCATGGAAGACTTCAAGGTGCTGAAGGGCATCACGTTTGGTGAAGGTGAGCATGAATACAACCTGGAATTGAAACTTTTGCCCGAAGCCCCCGCAGGGCAGAAAATCTATGAAACCGCAGTCACCAGCCAGAATGGGAATGAACGCAAGATCTTTCACTACACCGGGCAGGTCACTCTGGCGAAAGAAATTCCAGTACCGCCCAGGCACCCATCGGTGCGGGAATTAAAGCTGGATGTTTCCAAAGCCAGAAAAGGAAGTGAGTTTTATCAGGACGGCACTCTTTTTCATGGGCCGCTCTTCCAGGGTATCCAGGATGTTTTCCTGGTTAATGAAAGCAGTGTCATAACCCGGGTAGCACTTCCTGAAATGGATACGCAACTTCAAGGACAATTCCCGGCTCGAACCACCAACCCATATGTCAATGATGCAATCGTACAAAGCCTGTTAATTTGGACTCAATCCTTCAACGATGCACCCTGCCTTCCTTCGCGACTGCATCATTGGGATCAATATCGCATGATTCCATTCGGCGTTCCTGCCTGGGCGATCCTGACCATCACTTTCCATAACGATTATGCCGTAACAGCCGATATTCTGGTTCAAGATGAAGATGGCAATGAATACTTTCAATTCAAGGGGCTTGAAGGAACTATCAGCAAGAATTTAAAACGTTTTATCGGGAAGAAGAGTATTTAAACTTACAACCTTGCCTTCTTTCATTTGGTGAATATTATGCAAATGCAAAAAGAACCTGCCTCTCAATCTTATCCGCTAACCGGTATGGATGTTTTCAGCCGCGAATGCCCTGATCTAACATCATTTAAGCGCTCGTTATTGACGAGGAAATTTTCTCAATCGGATTCTGGTGAATTGGACAAGATGGTAAATCGATCCCTGCAGTCAGTTGGTATTCAGGTATCTCCGGATCAAGAACTAAACCTTGCAGAACGCCAGGTTTTACTGGTATTCGAGCGGGCTTGCCATGACGCCGGATTGGATCGTTCCCAAGCTGATGAAATCGGCTTATCAATGGTTGTGCATTTTCCGGATGGTAATGCCAGCGAACCCTGGAGAATGATTCAGAAATCAACGGAGTTGTCACCGGAAAGAGTCATTAAAAACATCCATCGTCCTGGAATATTAAGAGATATTAGGATTGTGCATGAAAGTACTAAAAACGCATTGGAGGATGCCCTTTCTTTGTTTCAAGAATTGGCTTGCACTCATGTTGCATTGGTCAGTTTTTTCCCTTATTCAAACTCATGCCTTGATAATACCGCGTTGAATCTTTCAACCGGTCTGGGATGCGTGATCATTTCAAAACAAAACAGCCATGGAATTCCATACGCGAATTTGGTTTGGGAACAATCCCAAGGATCGAGAGGGTTTGGCGATGACGATTTGGATTTCGCCATGGCCGGAGCAGACCTTTCCAGCCAACCTTCTTTGGATACTGGAAAATCCTGGGCAATAACCAATACCCAATATCAGGAAAAAGATGTCAGTGTGGCCACACTCCCAAAAGTTGAATTTCAAGTCGAGGTTCTGGATAAGCACCTTGAATACCCCGGGTTCCCGTATTTTCAATCGGCTCCCGTGGTCAGATTAATCCAATCCTCATTAAGCCTAAACAGCCAAATTTTATTCCCCGATTCGGAGACTAACCTGAGCGCTGATCATGAGGACGATGGGCAAATCCAGGCCAGCATCCGCCCCTGGTTCCCGCTGCCATATGCCGGGAAACGTGAATGCATTTTTTCCCTGCAGGACGATGGAACTCTTGTCCATCTCGAAAAGGATTTTGAGGTCAGCCAGCATCCCGAACAGCCATTTTTGAATTTTGGCTTTTATCTGCTGCCCATTCAGTTTGATGACCTGCAGCAAGGCATGCTTAAATTGGATGAAATAAGCAAAGAAATAACAGACTGCCACGATCTGGCAGCCTATATCCACTCATCCCTGACCGAATTCAAGACAAATCAAGACAATGGCTATACGCTGGTATTGTTGGGTTCGACCAAACAGGAACTGCTTGGACGAACTGGAACGCGCCCGCCAGGGCCTGCCAAAATCCTTTGATGATAACCGGGATTGGCAGACGCCTTCCGGCAGCTACTTCACTCCCGTTCCGTTAGGTCCAAAGGAAAAGATCGCCTTTGTCTATCCAGGTGCATTTGGCACATACATCGGGATGGGCAGCGAGGTTTTTTACTTGTTTCCGCAACTTTACGACACACTTCTGGAACTGACTTCTGATTCCGGCAATGCCATCAATGAAACAGAAATCTTTCCTGAAAGGCTCACGAAAGAGCAAAAAGAATATCTGCAAAATGTGTTAAATGACAATCCGACCCAGATGATCTCCAGTGGAGTCTGTTTTTCACATCTTTTCACCGTCATAATGAGAGACCTTCTCAAAGTAAAACCAGATGTTGCCTTCGGTTACAGCCTGGGCGAAAACAGCATGATGTTCGCCATGGGAATCTGGACGCAAGCGGACGCCATGCGTACATCGCTGGAGGCATCGTCCATTTTCCATTCGCGTGTATCCGGAGCACAAAATGCAATTCGGGAATTCTGGGGGATTCCCACAGAAAGCATCTCTACTAAACATGAATCCATCTGGGCTAACTACGTGTTAATGGCTCCTTACGATAAGGTGAAAGATGCTGTCAAAAACGAGCAGCGTGTATATATCACACATATTAATGCACCCCGCCAGGTAGTGATCGGCGGAGAAAAGGCTGCCTGCCTGCGGGTTATCGAAACCCTGCAGTGCATGCACCTGCAGGCACCCTATCATCACGCCATTCATTGCGAGCCGGTAGTGTCCGAGTTTGATGCCTTCATGAACCTGCACGACTGGCCTGTTGAAAATCAGCCCGACATCCCGATCTATACCGCAGCGGATTACGCTGCGCTTCCCTATGATTCCAAATATATAGCAAAGAGTTTCGCCAAAATGCTGACCAATCCCATCGATTTCCCGCGCCTGGTCAACCTGGCATATCAGGATGGCGCAAGAATCTTCATCGAGCTGGGCGCCGGCAGCAACTGCTCCAAATGGATTGAAGCCACACTGAAGGGCAAACCACACATCGCCATGTCCATCAACCAGAATAATGTCGATGACCACGTCTCGATCCTGAGGTTGATTGCCCGCCTGGTCAGTCACCAAATTCCAGTGGACCTGACACCACTGGCAAGGTAAACCGTATGTCTGAATTATTTATTCCTGCTGATACCGCCTTTAAGAATAATCCGGAATCCGTGAATTCCGGCTATGTTGAACATTCCGGAAATTCGCATATTCACAAGATTTTGAATATCCTGCATGAGACCCTCTCCCGCTCGAACCAACTTGAGCTGAGCTTTTTGGAACACCAGGCGCAAATTTTGAAAGTCATTGCAACTGAAACTGGGCTCGCTGAACAACGCACCCACATATTAACCCCGGCGACACCCATCATCACCAGAACCCAATTGGAAGAATTTGGCAGCGGCTCAATCGCGAAATGCTTCGGCCCCGAATTTGAGATTCTGGACAAACGCCGTTCACCGCGCATCCCTAATGGTGATCTTTTATTGATTGACCGCGTGATGAAGATCGATGGCGAACGCGGAAACTTGAATCCGCCCGCTGCCATCACCAGCGAGTATGACATCACGCCAGATATCTGGTTTATTAGCGATAATCCATATTCTGGCATTCCCCTGGCTGTAATAATGGAAATCGCACTGCAGCCCTGCGGGATCCTTTCCGCTTATCTGGGTTCGTCATTGATGCTCCCCGCGGAAGTCAACATCTTCCGAAATCTGGATGGAAATATATCTTTTATTTCCTGCCCAGACCTGCGCGGAAAGACAGTTGTCAACCACTCCAGATTGCTCTCATCCATTTCCGGCGCTGGAATGATGATTCAAGAATACGCCTTTGAACTGGCAGTTGAGGGACAAACTTTTCTAACAGGTAAATCATCCTTCGGTTATTTCACCCAGGTGGTCATGGAGAAGCAAACCGGATTGGATATTGATGAGAACAGGCCGGCTGCCCCTGAAGACATGCTTCATGATGAGGAATACCGCCCATTGGAATTCCATAAGCCGATTTCGGGTAATGAGTACCACCTGAATCTAATCGATAAACTGTTTTATAAAGAAAGCGGCGGTAGATATGGCTGCGGGGTCATTATCGGGGAGAAGCAGCTAAGTGGAAAAGAGTGGTTCTATGCCAGCCACTTTTTTCAGGATCCAGTTATGCCGGGTTCGCTGGGAATCGAAGCCATCATCCAGGCAATGTGGGCCTTTACTCAATACCGTCAGCCCGAAATGGTATTCCAATATCCCCTGGTTGATTTTTCCAACAGCGATCCTCTCGTCTGGAAATATCGCGGCCAGGTAAAACCTGACAACCAGAGAATCCATTTCGAAGTCCACCTGAAAAACCAGATCACAGCGGATACGACCATTCAACTTGCTGGTGATGCCGATTTCTGGGTGGACGGTGTGAGGATTTACGCTATCAAGAATATTTCATTGATGTCGAAAAAAGGATTTGCATAATGGCCATGAAACTTGTTTCAACTCCGGCTGCCGGTGCCTTCTCTTTTTCCTGGGACGATCCAACCCATTCTCTGGCAGTCGAAAATGATGATTTACGAAAGTGCCTGTTTCAATTCAATGCGCCGGTTTACGCCGTTCGCGAGGATGAAAAGGTCGGCTTGACCAATACCGGCAATTCGATCGCTTTAGACGGAAAACTCTCTAACCTGGCAGGCTGGCTGCCACCACTGTCCCTTTCCCAATTTGGCGAGCCTTCCTTTTGTTCCGCTTACGGAGTGAAAGCGGCTTACTACACCGGCGGGATGGCCAACGCAATTGCTTCCGAGGAAATGGTCATTGAGCTGGCAAAAACCGGTTTGTTGGGATCGTTTGGCAGCGGCGGCATCTCAATGGAAAGGCTGCAAAAAGCCATTGAAACCATTCAGGCAGCCATACCTGATGGCCGCTATGTTTTTAACATGCTCCATAATCCTTTCGAGCCGGAAATCGAACAGCAGACAATTGATCTCTATCTTAAAAACCACATTCGAACGGTGGAAGCCGCAGCCTATATCCGCCTGACACCGGCCATCGTCCAATACCGCGCCGCCGGGCTTTCCAGAGATAACTCGGGAAATATCCACATCGAGAACCGCATCATTGCCAAGGTCTCCCGCAAGGAAATCGCACTGCTGTTCCTGCATCCGGCGCCTGAAAATATACTGGCAGAACTGGCCGCGAGCGGGCGCATCACCCATGACCAGGCTGAGCTTGCCGGGCAGCTGCCTCTGGCTGACGACATTACCGTGGAAGCCGACTCCGGCGGGCATACCGACAACCAGCCGCTGGTCTCATTGCTGCCGAGCATCATCGCCTTGCGCGATCAGGTTCAGAAGGAACACAATTATATCTATCCGGTGCGAATCGGCGCAGCCGGCGGGATCAGCACGCCCGGATCCGCCCTGGCAGCTTATATGATGGGAGCAGCCTATATCGTGACAGGTTCCGTAAACCAGGCTTGCGTCGAATCCGGCGCCAGCGAACACACCCGCAGCTTGCTGGCTCAAATAGACATGGCGGATGTGATCATGGCGCCTTCTGCTGACATGTTTGAATTGGGTGCTCGCGTGCAGGTCCTGAAAAAAGGAACGTTCTTCCCCATGCGCGCCCAGAAATTATATGACCTCTATACCTCTTGCGGTTCGATCGATGACATTCCCGCAGAGATGCGCAGCGAACTGGAAAATAAGGTCTTTAAGCATTCGCTGGATGATATCTGGCGGGAAACTACCGGCTTCTTTGCCAAACGGAATCCTGAGCAGATCGCCAAAGCTGAGCAGGATCCAAAAAAGAAAATGGCACTGATCTTTCGCTGGTATCTCGGGCTGGCTTCACGCTGGTCGCGCGACGGCGTGGAAGACCGCAAAATGGATTACCAGATTTGGTGCGGCCCTTCGATGGGCGCCTTTAACCAATGGGTGAAGGGCACGTATCTGGAGGATTTCCGCAACCGCCATGTATCCGACGTTGCCTGGCAGCTGCTGAACGGTTGCGCTTACCTCTACAGGGTGCAGAGCCTTAAGCTGCAGGGCATTTCCTTTCCCAGGGAACTGGAATCCTATTATCCGCAAGCGCAGGAATGAGAAATGGTTACTGTATTTCAAAACCAGGTTTTAGATCTTGAAATTCCCCTGCCCCGCCCGTTTGCATGGCACCGACCGGCAAATAGGCCTGATATTGCTGCCGGCCAGATCCACATTTGGAAGGTTAACCTTGACACAGAAAAACATGTTGAGGATCAACAGTCCATCCTTTCCTGCGGCGAACAGCAGCGGGCAGCCAGATTCATCTTACAAAATAAAAGGTCATGGTTTCAGGCAGCGCATTGCGCTTTAAGAAAAATCTTGTCTGGCTATATGAACAAATCTCCCGAAGACATTCAATTCCAATATGGACGCGCTGGCAAACCATATTGCATTCAAACTGGCAGAAGGGAAAGGATCGAGTTCAATCTGGCTCATGCTGATCATCTGATGCTGCTTGCGGTCACGCTGGGGGTACCGGTCGGGATCGATCTGGAAAGATCACGATCAATCAGCGCCAGGGAATGGATCCTTAAGCAGTATTTTTCAGGAAATGACCTGGCTGCTTTTCGAAATTTGCCCGCGGCGGATCAGGACAGCGCCTTCCTCAGCGCCTGGACAGCCAGAGAAGCCTGCGGCAAGTTATCGGGTAACGGATTGGCAAACCCATCCCAAACAGATCATCTTGTTCCCGGTCTGGAGAGGGCATTGCCTGATAGCCATTATGAAACATATCTTATGGGCTCCTCGAGCTGTCTGCGGTTCAATCCTGACACCTGGTTTTTCAGCCTGCGCGGCAGTCCAATCAGCCCATGACCTGCAGCCGTATTTCTGGGTATTTTCCGAAATAAGCAAGGAAGATATGGCTTGATGGATTTTTGAATTCATCTTCAGCCATTGATGCTAACCTGGCTAAAGGTTTTGGGTTATTTAAATAAGAGTAAAAACAATACGAATTATTGGTAAACCCTATGGAAAATGAATCAAGTTCTGCAACAAATCTGGAAGAGATGCGCCGCTCGGCCTGTGCGGGGGGCGGAGAAAAGCGTATCCAGGCGCAGCATGAAAAAGGCAAGCTGACCGCCCGTGAGCGGATTGAAATGCTCGTGGATGGGGATTCCTTTCACGAGGTGGATATGTTCCGCACCCACCACGCCACCCGCTTTGGGCAGGAAAATTCCCACCCGCTGACAGATGGGGTCGTGACCGGCTGGGCCAGGATTGATGGCCGCCAGATTTATATCTATGCGCAGGATTTCACCGTGATGGGCGGTTCACTTGGCGAGAGCCATGGGCTGAAGATTGCCAAGATCATGGACCTGGCTATCGAAAACGGCTCCCCGCTGATCGGATTGAACGATTCCGGCGGCGCCCGCATTCAGGAAGGGGTCAATTCCCTGGCTGCCTGCGGGGAGATCTTCATGCGCAACACGCGCGCATCGGGCATCATCCCGCAGATCACCGCCATCCTGGGACCTTGCGCTGGCGCAGCGGTGTATTCCCCCGCCTTGACTGATTTCACCTTTATCGTCAAGGACATCGCCAATATGTTCATCACCGGTCCGGATGTAGTGCGGGCGGTCACTCACGAGGACGTGGATGCTGAAACACTCGGCGGTGCAGCCGTGCATGTCAATCAGAGCGGCGTGGCTCATTTCATTGCGGATGATGAAGCGGCTGTTTTTGAGAATCTCCGCTGGCTGTTATCCTTCCTGCCTTCCAATAACCTCACGCCGCCGCCATATGTCGTGCCGGCCGATGACCCACATCGGGCGACTGAGGCATTAAATAATATTGTGCCGGATGATCCGCAAAAACCTTACGACATGCGTATGGTGATCCAGGAAATTGTTGATGATGGCGAATTCATGGAAGTGCAGGAAAATTACGCCCAGAATATTTTGGTCGGTTTCGCGCGCCTGAACGGGCATCCGATCGGAGTGGTGGCCAATCAGCCGTTGGTGCTGGCAGGCGTCCTGGATATCAATTCCTCTGACAAAGGCGCGCGCTTCATCCGTTTCTGCGACGCCTTCCATATTCCGTTATTGACTCTGGTGGATACGCCAGGCTTCCTGCCGGGGGTTGACCAGGAACACGGCGGCATCATCCGCCACGGCGCGAAGATGATCTTTGCGTATGCCGAAGCGACCGTGCCGAAAGTCTCCGTCATCCTGCGCAAGGCTTATGGCGGCGCCTACATCGTGATGAGCTCGAAACATCTGGGGGGCGATCTCAACTTTGCCTGGTTCAACGCGGAAGTGGCCGTCATGGGCCCTGAAGGTGCGGTCAACATCATTTATCGAAAAGAACTGGCTGAGGCTGAAAATCCAGAGGAACTGCGCAGCAGTTTATCCGGCCAGTACCGCAGCGAGATGGCCAACCCATACATCGCTGCCTCGCACGGTTATCTGGATGATGTCATTCAGCCTGCTGAAACCAGAGCGCGCGTTGTTGACGCTTTGGAGTCTTTGAAAGACAAGCGCAAGATTACTCCTGCGCGCAAGCACGGCAACATACCATTGTAGAAGGGACATACTATGAAAATCCTTATCGCTAACCGTGGTGAAATCGCCATCCGCATTATGCGGGCCTGCCGGGACCTGGGCTTTTCCAGCGTCGCCGTATATTCCGCCGGTGACCGGGAAGCGTTGCACACCCGCTATGCGGACCAGGCTGTATACATTGGCCCGACACCCGCATCCCAGTCTTACCTGAATCAGGACGCCATCCTGTCCGCCGCGCGCAAATCAGGCGCAGACGCCATCCACCCCGGATACGGCTTCCTTTCCGAGAATGCCGGGTTCGCTCGACGTGTTGAAAAAGCAGGCTTGGTCTTTATCGGCCCAAGCCCGCAGAGTATCGCCCTGACTGGCGATAAGCTGGCTGCCCGCCGCATCGCCCGTGATGCAGGCGTTCCAGTCCTGCCGGGCTGCGAGTTCAATCTTTCAAACAAGGAAGTATTCAAGACTATTGGGGAGCAAATTGGTTATCCCGTATTGGTCAAGGCAGTCTCCGGCGGCGGGGGGCGTGGCATTCGCCTGGCTCATAATGAGGACGAATTAAATAATGTGGTCTCCTCCGCCAGTCAGGAAGCCAAACTGGCCTTTGGGGATGAGCAGGTCTATATCGAGAAGTTCATTCACCCTGCACGCCATATTGAAGTGCAGGTGCTCGGCGACGGCAACGGGAACGTGGTTGTGATTGGCGAAAGGGAATGCTCCATCCAACGCCGCCACCAGAAGATCATTGAAGAAGCTCCCGCCCCCGGCCTGGATTCTGCCAGCCGTGAGCGCCTGTACGAAGCGGCACGCAAGGTGGCACTTGCATTGAATTATCGCAGCCTGGGTACGATCGAATTCTTGATGGACAGCCATCACGATTTCTATTTCATTGAGGTTAACCCGCGCATCCAGGTGGAACATCCCATTACCGAGATGGTCACCGGTATTGACCTGGCCAATGCCCAGCTGCTGTTAGCCGCCAGCGGTTGCCTGACGCTCAGGCAGGAACAGGTTAGCTTGCGCGGCACCGCCATTGAAGCGCGCATCATCGCCGAAGACCCGGAACAATCCTTCATGCCGACCTCCGGCCAGATCACCTACCTGAAAGAGCCCGGCGGGTCTGGTGTGCGGGTGGATTCCGCCCTCTATGAGGGCATGTGGGTGACGACGGATTACGATTCGCTGATCGCCAAGGTGATCGTGTGGGGTGAGGATCGCGCCACCGCAATCCGGCGCATGATTGGAGCGCTGGATGATTTCAAGATCGTGGGCGTCACCACCGACCTGGATTATTTGAAGAACATATTGCGCAGCGAGGCTTTTCTTTCCGCCGAGGCAGACACCATGTACCTGGAATCCTTCCAGCCGCAGGAACCTGAAAATCTGGAAGCCCTGCAGCGGGAGACCGCCTTGGCAGCCACGCTCTTCATCCATAAGACGCTCAAGCAAAAGCGCGCCAAACCAGTGAATACGTGGATCAGTGGCGTGCAATCGCCTGGCGCGAACAAATGGCCGGGAATTTTTAAAAAGCATGGATAAATATCGCGCTTTCATTGGTGAAAAGGAATATTTAATTGAAATTGATGGCGAGCGCATCTGGATCGACGGACAGCCGGTTTATGCCGGTATTCACTTCTTAAATGAGAATGGCCTGTTCATGGTGGAAAGGGATGCCGGCAAGCGCGAATTCCACATCAAACCCCAGGATGACGGTACCCTCCGTGTTACCACACGCGGGCTGCAGGTGAACGCCCTGGTTGAATCGGAAAAAAGCCGGGGCAGGAAGCGCACCGAGAAGAAAGAAGCCGGCCTCATCAGCGCACCGATCCCCGGTGTGGTGATCAATGTGCTTGTTCAGCCGGGTGAAACTGTGGAACACAACCAGGTGCTGGTGGTGCTGGAATCCATGAAAATGCTGATGGAATTCCGCGCCCCGATTGCCGGGCTGGTGGAGAAAGTGGCAGTCACCAAAGGGCAGAGAGTGGAAAAAGGGGATGAGATGGTGAGGTTAGTCAAAATAAATGAATAAGATTTTTCATCTGCGGTTGGCTATAAATCCTAAAGCCCTTGAATAAAATCAAAAATCTCTGGTTTTACCTAAATATTATTTAACCTCCCTACCCAACCGCTGTTGCATATGGATGATTTACCTTGATCCTTTAAATTATTTAATAGCGGTTTATGCTTTTGCCGGTACACTCTCGCTCGCGTTTTTGCGGCTTTTATTGGATCCCTATGCCCCGCCGGACGCGCCCGCCCTGGAAAAGGTGTTCGGTTTTCCAATGGCAATTTTTATTGCCCTTATACTCTATTTTGGAATTCGACGTTGGAAAGAAGGCAGGCAGCGGGAAGATGAAGGCCAGCGCCTGGCCATCAAGGCGCGCAAATCTGCCCTACGCGGGCAGGGCTTCGACGCTTTCTTTACCCAATCTGAATACAGCCGGCTTGGTTAAGGGAATGGGACTTAGAAAATACAGGTTGTAAAGATTTTAATGAACGATATTTCGCTTTCAAGCCAAAATTAAATTTTTCTTTATACGGTTGGTTGTTGTCCTATTTTCCTATTATGGCTGGCTGTATTTTTTTTTAACAAACTAACTGTTTATATTTTCAACCGCTTAGGTCATATATAGCCCGCCATTAATGGGTAGTGTAATCCCGGTGATATATTCTGAATCATCCGAAGCAAGAAAAGCTACCCCCTTGGCAACATCTTCAGGGCTACCCAACCTCCCCAATGGTATTTTTGAAGCATATTCTTCCCTTTTACCATCCAGCTCGCCTTCCCACCCTTCAGTATCTATCCAGCCGGGAGCGACTGCATTCACTGTAATTCCAAATCTGGCATATTCCCTGGCTAAAGATTTCGAAAGCCCAATCACGGCCGCTTTGGATGCGGAGTAATGGCTGTGCCCGCCTGTTGAACCTTGCTGCGCCGCGAGCGATGAGATATTGATTATCCTTCCCCACTTGTTTTTTTGCATAACCGGTAAAACAGCCGAACAAAAATTGAAAACACCGTTCAGGTTTACGTCCAGCACTTTTTGCCAATCCTTAAATTCCATCTGGCCAAAAGGTTTGGTGGGCCGGATTCCGGCATTATTTACCAAGATATCGATCCGCCCGAATTTTTTTATGATTTTTCCAACCACATCATTCACATTTTGAAAATCCGTAACATCAATTTTTTCAAAATAAACTTCATATCCTCTGGATTTTAATTCCGAGGATGTCTTCTCCCCTGATTCAGAGATATCAGTAATGATTACAATGTCTTTCAATGAAGCCTGTTTTTCGGCGATGGCTTTCCCGATGCCTCTGGCCGCCCCGGTAACAATTGCGATTTTACCTGCCATAGTGTGTTTCCTTTTTCATAAAACCATCACATTTTTGATACCCATGTGGTTTTTCGTCATTTCCAGCATTTTGCCAACATCTTCCAATCCGCCTGTTTCAGTAATTAATAAATCAGCATTAACTTTCCCCTGATTGATCAAGTCTATCGCCCACAGGTAAGTAGCTTTGGTATAACTCACAGAGCCGGTAATCACTGTTTGCCTGTAATGGAGTTCGTTTAAATTGAATTGGATCTTATCTTCATGGCCTCCTGAAGCCATCAATACGATCTTTCCACCTTTTCGAAGCAAGTTGATTCCGCTTTCGGTCAGTTGTTTAATACCTACAGCACAAATAACGCTATCCGCTCCTGATCCCTTTGTGAATTCGCCGACAAATTTGGTCAGGTCTTCTTTTTGCGGGTTTATGGCAAAATCAGCACCAAGTTTTTTCGCCAGTTCCAGTCTCTCTTCAATCAAATCAGAAATGACTACCTGATAGCCAAGCGCCTTGTATATTTGCATTGAGACCAAACCCATAAAACCGCTTCCCAGGACAACTGCAATCCCGGGTGGTGTGTTTTGCGATCTCAAAACAGCATTTGCACATGCTGCCACAGGCTCAATTAATGCGGCTTTTTTGAATGAAAGTGTCTCAGGTATTTTAATTACGTTTTCAGCAGGAATTGAAAAATATTCGCAAAAAGAACCATTGACGAGAAACCGATGACCTCATAATTGTCACACATTCCCATTCCTTCAGCCGATGTTCTCCCGCTGATGCATCCTGCACAGGTGCCGCAAGTTAAAACAGGGGCTATGGAAACCCGATCACCTATTGCTAAATTCTTATATGAATTATTACCAAATGATTTTATGATTCCTGATGGTTCGTGGCCAAGTATAAAAGGCAGGAAAGGAGGTTTACTTATTCCCGCATATTTTTTCACATCAGTGGCGCAAACTCCGCAGGATTTAATTTCTATCAAGATTTCCCCGGGTTTTACGGCAGGTTCATCAAAATTCTTAACAACGATTTTCTGTGGTTCTGTAAGAATTGCTGCTTTCATTGATTCCACCTTTGGAACATGGTTATAATTGCCGTGAGGGGGGCTGTCAGAGATTCTTTCTCTAACAGCCCCTCCGCCTTTTACCTAATCTGAAGAATCAGAATAAGTAAATTTTTAGAATACTCCCCCAAACAAAGTCCCTATCCAGGATGTGACCCATGCCCACGGGTAAATGGTCAGCATCGACACTTGCGATACACCTTCCGGAATTGTAGCGCCGGCCGCAACGCCAAGTCTGGTCACCAAAGGTGCAATTGTAGTAGCCATATAAAGGCTGACCGCAACTGCAATTGTTCCAAACAAAACACCTTTAATGATATTGTTTTTGAACATTGCCATTGGCATTGCAACCCAGAAACCAAGGAAAGCCAAATCAGCCAACGGGAGCAATTTATTGCCGGGTAAAACAGCCGCCAGAAGCAACGTAATCGGGATTAGCAAAACGCCAACAACAATGGATGAGGGTTGGGCGACACCGACCGCGCAATCAAGGCCGATATAAAATTCCCTCCCCGGGAAGCGTTTGGAAAGCAAGCTGCGAGCCGCTTCGGAGATGGGGAACAATCCGGACATTAAATTCTTGATCATTTCGGGCATCAAAAGCAGGATAGCGGCGACAATCACACCAGTCTGCAGAGCTTTAATAATGTCATATCCTGCGACAAGTGATAGCACAAACCCAATGATCAATCCCAGGACAGTTGAATTTCCCAGAGGTCCAATCTTTTTCTGCAGCGTTTCAATATCTGCTTCCCAGTCCTTTAGTCCGGGAATCCTGTCAAACAGCCAGACAAAAGGCCATGCAAGCAACCCGAAAAATGAAGAGAATGGATGTGGAAATGAGATGCCGGGCATTTTGTAATACTTTTCAATGTACTTGGCCTGCAAGTCTCCAAGAACAAGAGAAACTACACCAGTAAAGACAAAGGCCAGAAAACCAAAAAGCACACTTCCGGTTACGCCTTGCACACAAGCCCACGAAAACATCCATGGCCAGAAGTTCCAGACATCAATATCAACGGTCTTGGTTGCCTTCAAAAGGAGCATGACAAAATTGACTAGGATTCCCAATGGAATCATGAAGGCGGCTGCCGGTAAGGCAAATGAGATCGGGAAGTGAAGCCCCACACCGACATCCGGAATTGACAGCGCCAAACCTGTCCTTTCAACAATCGCGCTGGCAAGTGGGCCAATATTGGATGCGACAACGCCAATCATTACATTCAAACCAAAGAATCCAATACCAACGCGCAAAGCATTGACAAAGGCTTGTCCGGGTTTAATTTTGAATGCAATTCCGATTAAGAATAGTGCGATTGGCAGAATAACTGTTGCCCCTAGAGAATTGATCCATCCAAAAAATACACTAATTGCATTTGTTATAGCACTCATAATTTATCTCCTTATTTATTATTCTTACTTCTAAAAATAAAACCTATGAATTCTTATCTTTCACCTCCTTTAATTGATTAATTATCTCTTCCAAAGTCTCATCGAATCCGATACCGGTGAGAATTGAAGAACTTGCCACGACAGGAACACCGTAAATATCACTCAATTCTGATGCCGATACAACCAGATCGAAATTGTCAACCACCATTGCCAAATCCATCACTTTAATTTCGGTGATTTCGGCTTCTATCCCATTTTTTGTGAGTGAGTCTTTTAACCTTGCTGCTATCCACCCCGATGTTGCGTAGCCGGACCCGCAGACAGACGCAATTTTGTATACTTTTTTTTCATTCATATGTTTTTCCCTTATCAATTAAATGATTTCTCGTAGGCTTCCTGCGGCTGCATTCCCTTGTGAACTACGAGGTTTAATGCATTCAGCATTTTATCGGGGTGAGGGCTTTGCCAGACGTTCCTTCCCACTGCCACTCCCATTGCGCCTCCATCCATGGCTCCTCGAACCAATTTTAAGAAATCAATAGGTTCATCAGCTTTTGGACCGCCGGACATTACAATAGGTACCGGGCATGATTCAGTCACCATTTTAAAAGTATCTGGATCGCCAGTGTAATAAGTCTTCACAATATCTGCGCCAATTTCCGCCCCGATTCTTGCCGCATGCATCAAGCTTTTGGGGTCCAAAATATTCTCTACGCCGTGAGGGTACATCATCGCCATTAAAGGCATCCCGTTTCTCTCGCACTCCAACGATACCTTGGCCAGGTTCTGAAGCATTTCGTGGTCATAAGGAGCGCCAACGAAAATCCGCATCGACACACCGCTGGCGCCTATCTGCAAAGCATGTTCAACCGTATCAACCAGGAACACCCTGGTCGGATCAGGGCTCATTGTTGTGGCGGTTGAAATAGAAAGCAAGAATGGCGTTCTGGTCGAAGTAAGCACAGGTAGGGTCTTTTTAATAATTCCAAAATGAGTAAACAGGGTATCTGGCTTCCCCTTACAGATCTCTGTCATTGTCTTTATCGGATCGATCATTCCTTCACAGGGACCAATCGCCGGTGAATGATCCATCGCAACGCATACTTGTTTTCCACTTTGCTGATTTATGATCTGGCTGAGCCTGACTTCCTTTCCAATTTGAGACATTTCAAAACTCCTTGTGGCTTTAATTTAAATATGGCTGAATTGTTTTATATACTTGCTTCGGTCTCTTTGAATTTCCGATATTTGCCACTAACTCATAGTTTCCAAGGATTTTGGATATCCATTGGAGCATCGAGATTTGATCTCCTTTATTAAAGGACATCAAAAAGATGAGTGTCACATCCAATTCTCTCCTTGGATTATCCATCGCATGGAAGACGACTGGTTCCTTTAAAATCGCCAATGCTATTCCTGTACTGACAACCCCAATTGGATCGGCATGCGGCACAGCTGATGCATATGGCATGGTCGGCAATCCGGTTGGGTGTACTTTTTCTCTTTTTATTACTTCTTCAAAATAACCGTTATTTACGTAGCCTTTTTCCTGCAACTTATTGCATAAAAATTTAATTGCGCTTTGAGGCGTATTTTCTTCAATTTTCGGATTTATAAAAATTAATTGATCGGTGAATACTGGTAACGGCATTGATCCCTCAATAGCAGTTTATTTTGAAAGTGTAGCACCCGGAAAGGCAGTGTGCCCTTTCATTATTGCTTCAATCAATGTTGTAAAAATGGAAGTGAAAAATACTCGTGAATCGGTAAAATAAGAATGGGAAAATAGTCAATTAAACCGAAATGTTTAAACAATTAGTCGCATGCCTCTCCACGAACAGCAAAAAGGTGCTGCTGGGTTTGCTTGCACAGAACAAGCCGATCAGTGCCGAACAGCTTTCAAAAACTCTTGGTCTGTCTCTTTCCCAGGTGCGCTATTCAGTAAAAAAGTTATGCGCCTGCCTTTCTTTTGGTGAAGTCAAAATTCAGCAAAAGCCAAATGAAGGGATTTTTCTAATTGTTGATCCGATAAAAAGGAAGTTGTTGGTCACAGAAATTCAGGAAAATGAGAAAAGCACCGTTGCCTTGAATAGGGATGAACGGGTGGGCCTGATTATTCAATATCTTCTTACTTCAACCAAGGGATTTAAATTATCAGAAATTCGAAACATGGCAGGCACTTCCGACACCAGTTTTTTTAGGGACCTTGAAAAAGTAAAAAACTGGTTTAAATCCTTTGGAATAGTCCTTTCTGCAAAAAGAAATGATCTTATTCAGCTGAATGGAGAGGAACTGTGGATTCGAAAAGCGATCAGGGACTTTTTCTTTGTTCATCTTGGTCAGGAATTCTTAATCCAGGCTTGCATTCTGCCTTTCGAAAAAATTGACCGCTCTACGCTCAAAGAAACTTTTACACATAAGAACTTTGGTCTGTTTGTTTCAATGATGAGGCTTCCGGAATCAGAAAAACTAATCTGTGAACTTGAAAATAAGTATCGGTGCAATTTCTTGGACAAAATTCATATTGAACTCACTTTGAATCTTGGGATAATGCTCGCAAGAATATCGGCTGGCAAAATATTAATGAAAACAAACAGGGTTTCATATGATTACGTCAAAGAATATTCCGCAGATGCTGAGAAGATCATTACTTCCCTCTTACCGAATCTCGACATCCAGTCAATCCCCGAGGAAGTGATTAGTCTTGCGGTCTTAATAACCAAAAGCTTCGAACAGGGAACCGTCACGCCAAAAGACAACCTGATGGTTTCGATTGAAAGGAAAAAACGCAGCCAGGCGGCACATGAGCTTGTCAGAGAAATCGCAAAGTATTTTCATGCCGGATTATATGAAGACAGCGAATTAATTGAATGCATAGATTGGGAACTTGGCCATGATTACCAGGACCAATACCTCGACGATCTTCCAACCGTTAATCCTCCCGAAAATAAGATACCAGAGAACTTAATAAATAACATTGTGACCCCAGTGCTTGAAAAGGAAGGGATTTCGCATAATCCGGGATTAATCCGAAGGATCTACAATCATACTTTTGTCGCTTTGGATCGAATTAAAACCACATCAATCCAAAGAAGAGTCTTACTGGTGTGCGGTTCTGGTGCGGCAACAGCATTTTCAATAAAAAGTCAGATCAATTTTGCAATTCCGGAAATTGATATTCTAGGCATCGCCTCAATTTTTGAATTGGTCCATGATCAAAGTATCCTTGATGAATGCGACGCAATAATAACCACAATACCAATTGGAGGAATCACGCAGAAACCTCAGGTTATTGTAAAACCTTTACTGGACGACAGTGATATTTTCCGAATCAAGCAGGTTTTGGGGCTTGCCTATAACCATAAATCCGGATTATCCGGAAAATTCCTGGATTCTTCGCAAAACCCGATTGAGCTCTTTTCAAAAAACGCCATCCTTGCCCACTACAATGTGGAAAATCCAAATGGCGTAATCGAAATTGTTGGGAAACTTCTTCTGGATGTTGATGCAGTCTGGCCTAGTTATATTAAAGCGATGCGGAATCTTTATGAACTTTACGGCCCTTATATGGAAATAGCGCCTAATACTATCCTCTTGCATGCTGGACCTGAAATGGGTGCGAAAAGGTCAGCTATCAGCTTGGTGACACTATATTCGCCAATCAATTTCGGGCACAAGTCCTTTGATCCCGTTGTGATTGCCATGGCGTATTCATCTACATCGGAATCAAATATCACTTTCCCCCTGAATAAGGTCTTTGAATTTTTTGGCAAGCAAGACAATCGCACCAAGGTAATGGGCGCAGATTCGTCCAATGAGATTTTGAGCATTTTAAAAGAAAATATTTAATGATGCCTGGCGTTGTTTCGGTTATTCATTGGTTCTAATAATTCAAACGCCAATCCTTTCTCTTAAGCACTGTATTACACGATGACCAATGCAGTCTCAAAAAGTCCGAATGGCTTCCAGGCTTTATAGGCAAGATAGTCTGAATCCGATGAGGACGCCTTGTTTCATCAGATAACATCGACAATCAAGGAGGTTGATTCCGGGTTGTCTCTCCTAGGTTTACCGAATGCTAATTTACCTGTTAAGGCCCGCAATTTCTCAATTTTTTAGTCTTTTTTATTCGAAAATTTTCATTTTCTTAGCATCATGCGTTTTAACTTTTATGGTTGATCAACATTCTTATCCGGACAATAGTATTCAAATTGATCGACTTGCAACAATCTTTCTCAAATTTTTTAAATTCAATTAACCATTAATATAGCGTCCTATTATTCCCCCAAATGATGTATCATAGGGCGGTTTTCAAAAATCATTTTTTTATTAAGGAGAAATATGGCAAATGCAAAAGAGGATTTCGAAAAAAGCTCGGAAGAATTGCCACGCACGTCATACCAGGTCGGCTTCTGGTCAGCCCTCCTGACCGCTGTCATCACGGTGGTCACCTTCGGCTTCGCCATCACCGCCGTCCCCATTTCTGGCGCTAATTGCGTTGAGGGCTGCATCGCTTATCCCTACCTCAACACTGCCGCACAGTTCCCCAAGGATTTCCGTTGGATGCTGCTCGCTCTGCTGATGCTCCTTGCCTATCTGGTCTTCATGGTTTCCATCCACGCGCTTGCGCCCCGCCAGAAGAAAATTTTCGGCCAGATCGGGCTGACTTTCGGCGTCATCGCCGCCATTATCCTTTTGGTTGATTATTTTCTTCAGTTCTCGGTCGTGCCCATCAGCCTGATAAGTGGCGAGACCGAGGGCATCACTCTGCTGACCCAGTATAACGCGCACGGCATCTTTATCGCCCTGGAAGAACTGGGCTATCTCGTCATGAGCCTCTCGTTCCTGTTTGCCGCATTGTCTTTAGCGCGCGCGAGCCGCCTGGAAAAAGCCGCCTGGTGGGTTTTTGTCATCGGCTTTGCCATGTCCTTCATATCGCTGATCATTTTTGCAGCCATCTTCGGCATCGACCGGCAGGATCGCTTTGAATTGCTGATCATCTCCATTGACTGGTTGGTCCTGATTGTCAACGGCATATTGCTCAGTCTGGCTTACAAGAAGCAATTGAGAATGAATTAAAACTCAGTTTTCATTTACGCAGAAAAAGAGAGCGGCAAAACCGCTCTCTTTTTAAATTTGGCGGTCCCTTTATGACTGAAGGCTAATAGTGCCAGTAGTCATAATCTCCAACCGTGCCATCTGTGTTGTTGCCAAAATAGTTTGTCCCCGTCAGGTGTATCCAGCTTACATCGCTCTCAGCCCAAATGCCATTGCCCACGTTGCCAATGATGCTGCAGTTATTGAAATAGATGTGGTACAGATTATTGGCATCCACGATGATGCCCGTCCCCTGGATAGCTGAAGGCGGGTATTTGCCGTTCAGGTTGCTGCGGACATTGGTTAGCGTGATCTGACCGTCGGAATGGACCTCAACGCCATTGCTCTTGTTGTATTGTGCGATGATATTGGTCAGCGTTACACTCTTGCCTGCACCATTGGTATTCACGTACATGCCCATACTGCTGTTGGCTTCTACGCGCACGCCGCTGATGCTGACAATGCCGCTGCTGGTGACCTCCAGTCCATTGCCGTCATTCTGGTTGAAGATATTGGTGCCGTTGATGGTCACACCCCGCCCAGCGCCGGAAGCATTATAGATATAAACTCCGGCATTGTTAACGTCATTAAAGCAGGCGTGCACATTGCTAAGCGTTACCTGGCCGATGGAGGTGATATAAAGTCCGTCACCACTCTGATTGGAATCGGCCGTAATCGCTGAAATGGTGACATACATGGGTGTGGCCACGGGAACACTGCTGTTGTTCAGGTAAGCACCGAATGCTGGAATTGCTGTTAATGAAGATGCGCCCGCTGAGCGTGATGTTCCCATAGGCGTTGGGCAGGTAGATGCCATAGCCTCTGTTGTTCGCGATCCACATGCTGGTAGTGGTGCTGGTGTTGCGTATGGTGACATTTTTCGGGTTGCCGTATATGGTGGCGCCGTCAGCGCCATTATCCCTAATGGTGGCATTGGTGATGCTGACCGCGCCATTCGTGCTGATCTCCAGGCCTTGAGCATTGTTCTCTTTGAAGACGGACCAGAAGGTTGCCGGGCTGGTGATGGTGACGTTGGCTGAAGTTCCGGTACTGTTATAGAGATACACGCCGTAAGAGGGATTCATGCTAACAGGTATTCCCGCCCCGTTGAAGCCCAGGGTATATTCGCCCGGCTGTCCCCACCCGTCAGCCGTGGTTGCCAGGATGTAATAGTCGTCGGTGCTGGTGAGGGAGTAAATAATGCGCGCGTTAGTGCCGCCCAATGAATTATCATCCTCAGTTATCCATTCCCATTTCCCCGCGACGCTATCCCAGTGATACAGGCTCAGGAAGGCATCAAAATCCGTGCTGGAGAGTGTGATGGTGTAAGGCGTAAAAGCGGCTGTAAAGTACCAGATATCACCTTCCGCATCGGAGGTCAACCTTTCATGGATGGAAGCGTTTGGACTTGGGACCTCCGCTTCATGAAAGGAGTTGAAGGAAGCATGGACGCCGTTGAGCGTCACCGCGCCGTCTGTTTCGATATAAAGTCCGGTGCGCTCATTGCTCTCGACAGACGTGCTGTTAAGCGCCACGGCGCCTTCTGACCAAATATACAGGCCGTAGCTGCCCCGGTTGCGGTTGAATTCACAGGAGGTCAGCGTGACGTTCTTGATGAGCGGATTGGCATAGGAATTATTGATGTTGCCGCCCATGGCGCCGTTGTCATCCGCGATTAAGCGCGAGATGGAAATGGTGCCTTTGGACAGGATCTGCAGGCCGTCAGAATAGTTCCCGCAGCTGGAGTTCATGATGCTGCCCGAAGCGCTGATGGTCACATTGCCGATCGAACCAGTGTAGTAGTTATAAAGGTAAATCCCGTCGCCGCTGGTGGTGCCATCCGCTGTCACATTCATGAGCGAGATATTTCCCTCTGTCGAAATATTGATCCCGATAGTTTTATTACCGATGAACTCATTGCCCGTTCCGATCATGGCAACGTTGGCCGGGATTGCGCAGGGGTCGCAGTATGCATCCACGGTCAGGCCTGAGGTAGCATTGTTGTTGGCGATCACGGAGTTCAGCGTCACACTGCCCCTGGTGGCAATGGAAATTCCATGCGCTGATTCACTGTCACTGGCCGTGGTGCGCGTGAGGCTGACGGGTTTGGGTGCAGTTGGTGCTGCACCGGAGTTGTAAATATCGATATTGGTTGAGTCGTTACCGCAGGCGATCACGTTGCTGATAGAGACCGGGCCATAAGAACCGATAGCCAGACCCCGGTCGGAGTTCGATGAAAACTCATTAAAGCGCGTCACCGCCGAGGAATTGATGGTCACGCTCCCGCTGATAACTCCTCCATATGTTCCGTCGATGATCGCGCCTGAGAAACTGCCGGAATCTGTCGGATCATTACCATTAGCCGATACATCCGTCAGGGTAATCGCGCTGGCGTTGGAATAAATCACCAGCCCATTGTTGCCGTTCTCGTCAAAAACGCTGCGCACTACCGAGATGGCGCCCGTGCCCGGATTGCGGTCGATATATCAATCCGTTCTCGCCGTTCCTGCAGGAGATGACATTGCCCACTGAGACCGGCCCTTCGGAGTTGATGTGGATGCCGTCTTTGCTGTTGCCGCTGAATTCGTAATAAGTGGCTGCGGCAGTCGACCGTATTGCCACACCGGTGGCACCTGCGCCTGCTGTGTTATTCAGATAGACGCCGTAATAACCGCTGCCGTTTTGCACGGCGCTGACATTGGTGAGCGTGATGGCGCCGCGCGAATTGACGCTTATCCCCTCGTGGTCGTTGCTGCTGAACCGGCTGTTGCTCATGCTGACGGGCAGGTCGCTGACGGCGTTGGCGTTGTTGATTGAAATGCCGGTGTTTTTGTTGTCCTCCGCGATGGCATTGCTGACTGAGACGGCTCCCCGGGATAAGATCAGTATGCCGTAACCAGTTGAGCCGCGATTGTTGCTGAAATAATAATAGGCTGAAGAGGTGCTGGAGCGGATGGTGACGCCCCCGCTGCCGCCGAAGGTGTAATTATCCAGCCTGACGCCGGCCTCGCCATCGTTATCACAGGCTTCCACATTGGTGAGCGTGATCGCGCCTTTGGAATACACCGTGATGCCATTCCAAAAGTTATTGTAGAAAAATCCATTGGCGATGGCCACGGTCGGGGCTGCGCTCGGATTGTTGTAGTTTTCAATGTAAAGTCCGGAGGCATTCATGTTATCGGTAACATTGACATTGGAAACCGAAACCGAGCCCAGGCAGGTGATGCTGATCCCGCCTGAAAGGTTGCGGCTGAAGTCCATATAGTTGCTGGCAACCGATGAGCGGATGGTGACGCTGCCTGTGCCGGATCCGTTGTTGATATACAGTCCGTAATAGGTGCCGACCAGTCCGTTTTCCGAAGCGCCCACGTTGGTCAGCGTGATGCCGCTGGTGCTGGAAAGCTCCAAGCCGTGATAATTGTTGTGGTTGGCGATGCTGTCGCTGATAACAACGGCACCCTTGCTCTCTATCAGAATGCCGGAGGATTTATTATCGGCAAAACCATTCTCCCAGTTGGGCAGGTTTTTGTTAATGGTGACACCGCCTGTGCCTCCCACATTATAGATTTGTACGCCATAGGTGGAGTTGCTATAGGCATCCAGGTTGGTCAATATGACAGCGCCCCTGCTATCAATGTAGAGGCCGCTGCCGCCGGTGTTGTTATAGAACGCGTTAGCGCCGGCTATCCCGGCTGTGGCCAGGCTGGTGATGCTCACGTTGCCGCTGCCCGTACAGGCTGATCCGGAATATTGGCAATTATCCAGCCAGACACCGTATCCCTGATTATCATGGCTGACGATGGATGAGATGCTGATGGCACCTCTGGAGTGGACTCGCAATCCCGTACCACTGCCGATCCCAACGAAGGTTGCGCCGATGCGGATATTGGTCATGGATACAGCGCCCGTGCCTGTAGGTGGCGTCAATCCAAATGCCGTAGGTATTATTGGCATGTGCGTCCACGCTGCGCAGTGTAACCGCGCCGGCAGTCACAATATTCAATCCGTAAGCCCCATTTTCCCGGCTGATGATGTTTTCGAGCAGCACTGGCGCCGCGCGCGTTGTATTGACGTAGACCCCGTCATAAGCATTATTGGTAAGTACGGCATTTTTAAGTGACAGATTGGAGAAGGAACTCATAAGCAAGCCCCATTCGCCGTTATGCGAAGCAGACAGGCCGTTGATGGTTACAATGCCGATACTGGTGATACCAAGGCCATAATCATTGGTGGCACCGCTGTTGTAATCAAAAGCGCAGTTGTTGATGGTCACATTCCCGGCAATTGTCGGATTGTTGATAGCTGCGCCAAATGAATCATTGTGGCTGGATTTGACATTGGTCAGGGTAATGTTGCCTGCCCGGTATTCAATCCGGATACCGTATCCGGATGAGTTTTGGATGTCCAGATTGCTCATCGTTAAGGTACCGCTGCCATAGGTCACATCAATATGGCCATTGGTCATCACGCTGTCGCGGATGGTCACCGGGCCGGTGACATCATTAACAAATATTTGTCCGGCAGAAGTGATGTTGGCGTCCTCGATGATCAAGCCGCCGGTAACATTGAAGACCTCCACCCGGAAACTGGTGGTCAGATTGCGGATGGTCAGTGTGCCGCTGATGGTTGGCTTGATGCTTCCATCCGGTATACCATTCAACCAGGTGATATTCGTCAGGTTGGGTTGGCTCTGGTCAAGGAGCACATTTCCCGGGTAAGTAGCCTTTTCTACATTGATGGCGCCACTATCTGGCACAACGCCGCCGTAGGCCTCGATGTAATTAATAGCTTCCTGGATGGGATTGACCAATCCATCTGCGCAGTAGAAACTGGAATAAAGAGCGCAAGCGCCAACAGGTCCTAGAAAGCGGTAATAGTTCACCCCGGCGCCGGTGGTGAAATAGGGATCTGCGGCTTTCAGCGCTTCAGCCGTGGCTTGGGAAGCCAGGTCCATTTCCAGCCCTGCTTCATCGATCAGCACAATTTCCTCGACTGGGATTCCTTCCAATGGCATTTCCTCCGCAGGAACATCTGTGAGCTCTGCCACATATTCTTCGATAGCGATTTCCCCTGCGGCAATCTCTTCGGCAGGAATTTCTGCAGTTGGGATATCTTCTGCCAGGGGATCTTCTAAGGGTAATTCCTCGGTTGGCATCTGTTCTGCCGGTGGTTCTTCTGCAGATACTTCTGCGGCCGGAATTTCTTCTGTCGGGGGATCTATTGCGGGTGTTTCTTCGGCGGGAGGTTCTTCAACTGGCAGATTATCTGATGGTGTTTCTTCAAGGGGTACTTCTTCAGCCGGGGTCTCAATTGGTGTCGGAATTTCTATGCTTCCAGCATCAGCTGGCTGCTGAGGTTGCGCCTCCTCAGCAGGCACTGATTCATCTGCTGCCGGTTCTGGAGGAGGCTCTTCGCCTTCGGCAAAAGCGCTGTTGGCGATCAGCAGGGTTGCGATCAGCGCCATTATGACGGTACTCATAAACATGAATCTGGATTTCATTTCACTCTCCTTTTAGATTTCAATTGGTTGTTTAGACTCTGGATTAAAGCAAACACCCGACATGCCCTCCTTTCATGCGTGCGTGATGGCAGTCTTTCCTCTGGATTGGAGAGGTAGAGCCCGTCTTTCTGTGCCTCCAAAGACCGCAGCATGCCATCACTCCATTTATTAACCAATAAATCCCCCGTATAGGTATACAATAGCGCGGTTTAGGGGTGCTTGTCAAGTGGGAAAACCAACCCTTAATCCTAATAAATTAAGGTGCAACAGGACATTGGACATCACCAACACGATGACCGTCTTTTGCGAAATCTGATTAAAACCGTAAATTTATGTCATACACAAGCCGCCTGGTGGGTCTTTGTCATCGGCTTTACCCTGTCCTTTGTGTCGCTGGTCATTTTTGCAGCCATCTTCGGCATTGACCGGCAGGACCTCTTTGAATTGCTGATCATCTCTATTGACTGGCTGGTCCTGATTGTCAACGGCATTCTTTTAAGCTTGGCATATAAAAAGCAATTAAAAGCGGATTGAATCCTGATTATCCGAACTAGCTAACGCAGGCCTGCCTACTATCGGTATTGGAAAAGATCAACCTTGCCGACGTTTGGCAGGCACAATTCATATAAATATGTGGAAAGTGCGCAGGTTGAATCGATTCTGCCGTTTACATCATTTCCGATTAATCACGAAATTCTTCGGTAATTAATAATGGTCATCTGGTTGTGATAAAAAAATCCGATTCATTCGGATTTTTTTCTTCCCTATTTTGTCTGGCATTTCTCCAGCGATATGTCGTCAAATACCAGCGAACGTCCGGTGATTTTGTCATCTTTGTCGGTCGCGATAAATTGATAACTCATTGCGGCATAATCAAAAGCATTGTAATTGGCAAGGTTGTAGGATTGGAGCGTGATCCGGTGGGTATTATCGTCCACTTTTTTCATCGTCCCTCCCACATCCCACTTGGTCACTTTGTCGCTCGTTTTATCTTTAAACCGGGTAAAAAGGATCACGTATTCCAATTGATCAATACGGGTGACGTCAGTGGTTATTGTGATTTCATTTTCACCGCAGGATGCCCCGTCATAGTAAAAAGTATCCACGTCATGTGCGTAATTTTTAAAGCGCACCTCGGCTGGTGTGCTGGGCTGAGGGCATATTTCCAGGTGCGCGTCCTTGAATACAACGGTTCTGCTGATATTGTTATTACCCGCGTCAGTCGCGACAATCTGGTAAAACAGGGTCGCAAATTCATATTTTTTGAAATTTTCCAGCTCATTCGCTTTCAGCGTAATCTTAAAGGAATTGTCCGATTTCCTCGCCATCGCCTGGCCGTTGTCCCAGCCGGTTGTTTGAAAACTTTCCTGGTCAGCGAAGCTGGTGAAAATATATAAATTTTTTACTTTGTCAGGATTATTGACCCTGGCTGTGATTGTAATTTCATTCGGCCCGCAGTCATCTTCCCCGTAATAGAAAGTAAAAATATCCGTGTCAACTCCATAAATGAGTGTCGGTGCGGGAGTTGCCATTGGTTGGCTGGTTGCAGAGGGTGCATTGACAGAGGTGGGTTCAATGGTCGCAGTCGGCCCAAAGGTGGGGGCTGATGTCGCTGAGACAACCACGCTGACTTCTTCAAACCCGCTCCAAACACCGCGCTTGTTCTGCGCGCGGACCCGAATGAAGAAATTACCCGGTTCCGTCGGCGTCCACACATACCTCAGTACGCTGATGTTTTGATCTTCCCCGCTTGAGATACTTTGGACCACCTCATTATTAATGCTGAGCTCAACTTTCGAAATGCCAGTGCTGCTGCTTCCAAAATAAATGATCTCCACCGGTCCCATCAAAAGCGTTTCTCCGGAGGATGGAGAATCAATGCCTATATGGAATTCATCCCCGCTGCCAGATTGTCCTCCGTTAAACAAAGCACAGGCAGCCAGGACAAACAATAGAGTAATTGCAATGAGGAGTTTTGCTGATCTTGGAATCATGGTAATACCTTTTCAAATCGTTTTTTAGATTAATTAAAGCCAGTATAACCATGTCAAGTTGAATTTTGTCATATTCTGAAAATTTCAAATAACTTATTAATGAAAGCACTTAAATTTAAAAAGGAGTATTTATCAGGTTTTCCGATATTCCGCCAATTTTTTTCCCATCTCTTTCCTCAAAGGCATCTCATCTCAAAGGTGCCTTAGAAGCTTTATCTGTACCCGACACTCCGCCTTAAGCAAATAGCGGCGAACGCTTATTGGCCTTCATCCATCCCCATATCAGCAGCGCATTGAGCCCACCCAGAATGTAAACCATCCCTGCAGCGCCAAACCCCCATGCGTTCTTCAGTTTCAGCGAAATAAGAATGATATGCGCGATCATGATCAGAATAATATTCCACCCGACAAACAGGATCAGCATCCGCAAGCTAGCCCGCAGGCGGCTTTCTGGATTAAAAAAGAAATTTTTCAATTTGGTTCTCCGGAAACTTGGTAAATGCTTCCTTGTTTAAACTTTCTTCAAATTCATATTTGCCACTCTATTTATTAGTACGGAATTTTCAAAAGCCAGGTTTCCGGTTTCCTCGCAGCCGATATGAACAGTAATTAAATTATTAACCAGGTTCTAAACATTTTCTTTTTTATTGTTTTGATCCGCAATTACCGATTTTCTTAATCAAAATCAAATTTAGTTAATAATTGAAAAACTGATAATTTTCAGGCTTGACAGACAATATTAAGGATCTAACCGATGATTACAAAGACATTTCTAATTACCTTTTTTGAGATATAAGGTTCTATTGTGTTTTGAAAGCATTAAAAAAATTCGGACGTTCAAGACATCCGGTCTAATTTTATTTTTTTGCTCTTTATGATCTCCTAAGAACTCATCATAATATTCAATTAATCAAGATACGAGGTGAACACACCAAATAAGTTGAAATATCACAAGTGAACATGGGCGGCAAATTCCAGTATATTATTTATTGATTTGCTTGCATGTAATTCAATAATGATTTATTAAATTACTTTCAGCATTCCCTTAATTGTGCGTTGTCGCTTGCCTTTCATTTCGGGCATATGGCCTTGTGCCCGGCGGCGCAATACTTTGCCTTCCCGTTGACCATGGTCATCCATACGGTCATGTTACCCAGTTGGTCAGGGTCGATTCTCAGGGGATCATCGGAAAGGATGATCAGGTCCGCAAATTTTCCGGGTTTAATGCTCCCGATGTGTTCTTCCATTGAAACCGCGTAAGCGGGCTCAATGGTCAGCATTTCCAGAGCGCGCTGAACGCTGATCGCGTGGCGGGCGATCCATTCCGGCGGTTCACAGACACTGCCGTCGGCACGCACCTGCTGGTGTGTTGCCAGCCCGTAAAGGCTGCGGATGGGGTTCAGCGGATTAGCCCGTGTCGGGTCATTAAAATCGCCCCGGCTGAAGTCGCCTTCGGCATAGGCGTGCACATCCAGCGCTGCCAGTGCGAACCGGTTGGCATTCCATGCGTAATGGTCTTCCCCGAACATGGCAACATACTCATCCGCGTCGCAGGTGTTGAAAGCACCGCGCACGGAAGCCAAAACATCCAGTTGCACATAGCGGTCGATTAGGTCCGGCCTTAGCTGCGAGTTGTGCTGAATTTGGTGGCGGTATAAAGCGTTGGGTTCGCCATTCAATGCTGTCTCAATGGAGTTCAGGACGATCTCAATGGCTGCGTCTCCCATGGTATGAAAAGCCGCCCGGTAGCCGCGATCTTGAATGTCTTCAATGACTGAAATCAATTGTTTTTCATTTAGGTACAGGTCGCCGTATGGCGAACCGCAGGTTTCCCATACGGTGGGCCAGATCTCGATAATGCTTTCAGGCCAGGGGAAGGATTTATAAGCGCACCCGCGCCCCGGCTGCCCCGATCCATCCACAAAGACCTTCACTCCCGGGATGCGCACCAATTTTGTTGGGTCGAGGATGGGGTCATTGTCACGGTACCATGAGATGCATTCGATCGACTTGCCATTCTCCAGGAAACCGCAATTGTATTCCGCGAAGATATTCATGCGGATATCGATTTCTCCATTCGCCTCGGCCGCCAGCATGGCATTGATATAGTCGTCTGTGGAATGCATCTCGGTGATGCTTGTCAATCCAAATGCCAGCAGGTTCTGCATCATGGCATCCAGGGGGGTGCCATCCTCCCAGCCGTTGCGGGTGTAATGGGTATGCCCTTCCACAAATCCAGGCATCAGCGTGCCGCCCTGCAGGTTAATTACCGCTGTTTCGTCGCCCTTAAAAGCCAATATCGCTTCATCAGAACCGATTGCCTGGATCAGGCTGCCGCGTATGGCAACCGCCTGGGCCAGCGGCTGGGCTTTTTCCATGGTGATGATGCTGCCGTTATAAAAAATGGTGTCTGCTGGTTCAGCGGGCGGTAAGGGGGTTATTGTTGGCGCGGGTTTGGGTGTCGGCTCCGCTACGGGTTTTATCGGCGCCGGGGTTGGGATTTGGGGTGAAGCGCATGAGATTGTTAAACCAGGAATCAATGCTAACAGTACGAATGCCTTGATCTTTACGTTTTGCATGATCTCTCCTTGCTTTTGCTTTTCTTAATTACATCAGTCTGATCATGATGTTTCAACGCTTAGCTTAAACAAGATCACATTTGTTCATTAATATTATGGCTCGAAAATGAAATTTTTCAATACCTTACGAATTTGAGTTGACTATGAGCGGATTTGATGCAGATTTACGAACAAAAGAAAATGTGTCAGGTATCCGAGGTTTATTTCGGACAGAACTTTTCTTTAGATCGTATCCAGCGTTCCCTGAATAGTGCTGCGCTTTTCAATGAGCAAGAATACATAGTAGCCGATCAGGATGTAAACACCCCCCACCAGTACTTCAGCAACGCTGATGAGGCCTTCCTCCGGCAAACCAGTGAATTCTTATATCATTTTCAGGATAGAAAAATAATGGCAAGTGCTTCCTGCCAGTACAAAAAGATGCCAGACAGCGTGGCTGTAAGGGAGCGTGCGCCATTTATAAAAAATAATCCCCAAACTATAAGCCAAACCACCAAGCGCCAGCAGAACAATTGATGACATGCCAATGCTGTTCCAGCCCTGCCAGAAAACAATAGCTCCCATCCAACCCATCAGCAGATACAGCCACACAGGCGGCTTGGCAAATTTCCTCTTAAGTGTAAGTTTAAGAACCAGCATTACCATTGCCAATCCCCACACCAAGCCCAAGAGAGCCCAACCCAGCCAGCCGCGTAAAACTGTCAATAAAAAAGGCGTATATGTGCCCGCGATTAGAATAAAGATGGCACTATGATCCAGCCGCTGCAGTGCGGCTTTCCAGGGTTTGTTTGCCATGCTGTGGTAAAGCGTTGATGCCAGGTATAGCACGATCAGCGCTATGCCGAAGACCAGGAAACCAGCCAAATGCCAGCCTGTTCCACGCTGAACGGCGCGCAAGATTAGGATCACAAGCCCGGCAATGCTGAGGGCAATACCCGCTCCGTGTGTGAGGCTGTTTGCAATAATTTCATGCGGATTGGTTCCCGGTGCATTCGGATCTAATTGGAATGGTATGGCTTTACTCATTTTTAATTGGATGAATTGTAATCGTGATTAAGGAGGTCCTTATTAATCATTTTTTGACAATCCACAAATGATTCAAATACACACCGAAGGGCAATGAACTTTTTTTTGTGTGTTTATTTTTTCAGGAATACCAGGCGGTTCACTCCCATCCGGCCATACTTTATTACATTCCCTTACCTGATCTCCAGCGACCTCATCATGGCGTCCAGCGCCTCCAGGTTCGGGGTAAAGCTCCCGGCGGGTTGGGTGTTCAGCGCCGCGGCCGTTTCTGCCAGGTAAGCTTCGTAATCTTCGGCAAAATCTTGCGCTTCGTTCCCATTCACTAGCCCGTCCGCCGGCAGGCTGGGATGGGTCACCGGCAGCATGGCTGCCACGTAATACTTTCCGTCGCTGGTCAAGCCCTGGTAGGTGTAGATCAATTCATAATTGTTGATCGGTACAATTGCCTGACTGAACTGCACCAGGTAGCGCAAGCCGCGGCCGCTGCCGAAATCCATGAACTGAACGTGCGCATTCAGCACCTGCATGGCATTCACCTGCGGCATGAAGGGCAGGGTCTCGGTCTCCTGTGGCGCCTGCAGCAGGGCATTCAGCGCGGCAGCTTTCTGGCCGCCGCCTTCGTTCACTTCTGCCAGTTTCTGGACAGGATAGATGAAGATCTGCGGCTGCATCAAATGGCTGCTGATGGGGTAGCCTTGAATAGCCAGGCGCGTATGTTCAGGAAGCTCGCCCCAATAAGGGCCTTCACCGCCCTCTGTTACAGCCGGGATGGTTTCAGCAATAAAACCGGCAGCCACCCCGCCCGTGTTCATCACAACTTCGGGCGAACTATCCACATCCATGTCCGCGATCGGTTCTGTAGTCTCCACAGGTGTCGCCAGCGGTGCAGCGCTCGGCTGCTGGGATCGCCGTGGGCTCATCCTGCCACTGGATGGTGATAAAAGGGGCGCAGGCCGAGAGCAGCAGTGCGCCTGCCAAAAGAAGCGGGATAAAAACGGTTTGTGTTTTTGTGTGCATGGCTTTCTCCATTTGAGTGATGCGAAGATTATTTTACAATCACTATACGGAAATAAGCCGTGAAAAGTTCCCAAAAATCATATTATATTTATTTTGAATTGGATTTATTTGGCAATCCATTTTTTCTGATGATGGTATAGTGTCAAATGAGTTTCATCCTGGCAAATAAAGGCAGTCAAAAATTTATGGTTACACATCAAAACTTGGAGAAACAGGTATGAAAAATGAGGAATTTTCAAAAATCCAGTATCCCGGTGTTAGAGTCCTGACATCGGATACCGGCAGGATCAACAGGGATAAGCATTACGTCAAGGCGCTTTTGGAAGTGGATATCACCACTGCTTTGCAGAAGCTTAAAGAGCTGCGCGCACCCGGCAAAAAGGTCTCGTTTCAGGCCTGGTTTATTAAAATGCTGGCCGATTCTGTGGCGCAGCATCCGCCCGTTAATGGCATCCATAAAGGTCCTAACCAGGTGCTTGTTTTCCACAGCGTGGATATCTCAACAGTGGTGGAAAAAATGGTCGATGGTGTGCCAGTTCCTCTACCCCTGGTTTTAAGGGGCGCGAACACAAAGACTTGTTACGAATTAAACGACGAGATCAAATCTGCGATCTCCCAATCAGTTCCTGATGAAGGCAGCCTGGTCTTGGGAAAAGGTGAGAACAGGCTGTTGATCAAATTGGGTCTTGCGGTGCCTCAGTGGCTGCGCTTGTTCATCATGCGCAAGTTCATCCTGGGCAACCCGTACCGCATGCAGAAAATGATGGGGACGGTCATGGTAACCTCTGTCGGGGCTGTCGGTCATCTGTCAGGTTGGATTCTTCCGACCAGCATGCATCCCCTTAGCCTTGCCATCGGATCCATCAATAAAAAGCCGGCGATCTATGAAGGTGTGATCCAAAAACGCAGCATCCTGCACCTCACGGTTGCTGTTGATCATGATGTCATTGACGGCATCCCCGCCATGCGCTTTATGGATGATTTTGTCTCCAAACTGGAAATGGGATCGGGGCTGGAATAGGAACAACTCACCAGAGTTAAATCAGGTGATTTTTTCGTCACCGGTTCTCAAAGAAGACTTCAAATCAATTCAATGCGTGATTTTCCAAAAATCCGCCCCTATCACTGAACTTGATTTTTTTATCACCTATCAAAAATAGGCTGAATTATTTATAGAATATTGCACCTTATAAGGGTAAGGGAAAGATGACCGGGAATATTTTTTTACAATTCCGGTCGAATGGCTTACCGCCAGTTGTCATTCACGCAGCAGAGCAGCAATTTGCCTGCCAAAAGTCAGATAGAAATACTGATTGTGAACATTTTTGGGGAAAAATGAAGAACGATTTTTTCAATTTCATTGTCAATTATTTTTTAGCGCTTATAAATGGAAATTGAAGAAATAAGTACCAAAACCTAAATAAAACTGTTAAATAAAAGCATTTTTCCCTATTTAGGGTAATTGTTAATCTGAAAAGGCTCATGTGAGTATTTTCTATTAACAAGTTATCAGATTTTCTTTTTTTGGTTTTTATCTTTTCTAATAGTATTAATATTGTTGATAAATATATTAATAATAAGACACATCAAAATATTTGGATTGGAAATAGACTTCTTGCCGTAAAAAATTTTTACCGCTGCTAAAACGGGGTGTATTTTTTAACTTCTTTCCTTTTTCGACAGGTGGTTGAGATTTCACAAGATTCATTTTGATGAAAATGCTGGTTTTTTTCACCAATTGGAATCAATACTTGATTCGTCATAAAAGAAAGGAAAAGTATGAAAACAAGGGCAGCAATCTCTTCAACCACACAGGTTAATAGTGACATGATTTATTTTCTGCTTTTTATTCTGATCAGCGGCGGCGGCCCGGTAGCCATGCGCATCAGTTTTGCAGAAATGCCGCCGTTTTGGATGAGCTTTATTAGGTTTGGATTGGGCTCCCTCATTTACTGGATCATGGCAGCCTTAAAAAGGCTGCCCGTTCCAAAGGGACGTGCGATAGTTGGGCCGCTTTTATACGGTGGTCTTGGATTTGGGGTTTCATTTGCCTTTTTATCCTGGGGCCTGGTGAAAACGCCGGCAAGTTTGGGTGCTGTAATATTGGCATTAATTCCTATGCTCACTGTCATTTTTTCTGCGCTCGAGGGTGTTGAGTCTCTCACCCCGCGTAATATTCTGGGTTCCATCCTCTCAGTGATTGGAACCGCGATAGCTGTTGGTGCTGCATCCGCTTCAAATGAAATCTCCCTCATCCATATTGGCGCACTTGTCCTTGGCGCAGCCTTTCTGGCTCAGGGAGGCGTGGTGATCAAGCGTTACCCTGCCAATCCGCCAGTCATCACCAACGCGGTCGCCATGGCTGTCGGTGCAGTCATTTTGGTTGGGGTTTCATTAATAAGTGGAGAAACATGGGTGCTTCCTACCTTATCTGCCACTTGGGCTGCCATTGCTTATCTGGTCATTTTTGTCTCGGTGCTTGGTAACCTGTTTTTCATGAAGGTGCTTAACAATTGGACTGCTTCAGCAACGTCATATGGGTTCGTAATCCTGCCATTTGTGACAGTCATTATTTCTACTGTTTTGACCAGGGAGCAGATCAGCGTGAATTTTCTGTTCGGACTTGTGCTCGTGATTGCAGGAGTAATCCTGGGCGCTTTGCTGCCGCAAAAAACGAAAGTTACCGAGGAATGCGCAACTTGCTGAGATATAACTTTTCTGTTTCAGGATAATTTCGCGATTTATTAGTCATGCAAAGAAATCTTCAATTAGCAGTGATTATCTTTGGCATGGCAAATTTGTCATTTGCCAATTCTTGCCGTCCCTATCACTTCCATCAGGACACCCGCGACCTTCTCTGCCAGCAGCCGGCAGCTCTCTTGTCTTGAGATGCCGATCCAGTATTCCTTAGAGTTCTGGCATTTCAGCCGGCCGAATGAGCGCAGGGACTCCACGCGGTAAATAGCCGTAAGTAATTGGTGTTAATGACATTTTTTTACCCTCACCCGCATCAATCTTGTGCTTTGTAATGTGTGTTGTATATCCGAATCCTGGTAAATATTCATTTACCAGGTAAACAATTCGAGCAACGAATATAAACAATATTCGATTTATCAGGAGAGGATATCAGAGACCCTGTGAAATGTGCCGCTTAATGAAGGGTAAAGCTGGCGGTATTCAGAATACAGTTTTTCATAGATCGGGTTAGCGCGGCCGGGCAGAACAGTTCCTGTGATCTTTATTGTGCTCTGGCATGCATCCTCTGCTGATTCAAACACACCTGCGCCCGTCGCAGCCAGCAAAGCTGCCCCGAAGGCAGCCCCCTCCTCTGAACTCACAGTCACAATTTCAACATTCAGCACATCCGCGATGATTTGGCGCCAGATAGCGCTTTTTGCCCCGCCGCCTGTCATGCGCACTTGAGTGATTTTCTTTAATCCAACATTCTTCATCAACTCAAAGCTGTCTTTTAAACCAAAGGCAACTCCTTCGAGCACCGCCCTGGTAAAGTGGTCAAAGGTATGGCGCACGGTAATACCGATAAATCCGCCCCTGGCTAAAGGATCCGGGTAAGGCGTCCTTTCTCCGGTGAGATAAGGCATAAAAAATAATCCATCACTGCCAGCCGGGATTTCATGCGCGCCGGCAGTCAGTTCATCAAAGCCGATGTTCTCTTTAAACGTGTCTCGGAACCATCTCAGGCTGCCGGCGGCTGAAAGCATCACGCCCATCAGGTGCCATTTTCCCGGGACGGCATGGCAGAAGGCATGCAGCCGCCCTTCCGGCTCAATGAAAGGCGAGTTGGTGGCGGCGAACACCACCCCGGAAGTTCCCAGGCTGATCGAAACGATGCCCTCTTCAACCGCACCGGTTCCCACAGCCGCAGCCGCCTGGTCTCCCCCACCCGCAAAAACAGGGATGCCTTCGATCAATCCAACTTCTTCAGCGGCTGTTTTTGTCAGCTTGCCTGTCACTTGCGTCCCTTCAAAAGTGGGCGGAAACCAGTCCGGGTTTAACCCCAGCGCCCTGATCACATCCTGCGACCAATCTCTCTGCGCCAGATCAAACAATACAGTTCCAGACCCATCCGCCCGGTCTACCGCAAATTCTCCCGTCAGTTTATAGCGCAGATAATCCTTTGGCAGCAGCACATGCCTGATTTTCGCATAAATCCCGGGTTCCTCATCTCTCACCCAGAGAATTTTTGGTGCAGTGAAACCGGTCAGCGCGTCATTGCCTGTAATTCGGATGAATTCCTGCTTTCCAATCACACGCCGGATGTCGTCACATTGTTTTTGGGTGCGCTGGTCATTCCACAGGATTGAAGGGCGCAGCACTTTTCCCGCCTCATCCAAAATAACCAGCCCGTGCATCTGTCCGGTTAAACCAATACCCTTGACTTGAAAAGGTTCGATGCCTGCTTTCTGTATACAGTTCCGAATGCTTTCCCTGGCGGCATGCCACCAAAGATCAGGCTCCTGTTCACTCCACAGGGGGTGTGGCGTTTCAAATGGATATTCTGAGGAAGACACACCCAGGATAGCTCCCATTTCATCTATCACGATCGCTTTGGTTGATGTTGTGGATGTATCAATTCCTATAAACGCGTCCATCATCTTTCCTTTTTCAGCATATTTCGGCAGACATCAGCCATTTTATCTTTGTCAATGAAGTCCATCACTGCCTTCGGGGTCAGTTTGGCGAAAAGGATTATCAACGATCCTCCAAACCTCCCTGTGCCAGCTGATGTTTCCTGCAATTATCTGTTCCAGGGAGCCCAAGGTTTCCAATTCGATGAATTTGGAATTGCAGTAGCATTCGCTGGTGGCGCCCAGGTCCACCGATTGCTCAGAAACTCCTTCATCAGTATATTTGATGAATAATACGTGGTCAACGAAATATGCCATCCACTTTTCTCTATTAGGCACTCCGATTTTTAACGGCTGGTCAACAGGCTCCGGTTTAATAAAAATAAAATCGTTATCCCAGCAAATCCTTGAATCATTTATGTTGGTATAAGGCCATAATACAATGGAACGGTCAGGAAGTAATGAATTTTGTTTTTTTTCTCTCCCTCCCAATGGCAGGATCGCCTCGCCGCCCAATTTAAATTGCGTAATTGCCCATGGGGCGCATTCAAACGGCTTGCTTCCAAGATTATGAATCAAGTGATCAATAACAATCACCTCCTCATAATCAGTAAAACTTATCCGTATTGATTTTTGAATACCAGTAATCTGATCGGCTGCCTGAACAAGTTCGACCGTACCATTAGATTCAATTATTTTTATCGGCAGGTTATCAGGGATATAGGTGATGGTTGGGTCCTCAGGCGCAAGCCAAAGCCTGTGTCCACCGTAAAAATAGAAATTTCCCTCTCCGGGAAATTCTAAATAATTTTTCGGCAGTTCGGCAAATAGATTCGCTCCCCCTTTATAACTTAATGAAAGAATTCTTGGGCCGACTGAAACCGGGATTATCAGATCAATTTGCCCCGTGCTCAGTTCAACGCAGTCAAGCCCTAAGAATTCTTTCTTTTTCATCCAATTCTTTTTTCCTACCGGACACCAAGGAGAACCTCATTGGTCAATTGGTCCAATTTTTCATAGCGCAGCCCTTTAACGCTGAGCGCTTTTCGGTCAAAGGGGAAATCCTTGAGTTGCTTCATCTTTTCAGGGGTGAATTTACCGGATACTTCACCCATGACCTTATCGTCCTGGTTAATTTCGCTCAAAAGGGACTGGATTTCTTTGTCAGCATTAAATTGAGCGGCTTTTTCCTTTAATATCAGGTAAGTGCGCATACAGCCCCGGGCAAAATCTTTTACGCCTTCATAATCTTCAGTTCGGTACGCATGGGCGTCAAAGTGCCGGCTGCCCTCATAACCATGATCCTCTAACAGCTTTACCAGGAAAAATGCGCTCTTAAGATTAACGGCCCCAAATCGAAAGTCCTGGTCATATCGGCCAAACGCCTGGTCATTAAGGTCAATATGGAATAATTTGCCCGCCTCGATCGCCTGGGCAACCCCATGCGAGAAATTCAATCCCGCCATATGTTCGTGGGCAAGCTCCGGATTCACGCCAACCATTTCCGGATGGTCCAGCGTCTCAATAAAAGCCAGCATATGGCCTGTAGTCGCATTATACAAATCGCCGCGCGGTTCGTTGGGTTTTGCTTCCAGGGCAAATTTCAGGCCATATCCCTGATGCAGGACATATTCGCACAAGAAGTTCATGGCCTCGCGGGATCTTTTTATTGAAGTGACAGGATCCTTGGATGCGTCAGTTTCAACTCCCTCCCGGCCGCCCCAAAAAACAAATACTTTGGCGCCCATCTCAGCCCCAAGATCGATGGATTTCATCGTCTTCTGTATCGCGTAATTTCTCACTTTCGCGCTGTTGGATGTGAATGCGCCATCACGGAAAACCGGGTCATAAAAAAGATTGGTGGTTGTCATTGGAACAACCAGACCCGTATCAGCAAGCGCTTTCTTAAATGATGCCTTTATCTGGTCGGCTTCTGCGGCTGATGCATCAATCGGTATCAAATCATTATCATGAAAATTAACGCCATAAGCCCCGACATCGGCCAATAAATAAACCAAATCTACCGGTGATTTCGATTCCCTGACAGCGCCGCCAAATGGATCGCTTCCCGTGTTTGCAACTGTCCAGAGTCCGAAAGTAAATTTATGTTCTGGTCTTGGTTCGTATTTTGTTTCCATGAATTACTCCTGTTAATAATTAATCCTTCAAATGGCATATACTTTATCTGTGCTGCCAGCTTGCCTCATTGAATTGGTTTTCCAGGATTAAACCGGAAACACCCATAACGCTGGAATCCTGGTCAAGCTGTGAGTTCGTGATCACCAGGTCTTCCTGGCAGAGCTGAAGTGCATTTGCCTCAACAACCTTTTTTACAATAGGCTGGATGTAGTCCTTCGCATAGTTCAGTGCGCCCCCGAGGATGACCATTTTCGGATCAAAGACATTGACCAGATTTGAAACGACAATTCCCAAATTACGCCCCACCACTTCAAGAGCTGCCAGAGCCACTTTATCTTTTTTTCTGGCAGCATCCACAACCGCATCATAACTGAAGTCATCCGTATTGCCATCAGAGCTATGCAAAATTGAGCTTTCACGCCCTTCCTCTGCAATCAACTTTTTCACGCGTTTAATTACTGCTCTTGGGCCAATCAACATTTCGTAGCAGCCTCGTTTTCCGCAGCTGCAAATTTCACCCTCCGGATCAATGGTCATGTGCCCTACTTCAGCCGCATATCCTTTATTTCCCCGCAATAAATTCCCATCAATGATGATTCCGGAACCCAGGCCATATCCCGCAGCAATGTAAAGAAAATTATTTATGCCGCGAGCAGCACCATAATAAAATTCGCCCAATGCGGCCGCATTAGCATCGTTTTCAATAAATACGGGTAAATGGAATTGCTGTGTCCAGATTAACCGCATGGGAACATTTTTCCAATGCAGGTTTGGAGCGAATTTCAATACTCCGTCATGGACATCTACCAATCCTGGAATCGCGATGCCAATACCCAGCGGCCTATCGCATACCTTCTTTCCGTTTTCCAAAGCTTCTGCGGTTAATTTAAAAGCTTTTTCTTGAATCGCAATTTGACCCTCATTTGGGTCAGTCACGATTCTTTTTCTCCAGATTACTTTGGCAGTAAAGTCAATAACAATCGCCAGCAGAAAATCAACGCCAATCTCCAAACCCACCGCAAATCCGCCGCATGGATTGATTTCAAGCAATAATCCTGGCCGGCCGATTTTATCGGATTGAAAAATCGTCTCTTTTACCCAACCCTCATCAATCAGGTCAGTGATGATTGATGACATGGTAGAGCGATTCAAGCCGGTTATTGTAGATAAGTTCGCTTTGGAAAGGGGGGCTCTCTCTCTTAAAACATCAATGACAATCTTGTTGTTCATCTTTCTCATCAATTTCTGATCTGCAGTGTTATCCATCGATATCTTTTCTTTAAGTTCTGTGATTTATTGGTTCTTCTTCAAATAAACATCAGCTGATACTGCCAAAACGAGGACCAAACCTTTTAAAATATACTGCCACGCTGCTGTAACATTCATCATTTGCAGCCCGCTGGTCAGGCTGGCCATGATCAGGGCGCCAATAATTGCCCCGAAAATTGTACCGATGCCGCCAAGAGTGGAGGTTCCGCCGAGAATGCAGCTCGCAATAGCATCCAGCTCGTAACCAAAACCTGCTCCAATCGTCCCATAACCCACATATGAAGCCAAAACCACGCCTGACACCCCGGATAAAACCCCCATCATGATGAATACGAAAAATATACTTTGTTTAATATTCACACCTGAAAGGCGCGCTGCTTCGCGGTTTCCGCCAATCGCATAAGCGTAACGCCCGACTGGGGTATTGGTGGATATATAAGACATCGCTGTGGCCGCAATCGCTAATATTAACACCGGGACCTGAATACCGTTATAGTGGTTCACAGTGTATACGTATAGAGCAATTAAGGCGGAAAGAATAACTGTTTTGCCAATATCGAAAACCAGGGGAGTTGCTGCAAAGCCGTACTTTTCTTTGTTGCGTCTGTTCTTGAACATGGTTATGAACAAGAAAAGGATTATCAAACCCGCTGCTATCCATCCAACAGACTTGGATAAGTATCCCTGGGCAATGATTGAAAAAATTGGTTGGTTTGCAGCAATTGTTTTACCTTCAGTGACAACCAGAATGGCGCCAGTCAAAATCCACGCTCCGCCTAATGTGACAATAAAGGAAGGAACACGCAGGTAAGCGACCAGGTAGCCCTGGACCATCTCAAATATTGTGCCCACGCCAATGCCAATTAAGACAGAAAAAATTGTGGTCAGTAATTCATTATTTGGCATAAAGCTGAACCAGATATCGTCTTGAAATTTTGCGACGACAACAGATACGAAACCTGCCAGTTTGCCAACCGAAAGGTCAATATTGCCTGTGACGATTACCAATACAATCCCAATCGCCAACAATGATGTGACGGTCATTTGGCGGAATAGATTTGAAAAGTTTTGGGGGCCGACATATTTTCCTTCCGTCAAAAAGGAAAATAATACCCAAATTAGTATCAATGCCAACAGGATGGCATAAGTCTGGATATTTCCCTTTAATTGTTTTTTTAAGAAATTTTTATTGTCGCTCATTAATAATGTCTCCTTAAAAATAGTATTTACACAAGTCCTGTTGCCAGGGACATAATTTTTTCCTGGTCAAAGTCTTTATGATCCAGGGTACCCATGGTCTTGCCCTGAGCCATGACCATGATACGATCACTCATGCCAATGACCTCCTCAAGCTCGCTGGAGATCATAATGATCGCTATCCCTTCTTCAGCCAATTGGTTCATGAGTTTATAAATTTCATACTTGGCGCCCACATCGATTCCGCGGGTGGGATCATCCATGATCAGGATTTTTGGTTCAGACATCAACCATTTGGCTATGACCACTTTTTGCTGATTGCCGCCTGACAGTGTCTGGCACAGGACTGAAAGATTTGGAGCTTTGATAGCCAGTTTTTGCGCAAATGAATTGGCAGCAATGCTCTCGGAGTCAAAATCGACCTTATACCAGGTTGAAAATTGATCAAGGTTGGCCAGGGAAATATTTTTCTGGATGGATTGGATCAGGACCAATCCATATCTTTTCCGATCTTCCGGTACCAGGCTTATCCCTTTCTTCATGGCATTATTTGCGCTGGTTATATTTATTTCATGCCCCTCAAGAATAATTTTTCCGCTGGTGACTTTGCCAAATTCGCCAAACAGCGTCGAGACAAGTTCCGTTCTTCCCGAACCCATTAGCCCGGCAATTCCCAGGATTTCGCCTTGTCTGAGGGACAAATTAACGCCTTTAATTACCTCTTTGCTTGAATCATTGGGATGAACGGCATGAAGGTTCTCAACTTTCAGAATTTCTTTTCCAGGTTTCCGGTTTCCTTTTGGGAACCGTTCCTTTATTTCACGGCCGACCATGAATTTTATTAAGGCTTCCTCATTCAATTGGGCTGTAGGCTGGCTTGTGGTAACCCGCCCATCGCGCAGGACTGTTATTGTGTCGGTTATTCTAAAGAGTTCGGATAATTTATGAGTAATATAAATACAGGTCACGCCATGAGATTTAAGAGTTTCCAAAATCTCCATTAATCGTTCGATTTCTGCGTCAGTCAGCGCGCTGGTGGGTTCATCCAGGATTAAAATCTTCGCGTCCTCGGAGAGCGCTTTGGCAATCTCTGTCATCTGCATTTTTCCGACACCGAGGTTTTTCACCACAGCGTTTGGAGAAATGTCAAGATTATATTTATCAAGAATTTTTTGAGTATCGGAGTAAAGCTTGTTCCAATTTATTCCAAAATTGTTTCTCGGTTCTCGGCCTAAAAATACATTTTCTCCCACGGTCATATTGGGCACTAACGTCAATTCCTGAAAAACAATTGCAATTCCCGCCTCGCCCGCCTGGCGGATGGCGCCTTTTTCAAATTTCAATTCTTCTTCATCATAATTAATTTTCCCCTCATAAGATCCCCAAGGATATACTCCTTTTAAGATCATCATCAAGGTTGATTTTCCGGCGCCGTTTTCTCCGCAAATACCGTGAATCTCTCCCCGCTTGATCTTGAAGGATACGTCATCCAGTGCGGTAACTCCCGGGAATTGTTTGGTTACATTTTGAATATCAAGGATGATTTCTTCAGCCATACCCAAACCTCTTTGTTAATAAGGGGCTTCCCTTTTCGCAATTAAAATGCTTTTCTGGAAGCCCCTCATTTCTGTTAGACTACTGTTAATTATAGATTATGGTTTTGCAGGTCGATCCGCTTCCGGAATGTCACGATAGACATCATCATATTTCTGGAAACCGGACTTTACAACCACTTCAAAGACATTGTCTTTGGTAACCTGGGTAACTGGCAGGAATTCGCATGGCACTTCGCCCTTCAGAGTATCGTCCAGGGTCAATTCAGCCAAAGTGTACATTTCCAAACCGAGATCTTCACCCTTTACAAGTTTATCGGCAAGTTCAACTGCCAAAGGCGCCAGCAAGCGATTATCTTTAAACACGGTAACTGTCTGCTCACCCTTGACAATGCTATTGCACCCATCCGCCGTGGCATCCTGGCCGGAGATCGGTACTTTGCCAGCCAGTCCCTGTGCTTTCATGGCTGTTAATGCACCCAGCGCGGTGCCGTCATTTGACGCAACAACGCCATCAACATCGTTTCCAACTGCAGTCAGCATATTTTCCATCAGTTGTGTGGCTTTTGCAGCATCCCAGTTTTCCACCCATTGATCTTGAATAATCTCAACCTTGCCGGCTGCAACAAGCGGATCCAGAATCTGATCCTGCCCCTGGCGAACCAGGATGGCATTATTATCGGTAGGGCTGCCGCCTTGCTTTATTATTCTCGCAGGGCCTTTTGCAGCAACATCCCAGTTTTCGATATCCAGCGCTTTCATAACGCCATCGGCCTGGTTGTAACCAACCGCAACATTGTTAAAGGAAATATATGCGGAGATTCCAGTATCCTTGATCAATCGGTCATAGGCGATTACTTTCACGCCAGCGGCTGCTGCCTTCGCAACAGCGGTTGCTGCCGCAGCGCCATCTTCGGCGATTACGATGATGACCTTTGCGCCTTGGGTAACCATGTTGTCAATCTGGTCGTTCTGCATTTTGACATCATGGTTGGCTTCCTGCGAAATCACCTCATAGCCCATATCTTCAAGCAGCTTGCGCATCTGGGCTTCTTCGATTGGCCAGCGCTCGGTTGCGTAATCAGAGAATGAAAGGCCAATAACGGTTTTTTCTGCTGCGGCTGGTGCTTCAGCAGCTGGTGCTTCAGCTGCCGGTTCTTCCGCTGCGGGTGCTTCGGCTGCCGGTGCTGCCGGGGCGCAGGCGCTGAAAACCAATCCTGCCAAAATCAATAAGCCAAACAATTTTGTAATCTTTGTTACTTTCATTTTTTCCTCCAAATCTAAACTTTTTTTGATCAGACATCTCCCTTCGACAATTCTATATATCCACCTCCTTTGTAATTCCTCCTCCAAACAAATTTACGAATTTCTGCAATAATTGCATGAATATTCTGAAATTCGGAAAGAAATCGATTTTGTTTGTTGGGTAACCATACTAATTAGCTATATGATAACCAAATTTTCAGGAATTGTCAACAATATTTAAGGTTGGAGATGCCAAACCCAAATGGATAAATAATCGAGATAATTGCCCCCTGCCCCTTTCGAAATTCTACATAAGAGAAAGTGTCTTAAATTGGTGGAACTAAAATAAGGTGATCATCTTTTTCTTTTGCTCACCGTCGCCTTCCACATGGCTTTCTCCCCAGTCATATGGTTGCGCGCCAATTCTATATATACAGTTTGAAGTATTTGTTTAAAAGGTTTTTCTGATGAAATTCCCCCATGGTAATCTTCAAGATACCTGGATCATTTTTTTAGCAATTCAATAATATCAGGTTCGTTCCTTCAAATCAAAGAGCTGTAATTGCTGAAAAATGTCTACTTTTGTCAACTTTTGTCAACTTTTGCCGCCTCGATCACATCCACCAGCACACCCGCGGCCTTCTCCACTAACAGCCGGCAGCTCTCCTGCCCCGAGATGCCGATCCAGTGATCCTTAAGGTCCTGGCATTTCAGCCAGCCGAACGAGCGCAGGAACTCCGCGCGCAATGCAGCGGCCAGTGCCTGGCAATTATCATCAATGGTCGTGGCATCCTCCCGCCCGGCCAGCCCGCCAATCACCATAAGGCCGCCGGTTAGCGCCCCGCACAATTCCAGGTGGGTGCTGCCAACTCCGCCCGCGAAGGGTGTGCTTATGCGTACAGCCTGTGGAGAAACCTCACCGAGGTAGTGCCCACCTGCCGCCAGCAATATGGCTTCAGAGCAGTGATAGCCCGCGTCCATCAGGTCGCCGGCTTTTTGCATTATGGCTTGTTTGGTGTTCTTTTCCATTATTCTCTTCCTCTTATGTTGCATCAGCAGTCATCAGCTAAGCACTCGAAGCCGACTGTCACTCGACCCCTAGAGGCGAAGAGTCTGTCAAAGGCGATGAGAGGTTGCATCTCGTCCAAATAATGGAGTAAAGTCTAGCAATAACGCTGGGGCGTAAAGACGTTTGAAAGCTACTCCTCCGCCATCTCCCTGCCGCCCTTGAGCGCCTTGATCAAATCGCGCCGCCTGAGCGCGCGCTTGCGGTCAATCTCCAGCATGCCGGCTTTGTCGTCCGCCAGCTTTAATAGCGCCTGCGTCCACGCGCCGCTCTGCACAGGCGTGTGAGCCACGCGCCAGCGCTCAACAACCACCGGCAGGTCGGCTGCATTCGTGATGCGCTGGTGCTTGACGGTCTTGCTCACGCCAAAAGCTTCGGCCTGCACTTCATATTCCTCAAACTCGGCTTTCACCGGGCAGATCTGCATGCACGCGCCGCATTTGATGCAGTAGTAGTCCGCCAGAACCAGCTCGCCGCTGTCATCGATATGCAGCGCGCGCGTCGGGCAGATATCGGCGCAGGCCAGGCAGCCCGCCACGCATTTCTCGCTGTGCAGCTCCACCTTGCCCTGCCAGGGCTGCTCCACATGAAAGGCGCCATTGCTGGCCACTTCGCATTGCCGGCAGCGGATGCAATGCGGGTCATCCACCACCAGGGTCTTCTCTTTTTTATCGTAGCTGATAACATCCGTCGGGCAGTTATCAATCACGAACTCTTTGCGCTTCATGTCAAACTGGTTCTTGTCAAACACGGTTGACTGGACCAGTTCCGGGAACGCTTCGTATTTTATGACCGGGTTTTCCGGTTGGCCGTTGACGGTCAGGCTGATGGCGCTCACCGGGCACATTTCCATGCATTCGCCGCAGAAGATGCACTTGCCGTCGTCAATATCCACAGCCTGTTTACCTGTCATGCGCCCGTTCTCAAGAACGGCATCCACATGCGTGATGGCATCCACCGGGCAGATCTCGGGGCCGATCTGGCAGCCTACGCAGGCATCCAGGTCCCAGGCCATAATATAGTGCCGCGTGACCATCGCCCTTTCCAGGACGATCTCATGAGCGTCAGCTCGTTTTTGGGTTATTCCTCGTTTGCTCATGGCGGCTCCTAATCCCTGCGCAGTTCCTGCACCAGTTCGCGATTGTGGTCAAACACCTGCACGATCAAGGGCGTGGTGCCCGGTGCCGCGTGCGTGGCGCAGCCGAAGCATGGGTCATAGGCGCGGAAGGCCATTTCAATGGTGTTCATGACCGCGTCATCCACCGGCTTGCCGGGGATCACCAGCGCCTGCGCCGCTTTCTTGATGGACATGTCGATGGCGGCATAGTTGTTGGTGGTGCCCACGATCAGGTTGGCAGATTTCAGCAGGCCGCGTTCGTCGGTGACATAGTGGTGCGTCAGCGTGCCGCGCGGCGCCTCCACGATCGCCACGCCCTCAGTGGGCGTTTCGGTCGGGATGGTGCGCACTTCTTTGGAAGTGATCAGCGGATCAGTCGCCAGTTCCAGAGCGCGTTCAGCCGCGTACAGGGTTTCGATCAGGCGCGCCCAGTGCGTTGCCAGCGTTTGGTGCACGGGCTTGCCGCCCATGAACTTGAAGAATTTCTCATATTCCGCCTGCGCCAGCGGCGTGGCCATGCCATCCGCGGCATTCAGGCGCGAGAGCGGCGACGCGCGGTACACGCCGCTGTCAGGGCCATCCACAAACCCCTTCCAGCCGATCTGCTTGAGGTAAGGGAATTTGAGGTAGGTCCAGGGTTCAATGTGCTCTGCCACTACATCCAGGTACTGGTCGGGGCCGTATTTGAGCAGTTCTTTGCCGCCCGGGTCCACCACACGCACCTGGCCGTCGTAGAAATTGACCTTGTTGTTCTCATCCACCAGCCCCATGTAATAGGTCTGGTGTGTAAAGGCGTCGCTCAGGATCAGATCCAGGTATTCCTTGTTCCCGAGCACCATATCATTGAATAATTTCAGGCTGAATTTGGCGGTCTTGATGGAGTTGCGCGCAATTTGCTCAATGCGCTTGCGCTCGTCTTCAGTGATGGGTTTGCTCATGCCGCCCACCAGCGCTGCCACCGGATGAATAAAGCGCCCGCCCACGATCTTGCAGATCTCGTGGTTCTCGCCGATCAGCTTCATCACCTGCGCGCCCACTTCGCGCCCGACCTTGCGCACCACGCCCAAAATATTGCGTTCTTCCTTGGGTGCGCCCGGCCCGACCACAAAGTCCGGTCCGCCCAGCACATAGAAGTGCGTGGAATGGTCAGCAACAAAAAAGGCCATATACAGCAGTTCGCGCAGCATCTTGCCGGCCGGGGGCGGTTCCACATGGTAAACTGCGTCGCCGGCTTTGGCAGCCGCGATGTGATGCGCAATGGGGCACACACCGCAGATGCGCTGCGTGATGCGCGGCATCTCTTCCACCGGGCGGCCTTCGCAGAACTTCTCAAAGCCGCGCAGCTCGGGGATGATCATATATGCATTTTCCAGACCGCCCTGCTCATTCAGGAACAGGTCAATGCGCCCATGCCCTTCCAGGCGGGTGATCGGGTCAATGCTGATCTTTTGGGTTTGCGGTTTGGTCTTAGGCATGCTTCTGCTCCCTTACGGGCTGTTTGCCATATTTCAAATCGGAAAGGATGGAATCCGCCAGGCTGAAGCGGTAGCTCAAGCCCACCGGGTCCGCGACCCCTTCCAGGATCTGGTTCAGCTTCTGCGGGTCATCCGTATCCACCAGCGCGGCAATGGCGCTGATGAGTTTGGAGCCCTGGTCCACCACTCCCTCCGGCGGGCCATAGCAGCCGCGGCAGGGCATGTTGGCGGTCAGGCAGGGCAGGCCGCAGCCTGCGCGCGTAGCCGGTCCGCAGCAGATGATGCCCTGGGTCAAAAAGCAGCGTTCAGGATCCAGTTCCACCTCGTGCGGGCGGTGGAATTCGGTAACGCGCATGCCGCTCTCGCCTTTTTTGCGCGGGCATTCATCGCAGTTGGTCTTTTCATTCACGCCGATCACCGCGCCCTTTTCGGGCAGCTGTCCAGCCAGCACGGTTTGGAAAACCGTCCAGACCTGGTCCACCACCGGCGGGCAGCCGGGCATGAAGTAATCCACTTCCACCACGTCCGCCAGCGGCCTGACGCGTTCATACAGCTTCGGCACCAAAATCTCGCCTTCAGGCACCTTGTTCACTGCCTGCGGGCGAGTGCCGCGCGATTCATCCAGCGAGGGCGCAGTATCAAATACGCGCTCCAGCAGGGTTTCGATATCAAAAAGGTTGGCCAGGCCGGGAATGCCGCCCAGGTGCGAGCAGGAACCGAAAGCCACCAGCAGTTTGGATTTCTTGCGCAATAAATGCGCGATCTCTTCGTTCTCGCTGTTGCGGATGGCGCCGTTGTAGAAGCAGATGTCAATCTCCTTGTCCTTCAGCGCAGCCACGTCATTGTATTTAAAGTCCATCGCCGCCGGCCAGAAAACGATATCCACCAGCTCGCCCACGTCCACCAGGCGCATGCCCAACTCGGTGATGGTGATCTCGCAGCCGCCGCAGCTCGCCGCCCAGTAAAACGCCAGTTTGGGTTTGGCGGCTTTCGGGCTGGCTTTTTGGGTTGCTTTCGCAGCCATCACGCCACCTCCTTCTGCAGCGAGGCCAGCATGGCATCCACCTCATGCCGGATGCGCCCGCGGTCCTGCGTGCCGATCTGCACAAAGCGCACGCGCCCGCCTTCTATTTCCATCTGGCCGAACATGCGGTCCAGCAGGCTCATCTTGCAGGTGCTGACGTAATTGCCGCGCTTGTAATGGCATTCGCCCGGTGCGCAGCCGCAAACCAAAACGCCGCTGATGCCGCTGTCCAGCGCCATCAGTGCCATCTGCGGGTCAATGCGCCCGGAACAGGGAATATGGATAATGCGCACATTCTGCGGGTAAGACTCCAGCAGCGCCATATCCTCATCCACGCGCAGGCTCCAGTCGCACACAAACACCACCAGGGAAGGATTATCCTTGACCGGCTGGATGCGCATTTGGCTGGCGATATCCGCATTGGCAACGCCCTCGCGCGCGATGGCGCCGATCGGGCAGGCTGCCACGCACATGCCGCAGCCCATGCACTTCTCCGCGTTCACTTCCGAAAAGCGGTCCATCACGCCGTTGACTTCTTTTTCAATCAGGTGCGGCGCTTCATAAGGGCAGGTCATCACGCAGATGCCGCAGCCCGAACACAGCGCCTCATCCACCACCACGGTTTCCAGCGGCGATTCATAGCCGGCTTCCACCGCCAGCTGCTTGACAGCACCGATCACGCCTGAAATATGGATTTCCTGCGGGCAGGCCGGATAGCACAGGTCGCAGGCCGAACACAGCCAGGTGGTGGGGCTCTTAAAAGCTTCCTCGTTCATATCCATCATCACCAGGCGCAGCAGGCGGCGCGGGTTGTATTCCGGTTCCAGCTTTTGCTGGATCATGCACGTGCTTACGCAGGTGCCGCAGGAATAGCACATTTCCAGGTGCTCGCCGCCGGGAATGGCTCGCACCTGGTCGGCAAAGGTCAGCGCATGCTCATTTTCCATCGCCAACCTCCTGCGCGTTCATCGCCAGTACCATGGTATCGGAATAGTCTGAAGCCTGGGTCACGCCCGGCACGTCATACATGCGCCGCGCGCGCTTTTCCATTTCAGGTTTCAGGGCTTCAATCTCCGCTTTCAATTTTTCCTTGCCAAGGCCATCAAGGGTTTTCTGCATTTCATTGATTACGCGCGAATATTTGTCGCCTTCAGCAGCCGAGATCCACTCCACGCGGAAGCGGCCGGGGCTCATCTCCATTTTTTCAAAGATCTTCTGCAGGCGTTCGGCGCGCGTGGCGCCCACGATCTGGCCGGTGATATAGTGGCAGTCCTGCGGATGGCAGCCGGAATAAAGCACGGCGCCGGCGCCCAGCCTGTAAGCTTCATAGATAAAGTCGGGGTCCATGCGGGCCGAGCACATCACGCGGATGCCGCGTTCGTTGGATGAATATTCAAAGTGGCTGGTGCCCGCCAGGTCAGCGCCGCCGTAAGAACACCAGTGGCAGCGGAAGGCGAAAATTTTCTCTTCGGGTTTTTCCGCCAGCAGGGCGCGGATCTGCGCCAGCACCTGCGCGTCGGTATAGTGCATCTGGGTGATGGCATTATGCGGGCATTCCGCCACGCAGCCGCCGCAGCCGTGGCACTTGGCTGTCACCACCTGCGCCGCGGTGCCGGTTTCAACCGTGATCGCGCCATACGGGCAGGCTTTCGCGCAAATGCCGCACTGCTTGCCCTGCGCGCTGATGCAGCGGTCTTCCCAAACCTGCGCGATGATGGGCTCGATCGCCCATTCATCCGAGTGCAGCATGCGCCCGGCGCGCGAGGCGGCCGCCGAACCGGATGAAACTGATGCCGGGATGTCTTTCTGCCCCTGGCAGGCGCCCGCCAGGAAGATGCCATCGGTGGGTGTGTCCATCGGGCGCAGTTTGGGATGATATTCCATGAACCATCCGCCGGGGCTCTGGGTGATGTTCAGCACCGAGCTGACCGTATCCACATCCGGCTGCGGCACTGCCGCCTGGTTGAGCATGACCATGTCGTATTCATGCTCCACCACCTTGCCCAGCGCCACATCTTCGGAATGGACAAAGAGGTTATGGGTGGTTTCGTCTTCCGTGATCAATCCGGGGCGCCCCTGGATGAAGCGGATGCCCATCCCGCGCGCCCGGTCATAGAATTCCTCATAACCCTTGGAGGGCGTGCGGATATCGATGTAGTAAATGCTCAGTTCAATATCCGGGTACATCTGCTTCAGCAGCACCGCGTTCTTGATGGCGTACATGCAGCAGAAGTTGGAGCACCATGGGTTATAGCGTTTGTCGCGCGAGCCCACGCAGTTGATGATCGCCACCCGCTTGGGGTTGCTGTTGTCGCTCGGCCGCACCAGGTTGCCCGTGGTCGGTCCGGCGGAGTTATTCAGGCGTTCCATTTCCATGGCGGTGATCACATTCGGGAAACGGCTGTAGCCGTATTCCGGCATCACGCTTGGGTCAAAGTGGTTGAAGCCGGTGGCGACAATGATCGATCCGATATCTTCCCAGGATGACTTTGTCTTCCTGGCTGAAATCAATCGCGTCCAGTGCGCCGCAGGCTTCCACGCATTTATAGCAGTGGATGCAGGCTTCCTGGTCGATGGTGTAAAGCAAAGGCACAGACTGGCTCATGGCCACATAAGCTGCCTTGCGGGGAGCCAGGTTCATTTCAAAATAATTCGGTACTTCGATCGGGCAGGCTTTGGCGCAATCGCCGCAGCCGTTGCATTTATCCGCGCTCACGTAGCGCGCTTTTTCGCGCAGCTGCACTTTAAAGTTGCCCACGTAGCCTTCTACGCGGTCAACATTGGTGTAGGTTTTGACTTTTATTTTCGGATGACGCGCCGCGTCAACCATTTTTGGTGCGAGTATTCATATACTGCAGTCCATCGTGGGGAAGGTCTTGTTGAGCTGCGCCATGACCCCGCCGATGGTCGGTTCTTTTTCCACCAAAATTGTTTCAATGCCCTGGTCTGCCAGGTCCAGCGCTGAACTGATGCCCGCCACGCCGCCGCCAATGACCATGGCGCGCTTGGTGACAGGCACTTTAATGAATTCCAGGGGCGCCAGAAATTGCGCTTTTGCCACAGCAGCGGCCGTCAGGTCTTTGGCTTTCCGCAGGGCGCCTTCCTTGTCATGCCCGTGCGCCCAGGTGCACTGCTCGCGGATATTGGCCATTTCCATCAGGAATGGATTCAGGCCGGCTTCCGAAACAGCGCCGCGGAAAGTGGTCTCGTGCATGCGCACCGAGCAGGCTGAAACAACCACGCGGTTCAGGTTGTATTTTTTGATATCTTCTTTTATCAGAGTCTGGCCGCTGTCCGCGCAGGCATACAGCGTATCGGTCGCGTGCACCACTCCCGGCAGGTGTGACGCCCACTCCGCCACTTCAGCCGGAGGGATGACGCCGGCGATGTTGCTGCCGCAGTGGCAGATATACACGCCAACGCGCATTTCCTCTTGTTTTGGATTATCGCTCATGCAGCTCCTTTGCTGGGTCCAGGAATGAATCGCACTGTTAACAAGTTGTTTCTTTTAAGGGGATCACCGGAAGGATCTCGTCCTTGATTGACTTGATGGCTGCCTTGCGCGATTTCTGAGCCTGCTGGTCGGGGGTCGTCAGCGTCAAGGCTTCCTTCGGGCACCACTTCACGCACTGCGGGCCTTCTTCCAGCTCCTCGCACTGGTCGCACATTTCCGCCAGTTTGCTGGCCGGATTGATTGAGATGGCGCCGAAATCGCAGGCTTCAATGCACCAGGCGCAGGCGTCGCATTTCTGCGCGTCCACCATGATGATGCCGGTGTCGGGGTGCTGGGTCAGCGCGTTCTGCGGGCAGGCGATCACGCAGGGGGCGTTCTCGCAGGTGCGGCAGGCCAGCGCAGTGATCAGCACTTCATCCACGCGCACCGTGCGGATGCGGGAGCGGTAAGTGTTGTATTCGCCGGTCTTGGAGTACGAACACACATATTCGCAAATCTGGCAGCCGATGCACAGGTCAGGGTCGCAGTCAATATAGCGGTATTTGGATGTGGCTAAAGGCATTTTCTCTCTCCGTCCGGTTATACGCCGATCTGTTCGGCAACATCAGGCATGCCGAGATCGATCAATTTTTGTTTGGGGATCAGCCCCTCTTTGGTCCAGCCTTTGGCTGTGTAGTACAGGTCTTTCATATATTCCAGTTCTTCATCAGTGGTCACATGGCCGGCGGAAGGGCCCTTGGTCATCGGGTCATGCATCCAGCGGTAGGGGATGGTATCATCCTCGCGCTTCCAGCCTTCGCGGATATTAAAGGCTTTCTTGATGGTATGCGCGCGCTCACCGATCAGGTCAACATCCTCATATTTGAAATCCCAGCCGGTGGTGGCGTTGATCAGCTGCGCGATGGTCGGCCAGGCGCCCGCCCGGTCGGCTTTGCCGGTGAAACAGCGCCGGATGAACTTGCATAACGGCAGGGTGTCATACACCGCCGCGTATTCTTCAGTATCCTTGGCCAGTTCGCCGCGCCGGTCATCCACCTTGAAGCGGTCCACTTCGCCCTGGATATCCGGGTCATAGGCTGCCGTGCGGTTGTGGCATGGGCCGCGCACGCCGACGGCTGAGCCGAGCGAGAAGGTTTTCAAGCCGCGCCCGTCATATCCGGCAGCTTCCAATCCTTTCGCTTGTACTGCCCACTTGTAGGTTTCAGTGCCGCGTTCCTTGTCAATGATCTGGCTGGCCATGCGCGTGCCTTCAGAAAGTGTCTTTCCAATGCCTTCGCGGTCGCGGATCATCTCTGCGGTGGTCACGGCAGCTTCGCCATTGCCAAATTTCAGTTCAAATCCGTCCGGGTACTTTTTGCATTTAAAATCTTCTTTTTTGAAGATGCCTTTTTCAAAGGTCTCCATCGCCCATGAGATGGTGACGCCCATGGTGATGGCGTCCATCCCGCTGGTGTCTGCGATCGAGATCAGCTTGATGACCGCGTTCATGTCATTGATGCCCAAATTCGAGCCGTTGGCAAACAGGCATTCATATTCGATGCCGGTCATCGAGCCTTCCCATGGGCCGGATTTCACCACCGACATCTGCTCGCAGGCGATCGGGCATTGCGCGCAGGCGATGGTTTTGACTTTATGGTGGTCGTGCAGGTATTCGCCGCATACTTTTTCAGCGTCTTCGAAAACGCCTTCCTGGTAATTGCGGGTGGGCAGCAGCCCCAGCTTGTTCATATTGAGAACATTGGTGGATGTGCCCAGGATGCGGTATTTGGAAGTGTGCGGTCCCTGTGCTTCTTTGGTGATATTAAAGGAAAGCTGGTTGAGTGTTTCAGGGTCAGCCACAGGAATCCCATGCGTGCCGCGCACTGAAACCGCTTTCAACTTCTTGGAGCCCCATACCGCGCCGTGGCCGGTACGCCCGGCCTGGCGGCCGTCGTTGGTCACATTGGCAAAGCGCACCATGTTCTCGCCGGATGGGCCAATGGTCGCGGAACGCACCTGGTCATCCGCCAGGCCATCGCGGATGGCTTCTTCGGTTTCAAAGGTGCCCTTGCCCATCAGTTTGGCGGCATCGCGGAATTCCACGCGCTCATCATCAATAAAAACATTCACCCATTTTTCGCTGGCGCCGTGGATCACCACCCCGTCCCAGTTGGCGCGTTTAAGTGCGATGGTGAACCAGGAACCCGAAAGGCTGTCGCCGATCATTCCGGTTTGGGGGGATTTGGAAGCCAAACCATACTTGCCGCCGACCGGCACCGGGGTGCCGGCAAAAATGCCGTTGGCAATGCATACCGGGTTATCGGGTGAATAGGCGTCGCAGCCGGGCTTGATGTTCTCCCAGCACAGGCGGGTGGCCATGGAAACGCCCCCTATCCAGGTCTTGTACCACTCCTCGGGTTTCTCTTCAACCCAGGTCTTGCGTTCAGTCAGGTCAATATGCAGGATCTTACCGCTGTAACCGAACATTGTTTTCTCTCCTTAAAGAAGAACCAAGATAAAGAATCGGCTTTAACCGCCGGATAATAAAGATAGCAGGATCAATTTGTCGCCATCCCTGGGCTGGAATCCAGTATCAGATTCATGGATGATCTTCTGCCCGTTGACGCTGAACACATTGGTTGGGATGAGCGCCTGGCCGTCCTTTTCAATGATCTGCCCGAGAAGCTGCGGGAATTTTTTCCCCAGCGCCGCCACCAGATCCGCAATGCTGGCGCCTTTTTTCAGGTTAATCGGAAACTCTGACTTCCCGGTCAAGACCCGGGAAATGGCGGAAAATTCCACAAAAACCTGAATGGTATCCATCTGATTATTTTAGTAAAAGACCTCGCGCTTGATAAGTGATAAATCGCGCAATCTGCGCATAATAATACCCATAAAATTATAATATAGGATGTTTTTTGGGGAAAAATCTTTCATAGCCTGCGCGTGCAATTCAATAATCGCATAATTCAGGCATATTTTATCATATTTCAAGCGCGCGCTCCGAAGAGCAGCGTTCCCAGGCGCACCATGGTTGCTCCCTCTTCGATTGCCACCCGGTAGCTGCCGCTCATGCCCATCGAAAGAACGCGCATCTCACAATTTGGGATGCCCAGCTTGCCAATTTGCTCAAAGAGTTCCCGCGTTTTTCTGAAATACGGCCGCGCCAGTTCTGCCTCCCCGCTTAACGGCCCCATGGTCATTAATCCTGAAAGCCGCAATTGCGGCAGTCGGCTGACCGCTTCAGCGAGCGGGACAACCTCTTGGGGTAAAGCGCCGGTCTTATCCTCTTCCGCGCCGCTGTTGACCTCGATCAGCACCTCAAGGGTTTTGTTCTTTTCCGCACAGCGCTTTTCCAGTTCATTCGCCAGCCGCAGCGAATCCAGTGATTCGATCATGTCAAACAACTGCACCGCTTCGCTCGCCTTGTTGCGCTGCAAATGCCCGATCATGTGCCACTCCGCCTTGAATTTTACAGCCGCGATCATGGCCTGCGCTTCCTGCACATAATTGTGGCCGAAAAAGTGGATGCCCGCATCAAAAGCCGCCTGGACTTCTTCAACCGTGCGCGTCTTGGCCGCAGCCAAAAGGGTTACATGCGCGGGCAGTGTTTTGAGTAAACCTTCTGCGTTTCTTTTGATTTGATCAACTGAGCCCATTTACCCTCATTTTAACCCTTGCTCAATATGGTGTTGATTATTGCGAATAGAGAAATTGTTATTACAAATGAACTAAATGTAAAACAGGTTCATGCGATCCATATAAAGTAAAAACCAACCAGAATGATGATCACACCGCTTGCTCTTTCAAGAACCCCCGACCATTTGCCCAATGAACGAATTCGCTTTAATGCGCCGGCAAAGGTCCCGGCCAACACAATCGGCACTCCCCTGCCGAGAGCATAGATAAATAGCAGAACTGCCCCGTAAATGATGCTTTCTTTCTTTGCCATGACATATGTTAAGATGGCCGCTAAAACCGGTGTGGCGCACTGGGATGCGACCAGGCCGGAAATTAAACCCAGCAACAACGCACCCCATAAACCTTTGGTTTTAATTCTTTCTCGCAGTCCGCCAAACCAGGGGGGAGGATTAATATGAAACACTCCCACCATTTGCAGACCTATGAGAAAACATACTACAGCCACCAGATAATACCAAATCCGTGTGGTTCCCCCTAACAGTCCGCCAAGCAGTGAGGCGATAATTCCCAAAACCATAAAAGTAATTGCCAACCCAATGGCAAAAACCAGGGATATTTCAAACGCTTTACGGCGCGGTAAATTTGCCGTTCCCCCAACATAACCGATAATCAGCGGGACCATGGCGGCATTGCAGGGGCCAATGCTTGTAATAATGCCCCCAAAGAATACCAGGATGTACCCAATTAAAGATGTGGGCGTCAATGTCGACGGATCTAAATTCATTATTCTTTTCCCGCCAATTTATCCAATGAGTCACGCAGTTGTTCGGCTGACATTAACCCAATGGATTGGAACTTTTCACCCGATTCATTGAAAAAAATCTGGGTGGGGATTGAATGGATATTCGCCCTTACTAATAAATTCTTATTCAGCTCATCATAAACATTGATATCAATCAATTCAATCTCTCCCTGGTAATCAGGGTATACCTCCTTGACAATATCTATCATTTCAAGGCAAAGCTGGCAATTGTTGGAATGGAAAAAAGCAAAAACAGGCGTTTTGGCAAGGATCAGCTGGTCTAACCTTTCCTCGAGCGATTCTTCAATAACCGCTTTTTCATTGGCCTGGGAAGGCACAAGTGTCGGCACTGCATTTGGCAAAACAGCTGCTGTCTCGGCAGACTGATCAGGGAGAGTTTTAAAGACAATTAAGAGCGCAGAAATCAGAAGTATTCCCCCAATCACCAGAATTTTTATTACACCGCTATTTTTCTTTTTCTGATTTTTCTTATGGATTCTTGTCATTTGCCTATGCCCCAAATTTTTACATAATTATATTCGCTATTTTGAATATGATATCACATATTCTTCATTTGTTCTACAATTCAATGAATTCAATAGACCAAAATTCTCTGCCTGCCTGAACTTTCCAAAGGCCTTGACAATTCTCGCAATTGTGCTTATTATATTCATAATATTGAATGTGATTGAATGAATATGACAAACACCATCAAAAACAACTATGCGAATTCAGCAAGGCTGCTGAGGGTTATCTCGCACCCGGTAAGGCTGGCAATCCTGGATATTCTTCTTAATAACAAAGAAGAGTGTGTTTGCCACATGGAAGCCATTCTCGGCTACAGGCAGGCGTATCTTTCACAGCATCTGATGAGTTTACGCGAAGCGGGCATTGTAATGGACCGCAGGGAAGGCAGAAATATCTTTTACAGCATCTGCGATAGCAGATTTGTCAATCTCATCAAACCCCTTAAAGAACTGTCCGGGCAGAAGCAGAATTCATCTTTTTCACCTGCGGATTGTCCCTGTCCAAGGTGCAGGCAGGTAAATGCTGGTGATCTCCCGCCAATTTAGATAACTATTTTGACCAGGATGATTCCTGCATATCAATACGAATGCGTTAATGTAAAGGAGAAACAATGGAGAAATTGGAAGAATTGAAAGATTATCTGGGGATACCTCGCAAGGAAATACCCTGGTACCCAACGATTGACCAGGATTTGTGTACCTCCTGCGGCATCTGCGTAAATGCCTGCAAACATGGCACCTATGAGTTCAGCGGTGATAAAAAGGTAAGTGTGGCAAATCCTTATCAATGTGAAGTCTTCTGTGAAAGCTGTAAATTCCAGTGTCCGGTAGAAGCCATAACTTTCCCAAATAGGGCGGAGTTTAAGGCGATCATCAAAGCACTTCGTGTAAATTACCCGCCATCAGATTAATAATTCAAAAGGAGTAAAAAATGTCAGAAAAAAAGAATCCCGTTTTTGTGCAGTGCATGTGCCGTGGTGATTGCCCCGGATTTGACAAGTTAAATGTTTGGAACCTGGTTAATTACGTCCGTAATGAACTGGATGTCGAATATACGATCGTGCACCCCCAGCTCTGTGTTGATGACGGCGACCGCTTTTGGAAGGATTTTGCCAAACCAGACACAACCTATGTTGTCGGCGGTTGCGACCCCAAGATGCAGCGGAAAATGTATAAGGATGCCTTGGCGGAAGTCGGGGCTGATTTTGACAAGCAGGTGATCCTTTGGATCTGCGCAACATGCCCACTGAAGAAGCGATGAAAAAAGTTGCAGAAGCCCTGGATACTTTTGGCAAAGTAGAGAAAAAACAATAATTGGTTTTTACTTCTTATAATGTTCTTCGATTACAGGTCACCCTTAAAACTGGTGATCTGTCTTATTACTTGAAGTGCTATGAAGGATAATTAGAATATCATTGTTGCATTTTTTGTGATTACTCCTATTCTTGTCAAGTCCTTCTACAGGTCTGTCGCAAGGATCAATAATTCTCGAGCACAACATGATTAATTTGGGTGATTGATACTTCACTTGACAAAAGAATATTGCCGCAATATACTTCAATAACCGTTGAATTATTTTATTATTCATAACTCTTGTCACCGCTAAGAAAATAGTTTTTGAATTAAGGTGTTGACAAACTAGGGATTATTTATTTATATGGAGGATGGCGTGGAAAAGAAGTATAAGAAAATCATCTGCTATAAATGCAAACAAGACACCGGTTACACAGAAGAAATCATTGTTAAAGGGAATATTAAAGAAGATATCAAGTGCCCCCACTGCGGGGCAGTGGTCATTACCGCCCAGGTTGATTACTGCTAAGATCATTAATCCGAATCGAAATTATTAAATATCCCAATTGATAGTTTCATATAAATAATTTATCTAATCGACCCTTGACATAAAAATAATCCGGGATATAATTCAACAATCGTTGAAGTATTATGAAAGGTTTGGGTAAGAATGGATGTTGAAAGAACTGCCCTCTATTTAAAAGCCCTGGGTGATCCCAAGCGCTTACAGCTTTTGGCGCTTATACAAAATGGCACTCAATGCAATTGTGAGTTTTCCGACTCGCTGGATTTACAGCCCAATTTAATTTCTCACCATTTGCGAATTCTAAAAGAAGCGGGGTTGGTTGAAATTCAAAGAGACCCCATGGACTCTCGCTGGATTTATTACACCATCAACCAGGCTGCTTATGCAGAATTATGGGATTTCCTGAAAGGATTTCTTGATCTGGCCCTTATCCAGCCCCGCCGGCCAACCTGCGGCCCAATTAATGAAATGATGATTCTCGCAGAACAAAACCTCCCAAAAGCAAAATAACAATTAAAAACAAAATAAGGATAAAAACATGAACCAACCTGCAAACACGCAAGAACAAGCCAAAACCGTCACTGCAAATCTTGTTGAAATTTTTGACCCGCCCATGTGCTGCCCAACCGGGCTGTGCGGGCCTGTTTTGGATCAAACGCTGCTGGACGTCAATGAGATGATATTTGCCCTCCAATCGAAAGGATTTGAAGTGAGGCGCTATCAAATGGCGAGCGACCCGAATGCCTTTCTAAACAATGCCGGGGTGATGCGCCTGGTCCGCGAACAGCAAATGGGCGCCCTGCCTGTCATCGTGGCGAACGGCACCATAATCAAATCCGGGGATTATCCATCTCTGGCCGAAGTTGAAAAAGCATTAAGCGAAAGGGCATCATGAGCACGAAGTATATGTTTTATTCCGGCAAAGGCGGCGTTGGAAAAACCAGCATGGCCTGCGTCACCGCAGTGCGATTGGCTGATGAGGGCAAGCGCACTTTGATTGTTACCACCGACCCGGCCTCCAACCTGGCGGATGTTTTTGAACAGAAGATTGGGCATGAGGTCACACCCATCGCAGATGTAAAAAACCTTTGGGCAATGGAGATAGACCCTGATGTTGCCACGACTGAATATATTGATAAAGCCATGGCGCCCATTCGCGCTGCTTTTCCGCCGCAGATCGTCCAGGTGATGGAAGAACAGATGAGCGGACCCTGCACGGCGGAAGTAGCCGCCTTTGACCGCTTTACAGATTTTCTGGAAACGGAAAAGCGGGCGAAAAAGAATTTGATATTGTCATTTTCGATACCGCGCCCACCGGGCATACCATCCGGCTTTTGGAGCTTCCTGCTGAATGGAGCCAATCCATTGACACAGCCAGCGAGGGCAATGGCCAAACATGCATCGGCCCTGCCGCGGCCATCCAGGACGCAAAACATAAATATGAACGCGCTCTGGCAATGATGCGGGATAAGGACCGTACCGTATTCAACTTTGTCCTGCAGCCGGAGGCGATCGCGATCAAAGAAACCAAACGTGCCATTAGTGAATTGGAGAAACTGGATATTCATTCGTTCGAATTAATTATCAATGGCGTTATCCCCACTGAAGCGCAATCCAATCCCTTGTTTTCGGCACGCGCTAAAATGCAAACGAATTACCTGGATCAAATCAATCGCGATTTTACTTATCCCAGGAAGCAGATGCGATTGCTCAGCGGGGAAATCAGCGGGGTTAAACGTCTGCGTGAAGTGAGCCGCATCTATTTTGATGGAGAAATGGAAAAGGAAACAAAAGTAATCATGCTTGAAGGGAAAATCGCCCGAAAAACAGAGCCATTAAATTCTTCCCTTTATTCATGAATTATCCTCAAATGGCCACAAGCACACTGTTTTCTTTGCCGGCAAAGGCGGGGTGGGTAAAACCGTTGCATCCTGCATTTCCGCGGTTTGGCTGGCCCGCAGCGGCTACAAAACCTTGCTGGTCACAACCGATCCTGCCGCCCATTTGGGCGATGTGTTGGATGTCTCGATTGGCGATCACCCGGCTCCCATTCCCGGGATTCCCAACTTGTGGGCAGCCAAGATTGATCCAAAATCCGCCGCAGAAGATATACAAGAAACGCATTTTGGATGACGCCAAAAAACGCGGCCGCCCGCCGGAAGCCATTAAAACCATGGAAGAGGAACTGGATTCGCCCTGCACAGAAGAGATGGCAGCCTTTGACCAGTTCATTGACCTGGCTTCGCAAAGCGAGTGGAAAGCGGTTGTTTTTGATACCGCACCCACCGGTCATACATTACGCCTGTTGGAATTGCCGGTGGACTGGAGCAAGCAGATCGACATCAAAGCGTTCGCATCCGTCGACACAGATGCCTCTGATGACAAAGCCAAACAACGCTTTGGCAAAGTGATCGATATGATGAAAGACCCGGCGCAAAGCACGTTTTCTTTTGTGATGTATCCTGAATCCACGCCCATCCTGGAAGCCTATCGAGCCTCGCAGGAATTGGCTGGTCTGGATATTCATACCGGCATGGTCGTGGCCAATTACATCATTCCTGAAGAGCAGGTGGATACCGCTTTTGTCCATTCCCGCCGGGCGATGCAAAATAAATACCTGCAGGAGATTTCCAAGAAGTTCAACGTGCCGGTAGTTCAAATCCCGCTGCTGCCGCAGGAGATTAAAGGTCTGGATATGCTTTCGGAACTTGGGGAGAAACTCTATGGAAAACCTCAACAGCAAGCTGACACCGAGTCAAAGATGAAGCAACCAAGAAAAAAAGTGATCTTTGTCTGCACCGGCAATTCCTGCCGCTCACAGATGGCAGAAGCAATTGTCAATGCCAGGCTGGGCTCTGAATGGAAAGCCTTCAGCGCGGGAACGCAGCCTGCGGACGATGTCCACCCGCTGGCAATTGAAGTTCTTAAGGAAATCGGCATTGATCATCACGGGCGGACCAAGACTGTGGATGAATTTTACGGCCGTGATTTTGACCTGGTTGTCACGGTTTGCGATACAGCCGCTGAAAAATGCCCTTTGTGGCTTGGCAGAGGAAAAAGGGTTCATATGGGCTTCCCCGACCCGGCCAAGGCTACTGGAAACGAAGAAACCATTAAACAGGTATTCCGGCAGGTACGGGATGACATTGCCAAAAAAATACCGGACATACTCAAGTTATACTCAACTTGATTGTATCTAAAATGTGCAAACCATTATTTTGAAAGAAAAGGTAAAAATGATAGCAAAAATCAAAGTTGAAACAACAGTCAGTACAGAACAGGAAATAAGCAGCGCAATCCGCGATTTCGTCAATGCGCTGGTTGAATCTGCGCACTACAAGAAATATGAAAGCGTGAGTGAAAAATTTCAGAACGACCTGGATGCGCAAAAAGCGCTTCAGGAATACCGGGCAAAAGCCAAGGATCTGCAGACAAAACAGATGTTTAATACGATCAGCCCGGCTGAACAGCAAGACCTCCAGCGATTGTGGGTGGCTTTTCTTGGATTCAAATCTGTTCAGGATTTTTTTGATGCCCAGGGTAAGTTTCAGGCGCTTTGTATAGAATGCGCGCAGGTGATTTCAGATGCCTGCGGCTTGGATTTTGCAACTTCATGCAGCTCAGGCTGCTGTGGATAAGGTGAAAAAATGACTGTAAAAACGAACATTCCCGAAAAACTTGAATTGGCTTTAAATAATCTGGCTGAAAAGATCAAATTCTCCGAGCCGGTCAATGCTTATCAGATTGCCCTTGATCAGTTTACCCAGGATGCCGAGGCGCATAAAATCATGGAAGACCTGTCCGCTTTCCAGAAAGAAATTCGCCAAAAACAAAGCACTAATCAAATTATGCCAACGGACCTTGAAAAGCTTCGTTCGCTGCAGACCAAGGCCCAGTCAAATAAAGTAATTACTACTTATGCGCATTCACAAGAAGAGGCGATTGGGCAATTGCGCGAGATTAACGCGGAGATTAGCAATCTTTTAGGCCTCGATTTTGCGTCCCTGGCAAAAAAGTCCAATTGCTGCTGAGGAAAAAAGAATGCCTACATATGAATTTATGTGTGAAAAATGCGGCGGCACCTTTGATGTGCGCGCAACAATCCAGGAAAAGGACGAGGGTCTGCAGCCTGAATGTCCGGCGTGCGGCAATAAAGAAACCCGCCAGGTGATTTCCGGAGGGCTATTCATCCGCGCTGGCGGAGCATCATCGTTTAATCCACCCGGCTGCGCGCCCAACGCGGGACCGGGGTGCTGCGGGTAAGCATGCCAAGGGTATTAATTCAAATCACCGGTTCTTTGATTGCCTGCTCACAGGGGATGCGTGATGATTGGCGGGATCTCGCTGAATGGCTTAAATCCAGAGATGATCGCATTGTATGGTGAGCAGGTCGCGGTGAAATATTATGATATTTTCGATCCCGATTGCCCAAGCCTGCCAGAAGGCGCCAAATTGCCAGTCGTAAAAATCAATGAAGAAATACTTAGCATGGGCGGAAAGATATCAATGACTTTGATACGCAAGAAAATTGAATCCCTGGGAATTGCTGCGCTTCAGGAATAGTTTTTTAGTAAATTGATACATCCAAATGGACAGGATTATTTACCTTGATAACGCCGCCACCAGCTGGCCTAAACCGCCCCGGATGCTTGACGCAATTAACCAATTCAATGAGGAAATTGGGGCGAACGCAGGCAGATCCGGCCATCAGCGCTCAGTCCAGTCTGCCCGGATAGTCTATGAAACCAGGCAGCGCCTGGCTGATCTTTTTAATTTAGAAGACCCTCTTCGCGTTGTTTTCTCGGCAAATGTGACGGAATCCGTCAATCTTGCTCTTAACGGATTATTACTTCCCGGCGATCATGTGATAACCACCAGCATGGAGCACAATGCGGTCATGCGTCCTTTGCGGTATCTTGAAAATCTGGGAATTGAACTCAGCGTAATTGCTTGCTCACCAGCAGGTATTCTAAATTCCGGGGATATCAAAGAATATTTTAAGCCAAACACAAAACTCGTTGTCATCAATCATGCATCAAACGTTGTCGGGACAATTCAACCAATAAGAGAAGTTGGGCGTAATGTTAGAGAGAATGGCGCTGTTAATGCTGGTTGATGCAGCCCAAACCGCAGGCGCATCAGCCATTGACATGCAGGCTGATTTCATTGACCTGCTGGCCTTTACCGGTCACAAATCCTTTTACGGCCCGATGGGTACTGGAGGCTTGCTTATTGGTGAACGTGTGGATATTAGCGGTTTAATCCATTAAAAGGGGCGGAACCGGAAGCCATTCGGAATTTGAGGAACAACCGGATTTTCTGCCCGATAAATTTGAAAGTGGCACACTTAATGTTTTGGGCTTGGCAGGTTTAATGCGTCCCTGGAATGGATCCAGTCTGTTGGGATTGATGCAATCCGGGACCATGAAAAAGCGCTCTGTCAGCAATTGATTACAGGGTTGGAGAATCTTCCAGGGATAAAAGTATTTGGGTTAAAAGACGCCAATAAGCAAACGGCAGTTGTATCTTTTACTGTGGATGGATTCGATAACGCCAGAGTTGGTGAATTATTGGATGAAAAATATGGCGTTCTATGCCGCGTTGGGCTTCACTGCGCCCCGTCTGCTCATAGAACAATGGGAACTTTTCCAAACGGAACAATACGATTCAGCCCGGGGTATTTTAATAACTTGGAAGAAATTGATTCTGCTTTGAAGCAACTGCGGGAAATTATTGAAAGGAAATAATAAAATTTATGGAAGAGTTTGCGGTTGTACTGGTTGAATCCACAAACCAGGCGATGCGAATTGAACATCTCCTTAATTTATCAGGAATAAAAAGCAGATTAATTCCCGTTCCGAAATTTTTAAGTTCAAACTGCGGCAATTGCCTGAGAATTGATTTAGCAGATATTGACAAAGTCAAATCTGTTGTTGAAAAAAATCAAATCAAAATTGACCGTATCGAGATTGTGCAAATGTAAGCTTGATTGAAATTTTTTTGAATACAAGCTTCATCCTGAAAATCAGGCTTTCTCTAATGCCGTTTTCTCTTTTTCGTCCCTTTAAATCCGCTGCCGATATAAACGCCCATGCCGGGAAGGATCTTTTGATGAATGAAATAGATCAGCGCGGTCAGGGCAAGCGCGATCGCGAACACGACCAGGGAAGAGCTGAGGGTATTCATGATGGTCGGATCGATCAGCATCACGATGCCCAGCGCCAGCATGATGGTGCCGCTGATCAGTTTCAGCAGCCGGCCGTGCTTTTCTTCCACCCGCGCGGCTTTCATGGTGATGGATGCAACGGCTACCACGCCTATTTCATCTAAAAGGTAAATGAGCATGTATAGGCCCAGCAGCAGCGCGAAATAAAGCGGGCTGACCTTGTTGGCGATCATGATATTGCTCCAGATGACCGGGAAGCCGGCTGTGCAGGAAAACTCGATCAGGGAAACGCCTGCTGCCATCACCGCGGTTGTGCTGATCAGCCCGATCAGGGAGCGCGGCGTGACCACCGAATCGCGCATGTTCTTGTAGAGTTTTGGCTTGTGCTTGTCCGATATGGTGAAGGAAACGCCTTCCTTGTACCAGAAGTAGTCCTTCATATTGACCAGGCCGAATCCGATCGCAACCAGCGCGACAATGACCTGGATCCATTTAAGATATCCGATATAGGAGAAAAGGGTGAAAACGCCCAGGATAAACAGGCTGTACACCAGCGTGGTCACCAGCAGATAAGTCAGCCCGACCGTGATCACTTTTGTGCGCGAGCCGCTGGTGAGGGTCAGGGCCAGCAGGACGCTGATCACCCACAGCGAGCAGGGATTGAAGCCGTCCACGAATCCGATGATCAGGGTGCTGACAGCCAGCGACTGCTTGCCCAGGTCAACCTCCCCGAAGAATGGCAGCGTGATAACCTGGTCTGAATTCTCAATTATTTCCGGTGTTTCGGGAGCAGCAAGGATTTCCGCGTCCAGCGGTGAAGTGCAGGCATTGGCAATGCAGCTGATGACTGCAGCCTTCATCTCCTGCCCATACTGCTCGCGGAAGCCCACCCACATTCTTTCGCCGATGATGGTGATGGGAACCCCCTGCGGTTTAAAGCCCATCACTTCGCCGGCTTTCTTCAGGATTTCCTGATTGTCCTTGTCATACCAGACTTCATATTCCTGAATTTTTACCTGGGGGTACTCTTTGATCAAGACATCCAGAAAAGACCTTCTCATCTTCACAATGCGGGCAGCCATCCCCCCAAAAGAAGTACAGGTTCACATCGCCTTGCGCGCGATCCGGGCTGGCCAGCGCGGAAGCCGGCCAAAGGAAAATCAGGGATAAAGCCAGGAGAAAGACAGAAAAAAGGATTCTTTTGTTAATCACAGGTCAAAGCATCTCCTTAATAATCAGGTTGTCACGCTAATCAAATTATACAAACACTAATAATTATCAATTATCTCATAAAAATGGTAGAGGCATTAACGAAAACCAATTATAACGCCCGAATATTTTTTCTGCAAGTTGGGTTGAGCAAAGTTACCCGGAGCGTATTAATATTCAGCAAGCGAAACTCAAGGCACTTTGAAAATTAATTTGCATTCACAACCGATTTATAAAAGAAGACAAGGTTGCCCTTGTCTCCATACTTCATTGATATCCGTATTTACCGAATGTCCCAAAGGGGATACTGCGGTAAACGGTTTAGCCTACTTTGCTTTGGCTTGATTCTTGACCGCGTTGATGGCGGCTTCAACCGCTGCCTGGTCGCCCAGATAATAATGCTTGATCGGGCGCATATCTTTATCCAGTTCATACACCAGCGGAACGCCGGTGGGGATGTTCAGGCCGGTGATCTCTTCTTCGGAAATGTTATCCAGGTATTTCACCAGGGCGCGCAGGCTGTTGCCATGGGCGGCAATGACCACGCTTTTGCCATCCTTGATGACCGGCACGATCGTATCAACCCAGTACGGCAAAAACCTTTCTACTGTGTCTTTCAGGCATTCCGTCAGGGGCACTTCATCTGTAGGCAGATGGGCGTAGCGGGCATCCATGCCCGGGTCGCGCTTGTCGCCGCGCTTGAGCGCCGGGGGCGGGGTGTCGTAGCTGCGCCGCCAGGCCAGCACCTGCGTCATCGCCGAATTTCTCGGCTGTCTGCGCCTTGTTCAGCCCCTGCAGGTCGCCGTACATCCTTTCATTCAGCCGCCATGACCGGATGACCGGTATCCACATCAAATCCATATCATCCATTACGATCCACAGGGTGCGGATGGCGCGCTTAAGGACAGAGGTGAAGGCAATATCAAAGGTATAACCGCCTTCCTTTAATAACTTGGCTGCGTTATGCGCTTCCTCGACGCCTTTTTCCGAAAGGTCCACATCCGTCCAGCCGGTGAACAGGTTTTCCTTGTTCCAGACGCTTTCTCCATGCCTCAACAAAACGACTTTATACATCTCTAATATTCCTTTGCTGTTGGTATTTGTATAATAAGACCATATCCTGAAAATTATAATACAGGCAGATCAATGAAAAATGGAGGCATTTATGAAACTTAAAGTTGGCAGGCGTGCGCCCGATTTCACGCTCCCGTGCCACCTGGGTAAAGATGCCAGCCTTGCGGAACTGCGCGGCAGGACCGTTGTGCTGGTCTTCTTCCCGCTGGCCTGGACGCCAGTCTGAACAGGCCAGATCCCGTCTTACGAGGCGCTTCGCGACACGTTTGCGGGATTGGATGTCCAGGTTCTGGCCATCAGCGTAGATAGTATCCCCTGCCTCAGGGCATGGGCCGAAAGCTTGGGCGGCATCAATTATCCGCTCTTAAGCGATTTCTGGCCGCACGGTGCGGTCGCGAAAAAATACGGGGTGCTGCGCAAGGAAGGCCATTCCGAACGCGCCATCTTTATTGTTGACCGGGAAGGCATTATCCGCTATATCGATATCCATGATATTGACGAGCAGCCGGATAATGAGGTGCTGCTGGATGAACTGAAAAAGATCATCCCGGGTGCTGATAAGAAGATTCAGCACCTCTATAAAGAGAATAAGGACATTCCCACAAGCGGCGTGGTCATCTATTGCACGCCCTGGTGCCCCGACTGCCGCCGCGCCCGTGAATGGCTGAAAGATAACGCCGTTGATTATACGGAGGTTGATATTTCCACAGACCTGAACGCAGCGCGCCAGGTGCGCGCCTGGGGAGATGGCTTCCAGATCTCGCCTACCTTTGAGATCGATGGCGAAGTGGTCCTCGATTTTGATGAGGCAAAACTGAATAAAATGCTGCTGAAAAAATAAGCTCTTGGACAAAATAAAAACTCCGCTTGCGCGGAGTTTTTTTAGTTAATCGTCCAGGAGGCGTTTTTCGCCTTTGAGTTTGCGTACTTCAGTCAAATCTTGCGATACTTCGAGAGTTCCCTTGTAAGTTCCATCAGCATCGCGCATGGCAAAATAGCGGATGTGGATGAACTTGCCTTTCATTTCGATCCAGAATTCGGCAACGTCGCGTTTGCCCGCGCGGAAATCCTCAACAATTCTCACCACCTTATCCACACTCGCGGGCGGATGGCAGTTCTGCACCTTGCGGCCGATGATGGCTGCTGTGCGTTTAAAAATGCGTCCAGGGGTCTCGGAATAATAGCGGACAGTATCATTTTCGTCCACAAAGGTAATGTCCACCGGCAGATTCTTCAGCATCAGGTCGATCTGCTTGATGGTCAGGTCGCCGTTGGTCAGGGGAAAATCACTCATGGTTTCAATCCTTTCAGGGTTTGGCTTTTCCTCTATTTTATCTGTTTCTGCGGTTTTCTGCTCGGCGCTGCCCGGCCAGTCGTTTCCGCGTGTGGCAAAAGAGAAACCAAACTCGTCCTCCTGGTCGCGGATGGCGCGCCAGTCGGCATCTGAAAGCCGTTCCAAAGCATTGGGCAGCAGGATGTGTTCTTCTTTATAGAACATCTCGCGAATGGCATTTTCTGCGGGCGTGAATAATTTTTCCATTTCCTGCGCCAATTCATGCGAATCCGGACGGGTGGATTCCAGCGTGGCAATCATTTGTTTCCAGCCTTTGCGGATGTCGTCATGGATGCCCCACATCACGTTGGATGGCCCGCTGAATCCGTATTTTTCCAGGAAGGGGAATAATAAATTCTCCTTGCGCAGGTAGTGGTTATCGTATTGTTTCAGCTTCTTTACGCTGTCCAGCAATTTTTGGCGCATTTCGCCATTTGACTGCGCTTTATAGCCTTCAAGCGCAAGTCGGGTATCATTCACCGCCAGCGCGGCCAGTTCGTTTTCCGTCCGAAAAGTGTACACGGGGTGCCCCGGCATCATTTCAGGCAGCGCTTGCTGATCAAGTGATTCCCGGAACATGGCCACATGCACGTCGCACAAGTATTGGATATCTTCCACAGGCAGCCCCTCGGCAATCAGCGCCTGTTCAATCTCGGCGATTTCGCCGGCAGTCGCGCTGCTGAGGATCTCCCTGAAAATCTCCTTGACCTCCTGGTATGGTTTGCCTGCATGGATCTGCCGCAAAGCTTCTTTAAGTTTCTCCTTGCGTAAAGAATAATTGTTGATAAATTCGCTCATTGTTTTCCTCTTGTTTATTATGATGCCCAGCGGATCTCGAATTCACACCTCACAGCGCCTTCGGGGCAGGATTCTTCGCATGTGGCGCAAAAAGTGCAGTTCTGAGGATTGGCAAAGACCAGCTCATCCGCCTGCAGTGCCAGCACAGCCTCAGGGCAGGTATCTACGCACAATCCGCACAGGACGCATTTTTCTTTATCAATGACTGGAAGAATTCTTTCCGCCATGGCTATTCCCTTTCATGCAATGAGGATATCATTTGAATGCTTTTCTGTCTGCGACTAAAGTCTTATTCATCCCCCAGGATCGCTTTTTCCAGCCCCTGCCTGTCCAGCAGCATGATTTTTTCACGATCAATGCGCACCAGTCCCTCATCCGCGAATTTCCGCAGTGTGCGGCCGAGCACATCCCGCACTGTTCCCAGCCGCCGGGCCATATCCGTCTGCGTCCAGCGCAGGGCGCCGTCATTCTTATGCGCGTCCGCCTCATCCATCAGGAATTTTGCCACCCGCTGGCGCACGGAATATAAGGACAGGGTTTCAATCAGGTCTGTCATATGCGCCAGCCGTTCTGCAAAGAAGCGCAGAACAGCCTGCGCGAATTCCGGATATTCCTTTAAAAGGCGGCTGAATTCGTTAATGCCCAAAGCCAGCAGCTCGCAGTTCGTCAGGGCACGCGCGTTGGCCTGGTTGGGCGCTTTATCCATCAGCGCCGGCACCAGGTTGAAGCAGCCGCCCTGCCCCAGCCGGTCAAGGATCTGTTCGCGCCCGGCAGGCGACAGGCGGTAAATCTCAACCTCACCTTTTAAAATGAAATATACAAATTCACAGGCGTCCGCCTGCCAGCTGATGGCTTCATCCGCCTTGTAGCGCTTGACCAGCGCGCTTTCCTGCACGCGGGCCAGAACCGCCTGGCTCTGATCGCGCAGCAGGTGTATCTCTTTGATATCGTTCTTCATTTTACATATTGTATATTGTGTTTCTAAAAATGGAGGCTATAATTATTGAAAGTGATAATCACTTTCAATAAAAATGGATAAATCCAGTAAAAGCACATCCTTTCAATGGGAAAACGCGCTTAGCCAAAACGGATACCGTGTCACCCGCCCCATGCGCGCCGTCGTGGATATCATTGCGACCAGCAGCCGCCCGCTTGCGCCTGTGGATATTTTCAGCCAGGCGCGTGCGGTGCTGCCGAATATCGGCCTGGTGACAATCTACCGTACGATTGAGAAGCTTGAGAAGCTGAAACTGGTTGACCGCATCCACCATCTTGACCAGTGCCAGACTGTGTTTCGGGGTACCCGCGGCCACCAGCATCTGCTGGTATGTACCCAATGCGGCCGCAGCGCTTATTTTGAAGGCTTGGATGCTGAAGAGCAGTTTATTGATATCGGAAAAAGCCATGGGTATCAGGTTACCGGCCACTGGCTGCAATTAAGCGGGCTGTGCCGGGAATGCCAGGATAAGGAGAGAAAATGAAATTTAATAAAATAGCTGTGCTGCTGCTCCTTTTGACAGCCTTCACCCTGGCGGCATGTTCGCCGGCTCCATCTGCCAAAACAGGAAATACGATCGGCGTGACCGTCAGCATTCTGCCGGAAAAATATTTTGTTGAACGCATCGGCGGCAACCTGGTATCGGTCAATGTCATGGTTGGGTCCGGCGCCGACCCGCACACTTACGAGCCCAAGCCCGCACAGATGGCCGCGCTCAGCAACTCAGCCATTTTTTTTCCAATCGGCGTTGATTATGAAACCGCCTGGCTGGAGACGCATCACCGCCTCCAATCCAAAATTGAAAATCGTTGACCTTTCAGAAGGCATCCAGAAACTGCCCATGCCCGCACATCAGGATGAACCTGGCGCGGCTGATGGCAAAGGTCTGGACCCGCATGTCTGGACCTCGCCTGCCCTGGTAAGCAGCATGGCAGAGCGTATTTATGCTGAACTGGCAGCCCTGGATCCAGCCAACGAACCCGCTTATAAAACCAATCTGGTTGCTTTTAAAAAAGACATTGAGGTTCTGGATTTGGAAATCCATGCGTCTTTGGATGGCCTTGCCAACCGCCGTTTCATGGTCTTTCATCCCGGTTGGGCATATTTCGCCAAAGACTATGGTCTTGAGGAAATCCCGATTGAAATCGGCGGCGCTGAACCCAGCGCCAGTGAACTGGCTGATCTGATCGATTCAGCCAAAGCGCAGAACATAAAGGTCATTTTTGCGCAGCCGGAATTCAGTACCCAAATTGCCAAATATATTGCCAAAGAGATCGGCGGCGAGGTGACCCTTATCAGCAATTTATCCGAAAACTGGCTGCAAAACCTGAAAGATGTCGCGCTAATTCTGAAAAAATCATTGGAAAGTTAAGGCTGCTTATGAAAAATGAACCGGTAATTGAAATCAAAGGGCTGTGGGCCGGATATGAAGGCCACACCATCCTTGAAGATATCAACCTGACGATCAACCAATCCGATTTTCTCGGTCTGATCGGCCCCAACGGCGGCGGAAAAACCACTTTGCTGAAAGCCATCATCGGCTTGATCAAACCGGACAAAGGGGAGATCCGCGTCATGGGCAAGAGCGTTGCGGATGGCCGCTGCCATATCGGTTATGTGCCGCAGTATGTTGATTTTGACAGGCAGTTCCCCATCCGGGTTTGGGAAGTGGTCCAGATGGGCTTACTGGGATGCCGCCGCCCCCTGCAGGCGATTAATAACGCCGACCGCGAGACCATCCGCTATGCGCTCGAACAGGTGGAAATGGCTGACCTGCGCCAGCGCGCCATCGGCGACCTCTCCGTCGGGCAGCGCCAGCGGGTGTATATTGCCCGCGCCCTGACCTCCAATCCGCAGATCCTGCTGCTGGATGAACCCACCGCCAGCATCGATCCCCAGGTGGCCGGAGCAATCTATGAGCTCCTGGCGCGACTGAATAACACGGTTACCATTCTCATGATCAGCCATGACATGAACGCGGTTTCTTCGTATGTGAAAACTGTCGGCTGCCTGAACCGCCGCCTGCATTACCACGGTCAAAAGGAAGTAACCGAAGACATGCTTGAAGCCATTTATGGATGCCCGGTGGACCTGATCGCCCACGGCCTGCCCCACCGCGTGCTTTCCGATCATACGATCGAAGGAGATGCCCATGTTTGAAGCCTTTCAATACGGATTTATGCGCAACGCGCTGGCAGCCGGTGTGCTCGTCAGCATCGCCTGCGGCATCATCGGCACCTATATCGTCATCAACCGTATTGTTTTTCTCAGCGGCGGCATCGCGCATGCGGCTTACGGCGGCATCGGGCTGGGGTATTTCTTAGGGATCGATCCGGTCTTTGGCGCCATTGGCTTCAGCCTGGTTTCCGCGCTGGGCATGGGCTGGGTGCACCGCCGCACCCGCGAACGCGCCGATACGATCATCGGGGTGATGTGGGCGGTCGGCATGGCGCTGGGGATCATCTTTCTGGATATGTCGCCCGGCTACAAGGCCGACCTGATGAGTTACCTTTTCGGCAGCATCCTGGCTGTGCCAGCCTCTGACCTGATCATTATGCTGGTTTTAAATGTCATCATTATTGGCCTGACAGCCGCGTTTTACAAGGAATTGCAGGCGATCTCTTTTGATGAGACTTTTGCCTTTGTGGTGAATGTGCCGGTGGATCGCCTCTATCTAATGCTGGTCAGCCTGATCGCCTTGACAGTCGTAATGACCATGCGCGTCGTCGGCTTGATCATGGTGATTGCTTTGCTCACCATGCCCGCTGCCATTGCCGGGTTGTTCGTCAAGGATATGAAGCGCATGATGGCGCTTTCCACCGGATTGAGTTTGCTGTTTACTTTTGTAGGCTTGTTGCTTTCGTATTATCTCAACCTCACCTCCGGAGCCACCATCATCCTGGTCTCGGGCGTCGCGTATTTCATCAGTTTTTTGGTTAAGAAGAAAATCAAATCCGGGTAAACGACATCGATCATTGAAGAGCTGTATGGCGCTTGAACTGCGCGAGGGCGGGCTTGACGGGGTAAGTGGCAAGACCGAATACGCGCCGGAATTCTTTGAAAAGATCTCGGCATTAGTCTTTAGGAAAGATATCAAGGGTAGTAATTTACACAGACCAGATTTCCGGCTGCCCGGATCAGGCAGGCGTCTGGTGCCGCCATCAATTCTATTTATTAAGTAACAACCTGCCTGCGATCAAAATCCAATTACTTATATAATCAGTGTGTAATTTTATTAAGTAAGTATGGAAAGGTTCATTTGACAGGAGGAAAGCGAGTGAAAAACTTTCTGATTAATGCCATTAATTTTTTTTATTCCCGCACAACCGACATGATTTGCTGTTTGGCCATCATTGCGACAGGCTATGCCTTTTATAATCCGGCACTGCGTTTTGTGCCCGTGGATTTTGACGACCTGGTTCTGCTTTCTGTTGTAAAGAATGCCAATAATCCGCTTGTTTTCTTTTTGCGGGAATGGGGTTTTGGAAATTACGGCTATCGCCCGCTGCATTCCCTTTCCCTGTGGCTCGGCTACCGGCTGTTCGGCGCCTCTTCCGGCCCCAACCAATTGATCAACCTTTCCCTTCATATCCTGGTTATTTTGCTCCTCTACGCGCTCCTCAGCCGCCTGCAGCCCAACAAGTTGCTTGCCTTTTTATTTTCCTGCCTTGGGCTGGTTTCCCTCTACACCCTCTCCCCTGCGACCTGGATCTCTGATCGGCCAACCCTTTTCGTGGCAGTGCTCCTTTTAACCGCTTTAAATTATCTTGTCCGCCTGGCAAAAAACGCGCGTCCAAATTTGCTGATCTTAATAGTGCTTTCAATTCTGGCTCTATTGAGCAAAGAGTCCGGCCTTATGGTTCCCCTGACGATCATCGCCGTGCTTCTACTTCAATTCGGTAAATCTCCCGAAAGAAATCGGGGCGTTTACACTTTGCTTCTGGTCATTCTGGTCTATGGCTTGCTGCGTTTTGTGCTCTTTGGGGCTATGGCAGGGGCTTATGATGAAAGCGGGTATTTATTTGGATGGCGCTATTATGAAAAGTCCAGCCTGCTTTCCAGGCCGGATTTTTTCCTTGCCAAACTCGAAAATGTCATTAAAAGTGCCCTGGCGATTTTTATCCCGCTCTTTGACGGGCAGGGAAAGCTTTCCCTGATCGGAACAGCCTCCAATTCTTTTGTCTTGATCTCAACCACTCTGGCTCTGGCTGTGCTGGCCTTCAGCCGCAAGCTCAGCGCCTATCAAAAGGTTGGCCTGGCTATCATCCTCCTGAACGCGCTCATTCACGTCCAGGTGTTCCGCTATCGCACGCTTTACCTGGGGCAGATCGGCTTTGCCATCTTCCTGGCAGGCTCACCAGCCTTCAATGAAAAACCATCTCTCCGCTCCCTGGCTGCCGCCTTTGCGGCTGCGGTGCTTTTCCTGTGGAGCATGCATATCATCGGCGAAGACCTTACGTTCCAATATCTGGCACGTCTGGATTTGCTGCGTAGCCCCGCTTTTGAAAAGGAAATTCTCGGGTCTTCTGCGCGCATTGACCCAAACCTGATCCAGCAGATCATTTCCAAATACAGGCACTGAATCACATTCAGCAGTTAGAAAAACAAAATCCCTCATTTCGAGGGATTTTGTTTATTGTTCATGATTATTATTTTTAGAACAGGTGGAATGCCGCGATAACCGGCGCAAAGAGCGAGGATACCAGCGACATAACCGTGATGAGTGTGTTCAATGAAGGGCCGGCTGTATCCTTGAAGGGATCGCCGACGGTATCACCCACAACACTGGCTTTATGCGCGTCAGAACCAACGCCGCCGTAAGCGCCTGTTTCGATGAATTTCTTGGCATTGTCCCACAGGCCGCCGGAGTTGGCCATCAGCAGGGCGAAGATCACGCCCGTGAAGATCGCGCCGCCCAGGAAACCGCCCAGGGCATCCGGGCCGAGAATGAAGCCGACCAGCAGCGGGAAACCAACTGCCAGGAACGCGGGCAGGATCAGCGAGGTCAGCGCGCCATCCGCAGCCAGGCTGACACAGCGGTTGTAATCCGGCAGGGTTGTGCCTGCCAGGATGCCCGGATCAGCCTTGAACTGGCGCCGGATTTCCTCGATCATGCCGAAGGCGCCTTTGGTGACTGAAAGCATGGTCAGAGCGCTGAAAATGGGCGGGGTCATGGCGCCCAGCAGAACGCCGGCGACAACCATCGGGCTGCGCAGGCTGATATTAATGGTCAATCCGCGCGCTTCAATAACAGCGGCGTAAGCGGCGAAGAGCGCCAGAACGGTCAGCGCCGCGGCGCTGATGGAAAAGCCTTTGGTGATGGCTTTGGCAGTGTTGCCTGCGGAATCCAGCACATCCGCGCGTTCGATCACTTCATGGTCCATGCCTGCCATTTCGGCAATGCCGCGTGCGTTATCGACAATGGGCCCGTAGGCGTCGGAGGAAACGATCATGCCGCTGACTGCCAGCATGCCCACCGCGCTGATGCCGATGCCGTATACGCCCGAGATCACCCCGGAGGCATCGGAAATGTAAAACGAAACGAGGGTGGCGATCACAATGCCGATGATGGAGGGCATGATGCTCATCAGGCCATAGCTGAAGCCGGTGATGATGGTGATGGCCGCGCCCGAGCTGGAGACTCTGGCGGTCTCCTGGACCGGCTTAAATTCATCGGAGGTAAAGAATTCGGTTGTGAATCCGATCACGACGCCGGTGGTCAAGCCGACCAGGGTGGACCAGAGCACGCTCAGGTCATATCCGCCGGTAAGCACCAGAACGATCACCATGGCAGCGAAAAGCACGCAGGTGAAGATCGTGCCGAAGTTCAGCGCAGCGCCGGGCTTGCCATTCTTGCCCACGCGCACAAACTGGATGCCGATCAGTGAGGCAAAGATGCCCAACGTGCACAGGATCAGCGGGAAGATGGTGTACTTCAGCGTGTCGGGGCCGGCCATCGCGGCGCCCAGCAGCATGGCCGCAACTGTGCTGGCCACATAGCTGTCAAAGATATCCGCACCCATGCCCGCCACGTCGCCCACATTGTCGCCGACATTATCAGCCACAACAGCGGGGTTGCGCGGGTCATCTTCGGGGATGCCGACTTCAACTTTGCCCACCAGGTCAGCCGCAATATCGGCGGTCTTGGTGTAAATGCCGCCGCCGGCTTTGGCCAGCAGCGCCAGGGTGGAGGCGCCGAAGCTGAAGCCCAGCACGATTTCAGGATTGCCGGTGATCAGGTAGATCACGCTCATGCCGATCACCGCCAGGCCGACCATCGCCAGGCCCATCACCGAGCCGGCATAGAAGGCAACCCGGAAACCTTTATTCAAGGTATCCGAAACCGCCACCGCGCTGCGCACATTGGCCTGCACCGCCACGGTCATGCCCATATAGCCGGCCACGGCCGAACAGACCGCGCCGAAGATAAAGGCTGCTGCCATCGTCAGCCCGTGAGCTGGTACGATATCCATGCTGCCGGTGCCGAGCTTGCTGAGGTTGAAGCTGAACACGATCGCGATCACGAAAGCCAGCACGGCTGCAACCATCGCCAGTACGGTATAAAGGCGTTTGAGATAAGACGCCGCACCTTCACGGATCCAGCCAGCCACCTGGCGTGCCCGTTCTGAACCTGGGTCCTGGCGTACGACCCAGAAATATATCGCCAGGGCAGCGCCAACCGATATCAGCCCTGAAACGATCCCCACATATAACCATGTTTGTGCCATACGATTTCCTCTATAAAAATAAATTAATCCATACATCACCCACCTGGAAGCCCAGCAGATTTTCTAGGCGGGTTTATAACAATTTACATTGTGGCCGAGCGCCACCAGCGGTAATATTTATCGACCAGTTTCTTTTCTTCCGGCAGGGGGAAGTAGATCAATTTTTCCTGATTGCCGACAAAGAAACCGTTCTTCACGGTCCTGTAAGGAATTCCGCCCGCAGGGATCCTGTCTACCATTTTCGTGGTTACCTGCTTGAATTGCAGGTCAACCAGGCAATTGCGCAGGTGTTCAACATTGGCATACGGCAGGTCGCCAATATCGGCATTCTTTGGATCTTTTGCCAGGCCGTCCAGCCGCAGCTCTGTAAAGCACACTGCCGGTATTTTGATCAAACTGGTGGGATTCTTGACGATCAGTTCATAAAAAGCCTTGGGGCCGTTCGTGCTCACCACCAGCGGGGAGACAGGTGAAATCTCCCGGTACAGATGCAGGCCTTCTTCTTCTGAAGGCAGTTTCTTGCCTGGTTCAAGTTCCAGTGTGCGGCCATCCTGGGTGGTGAGATACAGTTTCTTGATGGCGTTCATGGGGATATTTTCCAGGACGCGGTAAACAGAGATATAGATGGAGCGTTTGGGGCCGCCGTCTTCATGCGGCACACAGCGCTGGATGCCTTCTTCAATCCGGAACTCTTTGCTGCGGAATTTGGGATCAATTTCAAAGAAGATCGCCTGGCCGCGCGATTTCTTCTCGGAACCGACAGCATAATACGCGCCGAACTCTTCGGGTGTGAGCATCGAAGCAATCAGCGCTTCAGGAATGAGCGATAAATATAAATGTACTGTCATGACACCTCCGCTAACTGAATTCACTTGCCCTAGATTTAAGACAAATTGCGAGCATTATACCGCAATTGTCGCGACAATTATTCTTTCCTGTCGTAATTATAGCAAAACGGATTTTTTTAAAAAAATAGACATCCCGTCAGGATGTCTATTTATCCAATTCCGTTATTTCATCAAGATTTCAGGCAGCCGAACTTCTTTGCCATTCCTCGCCTGGTAAGTCTTCAAAGGCCAGGCTCCGCTGGTGGTTAAGATTTCGCCGCCTTTTTCTCTTGAAAGATATGTATCCTCGGTATTCACGCCGGTGATCGTCACAAACCAGTTGTAAGTTTGGTCGGCAACCATCACGGCATCAGCATCAAAACAGAGCGTGGAATCGTTGATCACATACCCATTCACGCCGCCCTGGAAATGATTTTTCCACTCATCCGGATATCCCAATTCACTGTAGAGCGACTTCTGCATTTCAAGGATATCCGCGAACCTTGTCCCCGGGACTGAATGTGCGATGCAATTGGCGGCAATGGTGCTGGCGGCGTTGAATTTTTGCGCGATTTCCTCAGGCAGGCTGTCGCCAAAATAGGCCGAGCGCGTAAAGACTGAATTCAATCCATATTTACGCATGACCAGAATCAAAAGCAGATATTTGTCAATTTTCTTTTCTTTGGCGATCAGATGCCGGTATTTGTAAATGCGTTCATCGCTGCCCAGCAAATTGACCACCGGAAAATAGCCTGCGTTAAAAAATTCGGACGTGATCATTGCTTCAACCTGTGTTTCAAGCATGCCCGGTTTGGTCTGGTCGACAACATGCCTCAAAATCTTTTCGGCTTCCTGGTTAATGGCCTTATAGCGGGTAATTTCCCATTCGGTCAGTGGATAATGCAGCTCATAAAAAGCTTTAAAATTGGCCGCGGCGCAATCCAGCGGGATATCTGAAAGGACTTTTTTTCCTTTTACCAATTCCTGCACTTTCCCTTCCAGGGAATTTTCATACCAGCGCAGGGTGACCGGCTCAAATCCCATCCCCTCCAGCTCTTCCTCAGCGTTTCTGGGCACATCCATCGAATATCCAACCACATAACGCTTTTCTTTGGTCAGGACGCAATATACCGCGGAGATGTCTGAAGTCAGCACAAGTTTGCTGGTTCCGCCGCATGACAGCCACGAAAAGTTGCTCTGCGTGCCGATCACAACCGCGTCATACTTGCCTTTGTCTAAAAGGTCGTTTATCCGTTTAATTTTGAGATCGAATTCCATTTTCTTTTCTGCGTTCATTTATGGCTCCCTTTTGGTTTGAGGTAAATAATGGATTAAACTTAATTAAAAAAGACTGATGCTAATTATATAAGCGTTGAAGGGAATTAACGAATACTCAGGCGTTTTTTAAGGATTATTTCCCGGATAAAAACCTTACCAGTTCCAGGTGAACACCTTCTGCGGCTTCAGGCGAACCAGCAAATTCTGGGGGTCAGCGATCCATTCCTGCGGGCTGGTTGCCATCACCCCTTCTTCCCCCAAATAGCGCCTGTAAATCCAGTAAAATTTTTCGCGCAAAAACTCGCGCGGTTCTTTGACCAGTTCAGCTTCTCCTTCAAACAATACCGCCCTGGTTTCCCCCTCGCCGCCGCTGACATCGATGATGATCGACACAAACCGGTTGCACTCAAGGTTGCTGATCTTTCTGGTGCTCGAATAGGAGCTGATCCAGATGCTTTCCCCATCCCAGGCATACCATACCGGCACAACATGCGGGCGGCCCTCACGGTCGGCGGTTGCCAGCCTGGCAATATGCGCGCCTTCCAAAAATGAATCGATGAATTCTTTTTTCTCGCCGGGAATTTCACTCATGCCATCTCCGTAAGGATCGCCTTTGCCAGGGCGATGCATTGCTTTTCGCCGCCGCTCAAAGGCGGTACCTTCTCTCGCCAATATTTAGGATTTTTCTTGATGATGATATTTTATAGTATTTCGAAAAAGCAATTTTGAGAAAATTGCCTCAATACGAGCAATTTTTCTGAAAGGTATCAACCATCGCTAAAATATTTTCCGGGGGGACGTTTGCTTGAATGTTGTGAACAGTTGCAAAAACAAAACCGCCTCCCGGAGCAAATGCATCGATGCTTCGTTTTACATTATCCTTGACCTCATCTGGTGACCCGGAACCAAGAATATTTTGAGTATCCACACCGCCGCCCCAAAATACAACATCTTTACCGAAGTCTCGTTTTAATTCAAAAGGATCCATTCCATTTGCACTTATTTGAACGGGATTGATAATATCGATCCCGGCTTCAATCAGGTCACCCAGCACATCTCGGATCGCTCCGCAGCTATGTAGAAAGATTTTTGCTGACGATTTAGATTTTATAAACTTCATTAACTTCGAATGGCGGGGTTTTACAAATTTCCGGTAGGTGTCAGGTGAGTAAAGAGTGCGTTTTTGTCCTCCAAGATCATCGGATTCGATAACAATGCAGGTCAGATCTTTTACCTCAGCTAATAATCTCTCCCAATATGTAGACTTTATTTCGTTAACCTTGTCCATTATCCATTCTGCAATATCCGGGTTTAGGACAAAATCCATATAAAACTTCTCAAAACCTCTTAACCACGCATGCATGGTTGTTACACCCGGGCAAAATCCACCTAAAACTGGCATATATCCTGCTTGAATAACAGATAAAACTTTTCCCCTGACACCCGTAAAGTCCACCCCTGCCAAAGGATCCGGCCATTTATATTGTTTTAGATCCTCAATACTTTCAGCACCTTTAAGCGGGTTGCTGAACATATCATAATAAAATCCGCCATCTTTCGGCATGCGCCAACCAATGCCCCAGGCATCATGGAAAAAGGTATATTCACCTTCACTCTTAAACTCTAGGTCACTCCTGTCAGAAGCTCTCGCAAGCGCTTTTCTTACATCAGTCCGAAAATACTGATAGAAATCTTCATTCAAATAAGCCAATTGCTGCATGGTATCGTCAATAATTCCATCTCCACCCTCTAATCCAATGGTCTTTACCAGATTGCGATATGCCAAAATGTGAATTCCTGTCATCGGAGTTCCCCCAAGGTCAAAAGGGATCCGATCCGGTTCAGAATGATTTATGCAAGCTGACACGCGTTCGAAGGAATTCATACCAATAAATCAAATTTTCTGCAAATATTAATTATCAATGATTTTCATCGATCGCATTTTCGACAGTCTTTAACAAATGGGGTTCTTCCGGCCCGGCTGGCGTAAATATGAAAATTGCTTTTAGTACTTGATTGCCATCATTTTTTATTTGATGGTCAACTCCAGCAGGCGCCACAACTACCATTTCTGGCTCGAGTTCGACAATTTCATCACCGACAATTATTTTGCCTGTTCCGGATATGATAAACCAGGTTTCCTGTTCAACAGTATGGACATGCGGATTCCCTGATTCTCCCGGCTTTACGGTTACCATGCCCATGCCAATTAAATTAGAGGTGTGGTGGATTTTGGGCGAAAGCAATACCCTTAATTCTCTGCGATGCGGGAGCGGGGAGATAAAAGGTGTTACTTCACTGGCTTTTACAACAATCACAGTTCTCTCCTTTCAGTTATGACAATCAAGATAAGCTTATATTAAAAATCCTTTATATAAAAATTCATATTTGGGCAGGACTTCATCTAATAAAGCTACAGTTTTTTTAGGTGAATACTCTTTAATCTTCTTCTGAAAATCGACATTTTTAAGGATCTCAATAAAATCCGAAAGAAATTGAATATATTTTTTGGATTCCTAATCGCAAACAAAAAAAGTATGTTTACTCCAATAATTTTTGCCGGGTCATCCATCTTATGAAATTGGAGTGTTTGATTTCGTGTTTTTACGACCACCATTACTTCTTTTTCTGTCAAGTCAATATTGGCATGCGGAACTGCAATTTGAAAATGATCATTAAAAGATAAGCCGGTTGGATAGGACTTTTCCCTTTCCAGGATTGCTTCGAGATACCCTTCTTTTACGTATCCTAATTGAATTAATTCTTTTGATAAAAGGGCGAGTACCTCTTCTGAGGTCGTACTGTCCACGAGAGCTGAAAATATTTCCATATGATCAAAGGCCTACTATTGTTCTTTTTTCTTATTTTTTTACTTCAAAATCCGTGATGAGGTCATTAAAAGCTTTGGCATTATAACGGATTTGTTTCAAAGAGTCTTTCGTCGCGCCTCTGGGTACCAGACAATTCCCTAATCCCAATCCTTTAAAGCCCCCTTTCAAATAATCAATTGCAGTATCAAGATTGACTCCACCCACAGCCAAATATTCCATATCAGGAAATGGGGCAGACAAAGCTTTGATATAACCCGGCCCAAGAAAATCAGCAGGGAATAATTTAACTAATTTAATATTTAAATTAATGGCCCGCATTACTTCTGCAGGTGAAAAAACACCGGGAATTACTTCTACTGAAATCGATTGAAGATATTTCACCAGGTTTTCATCCCAACCCGGCATAATGACATATTCAGCGCCCTTTTTTAATGCCAGGTCGGCTTGTCTGGTATTAATAATTGTTCCCACACCCAAGTTTGAGCTCAGATTTATTAAAATGAGCTGACGCACTTTCAATGCATTTCAGCCCCATTTCCTCTTCGCTAAGAGAGATTTCAATTTCACGGATACCTTCATTAAGCAGTTCACTGATAACCGGGATGATATTATCTGAATGTACTCCTCTGATAATGGCAATTAATCTAACCATTTGCGTCTCTCGCTTCCTTTGCTTCCTTATTTAATACATAAGGCGGCACCTCGCCTTTCAGAGCTGCCACGACACTCTCGGTTACCATCATCCCTGCTCTAAAATTAGCGCTGTGTGATAGTCCCGCAATATGGGCGTTAAGAATTACGTTATCCAAATCAAAAAGCGGACTCTCTTTGGGAAGCGGTTCAGTCTCAAATACATCCAGTGCTGCACCCGCAATTTTTTTCTCTTTTAATGCTTCGATTAAATCCGCCTCATTGATCGCCCCGCCCCTTGAGGTATTAATCAGGAATGCGGTATTTTTCATCATGCCTAAACGTTCTTTATTGACAAGATGGCGGGATTCATCGGTCAGCATGGAGTGAATTGTGATGAAATCACAGTTTCTGAAAATTTGATCCAGATCCGATTCGATAATGTTATTTTTTTGGCAGTAATCTTTATCAATAAAAGGATCATAGGCGTACACTTCCATATTAAATCCTTTTGCACGATAAGCCACGTTTTTGCCGATTTTTCCAAGGCCTATGATCCCCAGCTTCTTTTCCCATACATCGGTGCCCATAAGTCTTTCCCAATTTTCATTGCGGATTGACTGAGTCCCCTTGGTGATATTTCTTGCAAGATCAAGCATTAATCCGATTGTTGTATCTGCTACTGTCTGTTCAACAGCCCCGGGTGTATACGTCACATAAATCCCTCTTGCCGTGGCTTCAGGAATATCAATATTGTCATAACCAACGCCATTTTTGGCAATAATTTTTAAATTTACCCCTTTTTGAATTACATTCCTGGTTATTGGATCTGCGCCAGTCACAATCCCGTCATAACCTTCAACCACTTTAATAATATCTTCCTCGCTATATTTCTTGCCGGTTGAGTTAATATCAAAACTTATTCCTGCCTCTTTCAACATCTCCCCGGGCTTGCCACTTAGCGCATATTTGCAAAATGATAAAGACAATGCCAAAATTTTCATTTTTCTCCTTTTACCATTCAGTGATGGTGCCATCTTCGTTCCGCCAGGTTGGATTTGACCAACCCAGATCATCAAGGTTTCGGTTTTCGATCATCTTTTCATCTACCTCAATCCCCAAGCCAGGTCCATTGGGAATGGCGGCAAATCCATCTTTATATTCAAATACTTCTTTGTTTATTACATAATCAGTAAGGTCCGCTCCCTGGTTGTAGAACATTCCAAGGCTCTGTTCCTGGATAAATACATTTGGCGTGCAAACATCCAGTTGAAAAGAAGCCGCGAGGGATATTGGACCATAAGGAGCATGAGGGGCTACTGCAATATCATAAGTCTCAGCCATGGCGCAGATTTTCCGGGTTTCCAGAATTCCGCCCGTCATGGCGATATCTGGTTGAATAATATCAACAGCTCCCCCTGTAATGATGTCTTTATATTCCCATCGAGTTTTAAGTCTTTCTCCGCTTGCGATTGGGATAAACGTGCTTGCTTTTATCTCTCTAAGGTGTTCGCCATGCTCAGGCAGAAGCGGTTCTTCGATGAACATTGGGTGGAACGGTTCAAGTTCATGGATTAAAGGCTTTGCCATGCCTTTGTGAATTCTGCCATGGAAATCGATCCCGATCCCAAAATCATCTCCCACCGCACTCCTGATTTCACCGATACGGTCGGCGACAGTTTTAATTTTCTGATAGCTGTCAATATAATGGCAATTTTCTGTAGCCAGCAATTTAATAGCGTGAAATCCATTTCCTTTTTTCTCAAGAGCTGCCTTAACAAAATCCTCGGTTGTTTTTCCGGAAATCCAGGAATAAACCATGATCTTCTCGCGTGCCTTGCCCCCAAGCAATTCATAAATCGGCACATTCAGCCAGCGTGCTTTGATATCCCACAGCGCTATTTCTATCCCTGAAATAACAGTCATTAGCGTTGGCCCGCCGCGAAAAAAGGATTTAAACATCATCTGCCATATGTCCTCAATCCTTTTTGGATCGCAGCCGATGATTTTTTCGCCCATTTCATATAAGGCCGCTTCCACTGACTTGGTTTTGCCGCCAGAAATTAACTCACCCCATCCGTTGATGCCCTCATCAGTCATTACCTTCAGGAACATCCATCTTGGCTTGACTTTGTAAAGGGTTAATCCGATTACTTTCATGTATGCACTCTTAAATTATTAAATTTTCCTTTTTCAAATCAATTTCGGTGTAAATAATCTTTTTGGATTTTCTATCAAAATCTGGTTATATTGTTTTTCACTAATGCCATTTTTTAATAGCGAAGCTTTAAACTCTCTAACGATATATCTAAAACCCGGATTGCCGCCGTAAACCCTTAAGTATTCTTTTTTACCCATATCGCCGGAAATGAAAATTTGAGCAATAAATCCTTTTTCAATTAAAGCTTTGATAAGATCTATTTTTCTTTGGTCATTATTTACAAGGTCGCGCCCGACATGGTCTATTCCTACATTAAATCCGCATTTGCAGATTTCAAGCAGATAATCAAGATCGTTTGGAATATCTACATGCCCTAAAAGCACCCTGTCGGGAGAAACGTGTGACTTTTCCAGAATTGCACCCTGCTCAAGTGCCATGCTGCCTTTTTCACAATGTGAACTTATCGGTACTCCGGTTGCTTGATGTACTTCAGCAACAATCTCGATGACCCTTTTTTCTATTGGCAGAATCTCATTAAGGCTCGTGCCAATCTTTATTACTCCGGCTTTTACGTCGGTATCATCCATTCCTTCAGTGATTTCCCGGATGAGCCTGTTTTCAATTTCTTGTGCGGATATCGATTCTATCCAATCGGGTAAAAATTTTTTTCTATGAAAACCGGTACAGCAAATGACGTTGACTCCTGATTTCTTGGATATTTCTTGATATGCCTTCACATTTCTGCCGAAATTGAGCGGGCTCATTTCAACAAATGTGCCGCCGCCTTCATCTTTAAACTCGTTTACCTCCGTTAAAATCTTATCCGTATCATCAAAGATCGAAGAGGCAAACTCTGTGGCAGGGCCAGGTGTCATTGCCAAATGTTCATGGTAAAGCGTGATACCTAAATTATCAGGATTTACCAAGCCGAGTGCCGTATTTATTGAATTCATTTTTCAATTTCCCACTATTGGCAAGATTTTACAAAATCAGTCAATGCTTTTTTAAGGAGTGAATTTATCCCGGCCAGTACAATATCAGCCTCCATGTTGAAATAATCCTGTGGAGATTGGCCGCTTCTCAAGTATCCGCCAACATGGACGCCCATTTTCTTCCCTGTTTTAATGATGTGTTCCACTGCTTCTATAACTTTGGGATGTTCTGGTTGGCCATAAACACCCAGAGACATGGATAAATCTGACGTTCCGATCAAAAAAGCATCAATCCCTTCCACACTGAAAATTTCTTCCAGGTTGTCCAATCCTTCTTGTGATTCAATGACTGCTAAAACAGCAGTCTCCTCATTTGCTTTGTTCAAGTAAATATCTTTGGAAAGAAAGCCATAATCGCCGCTGCGTGTGGATGATAAACCCCGGATACCTTGAGGGGGATATTTGGCATATCTGACGGCAGCTTCTGCATCTTCCTTGGTACTAATATCAGGGTAAATAATGCCGGCGGCACCCAAATCCAGGTATTTCAGCACTGTTTTGGGATCTGAGTAAGGAGTTCGGATAAAAGCACAGATGCCGCGCACTTCTGCGGCCCTTACAAGGTTTTCGCAGTCTCTCATTGAAAAAGCGTAATGCTCCGCATCAATAAATGCGAAATGAAATCCTGCCAAACCAATCATCTCGACCAATTCTGGCCAATTTCCTTGAACTATACAGCCCAAAACGTGTTCATGATTTTTCAGTCGATTTAATACCAGGTTTTCTTTCATCATAATCGGGCCTCTTTTGGGATTAGAGAAGCGCAGTAAATATTTTACTGCGCCTCTCGCATCGTTTTACATACACCTTTTTAGTTTATCAAAACAGGTTCGCAACAAATGACAGAACTTTGCTTACAGCGTAACCCAGAAGATGGAGACCCGCATCCTGTCCTCCAACCATTGTCATCCCTTCTGGCATCTCGAATCCGGATGCAAGGGCAAGACTGGTTTGCACGGGAGCAAGATCGGTCCCAATCCAAAGTACAACTGCCATCAATAAGAAAGTGCTTAAGAACCCGCGTACGATATTACCTTTGGCAAACGCCACCGGCCAGGCTGCCATCCAAATTGCGGCAATTGCCAGGTCAGGAAGGGGCAGAATTCGGTTCCCAGGGAGAACTACAGCCATGAATAGTGTTACAGGAACCATTAAGATGCCCACGGCAATTACTGAGGTATCGGCCATGGTTAATGCTGCATCCACACCAATTGTGAATTTTTCACCCTTGAAGCGCTTCTCCAGAATTACCTGAATGGCATCCGCAAAGGGCAACAGGCCTTCCATAAGGATTTGCATCATTTTTGGGATCAAATACAAAGAAGCTGCCGCAGTCATTGCAACAAGCAAGATGCCTTGCACGCTCTGCCTGCCCAGGATACCAATTATCGCGCCTAACACCAAACCCATTACGATTGGATCACCAAAGACGCCAAATTTCCGCTGTATTGACTCCGGATCGGCCTTTAAGTCCTTCAAGCCCGGAATTCGGCTCCAAACTTGCTCGAGCAGCCAGGCAACTGGTGCCCAGCCAATTGAGTTGGATGTCGGGAAAGAAATCTTTGGCAGTTTAAAATATTCTTCAACCAATGGTGCTGTCCAGTCGGCAAGTTTAAATGCGATAAACGCGTCTATTGCTGCCGCAACAACGGCTAAAGGAATGCTGTCGGTTAAGTACCAGGTAATTGCTGCAGTGAATACGAAATGGTTATAACTCCAGAAATCAACCATAACCACTCGAGACCACCGAATGAGCAGTGAGAGTAAATTTACGCCCAACACAGTCAGAATCACCACGGGCGCAAGTGGAAATGCCCATGTCGCGGCAGCCCGCGCCGGCCAACCCACATCCAGAATATCTGTTTGAAGATTATAAACATCAACCATGGCTTGGGCAGAAGGTCCAACTCCGTTCGCAAAGAAACCCACTGCCAGATTTAATGCCGGCGAAACCAATACCCACAAGAAGCGCTGCTCTGAACAATGTATTAAATTTCACACCGAGAATTAACCCAATGATGATAATCACAATAGGCATCATGACCATCGGGCCAAGACCTGCTATATAGAACAAGGCATTCTGAAAGAATTCCATTTTTTTCTCCTGATTTTATTATTCTTCTTTTAAGATGTTAATAATTTTTTCTATGGTCTCGTCAAGTGAGACACCTGTGAGAAACGCAGATCCCTCAACAATTGGTACACCACCGGCAACACTTTCGCTTAACCTGCCGGTCGGGATGATCAAATCTGGTAATCCACTTTTGATTTGAAACGGAACATCTGAGTATTTGCATTGAGTGAACCTTGCCTGAATATTATTTTTCTCAAAAGCAGGTTTTAGTTTATTAATTACTACCGAGCTTGTGATCATCGAGGTCCCACAACATACCAGAATTTTTTTTATCGTCAAATTCTCACCTCCTTCCTCATTAAATTAAACCGGTTTTTACAGCATAATTTCAATTATCAGTATTGCATGTGCCAACAATTAATTCAATGCTGTATTGGATTAAGTCTTAATCCTGAGAATAATTACAAAATGAAGCTAACTCATACCTGATATAAGTTAAACTCGTGAAAACCCTGAGGGGTTATAGAATAAACTGTATATTTAATTGTTTTTTGATGCGGTGATAAAACTGTCAATTTTTTCTTTTGATACATATTTCTGGAAATTATTCTCAGGTTTATAAATAACCGGAAATAATCCGCGCTTCCCCAGAACAAATAGCACCCATTTTTTGGATTGTTCCAGCCAAAGTGGCTTCATTTGCTTTTCAACCCGCGACGGGGATACGTCCCTGCCGGATTTACTTAACTCCATTATTGTCTTTGCAATCAAGCGGTTGGTATTGTGTTCAATCCTTCGATCCTGGTATCGCGCCAAAAAAATCAAAAGTAAATAAATCCCAATGAATATTGATACTGTATTAATATTTTTTTGCAGCCAGTCAAGTATTGATAATATCAGTGTACCTGCCATCATTTCGTAAAGGCCCATTTTATTTTTCTCCAGTTTTGTTTTAAATTAATAAATCAATAACCTGTTCTTTTCTTTCGGCATTTCTAATAATATTCAGATTACCGGGATCGTTGATCAAATCAAGCAATTGTTGGAGGGCATGGCAATGAATTGCGTTATCCGGTGTTGCTATCACTAAAGCGATATCAACTGGATCATTCTTTTCATGACCAAAATTAACAGGTGGTTTAAAAGTCGCCAAGCTCATGCCGAGCCTATTAATCCCGTCAGACAGATTTGCATGTAAAAGTGCGATTCCCGGCCATAAAACCATATAAGGCCCATTGCGGATGATCACATTTTTCATAGCGTTTATAAATCGCTTTTCAATTGATCCATTTATTAAAAGACAATTGCCTGTTTTTTCTACTACTTCTTTCCAACCGTTTGCCGTCAAATTAAGATGAATGGTCGCTTCGGTTAAGAGAGTTTTGAGTGAAATTGGCTCTTGATTCAATCTGTCATACTTTTTTTGGTTTAATTCAGGCAGGTTTTTGCTGGAAATAAAATCCTTAATAGCTTTTACATTTTGATCATTAAGGAGCGGATCGACAACAATGTGCGGTATGTTTATTGTGGTCAAAGCAACGGTGGATATGACCAGGTCAATATCATTAAATGACTTGCGTTCCATTAACTTGGTGAGTGACGACCTTCCCGCGATTTCAATTTTTGGAAATTCGGTTCGTATGCGGGATTCGAGCAGCCACGCGGTTATTGTCCCCGCGTTGCATACCAATAGTACTCTTACAGGAAGCTCCTTTGCCTGCAAACTTTGCATGGCTGCAATCAGGCACATTGCCAGATTATATAATTCATGATCAGTCAAGATAGTAATTAAATCTCTCTTTTAGTTCATTATTTATTTCCCTGCAGGTTTCCAAAATCTGGGTGTATTCTTTTTTCAGATTCATTTCCAGATTACTTAATTGCCCATCAGTAAGATGGTATTTTTCATCTTCTTCCCTGAATATAGCTGTCAAATATTTCTTTAAATCGCGATTTACAAGCAAGCTTGGATGAAGCTTTTTTGAGGAACTTTCAATTATTTCGTTGACAACCACTTGCAATGATAGTTTTTTTGTCCTGGATAGTGACGATGTCAGATAATCCTTTGGAGCTAACTGCCCAATAAGATAATGAAAATTATAAGTAAAGAAGATTAATTCATATTCTTTCTCGCATTGTTTCAATGGCAGTTCATATAATTCAAAAATCTCATTAAATATTTGGGATATTTCGTTCCGATGATATTTGCCGGGGGTTGCCGGACTTGTTTCGATAAAAAATCCTTGCTTGATTCTGAATAGGCTGATATTTGTGATAAGTGATAATTTTAATAGTGAATTATCGGAAGTTTTTTTGCTTATTTTTTTTTCAAAATATTTTGAGAGCCTGAAAATGTTTTTCAGATCCAGCAGGTTTATATAATGGCTGACAAAAGGGTGGTATTTTTGTCTGACAAGGTCATTAATAAAAATTTGCCCTTCTTCCGAGCAGAGCATGTTTAATAACTCTTCTTCTCCGATTGATTCCACAATGAGGTTGGATAAGCATGAACGGAATAGCGACTCTTCCCCTTTTAACTCAAGGCCATAATTTGGTTTTCCAATTAATGCCAGGCCATATTCTTTTAACCAGGACCTGATGATCACAAGGTCCCGGGTGATCGTAGATTTTGAAGCCTTTAGTTCATAACAAAGCCTTTTGATGTTAATTGGCTCAGCCGAAAAAAAGAGGATGAACAAAATTGAATAGTACCTTGAATCAAAAGGAAAAAAAGAAGGCTGATTTTCTATCTGCCCCAGGTCTTGTTTGAGTAATCCCTTTTGCGAATCGGAGCCTTTAAGGGATATGCCAGTGCCCGGTATTTTTTCGATTCTCATCCCCTTAAGCTTGACCCAGTGCTCGCCCTGGAGCAGGCTGTAATTGACCTGACGCGATGTGAGCTTTAAGTTTTTGCCAATTTTTTCCGTGGTTACCGGTCGATCAGCCTCAAGCAGATATTGCAAAATTGTCTTGGTGCGGTAATCAGGAGTTATCATTATTACCGGGGAACCCTTATCCGGTTATCTCGATAAGAATGTTATTTGTCTTTTCTTTATTAAGGAAAAACGCTTTTTTCCCCTGAGTTCCCTGATGGGGCATAACTTCTTTTGATACCAAATTATTTTCCCTGGCGTACATTAACGCCGCATCAAAATCCTCTGCGAAAAAACAAATATGGTGCAAGCCTTCCCCAAATTTCTCCACCCACTGGGCAATAGGATGCTCTGGATTGAGTGGCTGAACGAGTTGAATTTGGGTACCGCCCACATTTATGTGGGTTAGTTGCACAGTTTGATTATTAACGACTTCCTGTACTTCAATCTTTCCGCCCATTTCTTGTTGCCAAAAGGGGATTTGGTTTTCGGTATTTTTTACAGCAATGGCAATATGGTCTAATTTTTTAAACACATCTCACCTCACCCTGCATCACTATTCTATATCGTTTCCTGATATTTCATAATAACAAAATGAGCCTATTTTGCTTCTTTAGCTATGACAATTTTGGCGCTATTTCTTTTTCCCCTAGGTCCATTTAATTATTTTGTCCCTTAAACTGCGTATGATACAGGTTCGCGTAGATTCCGCCCAGCTTCAGCAGGTCCTGATGCACGCCCCGTTCTTCAATGCGCCCGCGGTTGATGACCAGGATCTGGTCCGCCGCCAGGATGGTGCTCAGGCGGTGGGCGATCACAATGCTGGTCCTGCCCGCCATCACGCGCTTGAGGGCATCCTGGATGAGGGCTTCCGATTCGCTGTCCAGGCTGCTGGTGGCTTCATCCAGCACCAGAATGCGCGGGTCTTTCAGGATCACCCGTGCCAGGGCGATGCGCTGTTTTTCTCCACCGCTCAGGCGATAGCCGCGCTCGCCCACGATGGTGGCATATTTATCCGGCAGCTGGGCAATAAAGTCATGGATATTCGCGGATCTGGCTGCTGCTTCAATCTCATCCTGCGGCGCGTCTGGTTTGGCATACAGCAGATTGGTGCGGATCGTATCGTGAAATAAATATGTTTCCTGGGTCACCATGCCGATCTGGGCGCTCAATGAAGCCAGCGACACATCCCGCAGGTCGTGCCCGTCCAGCAGGATCCGCCCCTGGCTGGGATCGTACAGGCGCGGGATCAGGTAGGTTAATGTCGTTTTGCCCGCCCCGCTCGGGCCAACCAGAGCAGTCAGCTGGCCGGGTTTGATGGTGAAATCGATGTCCTGCAGCGCGATTTCTCTTGCCTGCGTCAGTGCTGCGCTTTCTTCTTCCACCTGTTCTGGTTTCTCATCTGAAAGTACTGTGATGACATTTTCTTCCTGGCCATAACGCCGCACATCGCTCAGCAGGTATTGTTTGCTGTCGTCATAGTTGAAATAGACATGTTCAAAATTAATTTCGCCGGAAACCGCCGAAAGTTCCAGCGCGCCGGGTTTTTCTTCGATCTCGATCGGGAGGTCAACGATCTCGAACACCCGCTCAAAACTGACCACGGATGTGCTGAATTCAACCGGCGAATTTGCCAATCCCTGCAGCGCGCCATAAAGCTGCCCCAGGTAAGATCCAAACGCCACAATGGTGCCCACGGTAAACGTCCCCAGGATGGCCTGGTATCCGCCAAAGCCGTAAACCAGGGCAGTGCCGACGGCGCTCAGCAGTCCGACAATCACAAAAAAGACGGAACCGTAAACTGCGCGCTTTACGCCCAGGTCCTTTACTTTCGCTGCCCGGTCGTCAAATCGGGCGGTTTCCGCGTTCTGCTGGCCGAACAGCTTAACCAGCAGCGCGCCGCCGATATTCAAGGTTTCGTTCATCATCGCGTTCATCTTGGCGTTGGCGTCCATTTGTTCACGGGCGGCATCCCGCAGGCGGTTGCCCATGGCGCGCGCCGCGACGATAAAGAGTGGCATGATCGCGGATGAAAGCAGCGTCAGGCGCCATTCAATGGTCATCATCACCGCAAAGATCACAATGGCCTGGATGATATTGGTGATGATATTGACAATCGTGTTGCTGATGGCGCTTTGGGCGCCGATGACATCATTGTTCAGGCGGCTCATGATTTCGCCGATACGGGTGTGCGTAAAGAACCGCAGCGACATGCGCTGCAGCTTGTCATACAGCGCGACACGCAGGTCATAGATCACCCCTTCACCCACATCCGTATTGAAACGCCGCTGGTAAATACTGATCACGCCTTTGAGCGCGGGCACAGCCAGCAGAGCCAGCGCAAGCCAGATCAGCCGTTGGACATCTTTCGCCGGGATGGTGCGGTCGATCAGGTCGCGCACGATCAGCGGCGATACCAAGGAAAGGCCTGAACTGAACAGGATCAATACCAGCATACCGATCAACTGCCAGCGGTACGCGACGGAATACCCCAGCACGCGCCTGAGCAGTGCCCAGGTAACTTTTGGTTTTTCATCCCCCGATCGGATATAACTGTGCCAGCCGCTTCCGTGCATTTCTGCCCATGCCTTTCATTTAAATGTTTCTTTTAGTTTAAAGCAGAATCGGGATTTCGTGCGCGCTTATCATCCTAAAACTTGTGAGCGAAATCTTTTTTTCACGGGAAGTAATATTAAATATGGGAGGTTTTGATACTTGCTTTCAACCCATAAACATGCCGCCATTGACGTTGATGGTGGCGCCGGTGATAAAGCAGGCGTCTTCCGAGGCCAGGAACAAGGCCGCATTCGCCACATCTTCTGCCATCCCCAAACGCCCCAGCGGGATCTGCCTGACCAGCACGTCTTTCGTTTCCTGCGGCCAGCCCTGCACCAGCGGCGTATCGGTTGTACCTGGTGCTATATTGTTGGCTGTGGCTTTGTAAGGGGCCAGCAATTTTGCGGCTTGTTTGGTCATGGCCATGCTGCCCGCCCTTGCTGGCGGTGTAATGCAGCCCGACCGCGATGCCGCCGATCTGGCCTGACAGAGACCCCATCGTGATGATCCTGCCTTTATTGCCGGCTTTCTGGATATGGGGTAGCGCGGCCTTCATAAAAAGAAAGGGGCCGGTGAGATTAATGGCAATGACCTTATTCCACTCATCCAAAGAAATTTCTTCCAAAGGTTTAATTGGGCTGATCCCGGCGTTATTTACCAGGATGTGCAGGCCGCCAAATTCTTTTATTGTTTTTTCAACCGCCTGACTCACTTGCGCCTCATCTGAGACATCGCAGGCGACAGGCAAAACCAGCCTGCCTGAATCCCTGATTTCCTCGGCTAACCGTTCAAGCGCCCTGCGGTCTGCGTCGATTAATGAGACCAGTGCCCCTTCATCAGCAAACTTGAGGGCAATCGCCCTGCCGATGCCGCTCGCGGCGCCTGTAACCAGGGCAATCCTGCTATCCAGTTTTCCCATAACAGCACCTTTCCAAATCAACAGTCGTTTTGGTTTTTCACCCTGACTATATGCTTTTATTTAAACCACGTCAACCGTGAAAATGAATGCCAATAAAATTTTTGAATTAATTTATATTGCTCTGTCTAAGTATTCTGCTTTTTTATATAACAATTCATCTGTGTTTTTTTTATCTGTGTTCATCCGTGTTTATCTGTGGTTTCTTCTTTTCATCTGTTGTTTCTTCTTTTTATCTGTGTTTATCCTTTGTCAATCTGTGTTCATCTGTGGTCCCGGTTTCCAGAGAGCCATCATCACTGCCGCCAGGCCAGCCAGAGCAGCGCCGAAAAGAAAAGGCGCTGAAGGCCCAAATCCCTGCCAGCCGCCCGCCCCCTGCCACAGGATGCCCGCGATCAGCGAGGCGGGCAGATCAATGATGCCCAGGATCGCGTTGTAAGTGCCGTAGGCCGTGCCGCGCAGCTCAGCCGGCACCAGGTCAGCCACCATGGCTTTGGCGGTGCCGTAAGCCATGCCGTAATACACTCCATAGATGATATACAGCGCCCACACCTGCCATGCCGCATTCACCAGGCCGAACCCAAGGTAAACCAGCGCGTAAACCGCCCATCCCCCGATGATGATTTTGCGGCGGTCAATTTTGTCTGAAAGCCTGCCCGCCGGTGTTGAGATCAGCGTATACACCAGATTAAAGACTGCCAGCATGCCCAAAATTCCCAGCACACTCATGCCGCGCTCCTGCGCCCGCAGAACCAAAAAAGCATCCGAGGAATTGCCGAGGTCAAATAGTCCCACGATGAGCATAAAGACCATAAATTGCTTGCCCAGCGCTTTAAAGGCAAATTTCGGCGGTTTGGCGCTCCCTTTGGCCTTGACGTCCTGCACGCCGATGGCCAGCGCCAGCACTGCCAGCAGCGCGGGGATCAGGCTTACCAGGACGATCAGGCGGAAGGTGCCCAGGCCCAGTGATACCGTCGATGACTGCGCCGCCCAGACCAGCCCGAAAGCCACCAGCAGGCCCACCATCGCCCCGGCTGTGTCCGCCGCGCGGTGAAAGCCGAAAGCCAGGCCGCGCTGTTCTTCTTTTACCGAATCCGCCACCAGCGCGTCGCGCGGCGCGGTGCGGATGCCCTTGCCCACCCGGTCTGCCCAGCGCACGCCCGCCACCCATCCCCAGGTGTTGGCAAAATAAAAGAAGGGTTTTGCCAGCGCCGAAATGCCATAGCCCGCCACCGCCAGCCACTTGCGCGCCCGCAGCTTGTCTGAAAGCCAGCCCGAGAACAGCTTCAAAATGCTGGCGGTCGATTCCGCCACGCCTTCGATCAGGCCGATGATGTTGGTCTTGATCCCCAGAACATTGGACAGGAAAAGCGGGATGATGTTGATGACCATTTCGCTGGAAATGTCCATGAAAAAACTGGTCAGGCCAACCGCCCAAACGTTGCGCGGAAGCTCTTTTAAGGTTGTTTTTTGTTTGCTTTTCACAATATTTTTCCTCGCTTTTTTCACCGGCCGATTTTGATGCCTGCTTGCTTTCAAATATTATAAGAACTTTTTCAGAAACGGTTTCTCACACTCTCAATCCTTCAGTATTCCGTTATACTAAAAATGGTTTATTTAAAATGGAGGCTTAAATGAAATTATTGATCCGCTGGATCATTTCAGCGCTGGCGCTGTTTGCCGCCGCTTATTTTGTGCCCGGGATTCGGGTTGAAGGCTCCAACGCCTGGACGGTCTACGCTTTAATGGCGATCGTGCTCGGCCTGGTCAACGCCTTGGTCCGCCCCATCCTGCGGCTGCTGTCCTGCCCCTTTATCATTCTGACCCTGGGGCTGTTCCTGCTGCTCATCAACGGTGTTTCGCTGCTCATTGCAGCGCGCATTGCCGAAGCTTTGGGGATCGGTTTTTATGTGGATGGCTTCCAGGCGGCATTTTTGGGAGCGCTGGTGGTCAGCGTTGTCACTTTCTTCCTCAATCTGTTTGTGAAGGACAAAGCCGAGAAGGTCAACATCACAAAGAAATCCGTCTAACCTGGTTCATTCATCCAGGTACACCACCATATTCCCAAGTACCGACCAGGTGCGTTCGAAATATTCCGTGGGAATATCATAAAACTTGCCGTTATTCATATAGCGGAACGAGGTTTCGTTGTATCCCGTAACAATGACCACATGTTCGTAGGGCGCGGTGATGACCTTGTTGCCCGCCTTGTCGGTATATTCATAGGGTTCGCTCCAGGTGCAGTTTGCCACCACCCAGGCAATCACCGGCTTTTCCGCCGCGATTTGTTCCTTTAATTCCCGGGTTGTGAAGCCCTTCATGCCCACCGCCTGCATCCCGTAATAATCGCTCAATACCTGCGCCACCGGCCCGGCATGCACGCCATAGGCATACGGCGGCACCTGTCCCCACGGGCCGTTCACATCGCCCACAAAACCCATGTCCGGGTTATCTGAAATGGGCAGCCGCACCTGAAACGCAAATTCATTCACTTCCACGCCGAAATACTTCGCCCAGTCATCTGCCGCCGAGGCTTCGCAGCCGATTTTGAAAAATTGCCGGTGCCCGAGGATGTTCCAGATGTAGTGGCTGTCCGGGAGCTCGCCGCTTTCAGCGCCGTCAGCCATAATTTCTGGCGCAGCTGTCTTATCGGCTGCAGGCTCCTGCGTGATCTCCACCGCATGCTGTTCTTCTGAAGAAGCAATGGCAATATCCGGCCGGGGAGTTTTGACAGTCTCCAGCGCATGCGCCTCCAGGGTTTTTGCAACCATTTCAGCCATGATTTCCGCAGCCGTCCGGGTTATGGTCAGGTTGTCAGGTAGGAGCTTGGGGCTGCAGGCGCTTAGCAGTACAACGACAACGGTATTAGCAATTAATAACCTTTTCATATCCAGCGGCTAAATTCCGGAAATGAAGGTATCGGTGCGCGGCAGTGTCTGCACCTGAATGGCAGCTTCGCCCCCCACCGGGCAGTGATATTCACACACGCCGCATCCGATACACAAATCCCGGATAACACGCGGGCGGAAAATTGTCCCCGTTTGGCTGCCGCCTGCCTGGATGACCACCTCTTCCAGGATGATGGCTTTTTCAGGCAGCGGGCACATTTCCTCGCAAACACTGCACAGCGTATCGTAAGCCCATGGCAGGCAGCGGTCAGTATTGATGGATGCCAGCCCAATGGGCGTATTTTGTTTCACTTCCTTGCTGATGGGCGGAATGGCGCCTGTCGGGCAGGTGCGGATGCAGGCGTCGCAGCTGTAACTGCAATACCCCAGCCGCGGGACCAGGCGGGGCGTGAAGAAATTCTGCCAGCCACCTTCAGCCAGGCTGGGCTGCAGCCCCTGGGTCGGGCAGACCCGCACGCATTCCCCGCAGCGCATGCACACCGCGCTGAAATCAGTCAAAGTTGCTCCCGGCGGCCGGATCAAGCGCTCAGGGTCGCGCCTGCGCGCCGGCTCAATACCGGCTAGTGCCACCCCTCCCAAGGCGCCTGCCGCTGTCAGGAGTATCTGGCGCCGTTGAGGGTCATACGCTTGGAAAGGCGCCGTTTTCCAGACAGGCGAATGGCTTTTAAAGTGAATGGCATCCACCGGGCATTCTACGGCGCAGTCATAACAGACCGTACATTCCGCCGGGTCGCTCGCGTAACCTTTGCCCGCGTCAATGGTTCCGGTCGGGCAAATCTTGCTGCAGCGGTTGCAGGAAGTGCAATCGGTACTTACTTCGCGCCTGATGACTGCAGCTCGTGAAACCAACCCCAGAAATCCGCCCAGCGGGCACAAGTACCTGCACCAGAATCGCTCGGCAATCCAGTTGAGCCCAACCACGACCGCAAAAAAAAGGAAAATGGGAAGGGAAGCGCTGAAAACCGATTCAATCCCCTGAAAAAGCGGCAGGAGCAGCTTGGCGTTGGCTGCGTCCAGGGCAGGCCAGAGGAAGTCGAACTGGTATAAAAAGCCTTCCAATCCGAATATCAAAAAGCGCAATCCGGGCCATAAGGCTGCGGTCATGCTGCGTGTCAGCAGCGATATCGGATCCAGAAACACCAGGCTCTGGTTGCCCAGAAGCGCTGCGAAAATCAGGGCAATGAAGAGCAGAAATTTGGCAGCCCGCCATTTATCCGGCACCTTGCTTATAGTTTGCCGGGGTGAAAGCCATTCCAGCAGCGACCCAAAGGGGCAGATCCACCCGCACCATACTCTCCCAAATATCAGCGCGGCCGCGAGTGTGATCAGCGAATAAAGCAGGCCGGCTTTGACGGCTCTTCCCGCCAGCATGGCTGTCGCGGCGATTAAGGGGTCCAAACGGTAGAACAGATCGCTTGGCAGTGGTGAGCGCCCCAGGTAAACCGCCCACGCGAAGAGCGCCGTAAAAAGCGCAAATGAGGCGATCTGCACAGCCTGCCTTGCGTGCCGGATGGATCGTGCTTTCAAAGCGATATTTCCTCGATTTTTATGGACGCAAGGTCCAGGGTGCCCAATCCCATGGCAGCGCCAGCCTGAATATAGCCGATATCGCTGCCCTGCATGCCGAACAGGGTAGCTGCGTAAGCGTCGGCAGCCACGATATCCGCGCTGGCGATGATGGTGTTCAGCTGATTGACGTCATTCAAATTTCCGCCTGTGGGGCCGTTGTCCATCAGGATGCGCACAGCATCCACCACGGTCAGCGCAGGCCTGATGCGGCTGACCAGGTCGGCGATGCGCTGGTGAATATTGGCATGGATCTGGCCGCGGTTGAGGATGGTTCCCATCAGGTTCTTCGCGCCCAGGGTCAAGCCGGTGGTGCCGTGATTTTTGGCGATGGGTACGTCAATTACCACGTCCGCGTCCAGAATGTCTTTATAAAAATCCCACTGTTTGATGTCAATGCCATTTGGGATGTCCGCTTTACGGAACTTGTTCTTGTTCATCACTTCCATCTCGCCGCCAGCGCTGATGACCGCGTCTTCAATGCCGCTGCGCTTGTAGGCGCTTGGCGCGGTCCCGCCAAAAGGATTATCCATCACGCGCACCTGCGCCGCACCCGCGCCCAGCGCCAGGCTGACAAGCGCACCTATTACCACAGGATTCGTTGTGGCTGCGTATTCATAGGAATAGTAGTCGGTGCAGATGTTGGGTTTAATGATCACATCCGCGCCATTTTTTACAAACTGTTCCATGCCGCCAATGGCCGCAATTGCCCGGCGCGTAATTTCTGCCGCATCCTCTCCGCGCGCCACTGCCAGGTAAGCACCGCCATTGGCTGGCTGTGTGGGCTTGGCAGGATGGTTTTCCGGTGTGCCCGTCTCTTGTATCTCAGCAGGATTTACATTTGAATGTGGCGTTGGCAGCGGCAGACTTGCCTTTTTCGAGCAGCCTGCCATGTATAAGCCCGCGCCTGCCAGCCCTGCTTTTACAAGAAAGTCGCGCCGATTGATTGCTTTTTCGTCTGGCATCCTTGTTTCCTTTTTTATCTGTACAATTCTTCCAATCCCCCAAATATTACCGATATTGTATCATTTAGAAATAATTGCCCATTCAGATAAACAGGCGGTAGACTTGATAGCGTTTATAAACCTTTGCGCCGGCGCGTTCAGCCAGTTGGGGTGTGCGCGGATTGTCATCGGATGTCAGCGACATATCCACCCATTCATACCCCTTGGCCGCCAGCCGCTCTGCCATTTCTGAAAACATCAGAATGGCGACGCCTGTGCCCCAGTATTCCGGCAGCACCAGCACGCTCTTGATGGCCGCGCTCTTGATTGGTTTTTTGGAATGCCGCCAGGCTTTAAGGTAATCCCAGGGGTAGCGCATGCCGTTGGCATGGATGAGCACTTCATTGAAATTGGGGATCGCCGGAAAGAAGCCGATTGTCTTGCCTTCCAGCTCCGCGAAAAGGATCAGGTCAGGGTCCGCGAGCTTGACAAACGGCGCCATCAATTCCTGCAGCGCCTCGCGCTGCCAGGGCGCGAAACCAGGCAGGTGCTGCAGGCAGGGATTGATCAATTCAAATACTTTGTCAACCTCAGCCTGCCAATGCGCCAGGTCGGCGCCGCGGATGACAAAGCCTTTCTTTTCTTTCACGCGCCTGGCAAACTCTTTTATTTCCGCCAGGCTTTCCTGGCCGCTGTTAAGATCCCGCGCGAAGGCCAGGTTGGACCCGCGCGCCGGCTTGAAGCCGTATTCCTCCAGAACGCCGACATAATATTCCGGGGTATGGCCGCACAGGATGGCCGGCGGGCGGTCGCGCCCTTCCAGCAGGATGCCGTAACCGTCTTCATAATCCAGGTTGAACGGGCCATACAGGCTTGCCAGCCCATGCGCCTTCGCCCAGCCTTTTACGAAATCCAGCATCGCGAAGGGAACAGTGCGGTCATTGATGAATTCGAAAAAACCAAACAGGCAGTCATTGCGGTCAGCCGCGGCATTGGCTTTAAAATCAATGGCCGCGCAGATGGTGCCGACTGTCTTGCCGCCGCGCCGGGCGATAAAAAATTCCGCGCTGCCGCGCTGAAAGAAAACGCCTCTTTTTGGATCGACCAGTTTATAGCGATCTGCCAGTATGGGGGGCACCCACAGGGGATCATCTTTGTAAATTTTCCAGGGAAAGGTTAAAAAGGCGCGCAGGTCGCGCCTGCTGGCGACTTTGTGGATGCTGATGTCGTTCAAGGCAGGCTCTTTTCGCGGCGTTCTTCCAGTTCTTTGACAATGCTGGAAAATTGCGCCCGTTCCAGCGGATATTTAAGCGCGAAGATGATGCTGATGGTTAAGAAGACTGCCGGCACCGGGCCCACCAGCAGCCTTATCCCCAGCAGCGCGCTGGCCGGCTGCTGTGCCGCGTTGGGGATATAGCCGGTCACATCCAGCATCACGGCGGTCAGGGGGATGGCGATGGATGAGGCGATTTTTCCCATCAGCGTTACCAGGCTGTAGAACATGCCTTCATGGCGCTTGCCGGTTTGGTATTCATCCCACTCAATCGCGTCCGGCAGGATCGCCCACGGCAGAACATGCGCCGCGCTGATGCCGATACCCGCCATAACGCACAGGAACACCAGCACCGGCAGCGTTACGAGCGGGCCAACGGTGATCAGCAGAATCTGGGTCACCGCCCAAAAAGCCACGCCGTAAACATAGGCCAGGCGCTTGTTTAATTTGCGCGATGCGAATTCCCAGAAAGGCAGGGCGATGATGGCGGTCACAAAGATCAGGGCCATGATGGTGTCGCTCATGGCTTCAAGTTTGAGGACGTATTTGATGAAGAACAGCAGGATGGCCTGCAGAATATCCATGCAGACCCATGTCAGCAGGTAAATGACCGCGCCAAAAATAAAGGGCTTGTTCTTTGACGCAGCCTTCAATGATTCCCGAAAATTGGGCTTTTCCTGCGCGACGAAGGCTTCCCGTTCCCTGGTATTGAAAAATACCAGGAAAAGCGGCAGCGCGCTGCCGAGGCCGAATATCGCGCCCATCAGCAGCACCTTGCCTGCGTTAACTGGCGTGAAACTGCCGACGATCATCAGGGGAACCGTAAAAGCGATCAGGCTGCCGAGAATGGAAAAGAACATGCGGTAGGAGGTTAGAGAAGTCCGCTCATCATAATTATCGGTCAGCTCCGGCGTCAGCGCGAAATAGGGCATATATACAAAGGTCGCGGCGGCATCGAAAAGCACATAAGCGGCTGCGTAATACACTGCCAGTGCAACCTGGCTTTCAAACGGCGGGCGGTACCACATCAGTGTGAATGCCAGGGCAAAAGGCAGGGCGCCAAATAAAAGGAAAGGCCGGCGCCGCCCCCATTTGGAGCGCGTCCGGTCCGACAGATGCCCGATAAGCGGGTCATTGAGATAATCCCATGTCCGCCCGATCAGGATGGCAATACCTGCCACCGCGGGCTTTATGCCGACCACGTCCGTTAAAAAGAATAAAAAATAGGCGCCGATGATGGTGCCAACCAGGCTGAAACCCAGGTCGCCGGAACCGTAAATAAATTTGGTCAAACGGGATAGTTTTTGTCTCATAATGGACCTCTCCGGCAAAGTATTTCAATGATTTTATCAAAAAAAGAAAACTGGCCTTGATTTTGAAGCCACTTTTGAAGCCCCCCCTCTGGTTTAATAGAGCCTGTAGAGGTTGTGGATCAACGCCCTCCGAACCATAACCTCACCCATAGGTGCTCTGCCCCCTTCCCCTTTAAGGGGGCAAAGCGTCTATATGTGGCTTTTATAATACAATTAATGTGAGGGTGATTTTTCTTATTCCGATCGCTGCTGCCGTGATCGAAAGGAGAGGTTTTTCTATTTATTGGCATGATACTTCTCATCGCTGTTGCATTGGGCTTAATATGCGGATTCCTGCGCGCCAGATTGTCTCACCGCCCTTACCAGGCGGTTGAGATCAGGCACGCTTGGTTGGTTTTTGCTGCCTATGTGCCGCAGTTCTTTGCCTTCTATCTGCCGTCTACGCGATCGGTTTTTCCGTCCAACTGGGCGGCGGCTTGTGTCTGGTGGGTTCCCAAATTCTTCTCTTGCTTTTTGCGTGGCTGAACCGCCGGCTGCCTGGCTTCAGGCTGCTCGGCTTGGGCCTGTTTGCCAACTTGCTGGTGATCAGCCTGAACGGCGGATTAATGCCATTAATGCCCGAAAACGCAGCCAGGCTGCTGCCCGCAGGCAGCCAGGTTGTTTTGCAATTGGGAGAACGGGTGGGCTTTGGCAAAGACATCCTCCTTGAAAAAGCGGATACGGTACTCTGGTTCCTGGGGGATGTGTTCATGCTGCCGGAGGCTTTCAGGTATCCCCTTGCGTTTTCCTTTGGTGATATATTAATCAGTGTGGGGGCATTCTGGCTGCTTTGGGCGCTGGGCAGCCCCCGCCAAATTTTTCCGGAGGGTTCACCATGAGTAAATCTTATCGTCCTGTTGCCTGTACGCAAGTTTCCATGAAGACCAATGAATTGAGCCGCATCCTGTCGGCGGCCGTGGTTAGCAGCCAATTTCGTTCAAGGCTGCTCGCTGATCCGGCTGCGGCTGTTGCCGGCGGATATTCCGGTGAAAGCTTTTCCCTGGCTGCAAAGGAACAGAAAAAACTTGGGGCAATCCACGCCGGCAGCCTGGCAGATTTTGCCGCCCAGCTTTGTGCACTATAAAAAAGGAAAGGAGAGATTCAGATGAAAAGTATTAAAAGAGAGTTCGTCCTTGCCGCCAGCGCGGCGGGAAGCAGCAGGTGGCGCCTGGTGGTTATGGTGATTACCCTTGCCTTGTTCATCCTCAGCGCGGGTGCACCCAACGCCACCATTGGCATCGGAAAATAATAAAGAAAAGGAGAAATTTTATGTTACGACACTTCACCACACCACAAGAGCTTCACACCCGAAAAACAAGCCCGGAATACAGCCGCATCCTGTCGGCCGCCGTCATCAATGCCGGTTTCCGCCAGATGCTGCTCAAAGACCCTGTTAAAGCGGTCTGCAGCGGTTACAGCGGCGAGAATTTCAATCTCAACAATGATGACAAAAGCCGCCTGGCATCCATTCATGCCGCATCGCTGGCTGATTTCGCAGCCCAACTATCCAATATTTAATCGACTAAAAGGAGACCATCATGAAAAACCTGACCAAAGAACTGACCCTGATTTCCAGCACCCTGCACAGCAGCAAAGGCCGCACCGTTATCGCCATTCTGACCATTGCGCTCTTTGTCCTCGCCGCCGGCGCCCCCAACGCCACCATTGGCATCGGAAAATAATCAAAATTAAAGGAGATTTGAAATGAAAAACTTAACTTTGAAAGCAACCAGCATTATTACCGCCCTGAACAGCCGCACCGGCAGACTGATCATCATGGTCGCAGTTCTGGCTTTGTTTGTCCTGGCCGCTGGCGCCCCCAACGCCACCATTGGCATCGGAAAATAATCACAAATTAAAGGAGATTTGAAATGAAAAACTTAACTTTGAAAGCAACCAGCATTTTTACCGCCCTGAACAGCCGCACCGGCAGATTGATCATCATGGTCGCAGTTCTGGCTCTGTTTGTCCTGGCCGCTGGCGCCCCCAACGCCACCATTGGCATCGGAAAATAATCAAAACTTAAAGGAGATTTGAAATGAAAAACTTAACTTTGAAAGCAACCCGCATTATTACCGCCCTGAACAGCCGCACCGGCAGAATGATCATCATGGTCGCAGTTCTGGCTTTGTTTGTCCTGGCCGCCGGCGCCCCCAATGCCACCATCGGCATTGGAAAATAACACTATAAAAAATTTAATTACCTCTTAATAAGGATACTTAACATGTTACGGTATATCAATCAAACGCCAAAAAAGGCGGGCCAGGCAGGCAATGCCGAGATAAGCCGCATCGTCAGCGCGGCTGTGGTGAACAAACGTTTTTGCAGCCAGTTGCTTTCTGATCCTTCCGCGGCTATTTCACAAGGTTACTGCGGAGAACCTTTCCGGCTTTCAGGAGAGCAGAAGGATCGCATCGGCAAGATCCGTGAAGATTCGCTGGAAAGATTCGCCGCGCAGTTGGCACAGTTATAGCAACTGTTTATGAATTTGTGAGCACCTTTTTCAGGGATCTGAAAAAGAGAAATTTGCGTTTGGGCATCTGCTTAAAGCGCTGCCCGGGAACGGTTGATGGAGAATTTAAATAAACTGAAATCGATCAAGTCCATCCTCGTGACCAACACGCGGGCTTATACAGACGGCAATTCGGTGGCCGCGGATCTCGCGGCACTGGTTGCGCAGAACGGCAAGCGGGTCGCGCTGGTGGACGCGGATTTGAGGAGGCCGCTGCTGCATTCGCTGTTCGACCTCCCCAACCGCGTGGGATTGTCAGATGTCCTTCGGGGGCAGCGTTCCCTTTCTGCGGCCTTGCATTCAGTTAATTCCAGCCATCTGTTCGTTCTGACGGCCGGTTTGCTGCCTGCCTCAGGTACAGACCTGTTCGCCCTGCCGAAAATGGGTGAACTCCTCACGCAGCTCAATTCTGATTTTGACAAGATCATCATTCACGGACCGCCCTTCTTCTATTCTGAAGCCGCGACTTTGGCGGGCAGGGTGGATGGCGTTGTGCTGCTCATTTACGCGGGCCACGCCAAGCCGGATCCTTATCAGGCCATCATGGAAAAATTCCAAAAAACCGGGGCGACCATCATCGGCATTGTGATGCGCGACCTGCCCAGGTACCAGATCAATCAATCTGCTTTTATTGACAAGCTGCTTACCTATGACCGCCGCGCCCGCCTGGCGCCATAAGCTTGCCTTTCAATACCTTATCGCTTTTGAAAATTTCCTGATCCAAAATTTTCCGCACTTTTTGGGTAATGTATACTGATTGTATTCTTACATTCAGGAGAAGCAGCTATGGACCCAAAAGAGTTGCAGGCAGGCGTTGAAAGAATGAAAGCCATGGTTGAACCCTGGCACAAATCTCTGCAGGATCCCGTCAATACCCAGAACGCGGTTTTGCAGGGATTGCTCAAGATTTTCGCCCAAACCGATTATGGCAGAGAGCACGGCGCAGGTTCGGTCGCTTCATATCCGGATTTCTGCAAAGCCTTTCCGGTCAAAACCTATGCCGAATACAAACCGCTCATCGACCGGGTGATGGCTGGTGAGACCTCCCTTCTCTTAAATGAAGAACCTGTCGGCTGGGCCATCACGCGCGGCACAACCTCGGATGAGAACAAGTTCATCCCGATGACGCCCACCGACCTGAAAATGCGGGTGTCCGCCGGAAGGGCGGTGGTCAATTACGCGCTCACCTCCCAGCGCTTCGATATTTTCGCGGGCGTCAACCTGAACCTGAACTTTCCTTCAAAGGTCGGCACAGTTAAAGCCGGCGGCCGGGAACTGGATTACGGTTACAGTTCAGGCATCTACACCAAGCATGTTTCCGAGCAGACGCCCGTCCGGTCTGTCCCAAGCCAGGATGAAATTGACGCCCTGGGCGGCGGCAAAACGGTGCGTGATTGGGAAAAGCGCTTTGACCTGGCGTATGAAAAATGCAAAGGCTTGAATGTGACCCTGGTTGGCGGGGTGGCGCCCACCGCGCTGCAGTTTGGGCGCTATATGTACCGCAAATTCCGCCAGTACCCCCGCGACCTGTGGAAAACGATCGTGATGACCTTGGGCAGCGTGCCCGGCATCAACACCCGCCTGGCCGAGCCCCTGCAGGCGGTTTATGGCAGGCAGGCCGCCATCCGCGAGATTTACGGCGCCACCGAAGGCATGTTCGGCCAGCAGCTGGATGAAAACAGGGCCTGGTCGCCCAATTACGATTTGTTCTTTTTTGAGATTCAGGTCAACAACCGCATCAAGCCGCTTTACCAGATGCGCCCCGGCGAACTGGGCAGCCTGATCGTTTCAACGCCGGTTTTTCCGCGCTACAAGATCAATGACCTTATCCTGGCGTTCAAAGCGCCTTATTTCCGCTGCATCGGCCGCGAGGACTGGCTGACGCCGCTCAAATATGGCTGGTATGAATTTACAACGCTGAATTTTGGCAGATTGTAGGAATTAAAAAGAGCGGCAGCGCTTGCTGCCGCTCACCATCGGCAAACGGTTACTGCCGTTTCCGTCCAAGGCCTGAAACAAGCACGCTCACGCCCGCGGCAATGAGGATGAAAGGCCAGATATAGTTCCAGTTCACCCATCCGCCGAATCCCAGGCTGGTGAAAACCAGCGCGACAATGAAAGTCCCGATGACATGCCTGCGGAAGGCGGGCAGCAGCAGGCGCGCGATGGTTTCCAGAAGGAAGACCACGCCCGCGCCCATCGCGACCAGGTTCCAAACGCCGAAACTGTCCCAGTCTTCCAGCGATTTGAAAACCCAGCGGGAATCAACCATCAGCCCCAGGCGTTCAAACCAGCCGAGGTTGGATGCCAGAAAGACCAGCCCGGCCCAGATCAGGATAAAAGCCCAGGCCAGCGAACTCAGCAGGTCATTTTCTTCGGTTTTCTCATCATGTTTCTTTAATTCTTTTTCATCTTTTTCGTCGAACTGTTTTTCATCAGACATTTTTCCTCCAAATGATGGCTTTCTTATTGTTACTTGACATTTTATTTACGGATTTCTTTCAATCAGGTTGCAAAAAAGCCCGTCAAATTGCCGGGCTTTTGGAATTGAAAAGTGAAGGGATTTTACTTTTTCTTGCGGAATAATCCGCCCAGCAGGATGGAAGCGCCCAGGGCGATCAGCATAAAAGGCCAGATCAGCGTCCAGTTTTGGAAAATATTCCCCAATCCGATGGCGATAAATATTGCCGCCACAACCAGCGTTCCGCCCAGGTGCCTGTGGAATTGCGGCACCAGCGACCGGATGACAGCTTCAGTCAGCAGGATCACGCCGGCGCCGAGCATGATGATGCCCCAGATTGCCGGCTCAAACAATTCCATTCCTTTGGGCAGATACTGGGCGATGGCTCCGGATGCCAGCACCCTGTCGAGCCAGCCGGTATTGACCCCCAGGAATACCAATCCAGCCCAAATGAGGATGGCTGCCCAGACAATTGAGCTGAGCATATCCCGCTCTTCTACCTTTTCATCATGTTTGAGAAGCTCTTTCTCATTCTTCTCATCCATCTGTTTTTCATCTTTTTCATTTACATTTTTTTCAGCCATAATTACTCCCGCATTATTAGGCAGGTTTCACCTGTTATTCTTTTTTCTTGTCTTTTTTCTTGTCTTTCTTCTGCTTCTTGTCCTTCTTATCCTTCTTTTCTTTCTTTTGTTTCTTTTCTTTCTTGTCCTTCTTATCTTTCTTTTCCTTTTTGTGCTTCTTTTCTATCTCGTCTTTCTCGTCTTTCTCATCCTTTTTACCCATCTTTGGCCTCCTTATTTATCTTCATTATATACATCAATTTTCATTGGGTTTTCAAATTCTCGTCAAAAAAGCGGGCGGTATTCGCAATAAATAGTGTGTCCCCGCTGTTCTGGAAGGTGTGCGGTTGGCTCGGGATAGGATTCGCATGCCACGTTTTTTTCCCGCTCTGACAGATAGTCGCACAGGAATTCTGACCATTCAGGCGGCACCACCGTATCCGCAGTGCCGTGATGGATGCTGATTGCCGCCGTGGTTTCATCCAGATAAGCCAATGGAGAGAGTTTCTCCAGCGCCAGAGCGGAAGCAGCTGGTTTTTCATACCCGCGCCCGTCCTCATCAAAATGGGCCAGGTTCTCTTCTTCATTCGCGTGGATGGACGCATACAGCAGGGCAGCGTCAATATCCTGGTCAACTGCCAGAATGCGCATCACAATCCCGCCGCCCATGCTGTGCCCCCACAGGCCGATGCGCTCCCTGTCCGCTGTCTTCAATAATCCTTCCGTGCCGGCCTGCTGCCGGACAAGGTGGATCAGGTTAAGCGCATCAATCGTGTCGCCGACACCCAGCGAGTTTTCGGCTGGCGGCGAAGGCGCGTAGCCGCGCAGGTTGGGATGCAGGACGATGTAACCGTTCTCAGCCAGCGCGTCGGCATAGCGAACGGAATAATCCAGGGTGGTGTATTCCACCGGATCCACATACCCGTGAAACATGAAAATGATCGGGAAAGGTCCCTCGCCTTTCGGCAGATTGATAAAGCCGAACATATTCAGGCCGTCGCTGCGGTAACGGAACAGCCGGCGGCTGAAACTGGATGAAGGCACCGGCAGCCCTCCCAGGTCTTCCAGCACGCCGCCGCCATACGTCCGGGCAGCCAGCGCGTCAATATACATCTCGCTGAAAGGGTCCGGCGTGGGGGAAGGCGGCAGGGTTGGGGTTAAGGTCATCAGGGGATTAAAGGTCGGCGTCAGCGTGGGCGCTGTCGTCGGGGTCAGGGATGGTGTCGGGGTGTATTCAATAATGGCGACGCCCGGCTCGGGCAGGACAACCGCTTCTTCTGCTGGTTTGGCGCAGCCCGCCAGGCTCAACCCGGCCGCCATCATCACCCAAAAAATCCATTTTACTGATTGGATCGCCGTTAATTTTTTTCAATGCGCTGATTTTAATGGGTTTTCTTGACTGGCTTATCCAGGCCTCAGACAGCTGCCTTAAGCGCGGATAATTATTTCTGAACCGGAATGATGACAAATGCGCGCTCGTTGATCCGCAGGATCGGGTATTCCGCCTGGGCATCAGCGCCCTCATCCAGGGTTTGGATGATAAATCCCTTTTCGGTTGCCATCGCATTCACGGCTTTTTCCGAATAGATTTTGATGTAGGTATTGTCCAGCCCGCGGCTGCGCAGGCCGTTGTAGATCTCGGCCCCGCTTTTGGAATCGCGGTCTTCCGGCAGGAAAACCGTGATCGGCTCCGCATCCCCGCTCTTGGGGTCGGGCGGCGGGGCCAGCCGTGCGATCTGGCTGGCCAGCCAGGGATAGGTCTGGTATTCCATCAGGTTTTGATAATACGATGGCACACCAACGGCGTAATAAATCACCAGCCCGGCAATCAACGCGGTCAAAGCGTGTTTATGCAGCCCCTTCCATAACAGCCAGTTGGTGATCCCGTAAATTGCGAAAAGCAGCAGGAAAAACCATCCGCCCAGGATCTCGGTGAAGAAGGCGTCCACGGAACCCAGCGATTTCAGCAGGTCGCCATCCGTGGGTATGAGCTTTCCTTTAATAAGAATGAAATATGCCGCGCCAACCAGGGCAATTGGCAGAACTTGTCCAAAAAGAACCAGGCGCCAGCCCTTGCGAAAATCCGTGTGCCTGGATTGGTTTATCACCGCCAGCGCGATCACAAAAAAGAGGGCGGAAAAAACGATCAGGTAGCGCCCCATGATCGCGCTCGGCAGGTCGGCATTGTAATACGCGCGCCAGGAATGGCGTGTCACAGCGATGTAAAAACCGGCCATTAAAGCCAGCACCTGAAAAATCCAGCGCCCAAATCCCTCGCGCCAGGTTTTGAGGTTAATTTGAAAGAACGAGATGATCAGCAGGTTCAGCACCGGCGCGGCCACCAGGATGAAGTAACAGGCATACAGCGCAGCCCAAACCAGCAAATTCTTCAGGGTTTGCTGTTCAGCGGTGGTGCGGGACGTGATGCCAAATCCCAGGATGAGCTTTGCCTGCACCCCTTCGCGCAGCCCGGCAAGCAGCCAGGGGCTGAAGGCAGCCAGCATCGCGCTGATCAGGAGCAAAAAATGAAGCATTTTCTTCCAGCCGGGTTTGACCAGCGCTTTCTCGCCCGCAAAAGGCTTGACCCACCAGGCCAGCAGGAAAAAGGGGATGGTCGCCAGCGTGATATAGCGCGTCAGGTATAAAGCCGCGATCATCACGCCGTTCAGCACATCCCAATGCAGGCGATGGGCCTTTGAATGCGGCACGCTGTAAGTGATCGCCATGGTCCACAGGAAAAGCGGAAAGAACAGGTTCTCGCTTAAAATGCGGCGCGGGAACACCAGGTGGTAGGGGATCAGGCATGACAGGAAGGCGGCAGCCAGGCTTTTGGGTGCGTCCATGAAGCGGCGGGCAATGAAATATACCGGAAAAATGATGCTGGAGGAGTACAGCGCGTTCAGCAGTTTGATGCCGTCAAAAGTCCAGCTTTTGAATACCAGCGCTGGCATGATGGACAGGGGGTACAGGGGCGGGTAGTGATGCGATTGCGCGACCGAGAAAAATCCCCGGTAAAAGGAATCCGCCATGTCAAAATAGGTCATCTCGTCGCCGCGGCCGAGCGGGCCGTAGGAGGTGCGGCTGACAAAGATCAGCTTCAGGACCACAAATCCAAGGTACAAGCCCCAGCAGGGGCAGCAGCTCCTTTTGTGCGGTTTGGATATCCCGCTCCTTGTCCGCCGGTATGAAATAGGCGAAATACCAGATCGCGGTCAGGAAAGCGGATTGCGCCGCCAGAACCGCCAGCCAAACCAGCACGGGCTCCAGGCGCTCATAAACCTGCTTGAAATCCCCAAAGGAATTCAGTTCCCGGGTGAGAAAGAACAGGGCTGCCCCCAGCACTGCCAGCGACAGCAAAAAGGTGCGCCATTGTCCGCCTTCATTTTTCAGATGGGCTTCCTGATAAACGCCTGTCTTGCCCGCGGATTTCAGCGATTTAATAGCAAGAGCAGACAACCCAAGTCCAACCGCCAGGAAAAAAAGCCACTGCCGCCAGCCGTGAGAGCGATAAATTCAACAGCAGGCTGTTTTGGGCATCAGAACCCAAAACGGCCAGATAGGCGCTTAATAAAAAGGTTTCAATGGCGCCGAGAATGTAGAAAATCGTAAAAAGCATTATTGGAATCCTGGATATGGCTCAAGCTGTGGTTACCGCCCCATTATACAAGACAACTCTGATTTCACGGACAAACCTCCAGAGCACAGTATATGGTAGAAGCGAAGCATGCTTCGCTTCTACAATTTTAAACGATATATTTTTATCCTAAAAACCAGAGAGGTTATGTACAAATTCTTTTAGTAGAGATTAAAGGTAAATTTCGTGAATAATTTCAAAAACCGTCAGTGTCTAATCCATGATCAGCACTTCTGCAGGTGCGGTCGTCTCTCTTGCCGAAGTAAACTGCACCAGCAGGATGCCCGCCAGGCAGATCGCCCCGCCCAGCGCCTGCATCCAGGTAATAGTCTCATTGATCAGCAGGGCGCCCAGCGCCGTGGTGACAATCGGCTGCCCAACCAGCGCCACCGAACCTGCCGCGGGAGGGAGAATACCCAGCGCGTGGTTCACCAGCAGCCAGGCAACCACCTGTGAAGTTAAGGCCATCAGCGCGATTAAAAGGTAGGATTTCAAGGGCAGCGGTTCAGCCAGCAGCCCGCTCAATGCGCTGACCGCAAACAATGTCACCGCGCCCACCGCCGCCACCAGCCAGGAATACGAAAGGCTGCTCATCGTGCGCCGCGCGCGCTGGGTGAAGATGATATAAGCCGCGTATGAAAATCCCGACGCGATGGCGATCATATTTCCTTTAAACTGCGGGCTGCCGATGCCAAGCGAGTTAAACCCGACCGTCAATGCCGCGCCGACCAGGGTTACCGCCAGCCCAACCCAATACCAGGCGCCATTCTTTTTCCCCATGAAGAGCCACGCGAACAATCCCACCCACACCGGGGCGGTGGTATCCAGAAGCGTGACTGCCGACGCGGTGGTGAAGTTCAGCGCCTGCACCACAGCGCGATATTGAGCGCGTACGTAAGGCTGCCGAGCAGCGGCCATAATAAATTGCCTTTTTCTGCAAGCTTGAGCGGCTGCGTCTTCCAGCTCCGGACAGCGGGCAGGGTCAGCATTACCGCGCCAAAAGCCATGCGCAGGAATCCGACCAGCACGCCGTTGGCATGCACCGATTTCACAAAGATCGGGCCGGTGCCCAGCAGCGCCACTCCCAGCGCGATGGCGATAAATCCCTTTTTTATCGGCAGAATTTGTCATTTTTATTCCGGGCATGAAATTACGGCTGGCATGCTCAGCTCAACCGCGCTCGAATTTTAATCCAGAAAAACCCTTTTTTTCCTCCTGAATCCGCAGGCCTGAAGAATCTGTGACCAGTCTCACATTATGAACCGGTAGGGTTGAAGAATCTAGTGAGTAGCGTAAGCTTAACCGCAGGGTAAACCCAACAATTTGCATCTTTTATTTTTATATTGTCACTGCGAGCCCGTTATTTGTGGCGCCCCACAGGAGTCGCGGGATGCGGAGACTATAGTGCCTAAGCGAAGCGGCATACCTTAGTACGCGGATGCCTTGCAGGCACCAGCGTTAACGTATGTGGCGAAGCAGTCTCCGAAACCCTCTGCGGGAGCAGAGGGTAAAGGCACTCCGAAATAAGCGGCTTCATGCCGCATTATGAGGAGTGCTATTCATAATTATTAATCGCCATCTTGGTTCGAATGCCGCGACTGTGTACCGGTGCGCAGCCTCCTGGCAAGGTACCCGAAGGGTGAAGCAATCTCAATCTTAAAATACGGATTGCTTCATCCCTCTTTGAGGGATTCGCAATGACAAATTCAACTTAATTTCCCCTCCCAACACATAATGCATGCCCTCCAAACCAACCACCCTTCCATTTTGTGGATATAATTGCAGATTCCATATTTCATATTCTGAACGGAGTTTCTATGCCCGAAAAAAACAAGCTTGCCAGCCGCGCACGAAGAAATGATGCGCATTTTCCATCAAGATGGCATTATTGAGGTCATCACCGGGGCGGTTCTGCTGAATTTTGGTTTTGACCTGCTCAATCGCAACAGCATGACCTCCCTATTCACCTATATCCCCATCATCCTGCTCACCTCCATGAAAAACCAGATGACCATCTCGCGCCTGGGGTACGACGTTTTGGGCGGCGACGAAAAAAGGGTCCGCAAATGGAACCTTGGAATTGCCGCCGGCCTGGTGATTACGCTTCTCCTGCTGAGCACCACCGTGCTGGACGATCCCCTCAACCTCCGCAGCATGCTGACCTTGCCCTTCGGCAGGGATGTTGGCAGCCTGCTGGCCGGCACCATCCTGGCGCTGGCCTGCCTGGCGGCGGCTTACCTTATCCCGCTGCAGCGCTTTTATGTATACGCCCCGGTGGCTTTTGCTGCCGGCCTCATCGGTTTCTTCTTCCTCTCCCCGGCTGCGGTGGTATTCATCTGCGCGTTCGCGATTCTGGTGCCCGGCATAAAAATGATGCTTAAGTTCGCGAAAGCTTATCCCTTGAAGACCGTTAAAAAATGAAAACCAAAAACTGGCTGCTCTTCATTTTCATCGGCCTGATCTGGGGGACTTCCTTCCTTTGGATCAAGATCGCCGTCCAGGAGGTCACGCCTTTCGTTCTGGTTGGCTTCCGCACGCTCTTCGCCGCGCTGGGCATGCTCGTTTATCTTGCGTTTGACCGCAAATCGCGCCTCTCCTGGCAGGAGATCAAGCCGCATCTGCCGGTATTCGCCGTGCTCGGCCTGGTTAACGTCACCATCCCCTGGCTGCTTTTTTCCTGGGCGGAAATTCATATCGAATCCGGCATCGCCTCCATCCTGAACGCCACCATGCCGCTCTGGACCATCATCATCGCGCCGCTGGTGGTCAGCGACGACAAGATCACCCTCCCCAAGCTGGCAGGCCTGGCCACCGGTTTTTTCGGCGTGGTCCTCATGTTCCTGCCGGCGCTTGGTGAAGGCTGGTCGGCAAATGTGCTCGGCCAGGCGGCAATCCTGGTTGCCACACTTTGTTACGCCAGTGCCACCATCTTTGCCCGCATGAAAGCCCACGGCCTCAATCCGCCGATGCAGACTTTCCTGCAGTTTTCCATGAGCACCCTCATGATCTGGCCGCTCACTTTTCTGATCGAGAGGCAAGTCGTTCTGCCGAAGCTCCCGATGACCTGGCTGGCCCTGCTGTGGCTCGGGCTGCTGGGCTCGGCGCTGGCCTATATCATCTATTTCGGCCTGCTGCACCGCCTGGGCCCCACCCGCCTTTCCATGGTCACGTATATCCCCCCCATCGTCGGGGTGCTGCTTGGCATCCTCTTTCTGGGCGAGCCTTTTCATTTGCTGTCCATGTTCGGCGCGCTGCTGATCCTTTCGGGCATCACCATCGTCAATCGCAAGCCGAAAGAAAAGCCGCAGCCTGCTTAGATTGTGAATTGAAGAATAAACCGCCGTGCATCCATCGCCCGGCGGTTTTTTTATTACTCTTGTTTACCAAAAGATGGGGCTGGCAGGAGCGAAGTCGATGGATAACATCGGCGAATCCATCGCCAGGCAGGTGGAAACGTTAATATTCGTCTAATTCGAAAGCATAAGCCTGCATTTTTAGGCTTTATCCAATATCAGATTGACCTTCCTTCAATATTTGGGTATAATGACCATAATTCTTCAAATCGATACATTAATTTGTTCGTTTTTGAATATATTTTTCCCCGATTGGAAATTTTTCGGGAAAATCAGGCGGATATCAACCTGAAGGGTTGCTTTTACGATTGGTCTGGTATCATTGGATGAAAGCAATTAATTAAAGCAGAGGTAGAACTATGGCAACTTATTGGACTGAAGAAGTACTTGGCACCAAAAAACCCATCATCGCGATGTGCCACCTGGATGCCCTTCCGGGCGATCCCTATTATGATCCGCAATCCGGCATGAAAGGCGTCCTTGACTGGGCCAGGAAAGATTTTCTTGCGCTCCAGAATGGCGGCGTGGATGCCGTTATGTTCTCCAACGAATTCAGCATGCCCTATCTGACCAAGGTCGAGACGGTCACCGTGGCGGCCATGGCGCGCGTCATCGGCGAATTGATGCCCGAGATCCGCATCCCCTTCGGCGTCAACGTCCTGTGGGATCCCGCCCGCTCGCTCGACCTGGCTGTCGCCACCGGCGGCAAATTCGTGCGCGAGATTTTCTCGGGCGTGTATGCCTCGGACTTCGGCCTGTGGAACACCAACACCGGCGAAGTGGTCCGCCACCAGCGCGCCATCAGCGCGTCCAGCGTCAAACTGCTCTTCAACATCGTGCCTGAAGCGGCGGTTTACCTGCAGGAACGCGACATCGTCTCGATCGCCAAATCCACCGTCTTCAACCACCGCCCGGACGCGCTCTGCGTTTCCGGCCTGACCGCCGGCGTTGAGACGGATGCCTCCACCCTGAAGAAGGTCAAGGAAGCCGTGCCGGGAACCGTTGTGTTCGCCAACACCGGGCTGCGCGTGGATAATGTCAAGGAACAGCTTGGCATCGCCGACGGTGCGGTTGTGGGCACCACCTTCAAGATTGATGGAAAATTCGCCAATCACGTGGACCAGAGCCGCGTGAAAGAGTTCATGGACAAGGTCAAAAGCCTGCGATAGGTTTCTCCTTTCGTCAAAAGCCCTTCCCGCCCTCCGGAAGGGCTTTTTTCTTATCTAAAGAATATCTGTTTTTTTGTCACTGCGAGTCCTCGTTTGCACATCGTGTGTCACTGCGAGCCCATTTTTTGGGCGAAGCAGTCTCATCCAAAATTCTTAATAAGCATCTTGGTTCGAGTGCCGCGACTGCTAGTCGCAGCCTCCTTAAGGAGTTGGATATCCAACAATTTGCTTCCTTTCCTTTGTCACTGCGAGCCCTTTCATTGGGCGAAGCAGTCCCGAAACCCTCTGCGGTGAGCAGAGGGTGAAGGCACTCCGAAATAAGCGGCTTCATGCCGCATTATGAGGAGTGCTATCCATTATTATTAATCACCATCCTTGGTTCGTGTGCCGCGCTATTCACCAATTTTCAGGCAAATCATGCCATAAAATCTGAATCGCTCTTATAATTGGGCATTTATGGCTACCAGGCAATCTTCCTCGATTAAAGAATTCTTGAGCGGCGTGCAGGCCGAGCTGCCCATCCTGCTGGGGGTGACGCCCTTCGGCATGATCTACGGCGTGCTGGCTGCCGGCGCCGGCATGGCGCCCTTCGACGCGCAGGCCATGTCGGCGGTGGTATTCGCAGGCTCTTCGCAGTTCATGCTGGTGCAGCTGATGGAATTGGGCACGCCCGCGATCATGATGATCCTGACCGGCTTCGTCATCAACCTGCGCCACGCGCTTTACAGCGCCTCCATCGCGCCCTACACCCGCCATCTGTCCACGCTCTGGAAAGTGGTCTTGTCCTACCTGCTGACCGACGAAGCCTATGCCGTGGCTGTCATGCGCTATCGCGAGGGCGATGAGATCACGCACAAGCACTGGTTTTTTCTGGGCGCCGGCCTGGCCTTGTGGGCCTGCTGGCAGGCCAGCACCGCCGCGGGCCTCTTCCTCGGCGCGCAGGTGCCGCCCGCCTGGGGGCTCGATTTCACCCTGGCGCTCACCTTCGTTGCCATCGCGGTGCCCGCCATCAAGGACCGCCCGTCCCTGCTCTCCGCGCTCAGCGCCGGCCTCACCGCCCTGCTGACCTGGAACCTGCCCTATAAACTGGGCCTGATCGCCTCCGCGCTGGTGGGCATCGGCGTCGGCCTGTGGAGCGAAAAGCGATGAGCAGCCTCTGGATGGTAATGATTATTTTGGGCCTGCTGACCTTTGGGCTGCGCCTGTCTTTCGTGCTGCTGCTGGAACGCTGGCAGCCGCCCGAGCTGGTCACGCGCGCGCTGCGCTTCGTGCCGGTGGCCGTCCTCACCGCCATCTTCATTCCCGAGATCCTGCTGCGCGATGGCAGCCTGGCTTTTACGCCCCTCAATCCGCGCCTCTTCGCCGGCCTGGCGGCCATCCTGATCGCCTGGAAAACCAGGAGCGCCCTGTGGACCATCACCGCCGGTATGGCCATCTTCTGGCTGGCCGCCTGGCTGATTAAATAACCTTGTCACTCTGCTCTAAGAGCCTGCCCTGAGCTGTCGAAGGGCACTCGTGTGAACGCAGCGCTTGCACTGAGCTCGCCGAAGTGAGTGCCAGCTTTAGTACATTTCATCAGTCTCAACCAATTCTAAAGATTTAGCCTGGTGACGTCCTTCAACTCGCCGTCGGACAACTAAAAAGCAGATCATTCCGTTTGAGCGAAGCGAGTGCGAAGCCTACCCCATTTGTCACAGTCTACCAAGCGGAAAGTCTGACATAAACCCGGCACGCCCTGCAGCCAGGCGGATTTGTTGTCAGGCCCCTTTCGGCTGCGATTTTTCCATTTTTTCTGCCATGACCTGCAATAAAGCGTGATCCCTCTGAATCTAACCTAATGCATTGACGCCAATAAAATAATGGATGAATGAAATTATCGCAAGTACGAACGGAATGATCGGCTTCCATTTTTCGATCCCCAGGGCGGTCAGCAGCAGCAGGGGAACGGTAAAATCGAGCGTATAGCGCGGTCCAAATTGACGATATCCGGTGCCAATACACAGGATAATGGGGATATTGGTGACAAGAATGGATGCCAGCAGCGCCCACACATAGACTTTATTGCGGGGTTTCCAAAAGGCGGCAAATACGCCGAAAAACAGGGGGCTCAAAAGGAAAAGGCTGCCGCCTAAAAGTGATTCCTGCCGTAAGGGGAATGGATAAAAAATGTACTGATAATAAAAATTATTCGGGATGTACCGAAGGTTAAAAAAACCATATCGTGCCAAATCAGCGCGATAAAACTCAGATCCGATATGATAGGCCAAACCCACATCCGTCGGACTGCCAAAACGCACCTGGTTATAGTATAGGTAAAACGAAAGCGCGGCTGCCAAAGGCAGCGCCGCCCATGCCAGGTTGCGCATCACCCTCCCCCAATTCCAGGGCTTTTCCTGACAAAGCAGATAGACCGCCGGGAAGATGCCGGTGAACACCATTTGACTGCGCGTGAGCATGGCGCCCGCCAGTGCCAGCCCGGTGAAAAACCAGGCTTTCCCGCCGCGCAGGGAAAATGCCGCCAAATACGCCAGAAGGGTACAGGTAAAACCGATGAGCTGTCCTGTGTACCAAACCATACCGTACGGCGCCAGCGTGAAATGGACAGTTCCTAATGCAAAGAAAAAGGTCAGAATCGCACGCTGAGTTTTGGAAAGGTGCAGGAAGCCTGCCCGGCAAGCTGCCCGCAGAAGCAGCGACACCAAACCAACATTCAATGCAGCTATCAGCACCGTATAAAGCACATCATTGAGCTGCACGCCAAAAATAGCCACAAAGGGCATCAATACGAATGCCGGAAAAGGCGACCAGTAGAGATAATACCTGCCATTAAAGAATGAAAGATCAGCGACGGACGGCGGCATGATCCTGAACCAGGTCTGGCCGTGCAGAAAAGCATCCGCCAGGTAATTGTAATAAGCGTTATTGGACGGCGTGAAGAGCAGGCCGGAAGAATATGCAGAGACAAGCAGATAGACAAACCCCGCCAGGAGCGCTGCTCCCAATGGCGATTCCCATAAATTGATTGCGGCTAATGCCATTCGGCGGACGAAATCGGATGATTTTTCTTTCATATAAATAATTTCAAAAATAGTTTTCTGAATTCTAACATCCTGGATCCAGAAAGGGTAAATTATTGTTAATGGCTTATACAACATCCGTACCGCCGTTTTTCTATCATTCTTGTGCGTCAAAATCTCCAGGGAGTATGAATCTGTTATATCCGGTAACGTTTTTATGACAATTCGCCGGTCTTATTAAACAAAAAACTTCCGGTTTATTCGGAAGCTTTTTTCTCCAGGCTGTGGGCCCGTCACGCCCTGCGGGCAGCTCTGCCCTGCGGCCAGGCGGATTTGTTGTCAGGCCCCTTTCGGCTCCAATTCTTCCTTTTTTTCTGCCATGACCTGCAATAAAGCGTGCTTCCTCTGGATCTAGCCCAGTACCCTGACGCCAATAAAATACTGTATAACCGAAATTATCGCAAGTACGAACGGAATGATCACTTTCCACTTTTCGATCCCGAGGGCGGTCAGCAGCAGCAGGGGAACGGTAAAATCGAGCGTATAGCGCGGCCCGAATTGAGCAAACCCTGTGCCAATACACAGCAGTATGGGGATATTGGTGATAAGGATGGATGCCAGCAGCGCCCACACATAGATTTTATTGCGGGGCTTCCAAAAGGCGGCAAATACGCCGAAAAACAGGGGGCTCAAAAGGAAAAGGCTGCCGCCCTGAACAGATTCCTCCCGCAAGGGGAACGGATAAAAAATATAGTGATAGTACAAATTATTCGGGATGTAGTGAAGGTTAAAAAAACCGTAGCGCTGGAAATCCGTGTGATAAATGCCGGAGATGGGAATATAAGTTAAACCCGTCTCCAAAGGGTTGCCAAAACGCGCCTGGTTATAGAATAAATAAAACGAGAGGGCAGCCGCCAGCGGCAGTGCCGCCCATGCCAGGTTGCGCATCACCCTGCCCCAATCCCAGGGCTTGTCCCGAAGGAGAAGATATACTGCCGGGAAGATGCCGGTGAACACCATTTGATTGCGGGTGAGCATGGCCCCCGCGAGTGCCAGCCCGGTGTAAAACCAGGCCTTGCCGCCGCGCAGGGAAAATGCCGCCAGATATGCCAGAAGGGTACAGGTAAAACCGATGATCTGCCCGGTATACCAAACCCTGCCATATTGCGCCAGCATGAAATGGACGGTCCCGAATGCGAGGAAGAAGACCAGGATCGCGCGCTGCGCTTTGGAAAGGTGCAGGAAGTCCGCCCGGCAAGCCGCCCGCAGGAGCTGCGCCGCCAGGCCCACATTGAAAGCGGCGATCAGCACGGTATAAAACACATCGTTGAGCTGCACGCCAAAAATAGCCACAAAGGGCATCAATAGCGATTGCGGGAAAAGGCGCCCAGTAAAGATAATACCTGCCATTAAAGATCGTCAGATCGCCCATATACGGCGGATAAATTCTGAGCCAGGTCTGGCCGTGCAGAAAGGCATCCGCCAGATAGTTATAGAAGGGCTGATAGGACGGGGTAAACAGCCGCCCGCTGGGGTAAGCGGAGACAAGCAGGTAGACCAAACCCGCAATGAGAGCTGCTCCCCAGGGGGACTCCCAAATATTGACCGCTGCCAATGCCATGCGGTGATTGAACGCTGCTAATTTTTTCATAAGAATAATTTCGAAAAAAGATTTCTGAATTCTAACATCTGGATACAGAAAGGGTTAATTTTTGTTAATGGCTTATACAACATCCAAACCATCGTTTTTCCATTATTCTTGATCGTTAAAATCTTTAGGGGGTGTGAATCTGTTATATCCGGTAACGTTTTTATGACAATTCGGTGGTCTTATTAAACAAAAACTTCCGGTTTATTCGGAAGATTTTTTCTCAAAGTATGGGCCCGGCACGCCCTGCGGGCAGTTCAAACCTGCGACCAAGCGGATTATAGATGAATTCCCATTAGGTTATAATTCAGGTAATAATTCAGGTATATATATTTTTTTGCATGTGGAATAGTATTTATCTGATTTTAAATAATATGAAATTTGATTAACTAAGGATTATAAGAAAATGGAGTTTAAGAATATTTTGAATTCTTTCTTCGATTTTTAGAAATATATCCTTCTTTTTCGGTTTTTCATTTTGGGAATAGTATTATTAAATTCTTGGTTTAGTATTTAAGGTAAGTATTGAAACTGAAAAGTGGCCAATTCGGGTCTTACAAATAATTGGGATAGTATTCATCGTAATAGGGCTTTTACAAGCTCTTGAAGAACAGGGAATTGAAATTTACAAGTTCATCTCAATGGCTTTTAATTTTTTTATTCCCAAAGTATCTTTTACTAATTCTTATTTTGAGCGTTTTATTTTATGTTCGATTTAATCTATACAAATATATTTATTTATTTGATTTAACAGCATGGAGTTTTATAAATGAAGATGGTATTGAAATTTATGTGAAGAATACTGGTGAAAAAGAATTCTATTGTGTAGCATGTTTAGAAGATCTTAAAGAATTCGACAAGGAGAATGAAGAAGAAGGAGTAGTAGAAATAGTAACACCTGGATCAATTTTGAATTGGGCTCGTGGACCAGAAAAAATAAGATTGGGAGTTTTAGAAGATGAGGGGATAAATCTTACTACTATCCAACACGACAAAATTGCATTATGGATAGGTCGTTATAAATGTATAGATCTAAACCCAAAGAAATATCATGAAGTTCTAATTTAATTTTTTTCGAATCAATGAAAGCGGAAAGAAGATATTTATGGACCAATTTTAAGGGGAATATTTTTATAGTACGAGATAGGTATGAGGTAGCAGGATATTTTCAGGAAATTGAAATTGAAAAAACAGGCGTTAGGAAATTAGAAAGTATAAAAGAAAATATTTTCTTTAATGATTTTTAAATTGGTTTTGATAATTGAGGTTATCGAAATCAAAAAATTATTCCTGAACCTCTATTGTCTCTGAAAATTTTGAGGATTCTTTTAGGAGATAAGAATAAGAACGTTCAAAATCCTCTGGAAATACAGACGGAAATGTTCCCTGTTCAAAAGTGCCGGAAAAAGGAGTGAAATCAACTAATTAGTTCGTAGTAATTGTTATTTAATTTTAAAATAATGGGTAATGTAAGGGTCATTAGGAGAATCTTCAAAAATAATTAAGTATGTATTAACCTTTTGCCCATCAATTATGATTTCAACCTCATCGGATAATAAATCATATGTTTGATATGTAAACCTAAAGATTCACCTTCATTTTTATAATCTTCAATAAGTTGGTTGATATTTTCATAACCCGAACCCCATTCTATTAATTGAATCCAAATTAACGGAAAGGGTTTTTCATCAAAGCAGTTGTTTATGATATCGAATATTAATTTCCCTTCTCATCATTGAATTTATTATAGATACACCACTCATTTCCTATTTGAAATGTAAAAGCCTCTCCGAACATTATTTTTGGTTTTGGTGTCGGTGTTGGAGTAATAATAATGGAATTCTCATCAAATATTGCAGTTTGGGTAATTGCAATATCAAACATTTCCTGCATAGTGGAAAAACTCATTCCATTTCTTAGAACTAGCTTTGATAGCCTACCTATCTCGTCTTTTCTGGATTTCACTTTATTTCTCAAATACAATGCTTTTTCAAAATTCTCTTCCCCCAATGCTTTGAATGCGTTTCCCTCTTCTATGAGGTTTTGTCTAATCATCTCGTGTATTATAGATAACATTCAGGTGGTACAAAATACCTATCTATGTATTCATTAGCTAAAAAAAACCAGAAACTTTCAGCAATATCAATATAACATTCATAGTTAGTGCATTTTTCAGCGTTATTACGTAAAGCTACTGCAGCATACTCAACTTCTCTCATATAGCCTAACCATGTTTCAACATCTTTTGTAGGACAAAAATCTTCTGTTGGTGTAAGCTTGGAGAAATTGATTCATGCAAATTGCATGCTTGAAAAATAAAAGCGATTACGATTATTAAAAATAAAATCTTATAGTTTCTATTCATAAACCACCCTTTACGATTAGTGAATTATTTATATTTTAGTCTTCCACCTGTTGAATGAATTTATCAAGTAAAAATATTAAGTATTGAATTATTTTTGCCGAAAAATATTAGGGAAGAAGGTTAAATTTACAAATTATTATTCTTTTGGTTTTTTGTCTTCCTTAAAATCTTTGTAATATCTATCAGCAAATAATTCTATTGCAAGGTTGCGATTCTGCGCAATTTCAAAGAAGATTTCAGCGGTATCTCGTCCAGGATCTAATCACTTATAAACTTTGCAAAATGAATCAATAATTTTTAATCGATCAGATTCAAAATATATGAAATAGACGATTAATTCCTTTTCAAGGTCAGAAGCTCCCCTTTCTAAAAAGTTATGCAAAGAAAAAAGTGCCAAAAGTGGGCCCGGCAGGATTCGAACCTGCGACCAAGCGGTTATGAGCCGCGCGCTCTGCCGCTGAGCTACGGGCCCGAAATGGGCAGCAAAAATTATAACATGTTAGAGATAATTTCCCCCTCCCCCGCACCATTCCAATGGGTGAATGTGGTGGCCGAGGCTGGGAGAGGCGGGGCATCGAATGGTGACACGCGGCAGGGGGGCTTCAATAGATATTTGCAGTAAAATCAACTCGTTCCATCAATCGCTTATTTGAAATCATTCAGGGGTCAGCATGCCCAAAGAGGAACCACACCCTCAACCAAAACTCATCACCATCAGCGCCCTGGCAGCTTCCATCCTGGCGGCCGGCGCTTTGGCAGTCCTGGCGCTCCTCTTCCTCTGGAAATTTGAGCTGCGCTCCCTCTCCCGCTTCCTGCTGCTGGGCGGGGCGCTGGCAGCCGGCTTCTGGCTGGTTTTGTACTTTCTCTTTTACCGAAAACTCGGGCAGCCCGCTCAGGGTTGATCTTAAAATCCTGCTCATCAGCGCGGCGGCATCCCTGCTCCTCAGCCTGCAGCTGACGCCCCCGCAGGCCTCACTTCCGCGTTATCTGCTGGTGGTCGCGCTCGCCGCCGCGGCCTTTTGGCTGGCTAACGCGGCTTTCCTGTTCCCGCTGGCCGAACGCTGGAAACTTGCATGGGATACCCTTTTCAAGGCTGCCGCCCTGGCCTGCGCGCTGGCCGGGCTGGCCGTCATTTTCTTCAATGCCCTCTCGGTGCGCCTGTATGCCGATGACTTCACCTACGTCCTCAAGCTCGAAAATCTGGGGGTGTGGAAAGCGGGCCTTCAGTTTTATAAAGTCTGGTCTGCCCGGTTTACGTCCAATTTTCTGGTGCTGGGCTTCAGCAACAAGCCCTGGGGGCCGCTGTTCTTCCTTTTTCTGATCCAGCTTGTCTTTTACCTTTGCCTGAAGCGCGTTATTGCCAAATCCGGCTCAAAGTCGCATCTGGCCGTTCTGGCGGGCGCGGCTTTCCTGCCCTTCGCCGTCTATCTCGTCGCGCCGGATATGTACAAGTCGCTCTACTGGATCTCCTCGTCCATGACGCTGCTGCCCTTGCTGGTCATGCTGCCTGTTTTCCTGGTGCTCCTTTTCCAGCTGCTCACCCGCGGCCCGTCGCGCCCGGCCTTTTATCTTCTGGCTGGTCTGGCGCTCAGCTTTGCCATTTCAACCACGCATGAAGCCGCGGCCGTTGGCTGGCTGGGCCTTCAGGCGGCAGCCCTCCTTTGGCACTTTCTCTCCAGGTCCAAAAACCATGCCGCTCAGGAATTTCCTCTTCAGCGGGTTTATTGGGGCAGCCGCAGGCATGGCGGTCCTGGTGGCTTCGCCGGGCGCCGATGCCCGCATCGCCGCCCAGGAATACGCGCTTTCACAGCCGGCCCTGCAATTGCTCCCCGCCACCTTGCGCTACTTTTTCGGCTTTCTGCAGGGTATTTCCCGGCCGTTATACGTTTACCAGTACGACCTGCGCCCCGGCTGGCTGCTGCTGGCCGCCGTGCTGGGTCTGGGCTGGCTGGCCGAAACCTCCCTGCCGCGGCAGGCCGGCAAGGCGGCGCTCGTCCTGCTGCTGTCCCTCCTGGCGGCTGCCGCTGCCTTTTTCCCCGGCGCTTACGTGCTGGGCGAGACCATCCCCTTCCGCACGCAGCTCATCCCGGCCCTCTTCCTGGTGCTGGGCTGCTACATCTGCGGCCTGCTGCTGCCGCGCCCCCAAAGTCCGCGCCTGAAAACAGCGCTGCTCCTGCTGCTGCTGCAGATGCTGCTGATCGGTTCCGCCGTCAGCATCACCCACCTTACCCGCACGATCGAACCCATGCGCCAGTTCGCGCGCGATTGGGACGCGCGCGATTATCTGGTGCGCACCACTGAAGAACTGCCGCACCGCCTGAAGGTCCCCTGGGAGGAATACGAGCAGAACCTGGGCGACTGCCGCCGCTATTACCGCACGCGCTGAGGGCTTACAGACAAAAAGGGGAGCTTTCGCCTGCCTATCCGGCCGGGAAAAGCTTAAGGTTGAAGTAGAACTGCACCGCCGTCAGCGCGATCACGATGCCCTGTAAAACCAGTTTGGTTTTCGGTTTGGCCAGGAATTGCAGGGCTTTGGGGTACTGTGATTCTCCACCGCCGGCAATATTTGGGAAAAGAAAAACCGCGCCATACAGCGGGATCATCAGCGGCAGCAGGTATTGGAAGGATTTCACCGCGATCCAGCCCGCCAAAAAGACGCCCACCACCGAGCACCACGCCAGCATCAGGCGGTTGAGCGTTTTCTGCGTGCCCAGCAGCGAGCCCGCGGCCAGCGCGAAGCAGGCGAAATAAAAGTAAAAATCCTGCATGAAGTGCATCCTGAAAAAGACCATCCAGGCCTGCAGTCCCAGCCGGTAGACGCCCTGCGGATCGGGTTCGTCATAGCCCTGGCGCATGACCGGGTAATATTCCTGCAGCTCGGCGATATAGGTCTTCAAATTCCAGGGGATGGTGATGGACGGGCTGGTGATGATGATCGCCCCCAGCATGACCAGGATGAAGAACAGCCCCGCCCTGGCCATCCTCCAAAAATCCAGTTTCCTGCTCAGCCAGCCTGCCAGCAGGTAGCCGCCGATGGCCAGAAAGAAGAACAGCCCCCAGATCTTGATCACCGCGTTCAGCCCCACCGCAAACGCCGCCAGGTAGAAATCGCGCCCGAAGCGCAGCCGGTCGCGCTTGAGCAGCCAGATGGTCAGCAATACCAGCAATACAATGATGCCGTCCGGGTGCCAGAAGCGGATGTTGTAGTGCACCACGCCCGGGATGAGGCCCAGCACAATGGCCATGCCCACCGACGCCCACAGGTGCCTGAATTCATTCACCAGGTAAATCAGGAAAATCAGCGATACAACCATCGGCAGCACGCTGATGAACTGGCGCAGGAGCAGCAGGTTCAGATTAACCTGGCTGCCGAAGGCATTCCCGTAGATGAGGCGCGGGATCACCAGCGTCAGCGCGGACAGGGGGAAATACGGGTAGCCGTACCACCAGCTGCTGATGATGAAGGAATCCCGCAGCGTATCCGTGATGGTGTCGCCCGCGATCAGCATATTGACCACATCCGGGTAGATCACATCCTCATCCGGGTGCATCCCGCCGGCGGCATTCGCCGGAATGAAAGCCGCGAAATAGAGCATGCCCAGCACCGCCAGGATGACCAGCACCCTGCGCTGCGTGTCAGACCAGTCCTGCCAGCCTGTCTTCAGCCGCCTGAAAAAAGAAGGCCGTTTCTTGAACGCCTCCCGATACGCCAGGCGCAGCACTGCCAGCGCGGCCAGGCAGGCGAAAGCCAGCCAAACCAGCATCGGCCGGGCCGGCACCGGCAGGCTGAAAAAGGTCAGCAGGTAGGCTTCGACCAGGAAAACGAAGGCGATCTTGAGGCTGAAGCGCATATTAAAAAGCCGCGCTTCAGGGCTGGCAAGCAGGCTGTCAAGTTTTTCTGCCGCCCTCTGCCCGCTTGCAGGTTTGATTTGAAATTGCGCCGTCAGCCAGGCTAATGCCAGCAGGCTCACGGACATCAGGCCGATTAAGGCGCCCCTCAGCATCCCGTAATTGACCAGGCGTCCGCGCGCCGCATCCAGGGGCATTAAAACCAGCCAGGCCAGGGCCAAAATCCCGGATATGAGCACTGCCGCGCAAAAAGTTTTGATATGCTTCGGTTTCATCCTGCCTGCCTCAACCAATTGGCTGATTATAAATGCAGTCCGTTACCTTATATTAATCCAGATTTAATTTTTTTCCTCCCCCTCACCGCGTGACAATTTTTTTGTCTGTCATCCTGCTCGAAGAGCACACTTCGTGTGAGCGAAGCGACCTAGATCTGCCCAGATGCTTGCCAAGGGCAGATACTTCATCGTGCGCAGAATCAGACTCTTCATTCGTTCAGAGTGACAGCCCGTCTGTCATCTGATCGAAGCAAGGATCTGCTTTCAGATCTTACCCAAAGGGCAGGCTGCGCACTCATTTCGCTCGGCATGAAGAGATTCATATCAAATCTGCCGGCAATTAGCCGGCAGATTTATTACTCAATTGGTTTTTATCAGCTTTTATCTGTTTTTATCTGTGTTCATCTGTGGTTACATCATGTGGTCACTTGCCTAAAATATAATCCACCGCTTCCTGCAGCACCACATCCTCGCCCGAGAGCACGCTGGCCTCATCCACCGGGATGCGGATGGCAGGCTGCACGCCTTTGCCTTCCAGGAAGATGCTGCCGTCCGGCAGGGTGAAACGCCCGGTGGGAATGTTGAATTCCATGCCTTCCGGCAGCAGGAATTTGCCGCGCGCGGTTTCCGCCTCCACACCCGCCGTCGGGAACTGCCCCATCACCACCATGCCCGGCACCTGGCTGAAGCCGTAAGCCTCAATCTCGCAGGCGCTGTAGCAGTATTGGTCTACCAGCAGCACCATTTTGTCAAAATAGTACTGCTCCACATTGGGGAAGACCTTGTCGCGCGGGCCGTCCGCTTCAAACTTGCCGGTCTTGTCGCTGAAATATTCAAGCTGGCCGAGCGGGATATCCTGGTCATACAGAAAACCCGCCAGCCCCAGCGGTGAGCCGCCGTAGTTGTGCCGCATGTCGATCACGATGCCCGCGGCGCCGGCATCCTGGAAGGTCTTCAACGCCCGCTCAACCACGCGGATGGCCAGCCCCAGGTCGTCATAATTCGAATTCAGCTTGAGGTAACCGACAGCTGAATCCGGGAAGAACTGGTATTCCGCCGGCAATACATAATCATCGCTTGGGCCGCCGCGGTACACAGCAAACAGGCTGTCAACCTCATAAACCGAGGTCATCTGCACGGTCTTGCTTGCCTGCTCCGGATTCCTGAATTCAACGGTTGCGTTCTGCCCGATGGCCCCGCGCGTGAGGAAAACGGTCTGCTCATTGCGCAGCCCGAAATCGGTGGACTGCGGTTCGAAAGGTTTTACCTTATCCAAAGCCGCCTGCACCGCTTCGCCGTTCCATTTAACCACCTCCGCGCCCACGCGCATGCCGGCCTGCTCAGCCGGGCTGCCCGGCATTACAAAGACCACCAGGACGCGCTTGTCGTTCAGTTCCTTGACCGCGAATCCCCAGCCGCCCAAAACATTGCTTTCATTGTATTGTCCGTCATATCCGCCGCCGCTGAATCCCACATGCCCGTCCTTGAATTTCATCATCAGGTCGCGCAGCACCAGGTAATAGGCATACGGGTCGCGCGCTTCCTGGGCGTTGGCTGCTTTGGGTGCCAGTTCCGCGTAAACCGCGTCCCAATCCGGCTGCTTGTCCGCCATGCCGTTAAAGGCATATTCTTTGCGGATGATCTCGTACATTTTGTCGAAAGCCTCGCTGTAAGTCAGGCCCGAGAAATCCTTCACCGCCACATCCGCAGGCTCATACAGCGTCAATTCGGTTGTTTGATCGCGGATGACCTTGAATGGCTTTTGGTCCAGGTCAATGGCCGAATACCCGGCTGGCACTGCCATGGCCGGATCATCCTTGGTAAACAGCAGCCCGTCCTCGCCAAATCCGCTTGGGAATTCCTGGTTGGCATCCGCCGCCCAGATGACCAGTTTCCCGCCGATGACCTCGTCCTGGTTCTCCGTATCGGTCCTGACGGATGCCAGGTACGCCGGCCAGCCCAGCGAGCGGTCGTCGCCTTCCGAGAAGACCCCGCCGGTCAGGTTGGGGTTATAGCCCACCGCAAAGACCTGCACGCCCTGTTCTTTTTTGGCGTCCTGGTCCACATCATTAAAGAGGCCCTCAGGCACCGCCGGCAGCGCCAGCCGGAAGGTGGCGCGGTTGTTGTCCGCGTCCGAATCCATGTAACCCAGCACCTGCCCTTCCACCGGCATTTCCCATTCCTTGTCGCGCAGCACAAAGCCGGTCATATCCAGCAGGCCGACCGCGTGTTCCACGTAATATGTCTCCACCACAAAGTCGTTGGTATATTCGAACTCGCCTTTGATCAGCACCACGCCCTCGGGCACCGCTTCGCCTGAAACCACCCGCCTTGTTTTTCCGGGCAGAAGCCCGCAGGCCGCGAACAGCATACTGCCGATAATGACCAAAACCAGAAAATTACTGACCTTTTTATTCATTGATAAGGCTCCCGCTTTGAAATTCTATTGATTTTATCCCAATCCCTTCTTTATGAACCTGAACTTGATATGAACATTATTAAAAAAAAAGTGGAGACACACTATCTGTGTCTCCACCAGGTCGCAGGCTTGGCTGCGGCCTCTCAAATCAATTTCTTAATCCGGACTTATTTTTTCCCTTTGGCTTTGCCATTGTTGGATTTTTCCTGAACCTCAAAGGTATTGGCTTCAGCTGCTTTACGCACCTGGCCTACGCCCGTATATTCCGGTTTGCCGTATTTCTTGAACAGCTCGCCCATGCCCGAACCAGCTTTGTATTCCGCGACCAGCCCATCGAGGGTGACATCACAGTTGATGCCTTCCAGGGTGCAGGCAGCCTGGGCTTCAACAGCGATCTGGAGCAGTTTGGTTATTTCACCAAAACCCAGGTTCTCTTCTTCATGCAGCGCGGCGACAGCCTCTTCAGGCACGACCGCGGGGAGCGGCTCCGGGAGCGGATCGACAACCTCATCCGGTGGTTCTTCTCCGGGAGCAGGTTCGCCCTCAGGTTCGGTAGGACGATAACCTGGCCATCCGGCAGCTCGACGACTGGTGGCGCGAACAGATTCGCGAAGAAACCAGCCAGAAGCTTGACAATCGGATGATCCACAAAACTGGATACTTCCACTACTGGCGCTGGGTCCTCAAGCGGGTCGGTCTCGCTTTGCGCGAAAACGGGGGTGGCAATTGCGGCCACCATCATTGCAGCGATCAGCAGGCTTAACCCTTTTATTTGTTTTTTCATTATTTCCTCCTTTAAGGAAATTGTTACGATCTTTTTTGAGCTGGGTAGGCGGTAAAAACACGCATTTCATTTAAATCAAAAAACCCGGCAACCTGGCAATCCTGACTGTTTCCAGTTTTAGACCCATGGCTTTGCGTCCCCGTCTTTCGACGGGTTTGCCTTTTTCTAAGTTCTTAATGAGTATAGCACAGATTGTCAAGTGGATATCCCTTCCTGATTATCCATGAGGATCATGATCTTGCCGAAATGGGTACCGACAAATTCAAAAAGCAGTTTTTCTTTTACCAAAATTTTTGTCTCACGCATGTTCTTTTTCCTCTGCCCATTTTATTAAAGCTTATCCAAAAATGAAAAAAAAGACCTCATATAAGATACTGAAGTTGGCTAATTCAGACTGGGCTGTGGGCATCGCAGGAGCGCAGCGGAGGTGACCCTGGTCAATCCCGCGCATATCAAATGGTCACTATGGGTTTTGGCTTCAGAAGATCGAGTCAAAAGAGAATTCACTGAATAATAGAATGGCTGTGAATATAAAATTCTTCCTGACTTGGCTGGTATTTTTTCTCCAGGCTTTCCAAACCCTCGTCAAAGCGCCCAGCTTCTTGTTCATCTATCTCAAATACAGGGCTTTGATAGTAAACCCATTTTCTTCCGTCCAAGACATCTGGTTTGAGTTCTTTTACCATCATTGCCGCCGGATATGTCCCATTTTCAAGACAGACATTGTACTTTTTGCAGCTCTTAAAACCGCGGCTTACATAATTATTCGGGTTTCCAAATATTACAATCACATCATAACCAAGTGCGGCCGCCTGTTCAAAGGAATACTCCATTAGTTTTTTTCCATACCCCTTTCTCTGATATTCTGGCAAAATGCAAACCGGACCGAAAGTAAGGATGTCTTTTTCTTCCCCGGACTCATCAATTAGTTTTGTTTTCGTATACATGATATTCCCGATGATCTGATTATCAACTTCAATCACCAGATCCAACTCCGGCAGAAAGTCTTTGTGGGATCGCATAACATGAACTAAATAGTGTTCAATGCACCCCGGAATATATAAATTCCAAAAAGATTTCCTTGTGATTTCTTCTACTCTCTCATAATCTGTTTCTTCTTCATTCCTAATCTTAATCATTTTGTTCATTTATAAACCTCCGATAATTTACCTAAGACCAATTTTTTTTGCTTTTTATTATGGCTATCTGCTCAATAAATTCCTGTCTATCGATGTGTTTGGCCGCTTCAATTATAGTGGAGGTGACCATAGTCAATCCCGCGAATATCAATTTGCATGGCTTACGCGTTAACCCTTGATGAATGAACAAATTATTGCGTTAAAAGCATTTTGGTACGTATATAAATAATTTTTTATCAAAATTCTTTATGTTAATGCCGTATCTCAATAACAAAATGCATTGTTCTTTCAATTTATCGATTAATTGTTTTTTCTGATGTAGCCTAACAACTCCATGATTTTTTCTCGGCTGCTAGTTGAAGAAATTTAAATTTTCTATTAAATTCTTTATTTTTTATATCTAGCTCTCCACCACTCTCAAAAATATTTCCAACATTTTATTTACTTCTTCTTTGTTAACCCTAAGTCATTAATACGTTGTTTAATAAGCTCAATTCTAATGGACTCAAAAGCATCACCAACAAGAACTGTATTCACATAAAAGTTATTTATGGATAAAGCTAAAATACCTGTTTTAGACAAACCAGTAAAACTAATAAGATCATCTATTTGCTTTACTGTAAATTCACTCGCACGAATTGAAATGGGTTTTGACATATTTTGTTTGTAAACATATTGTAATACAAACACTTGCAAATATTTTATATTTTGAGTATTCTCTAATTAGAAAGAAAAATGATTATTTAAACTATAGACGGCCGTCAAATTGACGACCGTCTCCCAGAGGATTGCTCCAATGGGGCTGTAATTAGATTATAGCAATAATTATGAAAAAGTCAATAATTAATATTTGTAAGAAAAAAGCGATTATTTATATTGATGGATTTAATTTATATACATGGCATTTTAAACAAGGTAATCATCATAAATGGTTGGATTTATATTCTTTATCAAGTAAGTTGATTCCTCAAAATTATTTGCTTACACAGGTGAAATATTTTACTTCAAGGATTCAAGGGGATGTTCAAAAACACAATAGGCAAGCAAATTATATTCATGCTTTGGAATGCCATTTAGGAAGTCAGTTATCAGTAATATTTGGCAGATTTCAACTTTTCCCTTCCCATTGTAAAAAATGTGGCGCAAAACCTGTATTTTGTTCATCATGTAACTTTGAATATTCAAAGCCAAATGAGAAAAAAACTGATGTAAACATTTCAACAGCAATGTTTACAGATTGCATCGAGAGAAAGGTTGATTTAATTCTTTTGATTTCAGGTGACAGCGATTATGAAATCACCCTCGATGAAATTGCAGCTGAATTTGAGGGAAGTAGTGCTGTTCCAAAATGGGGGGGGGGGGAAAAAGAGCGGGCGGTGGGGATCGCAGGAGCGCAGCGGAAGTGACCATAGTCAATCCCACGAATATCACTTGATTGAAAATATTCATTCTTAATAAAACAAAAAAAAGAATCAGGTGGGAAATAAAAGAGCGGGCGGTGGGATCGCAGGAGCGCAGCGGAAGTGACCATAGTCAATCCCACGAATATCAGATTGTGGCATAAATAAGAGCGGGCGGTGGGGATCGCAGGAGCGCAGCGGAAGTGACCATAGTCAATCCCACGAATATCAGGTTGGAAATGATTAATAAGAGCGGGCGGTGGGGATCGCAGGAGCGCAGCGGAAGTGACCATAGTCAATCCCACGAATATCAGATTGGGAAATAATTTATAAGAGCGGGCGGTGGGGATCGAACCCACGAATATCAGCTTGGAAGGCTGACGCCTTACCACTTGGCGACGCCCGCGTGCCCTCTATTCTACCATTTCCAGCATAGCGGTCAAGAAATCAATGAATTTAAAATCATCTGTGTTTATCCTCTTTTTATCCGTGTCCATCTGTGGTTAATATCCTTCAATTATTGGCGCGCTTCTTGCAACATTATCATAAACAATTTGAAAAAAGTTTGGAGGTGCTGAATTATGGTACAGGGAATTGATATCAGCCACTGGCAAAATGACAGGTCTACGCCCCAGCAGATGGACTTCGCCAAAACCGTGAAGATGGGCGCGAAATTTGTGTATATCAAAGTCTCCGAGCGCGGCGGCATCGACCGCGACTTCGAATACAACTGGAAAGCCGCCAAGGCGGCCGGCCTGCTGCGCGGCGGCTACCATTTTCTGCGCTGGGACCTTTCCGGCCTGCTGCAGGCGCGCATTTTCTGCGACATCCTGGGAGATGATCCCGGCGAACTGCCCCCCTGCGGCGACTTTGAAGCCCCCAACCAGGGCAGCCTCTACCCTTCCAATTCGCTGCTCGAGCAGTTCCTGGTGGAGGTGGAAACCCGCACCAAACGGAAACCCATGCTCTACACCTCACCCGGTTATTGGGGCATCCACGGCCGCAACAAGTACACCAAAGCCTTCGACGCCAAATGGGCTTACTACCACCTGTGGGTCGCGCATTACATGCGAACCTACACGCCCGGCGTCTCCAAACCCGACGAGCTGGAACCCTGGAAAAGCAATAAAAAGCCCTGGAAGTTCTGGCAATACACCAACGTGGGCGACGGGCTGGCTTACGGTGCTGAAAGCAAAGCCATTGACCTGAACTGGTTCAACGGCACCCTGGAAGAGCTGAAGCAATTTGCATCCGGCTCCGGCGGCACAACCCCGCCTCCCACTCCAACCACCAAGCCGAATATCACTGACCTCAAGAGCCGGGTTAACGCAGCCATCGATGCCTGGGCCAAGACCTTTTAATCTCAAATTCAAAATCAAGGCGGCGTCTTCGCCGCCTTTTTATTTTAATAATGCGCCTTTTTTTATGGTATTTCAATGCGGATTTTTATCCCCAAAGCGTTTGAATGGGTGTATAGTATTGCCAGCATTTCAAATTATCGGGAGAAGAAATCATTTTGGTAAAAAGAATTTTTATCTTCTTTTCAATCCTCGTCCTGGCTGCCGCCTGTGCCCCCAAACCGCAGGCCGCCCCCACGCCGGATATGGGCATGCTGGCCACGCAGATGTGGATCAAGATTGCCGTCGAACAGACCATGGCGGCTTTGGTCCCCACTGCCACCCCCGAACCCACTGCCACAGCCACGCCCATCCCCACCCCACTCATGCGCTCAACACCCCTCCCGGCGCCCCCCGATCCTGTCAATTACCTGCCGGTCTACAATCCGGTCTCCCTGATGGAGCTGATTTATGTCCCGGCTGGCGAATTTCTGATGGGCTCCACGCAAAATGATACCAACCGCGATGTCAATGAAGAGCCCCAGCACAGGGTCTATCTGGACACGTTTTGGATTTCCAAAACCCAGGTGACCAATACCATGTTCAATGCTTGCGTCGCTGCCGGGATTTGCAAGTATTCCGTCAGCGCCGCCACCAACCCCAACTATCTGGATCCCCTGTATGCCACGCATCCGGTCATCTACGTATCCTGGGATATGGCGCAAATCTACTGCGACTGGACCGGCGGCCGCCTGCCCACCGAAGCGCAATGGGAGAAAGCCGCCCGCGGGCCGAACGGCGCCAAATATCCCTGGGGAGAAGACCAGCCGCGCGAAAAGTTTGTTAACGTCAACAATTTCATCGGCAATACCACCACAGCCGGCCTGTTCCCCTTCGGCAAGAGCTTTTACGGCGCGCTGGATATGGGCGGCAACGTGCGCGAATGGGTCTCCGATTGGTATGACGCCAATTACTATCAGGTGTCGCCCGCCAGCAACCCGCAGGGGCCTGAAACCGGCGAGTTCAAAGTCCTCAAGGGCGCCAGTTATGCCGATCCCTTCCGCTACACCCGCCCCGCCAACCGCCTGACGCATGAGCCGGGTTCCCCGGGCGCCGTGCGCGGTTTCAGGTGCGTCTATCCCTGACCTTGCCTTGCCAAATCAAAGCTCCGCTCACTGATAATCGTCCTGCGAGTCCTTGTACCTCGGGTAAACGACGAGTGCTCCGAATTCTGCAGCCTCCAGCTCTGATCAGAGATAAACTGGGCGAGGGCGGGAAGGGGATCCCTAATCCGAACAACGACTTTCATAATTGTCACTGCGAAGCCACTTTTTGGGCGAAGCAGTCTCATCCAAATCTTAATAAGCATCTTGGTTTGACGCTGAACCTGGAGCCCTGTACCAGGGCAAACCCAACAATGCACCTCTAATTCTGCAGCCTCCAGCTGCTGAATGAGAGGTAACACGTGGGAGGCGCGGAGGAGGGAACCAGCAGGATCGCTGGCATGAACCCAACTTCTGTACTATCGACTGAAATTAGATTTTGTCTCAGCTTAAAACAAATAGAGGGAAAGTAGCAATCCTGCTTGCCGTCCGTCACTATCTTCCCACACCTGCTTACAGGTGAATGTGAACGAGCTTTCCCTCTGTCTTTATTGTATTGCTTTAAACACGTCATTTCAAGCGTCAAAAGTAGAATTTACATCACTTTGCCAGCGCTGATGGCGTATAATCGCCATGGAGCAGGGTCAAAGGTTGGAATGTTCAAAAAAATCTTATCCCGCAAGTACAATTTTCTGGATTATTTTTTCATTGCCGCCGGGGCTTTTGTGCAGGCGCTGGCAATGCGCCTTTTTCTCATCCCCGGCCTGATGGTCAGCGGCGGCATCAGCGGCGCTTCGCAGATCATCAACTATTTCACCCATTGGCCGATCGGCGTCATGGTTCTCTTGGGCAACCTGCCCCTGCTCGTTCTCGGCTGGCGCTACCTGGGCGGCAGGCGCTTTGCCCTGCGCACCGCGGTCGCGGTTATCCTCTTCTCGGTGTTTACCGATGGCTTGGCGTATTTCCTGCCCTTGCGGGGTGCCACGGATGATAAAGTCCTGGTCGCGGTTTACGGCGGCGTGCTGCTGGGCATCGGCCTGGGGCTTGTCTATCGCGGGCGCGGCACCAGCGGCGGTTCCGATATCCTCGGCCGCATCCTCAACCACTACCGCGGCATCGCCATCTCGCAGGCTTACCTCATCTCTGACGGGCTGGTGGTGCTGGCTTCCGGTTTCGCGTTTGGCTGGGACAAGGCGCTTTACGCCCTCTTCGTCATTTATATCAGCGGCATGGCAGCCGAACTCGTCTCTGAAGGCAACAACCTCTACCGCATGGCTTTTATCGTCACCAGCGAGCATAAGGTCGTCACGCGGCAGATTCTCACCCTGCTGGAACGCGGCGTGACCATCCTGCCCGGCACAGGCGGCTACTCCAACCAGTCCCGCCCGATGCTGTATTGCGTGCTGACGCGCGCCGAGGTCAACCTGTTAAAAGCCATTGTCCATGAGGCTGATCCGGATGCGTTCATGGTCATCGGGCAGGCCAATGAAGCGCTGGGGGAAGGTTTCAGGCCGTTCAGGAAGAGCACAGACTTCAGGCGGAAAAGGTAAGCAGTACGCCCGCGATGATGCCCAGCTGCCCAAGCTGGTAGGTGATGCGCTTCCACAGCCGCGCGCCCGGCATTGGGCGGATAAAACGGTCCACCGCCAGCAGCACATCCGAGAAGAGAAATAAAAGCGCCCCGCAGGAAACCAGCACGGCAGCGGCAGGCTGCCAGTCGGAGCGGAAATTGGTTATCAGGGCGGAAATCACCATCGTCAGGATCATCAGGTTGTAAAGGATCAGGGGAATTTCCATTTTGCGGTAAGCCGGATTCGTCAAGCGCCTTGGGTCTGAGGGTTGCAAAAAGCCAGGCCCATAGAGAAAAACTGACGAGGATCAAGGCCGCGATGGCTGGCGTAATTCTTGGGGGCGCCTGGTTAAACCCGATGATGTATGCGCTGTGCATCAGCATGAAGGCTGCCACGCCTGGCAGGAAACCCTTTCCCTTAAAAAGCAGCAGGGTATCCCCCGCCAAAGCGCAGCCCAATCCGATTCCAAACCACAGCGCCGGGGTGGAAAATCCGGCGGTTGAGAAAAACCAGCCCAGCAGCGCCAAAATGATGGCTGGCTTTGAGATGAAATTGGCCGTTTTCCAGCCAAACCAGACCGCCGCCCAATTCACGGCCATCGCCAGGATTGCCAGAAAAAACCAGGGGTTGAGCAATTACTTTTTCCCCAGGTCCTCATATCCCATCTGCCGCAGAAAATCGGGATTGCTGCGCCAGTTTTTGTTGACCTTTACGCGCAGCTCCAGATACACTTTGCGGCCGCTCATGGCTTCGATCGCCTGGCGTGCCTGGCTGCCGATGGCCTTCAGCATTTCGGCGCCCTTGCCGATCACGATCCCCTTCTGCGAATCCTTCTCGACAAAAATGGTGGCGGTGATGCGCGCCCCGGCTTCGCCGCGTTCCAGGAATTCGTCCACGCGCACCGCAATGGCATGCGGCACCTCTTCGCGCAGGTTATCCAGTGCGGCCTCGCGGATGAGGTCGGCGGCGATTTCCCGCTCATAATAATCCGTCACCTGCTCCGGCGGGAAAAGCGCCTCGCCTGCCGGCATGCGCCCCTTGATGGTCTCCTTCAGTTCCTCCACGCCTTTCCCTGATTTGGCGCTGATGGAAATTTGTTCAACCTTGGGGTACAGCGCTTCATATTCCTGCATGCGCTCTGCCAGCATGTCGGCATTGATCAGGTCAACTTTGTTCAGCACCTGCAGCACAGGCGGCAGCTTGGGCAGCAGCGCCAGTTTCTGTGTGATGAGCGCATCCTCTTCATGCGGGGGTGCGCTGGCGTCCACCAGCCACAGGATCATGTCCGCTTCTGCCAGGGCTTCCTGCGCCAATGCGTTCATGCCCTCGCCCAGCGCGTGCCGCGGCAGATGGATGCCCGGCGTATCAATGAAAATGATTTGAAAATCATCTCCACTAAGGATGCCCAGCTGCTTCAGCCGCGTGGTCTGCGGCTTGCTGGAGACAGCCGCGATCTTCTGGCCGAGCAGGGCATTGATGAGCGTGGACTTGCCCACATTCGGGCGGCCCGCCACCGCGGCATATCCGCTGTGGAAATTGGTTTCTTTTAATTCAGTCATTATCTTGCGCTTCCTTCATTGAATCCGTTCATGGTCTACGGCAATCCCTTCATGCCGCAGGAGGATCGCCTTGGTTTTCAGCCCGCCGGGCGAAGAAAAGCCGTGCAGGCCCTTATCGCTGCCCACCACCCGGTGGCACGGGATGACCAGCGCGATTGGGTTGTGCGCCATCGCCCCGCCGGCCGCGCGTGCAGCTTTGGGATTGCCGGCTTTGGCCGCCAGGTCTGCGTAGGTCAGCACTTTCCCAAACGGAATTTTGGCGCAGGCGCGCAGCGCCCGGGCTCTGAAAGGCGGCTGGCCGTTCAGGTCCAGCGGGATATCAAATTCCCGGCGCTTGCCTGCAAAATACTCGCCCACCTGCCGTTCAGCCTCCCTGATCAACTCGCTGGGTTTCGCATTCGCCTGCAGGGTGTTGGCAGCCAGGAAGGCATCATAGTCTTTGCGCGTGCAGAAAAATAACTGCGCCAGCCCCGTTTCGGTCGCAGCCAAAGCCAGCGAGCCGGCAGGTGTCTTTTCAATAAAAACCGCCGAGGTGAGTTTGGTGGGTGAGATTATTTTTATCATGGTTCCTTTTGTTGGTCTCTTGATTACAGATTATATGGCGAAAGTTCTTTACCCATGAAGAAATAAAGAAATGCGTGTAAATTTTAATAGAAAAAGCGTTCGAAATCGTAGGGTAATTGTAGGGTTAACGTCATGTACAAAAACGCACCCGGGATTATTATAGTTGCAAGGGCGACTTCTCTTCTTCTTCTCCTCCTTATGAGAGGGCCGGGGTCGGCGTCTCCGGTCCTCGTTTTTATTTAAATCTCCTCTTTTGGATTACCTTATTTTTGGCTGTGATACACTACCTGTGAACAATATGAATTTTGCGGAGGATTATCATGGCGAACCCTGTGACTACTTATCCAATTGAAATCGGCGGCGTTAAGCGCGATCTGCGCCTGTTTGAAGTCAAACCCGGCTTAAAGATTGCCATCCTCAACATCCTGGGTGATACGGAACTCGTGCAGGCCTGCGCCAGGCTGCTCGCCAAAAAACTGGAAGGCGCCGATTACGACGTGCTGGTCACCGCGGAAGCCAAGAGCATCCCTCTGGCGCATGCGCTCTCCGTTGAAACCAAAAAACCCTACATCATCCTGCGCAAAAGCTATAAGATCTATATGGGCGAGGCCATCCAGGCCGAAACCGTTTCCATCACCACCGGCAAACCCCAGACCTTGATCCTGGATGAAAAAGATATCCCTGTTTTGAAGGGCAAACGCGCGGCCATCGTGGATGATGTCATCAGCACCGGCTCAACGCTTGAAGGCATGCGCGCCATTATCGCCAAGGCCGGCGGTCAGGTGGCTCTGGAAGCCGCCATCTTCACCGAGGGCGACCCCTGCGATTGGGAAGGCGTCATCGCCCTCGGCCATCTGCCGGTCTTCACGGATTAGTCAATCTCCCCCAAAAAAAACAATTGAAAGTGTGGATGGACCTCAAGTGAGCGGTCCAATAAGCCCTTTATATTATTTACTATAGTATATTATTCAGAAAATATCTTAAAAATGTCAAAAAGTGTCAAGTTTTGTCAAGTTTTGTCATCCTGCTCGAAGAGCACACTTCGTATTAGGTAAAGCAAAAGTGTTTTGTTGTCATCCTGAGGCGAAGCCGAAGGATCTTCTTTTTTGCCAAACTTTAATTCCGCACACCAAACCGCAGGGTAGGCACCCCTGCCCGCTATTTCACTGCATAGACCGCCAAGGTGCCCCGCATCCTTCAACCTGACCAAAAGTTATTCCACCGTGTCATCGCGAGCGATAGCGACTGGGTACCGTGCCCTTTGGGCAAGCGATCTCATTCTTAAGTATTTGATTATTCGTCGACAGGTTTCCGCGTATTTTCTAATAAAAGTAATAGACATTTATTCCTGATTAATATTTAAGCTATCTGAAAGAAAAGCTTTTAATCGAAAGGAAATACACTTTATGCCTACTAGCACACAAGGGATCACACCCCATCTTTGGTTTGACAATAATGCCAAACAGGCGGCTGAGTTTTACTGTTCGCTGTTTCCCAAGTCAGAAATCTCCAATATGACCACTCTCCACGATACGCCATCGGATACGCCCTCGGGCGATACGGATATCGTCACTTTTGTTCTGGGAGGCCAGCCCTTCATGGCCATGAGCGCCGGGCCTTTGTTCAAATTCAATCCGTCTCTTTCATTTATGGTGAATTTTGATCCTTCTCGGGATCCGGATGCCCGGGAAAATCTGGACAAGGCCTGGGGAATGTTATCCGAAGGGGGTAAAGCGCTGATGCCCCTGCAGGAATACCCTTTCAGCAAAAGGTTTGGGTGGATTGAAGATAAATACGGCCTGTCCTGGCAGTTGATCCTCACAAATCCTGAGGGCGAGGAAAGGCCCTTTATCATCCCTGCGCTTATGTTCACCGGGGAAAAAGCTGGACACGCTGAGGACGCGCTCAATTTCTATCTTTCCGTGTTCAGGCATGCGAAAAAGGGATCGATGATCCGTTTTCCCAAAGGTATGGAACCGGATAAGGAAGGCACCATCCAGTTTGCCGACCTGATGTTGGAGGGTACCTGGTTTGCGGTGATGGACTCCGCCTATCCGCATGGATTTGATTTCAATGAGGCGATCTCATTTATGGTGTACTGCGAGGATCAGAAATCGATCGACTACTACTGGGATAAGCTTTCCGCGGTCCCTGAAGCCGAGCAGTGCGGCTGGCTGAAAGACAAATTCGGCGTCTCCTGGCAGATCGTTCCGACGGCGATGGATAAAATGATGGCCAGCGGCACAGGAGAGCAGATCGGCCGGGTAACCCAGGCGTTCTTACCGATGAAGAAACTGATCATTGCAGATCTGGAAAAAGCATATAAAGGTGGTGAATAAAATGGCTAAATACGTGGATGGCTTTGTGTTTGTAGTTCCAAATGAAAAAACAGAAGAATACAAGAAAATGGCAGAAGAAGGCGCGCGCATGTGGAAAAGTCTTGGTGCGCTGGAATATTTCGAGTGCAGGGGTGAAGATCTAATCCCCAAAGTAATGGGAGGGCAATCGCACCTTGCATTTCCAGCGTTGACAAAAGCAAAACCGGACGAAACTGTCTGGTTCTCATTCATAGTTTTCAAATCCAGGAAACACCGGGACGAAGTCAATTCCAAAATGAATGAGGAGATGGAAAAAGAAGGCGATAAATACAAGGACATGCCCATGCCGTTCGATCTTGCGCGTATGGCTTACGGCGGTTTTGAAGTCATCGTTGAGGGATAACCGTTTTTTAAGATAATGTCTGAGGGCGGGCACTCCTGTCCGCCCTTTCGCTTCATGAACTGCCGGAATACGTCACTTCTTGCAGTATGCCAGGAATAATCCTTCCATTATGCCATCGCTGGCAATAGCGACGCGATCTCAGACTTGTGTTTTAATAAGGACATTCTTTTCTTAAGCAGGGAGCATCCTCATGGAATTCTCGGAAAAAGTAGTCCTCATCACCGGCGGCTCGAGCGGCATTGGTCTTTCCGCCGCCATTAAATTCGCACGTGAAGGCGCCCGCGTAACCATCCTCGCCCGCGGCAAGGAAAAGCTCGCTTATGCCGTTTCAGAAATTGAGAATCAGGCTCCAGGCAGCCAGCCCCTTTCAATTTCCTGTGATACCCGCGATGAGCAGGGAATAATTAACGCCTTTGGCCAGGTTATCAGCCAGTTTGGGCATCTGGACATTGTGGTCAACAACGCCGGCACCGGCAGGTCTGCTCCGATCCAAGATACCACCCTCGACCTTTGGAATGAAATGCTCGAAACGCACTGCACCGGTTATTTTCTGGTCGCGCGCGAAGCCGTCAGGAGCTTTATCAAACAAAAGTCGGGCGGCGTGATGGTATTTATCGTCAGCGACAATGCCCTCCGGCCGAGCAAGAATTTTGTCGCCTATAACACCGCCAAAGCCGGCGTCCTGCATATGGCGCGCAGCATCGCCGAGGAATGCGGGCCTTACGGCATTCGCGTCAACAGCATCCTGCCCGGCTCCACCTTTGGGCGCAGCTCCTTTTGGACGCCGGAATTTCGAAGGGATAGAGCCAAAACCCACGGTTACAATCCCGATAACCTGGAAGAGGAATATAAAAAAGGCGCCGCGCTGGGTGTGGTGATTGATTCCGACGAGGTGGCCGATGTCATCCTGTTCCTCTCCTCCTCTAAATCCGCAAAAATGACAGGCGCTGTGCTCAGCATTGACGGTGGGGGCAAGGGCGGTTACGTCCGGTAGCGGGGCTTTTTTTGTCATCGCGAGCGATAGCGACGCGATCTCCGAAACCCTCTGCGAGGGCAGAGGGTGAGGACTGCGAATTCTTCGCATCGAGCCGCAAAATGAGGAGTGCTATTCTATAAGTTTGAAATTACTTCATCCCGTTTCGCAGGATTCGCAATGACAGTTTGTTGGGCGCGCACCCCTGCCCGCAGCTTTTATTCTGGGATAAATCCCTCCGCCAGCTTGCGCTTGTGTGTGTGCGTCATGCGCTTGATCTCAATTTCGCGCAGCATGGCAGCCTTGCGGTCTGCTACCTCCTCATAATAAACCAGCGCCACCGGCGCTTTCATGCGCGTATAGCGTGCGCCTTTGCCTTTCTGGTGCATGGCAACCCTTCTTTGCAGGTCTTTGGCCCAGCCGCAGTAATAGCTGCCATCGGCGCACTCGAGCAGGTAGCAGTAGGCGCTCATGCCGGAACTTACCTGCCCAGTGCCAGCAGGCGTTTCAGCGCGTCTGCCTTGCCTGGCACGCTGGATGCCAGCTGCGCCGGCTTCCGGATCTTTTGCCGTTCCGCCAGCCATGCTTCCCTGAATGCAAGTGCATCTTGGTAAACCTCGGTCACTTTTTCCAGATTATTGGCTTTCAAATCCTCCCGGATCTGGATGAAATTCCGGATTAAACCATCAAGCAATCTGGCCAAATTCTCGCTGTTCGAGGCAGCCGTCAGCCCAACCTTTTCGCGCTCGGGCAAATCCTCCAGGGGCAGCGTGGCATGGAAGAGTGCCTTTCCCGCGATGGCCTTCCCCTCCTGCCAGGAGGGCTGCTCCGCGGCAGTCTTCATTAATAGCGCAGCGGTCAATTGATGCAGCAGCAGGTTGGCGCTGATCAGCCCGTCCAGTTCTTCCGGGCTGGTAAAAACAGGAAACCCGCCCAGCAGAACAGCGATATCCACCGCCAGGTCCAGCATTGCAGGCGGCGCGTCCTGCGCGTCAGCGATATAGATCGGGCTCATTTCAAAATCATCTGCCCGCGCCGCGTCCGGGCCGAACTCAAGTTCTTCCATTGCGGTGGCGTTTGGAGCTGGATAAATGGAAATAAAGGGGGCATGCATTCCCAACGCCTCACGCGCCCATTGGCGCATCTGGGTGTGCAGTGGAGACAGCGCAAGGATGGGCACATTCCCGCACAGCGCGGCCTTAAGCTCCTTCAGGGTTGGCTGCACCTCATCTGAAGGCAGGGCCAATATGATCAGGTTGGCGTCGCGCACCGCATCAATCGCCCGCTTGCATACCGGGGTAAAAACCTTAAACCGCTCTGCGGTTGCCCGCGAATTGACATCCGGGTCCCACCCGGACAGGCGGATCTCTTTGCTCTGGCAGGCTAGCGCCAGCGCCGCCGAAAGGCCGAGCTGGCCCAGCCCAACAAATGCCACATTAATGGTCATTAGAACCCTCCCAGCAAGACCTGCGCCAGGAAATTGATCGTCGGCCGCAGCACCAGATCGATCAGGCTGAAACCGACCATCGGCCCCAGAATAAGCAGCGCCAGAAGGATGTAAGGCCCATACGGCCGCACCTGGTCCCAGGAGCGCTGCATGGCGGGCGGCAGGAAAAATGAAAGCACCTCATCGCCGTCCAAGGGCGGCAGTGGAATGAGGTTGAAGAGCATCAGGCCCAGGTTGATATAGAAAAAATACATCAGGAATTGAAAAGGCGTCGGGAAAAAAGCCACCAGCGGTTCAGTGGCAGTTACCCAGCCGAAACGCAGCGGGATGGACGCCAAAAAGGCCAGCACAAAATTGGAGGCCGGGCCAGAGAGCGCCACCAGCATCAGAGCGGAGCGTGAATGCTGCTGAATGCGGGCAGGGTTGATGGGCACCGGTTTTGCCCAGCCGAAGCCCGTGAAGAGCAGCATAAGGCTGCCCATCAAATCCAGGTGGCTGAGCGGGTTCAGCGTCAGGCGCCCGTAATAGCGCGGCGTATCATCGCCGAAGCGTGTTGCCGTCCAGGCATGCGAAAATTCATGGAACGTGAAGGCGATCAGCAGCGTGATGACGCCTGCGATCAGTTCTGCGGGTGTGCTATTTAACATGGGTTAACTATAATCTTAAAATTCCCGCTTTTCAACATACGATATAATTTTGCCATGCTCCCCGACCTGGATTTGGACGATATTCTGCGTCTGAAAAAGCCTCATCCATGCGGAGGGACGACCTGGAAAGTCACCCGCCTTGGCGCGGATATTGGCCTGGAATGCACCACCTGCAAGCGCAGGGTGCTGCTCACCAGGCGCGAAGTTAGAAATCGCCTGAAAAAGAACCTGGGAAAAGGAGCGGATGACCCACTCTCCCGCTAAAAAACCACATATCGTTTTTTTATACTCGGATACCGGCGGCGGCCACCGCAGCGCTGCGGAAGCCATTATCGAAGCGCTGGAATTGGAATTTCCCAATCAGGTCACCTGTGAAATGGTGGATTTCTTTCTGAACTATTCCCCGCCGCCTCTCCATTTGGCCGGTCCGGTGTATCCGTCTTTTTCAAAAATGGATACCCTTTGGAAATTCTCCTTCGACAGCAGCGATGACTCTGACCGTATGCGCGTGATCTATTCCATGTTCTGGCCTTATATCCGGCTTTTCCTTTACAAACTCCTGCGGGAGCATCCCTGCGATATGTTCGTTTCGGTGCACCCACTCATCAACATCCCGCTGCTGCGCGCCATGCGCCGCCGCGAGATCCATAAACCTTTTCTGATCGTGGTGACCGACCTGGTTTCCACCCATGCCGCCTGGTTTGCCAATGAGGCCAGCCAGATCATCATTCCCACCCAGCAGGCGGTGCGCAAAGCCATCCGCGCCAATGTCAAGCCCGACCAGTTAAAGATCATCGGCCTGCCGGTGGCAGACCGCTTCTGCAAACCAGTCGGTGAGAAAGCGGGTATCCGCCAAAAATTGGGCTGGCCAAAAGATAAGGTCATCATCCTGCTCGTCGGCGGCGGTGAAGGCATGGGCCCGCTGGAAGAAATTTCCAAAGCCATCAATAATGCCAACCTGGATGCCGGCCTGGTCATCGTCACCGGGCGAAATTCAAAACTGAAGAAAAAACTCGAAAGCCTGTCCTGGTCCATCCCGGTTAATGTTTACGGCTTTGTAAAAAACATGCCGGATGTAATGCGCGCAGCCGATATCCTGGTGACCAAAGCCGGCCCCGGCACCATCAGTGAAGCGCTGATCGCAGGGCTGCCCATCATCCTCTATCACCGCATTTCAGGCCAGGAGGAAGGCAATGTTTCGTATGTCATTGATGAAGGCGCCGGCGTTTGGGCGCCCGAAACTGAAGATATCATTGAAACTCTGAAATACTGGCTCGAGAATCCTTCCAAACGACAAGCAGCGGTTGAAAACGCAAAACGCCTGGCGCGCCCTGAAGCGTCGCGTGAGATTGCCCGCGAAATTGCCAGCCGACTTAACGTGCATAACAGATAAAATAGGGCTATATGCCTATTCTGGACGCAAATACTTTTGAGTTCATCAGCCGCAGCCCCGACCAGACGCGCCGCATTGGGATGCGCCTGGGTGAATTGCTGCAGCCGATGGATATCATCTGCCTGAATGGCGAGTTGGGCGCCGGCAAGACCACGCTTGTGCAGGGCATCGCCAAAGGCTGGGGTAGCATCGATGCGGTGACCAGCCCGACTTTTGTGCTGGTTAATAACTACCGCCGCCCTGACGGCATGGAGATGAACCATCTGGATGCCTACCGCCTCGAAAGCGCGCTGGAAGCTGAAGATCTGGACCTGGATCGCATGATCACTTTGGGCCCTTTGCTAGTGGAATGGGCTGAACGCATTCAAGCCGCTTTGCCGCAGGAGTGCCTGGCAGTTTCAATGGCCTGGATCTCGGATGAGCACCGCCGTTTGGTTTTCAGTTTTTGCGGCGATCGCTACGGCCGGCTGCTTGAAAACCTGAGAAGTGGAATGGTGATGAGTTTCGAATGATACTCGCGATTGATACTTCAACCCAATGGATGGGTCTGGCGCTTTTTGATGGCAGCCAGGTGCTTTTTGAAAAAGTCTGGCGTACCAATCGTCGCCACACGGTGGAATTGGTGCCTTCCATTCAGAATGTATTTATTGAAACAGGCCTGGAAATGGCAGCCTTGACTGGCATCGCGGTGGCGCTGGGCCCCGGGTCATTTACCTCCATGCGCATCGGGCTGGCAGTCGCCAAGGGGCTGGCGCTTGCTCTGCATATCCCGGTTATCGGCATTCCCTCGCTGGATATTTCCGCCTTTGGCCAGCCTGTGCAGGAATTGCCCCTTTTCTGCGTTCTAAAAGTCGGGCGCGGGCGTTTTGCCGCCCGGGAATACCACTCGCATAGCGGGATCTGGGAAGCTTCAGGGGATTTGCTGACTCTTACCCCCCAGGAGCTGGAGGAGCGCGTTACCTCGCCAACCATCATCTGCGGCGAAATTGACGCGGAGGACCGCAAGACGTTGGAGCGCCGCTGGCGCAATGCGCTTATTTGCAGCCCGGCTGCCAATATGCGCCGCCCGGCGCATCTGGCAGAAATGGCCTGGGCACGCCTGGCTGCCGGCCAGGTGGACGATCCTGTCTCGCTGGCGCCGATTTATGTGCACACACTGGGCAGCCCCGCCCTTTAAATTCGGTTATCATTTAAATCCGGGAGAAAAAACGTGGAATTTGAAAATGCTTTGGCTGATATCGCGCAGGAGATCAAGGTCTGCCAAAATTGTGGGTTGGCGGGAACGCGCAAGAATGCTGTCCCCGGTGAAGGCCCTTCCAATGCCGAGATCATGCTGATTGGCGAAGGCCCTGGTTACTTTGAAAACGAGCAGGGCAGGCCTTTTGTCGGCCAGGCCGGAAAGTTCTTGAATGATTTGCTTGCAAATGGCGGTTTAAAACGCGAAGATGTTTTCATCACCAATGTGGTCAAATGCCGTCCGCCGGAGAACCGCGATCCACAGGATGTGGAATTGGCCGCCTGCGCCAATTATCTGGAACGGCAGATTGAAGCGATCAATCCCTTGATCATCCTGACCCTGGGGCGTTTTTCAATGGCACGCTATTTCCAGGCCGCTAAGATCAGCGCTATTCACGGCAAGGCTTCCTGGGTGGGCGAGCGCCTGATTGTCGCCATGTACCATCCGGCAGCCGGGCTGCACCAGCCCAACCTGAAAGCGGACATCATGCATGATTTTTCCCTGCTGCCTGGGTATATTGAGAAAGCGCGTGCGGGCAAAATTCAGCAGCCAACCGCAGCCAAGCTGGCCGCAGAAGAATCTCAGGATGACGCTCAACAATTAAGCCTTTTCTAAATACAGGATCAAACATGGATTATGCCAAGGAACTGATTAATAAGCTGCAGAAAAAAGAAGCCCGGGTGGCAGTGCTCGGCTTGGGGTATGTTGGCTTGCCGCTGGCAGTGGTTTTTGCTGAAAGCGGTTTTAAGGTGACCGGCATTGACCCGATCCGCGAAAAAGTGGACGCCCTTAACAAGGGCAGAAGTTACGTGCTGGATATCAGCGATGCCCAGGTTAAAGCCCTGATTGATTCGGACAGATTTTCAGCAACCACTGATTTTTCTGTTTTAAAAGAAATTGACGCGGTCAGCATCTGCGTTCCAACACCGCTTCGAAAAACCGGCGACCCGGACCTTTCCTATATCCTGTCTGTGGCCGATTCGCTGCAGCAGTATCTGCACCCGGGCATGGTGATTGTGCTGGAATCCACCACCTACCCCGGCACCACGCGTGAGCTCATCCTGGCCAAGCTCTGCGAGCAGAGCGGATTGGAAGTTGGCAAGGACTTTTTCCTCGCCTTTTCCCCCGAGCGGGTGGATCCCGGCCGCAAGGACTGGACCACCATCAACACGCCCAAGGTCATCGGCGGCATCACCCCGGCTTGCGCCGAAGTCTCCAAAACCTGGTATCAGCAGGCCTTGCAGAATGTTGTGCCCGTGTCGTCTGCCGAGGTGGCTGAAATGGCCAAGCTGTTGGAAAACACCTTCCGCATGATCAATATCGGCATGGTCAACGAAATGGCCATCATGTGCGACCGGCTGGGCGTGGATATCTGGGAAGTGATCGAAGCAGCCGCGACCAAGCCCTTTGGGTTCATGAAATTCCTGCCCGGGCCCGGCCTCGGCGGCCACTGCATCCCCATTGACCCGCTTTATCTTTCCTGGAAACTGAAGACCCTCAATTATTCCGCGCGCTTTATCGACCTGGCGTCCGAAATCAATACCGCCATGCCGCGTTTCACGGTCAGCAAGGTGCAGGATGTCCTCAACAGCCGCAAAAAACCGCTGAACGGCGCATCCGTGCTGGTGCTGGGCGCGGCTTACAAACCGGATATTGACGACCTGCGCGAATCCCCTTCTCTGGATATCATCCACCTGCTGCGCGAAAAAGGAGCGGTGGTGACCTATCATGATCCGTTCATCCCTTCCCTCAACCATGATGATTTGCAGATGGAAAGCGTTGCAGACCTGGACGATGCGGTGCGCACGGCGGATTGCGTGGTGATCGTCACCAACCACTCTGCGTATGACTACCCCAAAATCCTGAAAGAAGCGCAGTTGATCGTGGATACGCGCAATGCCCTTAAAACGCACGGGCAGAAAATTGACAAGGTGGTCAGGCTCTGATGGCTTCTTACCTTGTCACCGGCGCGGCGGGTTTTATCGCTTCCAGGGTGTGCGAATTTCTATTGGAAAGCGGTCATGCCGTGGTGGGGGTTGATAATTTTGATCCCGTCTATGACCTGCGCATCAAGGAATGGCGGCTCAAGCGCATTCAGGTTCATCCGCAATTTACTTTCTATAAGGAAAGCATCTGCGACCGGCCGGCGCTTGCCGGCATTTTCTCGGCGCATCCCCAAATTGCCGCAGTTATCAATCTGGCTGCCAAAGCCGGCGTGCGCGATTCAGTGATTGACCCCTGGTCTTATTATGAGACCAATGTTACCGGCACCCTGAACTTGCTGGACTTGTGCCGCCAAAATCAAATCAATAAATTCATCCTGGCGTCAACTTCCAGCATCTACGGCGAAAACGCGCCCTACCCCACGCCTGAAACTGCCGAATCCAGCTTTCCGCTGCAGCCCTACGCGGCCAGCAAAAAAGCCGCCGAGACGCTCTGCCACAGCTACCATTACCTGTATGATATTGACGTGAGTGTGGTGCGCTACTTCACGGTTTACGGCCCCGCCGGCAGGCCGGGTATGTCCATGTTCCGTTTTGCCAAATGGATCAGCGAAGATATGCCTGTGCAGGTTTACGGTGACGGAACCCAGACGCGCGGATTCACCTATCTGGATGATATCGCGCGCGGCACCATCGCCGCCCTGCAGCCGCTCGGGTATGAGATCATCAATCTGGGCGGGCATGAATCCATCAGCATCAACGACCTGCTGGTTAAATTTGAGAAAATCATCGGCAAGGCGGCACAACGCCGCTTATTCGCCCGCCAATAAGGCGGATATGTCTGCCAGCTGGGCGGATGTGGGCAAAGCCAGGCGCCTGCTCGCGTGGGAACCGCGCGTCGGCTTGGACGAGGGCATTCATGCCGTGGTGGATTGGTATCGCCAGGAACATGCTTGGGCCAGCCAGGTGGACACTGAATGAAATTCCTCTTGCCCCTCTGGAAAACCTTTACAAACGATAAGCTGCTCCAAAAGATCATCAAGAACACCGGCTACCTCTTAAGCAGCAATGTGGCCAGCATGGGATTGAGCATGCTGCAGAGCATCCTGGCCGCCCGGCTGCTGGGTGTGGCAGGCTTTGGCGTGATCGCCACCATTACCGCGTTTGCTTCAACGCTGAACCGCCTGTTTTCCTTCCGCATGAATGAACTGGTTGTCAAATATTTTGGCGAAGCCGTGCTTCAGCAGAAGCGCGAGCGCGCCGCGGCGGTGGTTAAAGCTGCCCTGCTTGGAGAGACGATCAGCGCGGTTTTATCCTTCCTTGTTATCCTTCTGCTGGCACCCCTGGCGGCAGAGAAACTGGCTGATGACGCTGCCACCACCAGGCTCTTTATCCTATACGGGACGATGATTTTGGCGAATTTCGCCACCGAGACGTCCATGGGCATCCTGCAGGTCAGGAATAAATTTAAAAATCAGGCGTTCGTCAACCTGGTCAGCAGTGTTTTAACCGCTTCCATCATTGCCTGGGCTTTCTTTGCCAAAAAAGGGCTGATGGAAGTGATGGCAGCCTACCTGGCTGGTAAATTTGTGCTTGGCCTGGGCACAGCCGCCCTGGGGTGGCGCGAGATGCAAAAAGAATTGGGCAGCGGCTGGCTGCGCACTTCCTTCGATCATCTGCCCCCCTTCAAGGAACTTTTCGGCTTCGCTTTCAGCACCAATATCAGCAGCACCATCATCATGCTGGTGCGCGATAACGAGGCGCTCTGGATTGCCTGGTTCCTTTCCCCGGTCGAGGTCGGTTATGCCAAAACCGCGCTGGCCATCATCAATCTGGTCCAAATTCCCATCACGCCCTTCATTTCGACCACCTATCCCGAAATCAACGCCGCAGTCACCAAAGAAAGACTGGACGCTGCTGCGCAGGCTTTTGAAGCGCATCACCTTGATTTCAGGCGGCTGGACAGGCATCACTGCCATCGGGCTTGTGCTTTTCGGGCGTTGGCTGCTGGGTTTTTACGGCGCAGATTTCCAGCCTGCTTATATTCCCATGCTACTCTTCCTGGCGGGCTTGGGCTTTGCCAACATCTTCTTCTGGAACCGCCCGCTGCTGCTTTCGCTGGGACTGCCGATGGTGCCATATCGCATCAGCCTGTGGTGCGGGATTGGTAAAATCGCGTTGGCTGTACTGCTAGTACCCAAGTTGGGATTGAATTTTGAGGCAGCCCTGCTGTCGCTCTTCTTTATCATTTCAGTATCCTGGATCATCCTGAGAGGCTGGCAGGAAATTAAGCAATTGGATGTTCCTTCTGTGGAGATAAAGCCGGCATGAAAATCGCCTGCATCACGACCTCGATCGTTCCTTCCAAAAGCGCCAACAGCATTCAGGCCATGAAAGTGGTGCATGCGCTCAAGCAATCCGGCCAGGATGTGAAGCTGTGGGTCCCGGAGTTTGAAAAATCGGATTGGCGGACCATCGCGGATGTGTACGGGCTGAGCACCGGATTTGATATTGCCTGGTTGCCTTTTTCAGCCCGCTTCAAGCAGTATGATTTTGCGATTAAGGCGCTTGTCGCGGCTATTAGCTGGGGGGCGGATGTGGTCTACACCTGGGCGCTGCAAGCGGCGGTCATCAGCCGGCTGCTGGGCAAAACAACCGTGATGGAATTCCACGATTTTCCCATGGGGCGCAATGGCCCGCTGCTCTTCTCCATTTATAAAAGAGTTATGGGGAAAAAATTGTCTCTATGTACGACTAGGGCGCTGGCTGAAGGCCTCGAGGAGCGCTACAGGATGCGCTTTGCGGAAAGCGAGCTTCAGATCGCGCCCAACGGCACAGACACCGAAAGGTATGCCGGCCTGCCCAAGCCCGCTGAAGCCAGAAAACAGCTGAAGCTGAAAGAGGGCTTCACCGTCGGGTATTCCGGCCATTTTTACCAGGGCCGCGGTATGGAGCTGTTGACCGAAATCGCCCGGCTGCTGCCGCAGGTCAATTTCCTGTGGGCAGGCGGCCGGCAGGAAGATATTGATCCCTGGCAGGACGCGTTGGCAGAACAATCCATCAGCAACGTGGCGATCACCGGCTTCATTCCCAACAGCCGGCTGCCGCTTTACCAGGCGGCGTCGGACGTTTTGGTGATGCCCTACGGAAAAAAAATATCCGGCTCCAGCGGCGGCGATATTTCCCGCGTTATCAATCCGATGAAAATGTTTGATTATCTGGCAACTGGCCGGCCCATCATCGCCAGCGAGATCCCGGTTTTCCATGAAATTCTGACGCGTGAGACTGCCATTTTCTGCGAACCGGAAAATGCCGAGGAGTGGGCAAAAGCCATCCAAAACCTGATGGCTGATCCTGGTAAACGCGCAGAAATGGGTGAGCGCGCCAAAGCAGTCGCGGAAAAATATTCCTGGAAAAACCGCGCCCGCACTACTCTTGAAAAACTTAAAAGGCAATTAGAATAATCGCGATGATAAAAAAAGTGCTGCCCTGGTTTTGGGCTGTGATCCTCCCTTCGGTGGTTGTGGGATGCGCAGTCGCTTTTCTCAATCCCGGCGCCTATCCATTGGCCGGATTTGCCACTGCCTTTTTCCTCACCGCGCTTTGCACTTTTTTCCTGAAATTCGCCTGTGAGCGCCTGAATGTCAACCAGACTGCGAAAAGCGCAACAGCGGTTGGCTTCGCACTCCGGCTGGTGATCGGCATACTTCTTTTTACCCTCCTGCCAGTCTATGGGTATGATGAAGCCCCGCCGAACAATGGCTACCTTTACCTGGACGCCTATGCGCGCGACACGGACGCCTGGCAGCTGGCCTCTTCCGGTGATTCGCTGCTGGGTGCTTTTCAAAACGAGTTTAAAACCGACCAGTACGGCGGCCTGCTGTCATTGAGCGCAGCGATTTACCGTGCCTTCAGCCCGGACGGACACCGCCCGCTGCTCATCCTGATTTTGACCTCTTTTTTCACTTCCCTGGGGCTGCCCTTTTTTTGGAAAGCGGTCAGCAGCCGCTGGAATGAAAATGCGGCCAATGTCAGCGCCTGGATCTACGCGCTCTACCCGGAAAGCGTCATCCTGGGCGCTTCACAGCTGCGCGAGCCCATCCTGATCGGCCTTTCGGCCATCACTTTCTGGGGTGTTGCAGCGTGGAGCGGCAGCCGCAAAAACGCGCTCCTGGCTTTGGGTCTGGCAGCCGCGGGCATGGTTTTTATTTCGACAAAAGCCGCTGCCGTCATCCTGCTGGGCATGGCTGTCTGGTTTTGGCTTGAAAACATCCTCCCGCATGTCGATAAAAAATGGCGCACCCTGACCACCCTGCTTCTGCTGCTGGCCATTGCTGCCGGTCTTTTTCTCAGCTGGGGTTGGCTGGTGGATAGTTCCAAATGGGACCTGTACCTGATGGAATCCTCCTCCGGCCGCATTCAATGGGAAGTGGAACTGATCGGCGAAAAATTGCGGGCGCCGTTCATCATCGGGTATGGCATGGCGCAGCCGGTGCTGCCTGCCGCGATCGTATACCCGGGCATCCCCATCACCCGCGCGATTTCCATTTTCCGGGCTTTGGGATGGTATCTGCTCGTTCCAACAATGCTGTCCGGATTCCTGCTGGTATGGAAAGGCCAAACGGTAAAAAACAAGGCGGTTTACCTGCTTTTCTTTGCGCTGTCCCTGGTCTGGATTTTCATATCTTCGGCGCGCGCCGGCGGCGACCAATGGGATAATCCCCGCTATCGCTCGCTTTTCCTGGTATGGATGGCGTTCCTGGCAGGTTGGTCCTGGATTGAAACACGGCAGCGCCGTTCACCCTGGCTGTGGCGCATGCTGCTGCTGGAAGCGGTCTATATCGGATTCTTTATCCACTGGTACCTCAGCCGCTATTATGACCTTTTTAAACGTATGGATTTTTGGCCTATGGTCAGGCTGCTTGGCATCATCGGGGCAGTTGTCATTCTCGGGGGTCTGGCCTTTGATCTGATTTACAATAAGGTCCGCAGGACAAGTAAATAACATTAAGCTATAAATAAATTCCGCCATTTATAATACATATGGGTGGCAGGAGAGGCGTATTTTGAAAGCAACCAAAACCAAAGCCGCGCCATTGGCGGCCAATAAGCAGGGATCAATAAATAAAGCGCGTGCCCGCATGAAGATTTCAATTGTCGTACCCGTTTATAACGAGGCAGATAGTCTTGAGTTGCTTTACAGCGCCATCAAAAAATCCGTTTCAGGCATGAATGCAGATTGGGAACTCATTTTGGTGGATGACGGCAGTAAAGACGGCAGCCAGGCAAAAATCCGTGAGATTGTGCACGCCAACCCTGCTACGGTCAGGGCAGTGATTTTGCGCCGGAATTTCGGCCAGACCGCGGCTATTGCCGCCGGCATTGACCATTCCAGCGGGGATGTGATCGTTCTTCTGGACGCCGACCTGCAAAATGACCCGGCGGATATCCCCCTGCTGATCGAAAAGATTAATGAAGGCTATGATGTGGTCAGCGGATGGCGCCACAACCGCCAGGATAGTTTTATTACCCGCACGCTTCCTTCGCGTATCGCCAACTGGCTGATCTCAAAGGTCACCCATGTCCAACTGCACGATTACGGCTGCACGCTTAAAGCCTATCGGCGTGAAGTGCTCACTGGTTTCAGGCTTTACGGCGAAATGCACCGCTTTATCCCGGCCTATGCCAACTCTTTCGGCGCGAAAATCACCGAGGTGAAGGTTCACCACCATGAGCGCAAATATGGCAAAGCCAAATACGGGCTGGAGCGGACTGTCAAAGTGGTGCTTGACCTGTTCACGGTCTTTTTTCTGACGCGCTTTGCCAGCAAACCAATTTACCTCTTCGGCGGTGCAGGTTTATTCCTGATTCTGCTCAGCCTGATTGCATTGATCTACCTGGCTGTCCGCCGCATTTTATACGCCATTTCCCCCTACGCTTCACCGCTGTTCACCATTTCTGTCATGGTAGCCATCATGGGTTTCCAGGCGATTCTGATGGGCTTGATCGCCGAACTGCTGGCGCGCACCTATCATGAATCGCAGGATAAGCCGGTTTACACCGTCCGCGAGGTGATCCGCGCGGACAAAGCGTAATCCTTGACTGGGTATCGAATCCGATGAAGGTCCTGGTTCTTTCCCATGAATATCCGCCCATTGGCGGCGGCGGCGGGAAAGTGGTTGAGGACCTGTGCGGCGGTCTGGCTGCGCGCGGGCACCAAATCCATCTTCTCACGGCCCTTTGGGATTCCCTGCCCCGCAGTGAGAGCAAAGGCAACCTGGTCATAGAAAGGCTGCCCTCCGCCAGAACCCAATCCTTCCGCGCTGATTTTAAAGCCATGGCGGCTTATGTCTGGAAAAGCTTTTGGCGCGGGTTAAAAATCATCCGCGCCTGGCATCCCGATCTCATCCATGCCCATTTCGCTGTACCTGCCGGTGCGGCAGCGCTTGCCCTCTCGATTTTCACCCGCACGCCCTATGTCATCACCGCGCATGGCGGCGATGTGCCGGGCGGCGCTCCCGAAAAAACTGGCGGTTGGTTCCGTTTTGTGCTGCCATTAAGCAAACTTATCTGGAAGCGTGCCAGCGCCGTCGCTGCGGTTAGCAGCCAGACGCGCCAGCTGGCATTGAAGCATTACATGGCAGACATTCAGGTTATACCGAACGGCATCGATCCCGCGAAGTATCATCCCGGAGAATTCGTTGCAGGCAGGACGCCTGGCATCATTTATATCGGCCGCTTCTCGCCCGAGAAAAACGCGCTGGCTGTGCCGCTGGTTTTATCAAACCTGGCGCATTTGGATTGGCATTGCGTCATGCTGGGGGATGGCCCGCAAATGGAAGAGGTAAAATCCCTGCTGAAGCAGAACCGCCTTGAGGAACGCTTCACTTTGCCGGGCTGGGTGGGCGCGGGCGAGGTGGCTGGTTGGATGGAAAAGAGCGACATCCTTTTTATGCCTTCCCTGCGTGAAGCCATGCCGATGGCCGGGCTGCAAGCCCTGGCGATGGGGCTGGCTGTTGTTGCCAGCGATATTGGCAGCGTTCCCGACCTGGTAAAAAATTCTGAAAACGGATTCTTGGCTGCTCCCGGCGATCTGGAAGGCTATGGCGGGGCGCTCAAGAAATTGCTTGAAAATCCCACCCTGCTTGAAAACTGCAGGCTCAAGAGCCGTAAAATGGTGGGTAAATTTGACTTGCAGGATGTAATTTCAGCCTATGAAGTCCTCTATCAGCAAGCACTTGATCGGAGAGCATCGTTAGCATGCGCATCGCGTATATCTCGCTTCACTGGCCGCGGCCTGCCGCCAGCAGCATTGGCAAGAAAATCATCCAGCAGACCGCCGCCTGGCGGGAAGCCGGCCATGAGGTGCGCTTCTTCTCGCATATGCACCCTTCGCAGGACCGAGGGGCGCTGGTTGAAGGGAATCGCTTTGTTTACCAGGCCGAAAAAGGCATCTGGGGCGGGCTAAAAACTGAAGGCAGGCGCATAAAAGCGGCCGCGGAATTAGTCAGTGCTGTGTCAGAATATCAGCCGGATATCATTTATCTGCGTTGGGCCATGTATGTCCATCCCGTTCGGCGCCTGTTCCGAATTGCGCCGGTGGTTGTTGAAATTAATACCAACGATATCCGCGAACACCAATTGCTTGGCGCGGCTCGCAGCCTGTATAACCGCCTGACGCGCGGGATCATTCTGGGCGGCGCCTCAGGGCATGTCTTCGCGACCAACGAATTGATGGTTCTGCCCGATTTTTCCAAATTCCATAAGCCTGGGATTGTCATCACCAATGGCATTGACCTGCGGGAGACGCCGCTTTATCCCGCCCCCAACAACACGCCGCCCCGCCTGGTCTTTATCGGCACACCTGGCATGGCCTGGCACGGGGTGGATAAACTGGTTGACCTCGCAAAAGACTTCCCTGACCTGGCGATCGATATTGTCGGATTGGATGAGACAGATACCATCACCGGCATTCCCGATAATCTGACCTTGCACGGCTTTCTGGAAGGCGCGGCGTATGAAGCCGTGTTGGCCAGGGCGGACGCAGCCATCGGTACCCTGTCTTTGCATGTCAAAGGCATGCAGGAAGCGGCTACGCTTAAGATCAGGGATTGCGCGGCGCGGGGCATCCCCTGTATCCTGCCTTACGAGGACCCGGATTTCACAGGCATGGACAGCCGCCTGATCCTGCAAATCCCCAATACAATTGAATAATATTGAAACGCATGGCGGAGCGATCCATGATTTCACGCTGCAGGCACGCGGCCGGCGCATTACGCGCGAAATGATAGCCAGCCGGATTGACAGCCGCATTAAAGAATCTCGGCGGCTGGAATTTTTCCAAAAAATCAGCGAAAGCCGCTGCTGATTTTCTCCGGGTAGAAATCGGGGAACAGGTATGCTATACTGAAAAAAATGCCGGAAAAGAGAAAGTTAGTCAAGCGTGGATGAAATAACCTGTCCTGAATGCGGCCGCCCAAACCTGATCGAAGCAGAAAAATGCTGGTATTGCCAGGCTGCGCTTGCGCATGGCGGTGAAAAGGAAATCCCGCCAGAAAATGGGATGGAAAGCCAGGTGGAACCAGCCGGTTCTGAAAACCCAAAGGCTGATCAACCCGGCAAAGAAGAAAAGGATGAGAACATTCCGGAATGGCTGAAACGTGTCAGGGAATTGAAAAAAGCAGACCAGCCGGTTGAAGAAGTGGATCAGTGGCAGCAGGAAAAATTATTTGCGGGCCTGGCACAGGATAAAAAAGAAAATCAGGAACCTGCGAAGCTTGTCAGCCGTCCGGCCAAGCCCAGCGATGCGCCCGCACCCAAACCGGTCGTACCGGAGGACCAGCCCCTGCTGGAAGAGGCGCCAGCTTCAGAAACCGCGCATGCAGATGATGAAGAAATAATAAAACCGGACGGATCAGAAGATGAGCTGCCGGAAGGATTTACACCGCTTTAATTTTAAAAACTCATTTGAAATTGACAATTCATACAAACGCGAGGGACAATGGATAACCTGGAAGCCGATAACACGATCAAAGAAATTTTGGAAGAAGACAAAGCCGAAGTTAAAAAGAAAAAACGCGGGCGGGGTTGTTTTTTACGCCTGCTGATTATTCTCACCCTGATATTTATCTGCGTTTACGGCTTCATCCTCTTCCGCCAGAAACTTCTGGATTTGGAGGCGCAGGCTGTGATCGGCGCCAGGCAGACAGCAACCGCCGCCGCTGCCGCCAAGTCTGAGAATTCATCTGCTGTCGTCGAATCTCAACCGGAACCCGCCGCTGCAGCAACCGCCGTGCCTGATACCGCAACACCCGACCCGATCCTGGAACGGACTGCCACAGTTGCAGCACAATTAACCAGCGTTGCCGAATTCCAGTCATCCGTTACTCCGGAACCATAATTCCTGGGAGAAAAGGTCATGTTAGGGGCAATCGCGGGCGACATCATCGGTTCAGTTTACGAATTCGCCAGTTTCAAGGAATATGACTTTCCGCTTTTTTCGGATGATTCATTCTTTACAGATGACAGCGTTCTGACAGTTGCGGTTGCTGACGCGCTTATCAACAATCTGGATATCGCGAAAACACTGAAAGCATACGCGCTGCAATATCCCAACCGGGGGTATGGCGGGTCTTTTTATAAATGGATACATTCGCCCTCCCTGGCGCCCTATAACTCCTGGGGGAATGGCTCAGCCATGCGCACTTCATCAGTCGGATTTTTTTATAATTCGGAGGCGGATGTATTAAGAACAGCGCGCGAATTTGCCGAGGTCACGCATAATCACGCGGAAGGCATTAAAGGAGCCCAGGCGACCGCTTTTGCAATTTTTCTGGCGCGGCAGGGGAGTTCCAAGGAAGAGATCAAATCCAGCATCGCAACATCCTTCCAATACGACCTGACCCGCTCGCTGGATGAGATCCGCCCGAAGTATGTATTTGACGAATCCTGCCAGGGAAGCGTGCCCCAGGCCATCACCGCCTTCCTGGAATCGGATAATTTTGAAGACGCTGTTCGCAAAGCAGTGTCGCTTGGCGGTGACGCAGATACCCTGGCATGCATCACCGGCGGAATTGCCGAAGCGTATTACGGTCAGGTCCCGCAGGAAATTGCCGCAGAAGTGATGAAACGCCTGCCGGAGGATTTTAAAAAGATCATCGACAAGTTCTATCTGATGATAACCGGATAAACAAAAAATCCCCTGAAAAAATCAGGGGATTTATTTCATTATTTCGCGGCATTCGCCACAGCTTCGCCATAGGCCAGCAAAGCCTGCACCATTTCTTCTGACCTGCCCTCCGCATAGACCCTGAGGACTGGTTCCGTCCCGGAAGGGCGGATGAGCAGCCAGGAGTTGTCCGCCAGGATATATTTAACGCCATCCAGGGTGGTGACTTCCTTTACCGTTTCTCCGCCAATTGAGGCAGGCGCTTCATTGATCAGTTTTTCCACCATTTTAGCCTTGGCCACTGGCTGGCTCAGGCGCTGGTCGCGGCGGGCGTAAAATGCGGGGCCGTATTCCGCCAGCAGATTGGCCACCATCTCGGATAGCGGCACTTTGGCCTCCGCCACCATTTCAACCAGCAGCAATCCCATGATAATGCCGTCGCCTTCCGGAATATGGCCTTGGAAAGATATCCCGCCTGATTCCTCGCCGCCCATCAGCACTTCTTCCTTGAGCATGTAATCGGCAATATGGTTAAAGCCAACTGGTGTTTCGTGCACCGTCAGGCCGAAATCTTTGGCGATCAGATCGATCATGCGGGTGGAAGAAACCGTGCGGACGACTGACCCTTTCAGTTTGCGCTTTCCCGCCAGATAGCGGATCGTTAATGCCATGATTTTATGCGGATCCACGAAAACGCCGCGTTCATCCATCGCGCCGATGCGGTCCGCATCACCGTCTGTCGCCAGGCCCAGGCTGCCCTTTCCCATGCAAATCGCGCCCGAAAGCGCGCTCAGGTATTGGGCGATGGGTTCTGGGTGCACCCCGCCGAAACCCGGATTGAGCTCATTGCGAATTTCAAAGACTTCGCAGCCCGTCCCTTCCAAAGCGCCGCGGATGACGCCGCGCCCGGCGCCGTACATGGAATCAACCACAATATACTGGGGGTTTTCGGCAATGATGTCGAAGTTGATCAATTTGCGCAGATGTTCATAATACATCGGCATGGGATTGAAGCGCGTGATCAGCTCTTTTTCGCGGGCAAGGTCATATTCGATCAGGTTGGGGCCGCGCCCTTGTTCTTCATTATCATTTAAATACACTTCCACCTTGCGGCAGAGGTCGGGCAGCGCCGAACCGCCGTACGCGGCTTTAAGCTTCACGCCGTTATAGCGGGGGGCGTTGTGCGAGGCAGTGATCATGATCCCGCCGATGGCGTTCATGTTTTTCACCGCGTATGAAATTACCGGCGTGGGTGCGTCAGCCTGGGTGAGAAAAACCTTAAAACCGTTGGCAGCCAGCACACGGGCGGCCTCGCGCGCATAGCGGTCAGAAAGGAAGCGCGTGTCGAAGCCCACCACCATTTTCTTGGGGTCCGGCGCGGGTTCTATTTTCATCCCGTTTAGCCAGCCTTCAGATTTAACCGCGTCAGCGATCGCCTGGGTGATCATGCGCAGATTGTGGAAAGTAAAAGTATCAGAAATGACTGCCCGCCAGCCGTCGGTGCCGAAATTAATGGACATTGGTTAACTCCTTGATATTTGAGATAGGCAAAATAAAACCCGTTGAAATTGATTCAGGGTTTCGGTAAAACAAATAATTCCTTGGAAAAAAACAGCCTTGAAATCAGGCGCGGTCATGGGCGCAATTATAATCCATGCGGTGCATTAGGGTAAAATAACGCCTATGCTACCCACCAACCGGCAAATAATTGGCAAGCGGATTATTCTTGTCCTGCTTGTTTCAGCGGCGCTGTTTTCAGGCTGCGGCAAAAAAGCCGCCCAGACACAGCCAACACCCCAGGCAACCCAACCGGCAGCCTCACCCACTGCTCTTCCCGCCGCTGATCGGGTTGTGCTTGTGGCGCCTGCCGATGCAGACCCGGCTGCCGCCGGCGATGCTGAAATTGTCCTGCGGGAACTGTCCGCGTCATCCGGGCTGGAATTTGAAAAACGGGAAAAGGTGATCGCCAACGAAATCACGCCGGACATGAAAGTCATGGTTTTCCTCAGACAGCCCGATAACCTGGGCAGCCTGGCAACCGGCGCCCCGGGCACGCAATTTGTTGCCATCACTGATCAGGACTGGAATCCAGGCCCCAACGTCACGGTCATCCGCACCCGCGAGGACCATGCGGTCTTTGCGGCAGGCTATCTGGCCGCGCTGCTGGCGCCCAATTACCGGGTGGGCGCGCTGCTGCCTGCTGAAAATCAAGCCTCAAGCCAGGCATTCCTGAACGGCGTAAATTACTACTGCGGCCTTTGCTCTTCCCTGCTTTACCCGCTGAATAAATATCCCTTTATTTCCACCCAGCCGGCTGCCAGCGCCAGCTGCTGCCTGGCAGGCTGGTTTTGACGCGATCAACGTCAACAAGATCAACGTCCTGTTTGTCGCCAAAGAAGCCGCATCGCCTGAGCTGCTGGCCTATCTGGCAACTCTGGATGTGGCCATGATCGGCGATAAGACGCCGCCTGCGGAAGGCAAGCCGAAATGGGTGGCCACGATTTATTCGGATGGCATAACGCCTGTCCGGGAAATCTGGAGCGATCTGCTGGCGGGCAAGGGCGGCAGGGTGCTCAACGCAGCCATTAAGATCTCCGATAACCAATACGTGACTGTGGGCGACGGTCTGGTGTGGTTGAGCCAGGGGAAACTGGAATTCGCGCAAAAAACCTTGGACTTGCTGCAGGATAATTACCTCAATCCGCTGCCGGTAAACTAGGTCGGAAATCTTCCTTCAATAAATTCTAACTGATGGACACAGTCTAAAACTTGTCACCCTGATGGCTAACCCGAAGGGTCTATGCTTCGTTTAAGCATGACAAATTAGATCTTCGCTTAAAGCTCAGAGTGACATCATTTCTATTTGTCACCCTGAGGGCGAAGCCCGACTGGTGCTTAACTCGTACTGACAGAGCCTAAAAGTCAAAGGGCATGTTTTGCACTCGCTGCGCTCAGAGTGACAAATAAGAGAGCGGCATTGCTAAATAAACAAGGCAATATTGGTATTAATTTACTAAATTTCCTACCGCTTATCTTTTCCTCATTCCCCATAAACTCATCCATGGTCGCCCGGCCCGGCTGAGAAATTCCTTCACCGGTTAATACCTTCCACACTGTCATCAAAAGGATGCGGATATCCAGCCAGAAAGACCAGTTGTCCACATACCAAACATCTAACTTGAACTTTTCATCCCAGGTCAGTGCGTTGCGTCCGTTCACCTGCGCCCATCCGGTGATGCCGGGCAGCGCCTCATGGCGGCGCGCCTGTTCAGGGGAATAGCGCTCCAAATACTGCACCAGCAGCGGGCGCGGGCCGACCATGCTCATCTCCCCTTTAAGCACATTGAATAATTCGGGCAATTCATCCAGGCTGGTGCGGCGCAGAAATCTGCCCAGACCCGAAAGCCGCTTTTCATCCGGCAGCAATTCTCCGGATTGAGCGCGGTCACCTCGCATGGTCCGGAATTTATAAATCCTGAAGATTTTCCCGTCCAAACCCGGCCGGTCCTGGCAGAAGAACAGCGGCAGCCCTTCAACCGCCAGGATCAGGACTGAAATGAGCAAAAGCAGCGGGGATAGCAGGATCAGGACGACCAGTGAAAAAAGGATATCAAATCCTCGTTTGCTGAATGGCACACGCGCAGGCAAATTGGTCATTACAAGGGATTTTACCAAGATTAAGTAAGGGTTGCGGCAATGGGTCAGTTATAATTCTGGGTGATAGGCAGGAGCAATTATAAATGGAACTGAAAATACGAATTGAGTATTGCGCGGCCTGACGCTTTGAAGGCCAGGCTGCCAGTTTGGCAGATTCACTCATGCTGCAATTTACGGGCAAAATTCAGGATGCCGCCATCCAGCCCTCAGAGAGAACTGGATGTTTTGAGGTATTTCTTCAGGATGAACTGCTTTATTCGAAACTGAAAACCGGGCGGCTGCCGAATCCGGGTGAGGTTGAGCAAATCGTAATGGAAAGGGTGTTGAAATAAGAATGGCAAACAAAGGACGCGTTTTTTCAGGCGCACGGCCAACCGGCCGCCAGCATTTGGGCAATTACCTGGGTGCCATCAGGAATTATGTCGCGCTGCAGAAGGATTATGACTGCATTTACTGCATCGTGGACCTGCACGCTTTAACCACGCTGGATACCACCCAAAACCTGAAAGAAAATACCTACGAAATGGCGCTCGACTGGCTGGCAGCGGGGATTGACCCGCAGAAAACGATCGTGTTTGTGCAATCCAATGTGCCTGAAGTTACCGAGCTGCATACCATCCTCTCGATGGTCACTCCCCTGGGAAAACTGACCGATCTGCCTACTTTTAAGGAAAAGATACGTGAAAATCCCAACAATATCAATTACGGTCTGGTGGGCTACCCGGTGCTGATGTCAGCCGATATTCTTTTATATAAAGCCAACGCGGTGCCGGTGGGTGTTGACCAGGCGCCCCATATTGAATTCGCCCGCGAAATGGTGAGGTCATTCAATCACCGCTATCACACCAATGTCCTGGTGGAACCGGAGATGAAGGTTACCGAAGTACCCAAAGTGCTCGGCATTGACGGCAAGAACAAGATGAGCAAGAGCCTGGATAATCACATCGAGATCGCCGCTACCCCCGAAGAAACCCTGCAGCGCGTGATGAAGATGGTGACTGATCCGGCACGCTTGCGGCGTTCTGATCCGGGCAATCCGGATATCTGCAATGTTTTCACGCTGCACAAGGTTTTTTCCAGCCCTGAAGAGGTGGAGATGGTCAACCGCGAATGCCGCTGCGCGGGCATTGGCTGCGTGGAAGACAAGCAGCTTTTTGCCGGGAACCTGAATGCCGCTCTGGCACCCTTCCGCGAAAAGCGCGCCGAGCTGGACCGCCGCCCGGATGATGTGTTTGATGTGCTGCGGGATGGCGCCAAGCGGGCAAGGGTAATTGCGCAGCAGACCATGGCTGAAGTGCGTGAAGCGATTGGGTTGTTTTAAAGGCCGAAATTAAAGGAACGGGGAAATAAATTGCGAGCCGTTATTCAGCGTGTTGCCAAAGGGCAGGTTACGATCCAGGGCAGGCTTGCCGCCAGCATCGGCAGTGGTTTTGTGATTCTTTTAGGCGTCGAGAAAACTGACAATCAGGAAAAGGCGGATGCCCTTGCCAAAAAGATTTCCAATCTGCGCGTCTTCAGCGATGCGGCCGGAAAAATGAATCTTTCCATTCTGGATATTCACGGGAGCGCCATTGTTGTTTCGCAGTTCACCCTGATGGCGGACACGCGCAAAGGCAACCGCCCCTCTTTTATTGACGCCGCCCCGCCTGAAACTGCCAGCCCGCTGGTGGATTATTTTATTGGAGCGCTGCAAAAGCTGGGGGTTGAAACACAGAGTGGTGAATTCGGCGCGGAAATGCTGGTCGAAATCCACAACGACGGGCCGGTTACCATCCTGCTGGATTTCTAATTTTCCTTACATCACTCTCGAATCAAATAAAACGCATTTAAGAAATCATTAATGCAGTTTTAATTATTTTGTGTAAAAATTAAAGCGCATAAAGAAATGGAGAAGAAATGAGAATCACTGATTTGATTGCAGGTTTATCCGCAATTCTATGGATTGCGGTAATGGGTTCCATCGTCATGGTCACTGTTCAGGCTGCCCGCGGTACGAAGTTGAAGAACGGCCGCACCATCATCATCGCGGTGCTGGCCGCCGCGATAATTGTCACCACCTTGAGCGCCGGTCTGGTTTTTATCGAACCCGAAGAGCGCGGCGTGGTTATTTCAGCGCTGGCTCCCAAAGGCTATCGCGAGACGGCCATGACGCCGGGGCTGCGCTGGATCGTTCCGTTCGTTGAGCGCGTTGTGCGCTACCCGATCTCGCGCCAGACCTACACCATGTCGATTGCCACCTTTGAAGGCGCGATTCAGGGCGATGATTCCATCACCGCCCGTACCGCCAACGGCCAGGAGATCTTTGTGGACTCTTCGGTCATCTATCAGATTGATCCGGAACAGGTCGTGCACGTCCATATTCTCTGGCAGGATCGCTATACCAACGATTTGGTGAGAGCCCAGGCGCGCGGCATTATCCGCGATGCGGTTTCCCAATATGGCGTTGAAGAAGTGGTCGCGGATAAACGTTTTGAAATGGTTAATTATGTAAGCACCAAACTGGCTGAGAAATTCCAGGAAAATGGTTTGATCATGGTTGATTTTGTGCTGCGCAATATCACCTTCTCGCCCGAATATGCCGCTTCGGTTGAACAGAAACAGATCGCCGAACAGCAGGTGCAGCAGGCGGTCTTTGTTGTTCAGCAGCGCAAGCAGGAAGCCCAGCAGGCGATTGAAACTGCCAAAGGGCAGGCAGATTCTGCTGTTATTGCAGCCGAAGGCGCTGCCAAGTCACGCTTGATCCAGGCGCAGGCGGAAGCGGATTCGTTGAAGCTCATCCAGGATGCGATTGCCAACAATCCCGAGCTGCTGACCTACCAGTATATAACCAAGCTGGCGCCCGACATCAACACCATGCTGCTGCCGAGCAACGCGCCCTTTGTGTTCACCATTCCCGGCGTGACACCGTAGATTTATTGATACAGAATCAAGTAAGAGGCTGATTTAATTTGAAGTTTGTCATAATGAGCGAAGCAGAACATCTAAAAAAGGTATCAAAAGAATCTTCGCTTTGCTCAGAGTGACAGGAAAACTTCAGTTTCAGCCTCTTTTTTTTCATTATTATGGTGTATATTTATAGTAACGTGCATGCCGTGACATGCGACTATAATAAGTGTTATATTTATTAAAATAATTCATGTAAATGTACTCTGGAGGAGAATAACTCATGAAAAGGAATCAAATTGTTCTTTTAGCCGCCCTCGTCATTTTCGGTGTGCTGGTCGGCGCCTGCACGCGCTCCGCTTCAGGGGGCGCCTCAGACGCGCCGGCTGCGGATGAGGCCCTGCCCAATCCGGTATCCACACAGTCGCAATTGATGAAGGATATCATTGCCGGCACCCAGACAGCCATGGCTGTCCCGCTGGATGCCACCCCGGCTGCCGGAACGGAAGTTGCTGCTGATGACGATGATGAAACTGCTGCCGAGACGACGCCCGAACCCGAAGCAGTTGAAGCGACCGCCATACCGCTGCCCACTTCCACCGCCGGCCCTGCGCCTGTAGTTGAGTTGGAATACAACGTCAAGAAATGTGCTCCCAATGTATATTATATGCGTTGTCGAAAATGTTAAGGATCAGACCGTAACCGTTCAAGGTTCCTATCCCTGGCTGCTTAATGACATGGATCTGACCTTCAAGATGGGCCCTGAAGGATTATATGATTACAGCAAATACGTCGTTGTCGGCACAACCAACTACAAACCCGAAGGATCACAAGGATTTAGAGTAACTCTCAATATCCCTGATAGCCTGCGCGGCACCGGTACCATTGTGGTTCTGCTCGAAACCAATGATCCAAATTATTACGGATCAGATTATTTCGCGAATAAATAGAATAAATTAATGACCAAGACCCTAAAGTATTTTCTTTAGGGTCTTTTTATTTAACCACTTTCTTCCCTCCCTTTTTTCAAGGCAGATCCTAAAGGTTTTATAAACCTTTAGGATCTTGTTTGTTTTATTCTTTATCTTCTTTATCCATATGGCTTATATCCGCATCAGACACCCAGTCTGAATTCACTTTTAAAAAGTTCTGGATTCCCTCGAACAATCCAATAACTTGCGCTTTATTGACGATGGCTGGATTGTCAGACAAGATGTCATGATATGACGACCAATTCCAATCCCGAAAATCTTAACAAAATTATGCTTTTGAGGGTTTTGATGAATATAGGCGATCAAATTCCAAAACTGTACCTGGCTGGTGACTATCACCCTTCCGAAAGGATGTTGAAAAAGGCTTCCCGTCCTTCCATAAGCTCTGTTCATCGCCTTTGCATAAGCATTGAAAAAATCAGAAAACCTTTTGGAAGGTTCGATTACCTTATTCTTTGACTCTGATGATGCTTTATCTTGCAAATAAATAATCTCGGTCTCTGATTTAGTTCTGATCATCAAGTGAAAATGGTTTCGCAAAAGGCAATATGCTAAAGTATCAATTACGGGTGAAAGATATTTTCTATAAAGTAAAAGAAAATACTCATAATTTCGGTTTTCAATAAAAATATCTTCCCGATTGTTACCCCGGTTATAAATATGATAGTATGTGTCGAATTGAAGTGAGCTTGGACTAGTCATCTGACAATCAAATTAGTATTTTTTTATTTTATAGCCATTTATTGATGTTACACTACCCCAGGAGGTGAAGCCCATGACCACTACCATCCTCTCCCGCAAGACGGTCTTCAACGGCCACGCGTTCGATGTTGAAAAATTGCAGGTGCGCCTGCCTGACGGGCGCGAACGCGACTATGACCTCGTCAGCCACATTGATTCCGTGACGCTGCTGCCTTTGGATAAAGAGGGCTTCATCTGGTTTGTCAGCCAGTTCCGCATGGGCTGCGCCTGCCAGATGCTGGAACTGCCCGCCGGTGTGATGGATGAGGGTGAAACGCCCGAAGCCTGCGCCGCCCGGGAGATGCGCGAAGAGACCGGCATGGCTGCCGGAAACCTGCGGCTGCTGGGTTCGGTCTATCTCGCGGCCGGGTATTCCAGCGAGATCAACCATATTTTCCTGGCAACCGACCTCAGCCCGGCGCCGCTGGAAATGGATGAAGATGAATTTCTGGAAATTAAGCGCTTTTCTGCTGAAGAAATCCGTAAAATGATTAAGCAAGGGGAATTGAACGACAGCAAAAGCCTGGCTGCGCTGCTGTTGGCTGCGGATTACCTTGATTAACGGGTGACGTTCATCCGTGAAATTTTTCGCAAATCAAAAAGTGGTATTATTAATCGGTTTTTATCCAACCATTTAATTCCGCCTGAAGGGCGTTATTGAAAACCCAAAATCTTATCCTTAAGGAGTTATAGATGAAACGTCAACAGGTTATGATCGATGGCAATGAAGCCGTCGCCTATACCGCCTACCGCCTGAATGAAGTTATCGCGATTTATCCCATCACCCCCTCGTCCGGCATGGGTGAATTTGCCGATGCTTGGGCTGCCGCGGGTATTTCCAATATCTGGGGCACCATTCCGCTGGTTATGGAACTGCAATCCGAAGGCGGCGCCGCCGGCGCAGTGCACGGCGCGCTGACCACAGGCTCGCTCACCACCACTTTTACTGCCTCTCAGGGCCTGCTGCTCATGATTCCCAATATGTACAAGATCGCGGGTGAATTAACGCCGGCTGTTTTCCATGTCACGGCGCGCTCATTGGCTACCCAGTCGCTCTCCATTTTCGGCGACCATGGTGATATCGCCGCCGCGCGCGCGACCGGCTGGGCGTTTCTGGCTTCCCGTTCCGTCCAGGAAGCGCATGATATGGCGCTCATCGCCCAGGCCGCCAGCCTGGAATCGCGCGTCCCCTTCCTGCACTTTTTCGATGGTTTCCGCACTTCGCATGAAGTCAACAAGATTGAACTGATTGACGAGGATGTGATGCGCGAGATGATCGATGCCGACCTGGTTGCCGCCCATCGCCAGCGCGGCCTTTCGCCCGAGCACCCGGTCATCCGCGGCACCGCCGCCAACCCGGATGTTTATTTCCAGGGCCGCGAGACCGTGAATCCTTTCTATACCGCCTGCCCCGAGATTACCCAAAAAGCCATGGACAAGTTCGCCAAACTCACCGGGCGCGCTTATCACAATTTTGAATACGCCGGCGCCCCGGATGCGGAGCGCGTTGTCATATTAATGGCTTCCGGTGCTGAAACCGCCGAGGAAACTGCCAATCACCTGGCAGGCAAGGGCGAAAAGGTCGGCGTTATCAACGTTCGCCTGTTCCGCCCCTTCTCGCCTGAGCTGCTGCTCAAGGCACTGCCAAAATCAGTGAAATCCATCGCTGTCCTGGATCGCACCAAGGAACCCGGTGCGGACGGAGAACCGCTCTATAAGGATATCGCCACCGCCATCCTCGAAGCTGTCAAAGCCGGTACTGCTCCCTTCAAAGATTCCCCGGTCGTGGTCGGCGGGCGTTTTGGCCTTTCCTCAAAAGAATTCACACCTGCCATGGTCAAGGGCGTCTTTGACGAACTGAAAAAAGACAATCCGATGAATAACTTCGCGGTCGGCATTGAAGACGACCTGACCGGCAAGAGCATCAGCTACGATCCGCACTTCAGCATCGAAAGCGATGATACGGTCCGCTGTGTGTTCTTCGGTCTGGGCGCTGACGGCACAGTGGGCGCCAACAAGAACTCCACCAAGATCATTGGCGAAGAAACCGGCAATTTCTCGCAGGGCTATTTTGTCTATGACTCCAAGAAATCGGGCGCCATGACCATCTCGCACCTGCGCTTTGGCCCCAAACCCATCCACGCGCCTTACCTGATCGGCAACAACAATGCCAATTTTGTCGCCTGCCACCAGTTCACCTTCCTCGAGCAGTTCGACATGCTCAAATATGCCAGGCCGGACGGCGTTTTTCTGCTCAACAGTATTTATGGGCCCGATGAGGTTTGGGATCATCTCCCCAGGGAAATGCAATCCGCCATCATTGAAAAGAACCTCAAATTCTTTATTGTGGATGCCTATGAAGTCGCCAATAAAACCGGCATGGGTGGGCGCATCAATACCATCATGCAGACCTGTTTCTTCGCCATCAGCGGCGTCCTTCCAAAAGAGGAAGCCATCGCCGAGATCAAGAAATACATCAAAAAGACCTACGGCAAGCGCGGTGAAGCGGTAATCAAGCAGAATTACGCGGCTGTGGATGCATCCCTGGAGAACTTGTATGAAGTTAAGGTTCCCAAAACTGCCACCAGCACGCTCACCCGCCGCCCGGCAGTGCCTGCCGCAGCGCCGGCTTTTGTCAAAGAAGTGCTGGGTGCCATCATCTCAAAAGACGGCGATGACCTGCCCGTCAGCAAAATCCCAGTAGACGGTACCTATCCCTCCGGCACGACCATGTGGGAAAAGCGCAATATTGCGCTTGAGATCCCTTCCTGGGAACCGGACCTCTGCATCCAGTGCGGCAAATGCGCTTATGTCTGCCCGCACGCGGTCATCCGCACCAAAGTATATGATGCCGCCCTGCTGAAGGATGCACCCAAGACGTTTAAATCCATGGACGCAAAATTCAAGGAATTCCCCGGCGCCAAGTTTACCGTCCAGGTTTCCCCGGAAGACTGCACCGGCTGCGGGCTTTGCGTTGAGAACTGCCCCGCCAAAGACAAGACCAATCCGGCGCGCAAGGCCATCAACATGGCTCCGCAGCCGGAACTGCGGGAAGCGGAAAGCGAAAATTGGGGCTTTTTCCTCAATTTGCCCGATCCCGACCGCACGAAGTTCGTGCCCAATACGGTCAAGAACGCTTCCCTGCTGCGCCCATTGTTTGAATTCTCCGGCGCCTGCGCCGGCTGCGGCGAAACACCTTACATCCGTTTGCTGACCCAGCTCTTCGGCGACCGCACCGTGATCGCCAACGCCACCGGCTGCTCATCCATATATGGCGGCAACCTGCCCACCACGCCTTACACCTTCAATGCCGACGGCCGCGGCCCGGCCTGGTCTAACTCGCTGTTTGAAGACAATGCCGAGTTCGGCTTGGGCATGCGCCTGACCATGGACAAGCAGGGTGAATTTGCCCGCGAGCTGGTCAAGCGCCAGTCTGAAGCCATCGGCAGCCAGCTGGTGGATGAACTGCTAAATGCGGATCAATCCGAAGAAACCGGCATTCAAGCCCAGCGCGTGCGCGTGGCTGAATTGAAAAAGAAACTGAAAGACACCAAGGATCCCTCCGCCAAACAGCTGATAGGTTTGGCAGACATGCTGGTGAAAAAGAGCGTCTGGATCGTCGGCGGCGATGGCTGGGCGTATGATATCGGCTACGGCGGATTGGACCATGTTCTGGCCACCGGCCGCAATGTCAATATTCTGGTGGTTGACACCGGCGTATATTCCAATACCGGCGGCCAATCCTCCAAAGCCACGCCGCGTGCGGCTGTGGCGAAATTCGCCGCCAACGGCAAGAGCCTGCCGCGCAAAGACCTGGGCATGATCGCCATGACCTACGGCTATATCTATACCGCCCAGGTGGCAATGGGTGCCAGCGATATGCAGACACTGCGCGCTTTCCGCGAAGCGGATGCGTACGACGGTCCTTCCATCATCATCGCCTACTCACACTGCATCAACCAGGGCATCAATATGCGGCTTGGCCTGAACCAGCAGGAACTGGCAGTAAAATCCGGCATGTGGCCGATGTACCGCTACAATCCCGATTTGATTAAGGAAGGCAAGAATCCGCTGCAGCTGGACTACAAAGAGCCCAGCATCCCTGTAAAAGATTTCGCTTACAATGAAACCCGTTTCAGCATGCTGGTGCAATCCAATGAAGAGCGCGCTGAAGAACTGCTCAAACTGGCGCAGGGCGACGCCCTTAAAAGCTGGCAGAGATACAGCCAGATGGCAGCCCTCTCCTATGGTGAGGCGCAGCCGAAAGAATAATCGCAGATGTGCGGGCGCCGAAATGCGCCCGCATGATTTTTTATCAAGGAAAGGTGAAAAATGGCAGATCTCAGGACAAAATATCTTGGTTTGGAATTAACCTCACCGCTGGTCGCTTCAGCCTCGGCGCTTTCAAAAAAGCTTGACAACATCAAGCAAATGGAAGATGCCGGCCTTGGCGCTGTTGTGCTTTACTCGCTTTTTGAAGAACAGATCATCCATGATTCGCTGGCGCTGGATCATTTTCTCACGCGCGGTACGGAATCTTTCGCTGAAGCAATTACCTATTTTCCAGAACTTAGCGCCTATAACACCGGGCCGGAAAATTACCTGAAGCTCATCCGCCAGGCCAAGGAAGCAGTCAAGATGCCCGTCATCGGCAGCCTGAACGGCATTTCCACGGGTGGGTGGATTCAATATGCCAAATTGATCGAAGAGGCGGGCGCGGATGCCCTGGAATTGAATTTATACTTCGTTACCACTGATCCCAATCTGCCATCCGCAGAGCTGGAAGCTGCCAAACTGCAGCTGATTGCCGACGTCCATAAATCCATTAAAATACCGCTCGCGGTCAAACTCAGCCCCTTTTTCACCAGCCTGCCCCATTTTGCCGCGAGCGCGGTCAGCGCCGGCGCCAAAGGGCTGGTGCTCTTCAACCGTTTTTACCAGCCGAATCTGGATATCACCAACCTTACGGTGGTGCCGGAACTGGAGTTGAGCACTTCCTCAGACTTGCTTCTGCCGCTGCGCTGGATCGCCATCCTCTTTGACCGGGTGCATGCAGATTTCGCATTAACCAGCGGGGTGCATACCGTCGAGGATATGGTTAAAGCCATTATGGCCGGCGCCAGCGTTGCCATGACCGCTTCAGAACTGGTTAAGAACGGCATCGCCCGCGCCAAACCTCTGCTGGTGGAATTTAACCAGTGGATGGATGATTATGATTATCGATCCGTCGAACAGATGCGCGGCGTTTTAAGCCAGAAATCTGTGGCCGAGCCGGCGGCTTTTGAAAGGGCGAATTACATGAAAGCCCTGACGCTGTTTGACAACAGCATCCTGTATTCCAAATAAAAAGATCCCCGGTTTTTTACCGGGGATCCTGATTACACTTGTTCTTCCTGTTCTTCCATTGGACGATTTTTCTTTTCGCGGTAGGTAATGCGCCCGCGAGTGAGGTCATAAGGCGACATTTCAAGTTTTACCCGATCACCCAAAAGAATGCGGATATAATACCGTCTCATTTTTCCGGATAGATAAGCAAGCACCTCGTGCCCGTTATCCAGCATCACGCGGAATTGCGTTGCGGGAAGGGCTTCAATCACTTTGCCTTCCACCTGGATTTTCTCTTCTTTTCCCATTAAGACTCCTTTCTTGTCTTATACAGGTAAGCTGCCTATCGATCAGGGTGCTCAAACTGCTTGCGTTTCATCCTGCGGGCGGATTTTTTTGCTTCCATCCGGCGTTCCTCGCTCTTGGAGATGAACCAGCGTTTCTTGCGTACAGTGCTTAAAATCCCGGAGCGGACGATTTTCTTGCGAAAGCGCCGCATCAGCTGTTCCTGTGATTCATTTGGCCGTAATATTACTGAAGTCATTTATCATTCACCTCCCTTCCTTTTGAAGGGTCGTGCCCGACAAAAAAACTCGACCGATTCACACTTCAGTCGAGTAAAGTTTTCTGTGAGCAAATCAGTTTTTGGAAGCTTACTGTCTAATATGCCTCCTGGCAATTATTCTTTTAATTTCGAACAAATAATATTATACGGCATTACCGGTGGTATGTCAATCAAAAACCGAAAACATTGATAATTTCAGCTCAACAGCATGCCAATTAAAAAATGGTAAAATTCGGTTTTTTTCCATGTGGGCAGATTTTGCACATGTTTATTTCAGGCTTTCTTCAAGCTTGTCAAAAGCTTCCTTCCAGCCAATCTCGTTCTGCTCACTGATTTCGCCTGCGGGCAAGCCTGAATGGCGCAGGGTAAGCAGCGTCTTGCCTTTTCCCAGGTCTTTAAAAGTGACCGTTAAAAGCAATTCATCCGCCCAATCCCCGTCCATGCCGTAATGAGCAGGCGGAACTTCGTTGCCCTGTTCATCCGCAAAAGAGTCTGTAAACATAATTTTTTCCATCTCAACGATCTCGCGGTAAACACCTGTTGCCCAGGTGTCCTGGCCATCCGGAGAGCGCATGCAATAAAGATACTTTCCGCCGATCCGCAGGTCAATTCTGCACGAGTGGGTTGTAAAGCTTTTCGGTGCCCACCAGCGCATCATCTGCTCCGGTTCAGTCCAGGCTTGCCAGACGCGCTCGCGCGGCGCATTAAAGGTGTGTTCGATATAGAGGTCTTTCGCTATCATTTCGTTTCTCCCATTAATGGTTGGTATGTCAAGAGCACATTGCCGGATTTGAAGATGCGGGTATTGAGCAATTTCATCTGCAGCCTGCTTTTCAGGTCCTGAAATAGCGGGTTGCCGCTGCCCAATACGACCGGATTGACCATCAGGCGGTATTCATCGATCAAACCCAGCGGCGCCAGTGAAGAAACCAGCTGGCCGCTGCCGAAGATGATCATGTCCCCGCCGGGCTGCTGCCTGAGCCTGACGATTTCCATCGCGGCATCCCCCTTGACCAGCCTGGTATTTTGCCATGCGGCCTTATCAAGCGTCCGGGAAAAAACAATTTTGGCGGTTTCATTCATAAACCTGGCGGTAACCGGGTCTTCTTTTAAGGCAATTTCTGACGGCCAGAAACTGGCCATCATCAGATAGGTGGCCCGCCCAAAAAGGATGACATCCACTGTGCTGAATTGGTCAATCGCATATTGATTGAACTCATCATCCACCACATGCCAGTCGATTTCCCTGTCCGGGCCTTCAAAGAAACCATCCAGAGAAACCATATTGAACATTAATACTTTCCTCATCAGGATCTCCGTAAAGTTGTTAAAGATTACTTCAAATCGATCGGATGGGGCCTGAAATTTGGATGGTTTAACAAACCTCATATAGATGGTTTTTTTGGCGAATTAAATACTAACGGTCATTCTGCTCGAAGAGTACACTTCGTGTGAGGCCCTTTACGGGCGAAGATTCTCTTTTTTCGTGTCATTGCGAGCCCTGCTTTGCAGGGCGAAGCAATCTGTAACTTATTCGGGGGCAGTAATTAATTCGTAAGAGATCGCGTCGCTTTCGCTCGCGATGACATCCATTAATTTGTTATTGTGAGCCCTGCAATGCAGGGCGAGGAATCTGGATCAAGGATGCATGATCAATCAAACCCTTTACCCAACGGATAAGCTTCGCACTCACTGTGTTCAGGGTGACAAGATTTAATAAAATCGTCAGACTTAAAAGCCCGCTTTACTCCCTAACCTTCGCCAGAACAAGCAGGCTGGCCAGTGCAAAAACACCCCCCAGCAGGAACATAAGAGAATATCCCAAAAATCGGCCGGGCGCGGCATTATTGGCAACATCAATGCCGATTCCGCCCAGTTTGCTGAATGCGCTGGCGCCCGCGGTAGCCAGGTTGGTAAGGCCGAGAAACTTGCCGGCCTCGCCCCTGGGAGCGAGCCGGCTGGCAAGCGCCCAGTTGGAGGTCAGGTAAAACCCGATTCCCGCGCCCAACAGGCTGCTGAAGAGCGTCATCGTTTGCAGGTCGCGCGCAGTGATCAGCAAAAAGCAGCCCGCCGCCGAAAGCAGGCTGGCCAGCACCAGCACGCGCCGCGAGCCGAAGCGGTCGGTCAGCCAGCCGCCCAGCACAGAACAAGCCACCAATGCCACTGCCAGTGCGGCCATCAAGTCACCCGTGGCTTTGACCGGGTTGGGCGCCTGCATGACATCGCGAATGTAATACTGCGCGAAGGTTTGCACGCCATAAATGCCGACCAGAAAGACAAAACGCGAAGCCACCAGTCGGAAGAAATTCTTGTTGCCGTGAAAATCAATGCTGAAGGCATGCTTGAGGTTGAGCGGGTTTTTCTCATTCTTTACTTCACTGGTTGGCTTTTCATGCGCGCTAATAAAAGTCACCAGGGCCGCAGCCGCCAAAACGCCGATTACCACCAGCATGATGGCAGTCGGATAACGGTCATCAGGTGAAAGCAGCCTGCCCGCGGCTATCGAGGCGGCGATCAGCCCGCCCATTTCCATCAGGTTTTTCATTCCGCTGGCCCTGCCCATTTGGTCATGCGGCACCTCATCCGGCAGCAGACCCTGCACGGGCCCATGGGCCAGGTTGGAGGCAATCTGCAGCCCGATGTAGCCAAGGATGACAACCAGGATGCTGCCCGACCAGACCAGCAGCGCCAGAAACACGAAATCAAGGAGGGTGCCGATCAGCGCCAAAGGCCGCCTGCGCCCCCAGCGCGACCGCCAGCCATCGCTGGCCGCGCCGGAGATGGGCTGGATCAGCATGGCCAGCACCAGGCCGGCAAAGGTGAGCAAACCCAGATAGGTGTTTTTCATCGCTGCCGGCACCAGATGCAGCAAAATCGCCGGCAGAACAATGGGATGCAGGCTGTTCCACATAAAGGAATGCCCCAGCCAGTAGGTATTGATGCTGAGCAATTTTCCCAGGGATGCTTTCTTCATAGTCTCTTATCCAAGAATTTAATAAAATGCTGTGTACTTATACAAAAAGATTGCGCGCCATTCTGGTGCGCATCTTACCTATATACTTGACCAGGTTTTTCCTTAAATCTTCCGATTTCCTGTCCCTTTTGACTTATCAGTTGGAGGAAAAAATTTATGTTTTTGCGCTTTTCTTTTTATTTTACTTTGATTTGAAAAGTAACAGCCAGATAAAGGGATTTTTTTTATTCTTTTTCGGACTTATTACGGAAAACAACTGGCCACAAGATCAATCCACCAATAATAACCAGAACAATAATAAGTAAAAATATTGGGTAATTTTCAGGACTAAGTATGAGGTTCCCCGCACCTTTCTTTACCTCTTCCCCATCTCCAATTAAAGGTTCCGGCAAGTATAAAAATCCATTAATCAGGCCACCATTAGTAATTGTTGCAACGTTCATTGATTTTAATTGGTCTTTACTCGTAGAAGATATGATTAACTCAACGGCATTATCTAACCCTTTTTGAGTATTTCCCAGGATAGTAATGATATTGCCATCATTTTCATTTGAAGGGAGGAATTCCAGATAACCAAGATCTTGCTCCTGATCAATGTCAAAACTAATTCCTGGTTGATCAAATTCTTCCCATTTACCATCCGGTTCATACTTGAGTGGCAGCCTATCGTTAATACCCGCTGAAAAAGGAATACTGTTAGTAAACCCTATAACAATATAATTACCCATTTTATTATCTGGAGAAAATGAACCGGCATATTTTGCTGAAGGAGCATATAAATTGGAATGTGCCTGAACTCCAAATGAATAAGCAATTTTTGATGCCTTTTTCCAGGAATAAAAATCTTTCTGTTCAAGAACAAAAATAGATGTTCTTAGGTGCGGGTCATTAATAAAAGGGAGGGGAAAATCACTTAATTGAGAATTATGGCTTACATTTTGTCCTTCAATTACAGGCGGCAGGTGCAGATAGGAATCACCAAATATTCTTGCCCAGTAATCCCCACTGCGGGAATCGCCACAGACATCCTGTGCTGCAAGTTGGGCTTTTATAGCCAGCACATTTACTAATGGTTTTATTACATTCGGGGGCAGAATAAAACGCACAACACCGTTTTCATTAGATAGATCATTAAAACGGATATTACCGATTACTACATCATTAATGGTTACTTCAATGGTTGAGCGCAAGTAGTCCAGAAGCTGTGAATGGCGGAAATATATTTCCAGATAGGCCTCGGGACTGATTGAAATATCTGCCGGGATAAAAAATGGAATAACAGCAACCGTCTCACCCAATTTCTCGAAGGATATAAGCTCTTGGTTGCCAAGGGTTAATAAAGTATGGTCAATTTGGTATTGGTTGTCTGATGCAAAACTATTAACATCTTTGATGACCGCGTATTGGCTTCCCGAGTAAGGCAAGATTGCCTCTGCTCCGAGAGCAGTGCTTGCCTTAATAACGGCACGGTCACTCCTGCCTGTGACAAGCAGCATTGCGCGGCCAGGATTCCAGGGGGAAACATCCATATAAACCAACCCACTGTCTTGGTCAATGGAATTCAGGAGTTCCCCAATCTCGATTTTCAAGTCAGGATCGATTAAGGCGGTTTCCAATGAATCAAATTTTCCTACCAAAATAAGATGGCTGGCCGATAGATCAGCGGATTTCATTTTTTCTGTCGTAATTAGTTCATATTTAAGTTTGCCGTTAGTAAGATTGCCGAGCCCTGCTGATATGGTTAATAATGCGGAAAGTTCTTGTTCTGAAGGGTTTGGCGGTAGGACGAAAGTTGTCAAATCCGGCAAGATATTCTTTTCAATAAAAAATGGGGCTGGGTAGTCTGTTATTGCCGGTATATATTCAATTGACTTGTAAGTAAATGATAATTTTGAATCAGGATCAATTTTGAGGACCGAAGCAGTGCTGTTCTGGCATGCCAGCACAGAATCCCAGCTAATATTAAGAGTCTGGGTTTGATCTGCACCAGAAAAAGCTGATGCAGGTATTTCAAAAGTAAACGAAGATTCGCCGGCCTGGTTTATAGGCACTCGTTCAATTGTCTGCTCATTAATGGTAATTTCAAGAGAGCTGCCAAAACCGCCTATTTCTGTTACGGATGTCCCTTCTGTAAAAGCTTCCAGAAATGAATAGAATTCACTGTTCGTATGCAATTCCAATACTGCCGGTTTGGTTAGTTCCCAATCTTTTGGCATGTTAAAGGAAAATTCTACTTCTCCATATGGCCCATTTAGATCTGGCATCGTTGGCATTCCAATATCAGCCAGTGAAATTTCAAAAACTTTTTCATCCTGACTTATTTCATTCTCATATTTGTTGATTGCGATTGATTTTAATGGAGCGCTTCTTACTAATTGCGAGTTAGATAAAAAATCATTTACTTGAAATAATCCAGAGGGTATTAGCAGGAGAAATAATCCGCAAATCCATTCTTGGTGCTTAATCATGATATTCCCTTCCTGAGTGCGCCTACCATTCCTCATCACGCAAAGATTCTTCCGCCTTTACGATGAAAGTGTCAAAATCTGCCGTGTTCTCACTTATATCTGAAACTGCTATCGGATTTGGTTCAGCCTGATCAACATCATCAACGCCAAAAGCAATGGGGGGTTGAAGGCTCTGAACCAGGCGATCCGCAAGCATGCCTACCACCTTCTTTGGCGTCTTGGATAAAACAACAGCAAATGTTAGTTCATCCCAGCGTCCCACCATATCATTCCCTTTAAGCTGTTCCTTCAATCGCCTGACTGCTTCGGTTAATATCTTCCTGCGCGAATATCCGGGCAGGATCGTGAACAAATCTTCCAAACCTTTTAATTTGATGAGTATAAAAGCGATCGGCCAAGCTGTATTTTTCGCTTTCAAACCCAGCAGCAATTTTTCCAGGTAGCGTTTACTATAAGCTGAGCTTTCGTTATCCAGCATGAGTTTATGCATGAAGTATCCGAGTGAAGTTCTCGAAAATTCCCTGACCGTTACCACCAATAATCCGACCAGCAATCCAAATCCTGCAAAAATCCCGGCATCCCGAAATGTCTGCGGCCTAAATGGGGTTTTTGGGGGGACGGCCTGATCTAGAAAATCAATTTCGAATACAGAATAATAGGCATTTATAAATTTAATGCCGTATTTTCCAATTTCATTTGCCAGCGAGGCGGCAATCTGGGCATCCGGACCTTCAATTGTAAGAATTAAAATGATCGATTCCGGATTCATCTCGGTTTGCCTTGAATAATTCGCAAGGTCACTATCAGCCAGTCCACCAGCTTTTCTCGCTTCATCATAAACACGGTCGCTAATTAAAATATCGGTATAGGTCGAGAAAATATTTAATGTATCCAGTGCTGTGAACGCGCTGACAATATCCCGGCTGCTGGCTAAATCCCTGTTAGGTGCAATAATGAACGTTGCTTGCGACCTGTATTGCGGTATGCTGGTTATTGAGATATAAAGTGAAATTGCCACAGCCAGGAGGGTAATAACCAGGATCGTTTTCCATCCTTTTGCAATTGCCTTTAACAATTGTTGGAGTGCCATTATTTTCTCCCTTATTTAAGTATCTACCAAATATTAATATGCTCTTTCCAAAATATACCTATAGCGGGGGTGCGAGGATAAACTGCCGCCCCCATTCACCGCTTGCCCCTTTCGCAATGCAAGTTTGCATGGTAGTATGAAAACTGCCCATATACACCTTAATAAATAAATTATTCGCTGTCAATTGATCTCCTGAGACCAGGTCGATAAACTCACTGCGCGGATTGTTCGGCTGAATCGCCTGATAGGATTGAATCTCAACCACTTCAAAATCCTGATAGTCGCCATCCCCAAAAACCAATTGTACGATATCGCCAACATTAACATCAAAGAAATACCTTCCCGCCAAATAATTATGCGCGAGCATTCCATAATTATTGGCCATTTTATAAGGCAATAAGAAATAAGTGGCAGTATTGTCTATAGTGCTTACGAATCCAGGTTGACTGGGAGGTTGATATACAACCATGAGCGCCATCTTTCCCTCCACCCATAGCCCTACAATTTTGCCCTTTTCGCCAGTTTTAATACTCTCTACAAATTGGTCAAATACAGGGCCGCTGATCACTTCTTCGGTAGGTTCGGTGGTGGCAGTTGGTATTAAAGTCGGTGATGGTAAAAGGATTTCAGAGGTCTGTGGTGAAGGTGTCTCCGTAGCAGATGGATTAATCTGTGCCGGTTTCTTGCTGTTGATGCATGCTGCCATGACAAATGAGATCATCCCCAGAATGGCAAAAGCCCAATTGCGACTGTTCACTGAAAGCATTGCAAATTTAATATATTTTGCGCTATGTGTTTTTTCAAATGCAACTGATTTTAAATATTTATTCATATCATAGCATGCAAATGAATTCATATTTTAGAAGAAGAAGAACCACAAACAATAATCTTGTGGTTCTTCTTTTACAAAAATAATTATTTTTGGGAAACTATGAATAATTGAAAATATTTAATTGCTTGGCTTCAGACTAAT
>CAVVVE010000002.1:0-351438 GCA_963751635.1 uncultured Chloroflexia bacterium
GGTGACAGTCCCCTATGTTAATATGGAGATTGCAAACCCGCCTGCACGCGCCCCTTGGCTGAATGAGGTTTCTCCAACCCGATGGCGCCTCTATTTCAGCCAGGTAATCTGGGTGGATGAAATAAAAACTGGATCGGATGGACGCATCCTCTACCGATTAAACGAACGCTATGGCTCTTATGGTGATATTTTCTGGGCTGACGCTGCGGCTTTTCAGATCATTACCCCTGAAGAAATTGCACCGATTAATCCTGATGCGGCGGAAAAGCGGGTGGTTGTAAATATCAATCAGCAAACATTGACTTGTTTTGAAGGTAATAATGAAGTGTATTTTTGCAGAATCGCTTCAGGGCGCAAATTGGATGAATTTGGCACGCCAGTTGACACATGGGCGACTCCCGCAGGCACACACTGGATATGGAGAGAATTTAATGTCCATTCACATGAGCGGTGGCGGCACAGGGGCGGGCTGGGATACGATGTGCGTTCCCTGGACTTCTCTGTTTGTCGGTGAGGGTGTGGCAATTCACTCCACATTCTGGCATAATGACTTTGGCACACCGAAATCACATGGATGTGTCAACGCGCTTGCGGAAGATGCTAAATGGATTTTCCGGTGGTCAACCCCGCAAGTTTTTTATAATCCCGGAGACATTACCAATACTACCTATGAAGGTACCAAAATCGACGTTATCGAACCGCTCTATTAAAATTTAATGTGTTTTAAGAATTAATTCAAAAACAAGTGATCAGTTATTTGAAAACTGGTTCAGGAAGCATTACCTGCATTTGATTTTGGGATTCTTATTCCTTTTTTTATATCTTTCTGTTTTGGCCCCTGTATTTATGATAGCTCGGCTGGATTCTGCCTGCCAGGATTATTTATTGGCTTTATAGTTTCTTTTGCCATCAGCTGCCGTTTCGGTCCTGGTTTTTGTTTTGGGTTTCAACCTTTTTACCCCCTGACAGAAGCAGGTCTCACAAAGACTGTTGCATTTGAGGCTTTTTTTTCATCCAGTCAGTATGGATTTCGAAATTCTCAACAGGCTCATTGGCAACCCAACCGCGGGATACAAAATTGCCCTCTGCCAGCGTGATTTCGCCATGTATTTTTCCCTCTTAGCATTCGGGATTATTTTTCGGGATCGAAGAAGCGCAAGATAGCGAAAATCCCTCTTTGGATCTGGCTTGTATTTGGGGTAATCCCCATTGGTATTGATGGATTTTCGCAATATTTCGGTGAAATTAACCTGTCCCTGATAAATGGTTTTACCCGTGAAAGCACTCCTTTTAAGGACGGTCACGGGCTTTCTTTTTGGCACATTAACCGGCTGGTATATCTTTCCGGCGCTTGAAGCAATGATTATTGGCAATATGAAAGAGAAAACCAAGGTTTAGATGCCCATTCATTATTCTGATGGAATTTCCCGGCTTACATCACAGGCCTTGGATGCTTATGAGATAAAACATGGTTTTTTTATGCGGCATGGTGGCTGCAGTCCGCATCCTGGAAAGTCTGAACATGGCAACCTCTGTCGGCGATTCACGCGAAAATGTGATTGAAAATCGCAAGCGCATAGCTGACTCACTGAAGATTGATTCGAATAGTTTTTATGACCTTTGGCAGGTTCACAGCGACTCGGTAATCATTGCTGAACATCCAAGGGCAATATCTGAAGCGCACCTTCAGGCTGATGCAATTGTCACTGATAAATCATCGGTTGCATTGCTGATGCTTTTTGCTGATTGTGTGCCCATGCTTTTTTTTGATCCCGAGCATAAAGTTATTGGCGCAGCGCATGCAGGTTGGAAGGGGACGATCAGCGGCATTGCTTCAAAAACAATTAAAAAGATGACAGACCAATTCCATTGTTCTCCTGAAAAGATTATCAGCGTGATTGGTCCCTCAATTTGCCGGGAGCATTACCAAATTGGTGAAGATGTGGCTGAAGCGGTAAATTCAGCTTATAAACCTGATGATCAAGTACTTTTATATCAAAATGGAAAAATATTTATGGATTTACCCAAGGCCAACAAACTTCTGCTTGAAAAATGCGGATTGAAATATATTGAAATGACAAATATTTGCACACAATGCAATAATGAGGATTGGTTTTCCCATCGCGCCGAGAATGGAAAAACGGGCAGGTTTGCTGCGGTTATTACACTCTGAAAAATGGAAAATAAATGGTTTACACATTCCGTTCATGTAGTCCCTGGATCAAAACATAACCAGGTTGCGGGATATATGGCGGATGGGTCCTTAAAATTAAAAATCAAGGCTAAACCAATTGAAGGTAAAGCAAATAGGGAATTGATAAAATATCTTTCTGAGGCGTTAGGTATTAAGGAAGCCGAGATCGAAATCAGTTCAGGCCAATCTTCCAGAAATAAAATTGTCAGGATATTGAATATGGATGCAGCAATGCTTCGAAAGAAAATATTGGGTTGATCTGATTATTAACCATATAGAAGTCTTCCACAGCTTGGGCAATAAAACAATTTAGCTTGTGACCTGGCCTGTTGGCATTGGTTTGCGGTTAATGAGGATCCGCAGCTTGAGCAGGAATCCTCTTGCAGCCGGGCAACCGCGACTCCGTTTTTCGCTTTTCTCAGGGTCTCATAAATTCCGATAACGGAAGCCTCAATCGGCAATTTTGCCGACTCCCTTTTATCTAATAAACCTTTTATTAAATGCTCCAGCTGATTTTTCTCGCCATTCAAAAGCGCTTTTTGGCTTTCAAATTCTGAAAGTCTTTTATGCAGGTTTTCCTTCGCGTCTGAAAGACTCTTTTCCGTTTCTTCAAGTTCAACGAGTTTAGCCATCAACTCATCTTCTGTCTTGGAGATATAAGCGGCCAGCATTGCACTTTCCTTCTGAAGGTCCTGCAGTTCTTTGGGATTAGCAACTGAACCGCCATAAAGGCTGGCTTCACTTTGGGCTTTTTTTATTTTTTTGGATTGGATATCATCGTCGATGGAATTAAATAGAGTTTTTTGATGAAGATAATTTGCTTCACAAATATTTAACTTTTTCCTGCGACTGTTTTACCTGGCGATCATCGAGCAGGCTTGTTTCGATTTCTTTAATGCGCTTGTTAGCTTTATCAACCGCTGTGTCAATTTCCTGCAATTGAAATAATTGAAAGACAGTATTCATCTTATAAGATGGAAATCAATGCAATTAAAATCGCCGCAGCAATGAATAATCCAATGACTGCCTGGATTACAGTTTTTGGCTGCATTCCTGGAAGGACTACTTTCCCATCACCGTAACTCGTGAAAAGCTTTCCCCAGGGTGTTTTAAGCGCATCTAACACACGCTTTCGGCCGACAAAAGGATACCAGTAAACATTGTGGTAGAAATTGCTGGCAAAATAACTCCAGGGCACAAGCGGGCTCTGGAGCAGAATTTTTTCAAACGGCTTGAGGGGGCCATGGTAGATCATTTTCTGGCCTTTGGATGCGAAGGTATCTTCCTGAACGAAGTGCCAATTCTTTTCATGGGTGATGTCATAGCCTTCGATTTCAATCTCGGATGGATTCCCGATCCCTAATCCTTTCTCATGTGCCAGGCGTATAAAATCAATTTTCATTGGATCAAAACCCTGTAATTTGGCCGAGATGGCGTCAATTGCCACCTGATCCGCTGAGGCTAAAAGTATATTTTTTTCATGCCAGCGCATGGCGCGTGGCCCGGGACCGTCACCGGCGAATGTTCCATCCATCACAGCAAAAATGCCGGGATGGATATCTTGCTGGATGGTCAGCAGATCAACCAGGGTTTCATGGATAACGCTATGTGTCCAATGCCTGTTGCGATGCAGCAAACCGCCGAATGCATTTTTCATGGCTCCGGTGATGGTTGTGAAAACATGCGTTTTTACTGTGGGAAGTTGAACAATGTTGATGCCGACCAAGTCCTTGGGGATAAAGACTCCTTCGGGATAAACTTTATCCAAAACCAGAAATTTCTCTTTCGGGCGATATTCAAACCATTCAAACTCCTGCTTGTAAAGATAGAGGCAGGGGATGTTGTATTTATCGGTCACAAATTTATGTTTATTATTTTGTTCTGCCAGGCTGGTATCAACAACAACGGTGTCGTTATGGATGCCAATGAGATTGTCAAAGCCTTTGCTTTTAAGGGATTTGATCACGCCTTCTATCTGCCAAGGGGTTGAAGAACAGGCGGGGTACCAGGTTTGCCAGGAAATATTGATCTTTAATCCGGTTTTGATAACCTTCGAAATTGCCTTATCTATCTGTGCAAGGGATAATAATTTGTCATAGTCATCCAGGACAGTTTCCGGGGAGGTTTTTAAGACCGCGACTTTCCCTTTTCCAAAAAAATCAGCCATAAATTTCTCCAATCATGACATTGATTTTAACGGATAATCAAAATAATATTGAAAATAATGTTGCAAAACAAATTTACCGCCTCTATAATAAGATTGGTAATAAATATATTACGGGAGTGATTATGCCGGCGCAAATAGAAAATAAAAAAATTCTTGTTGTGGACGATGAAGAACGTATGCTCAGATTTATCCGTTTGAATTTGGAACATGATGGATATCAGGTAGTTGAAGCGCTCAAGGGGCACGAAGCTTTGGATAAAATGCGGACCGATTTGCCTGACCTGATCCTACTGGATGTAATGCTTCCGGATATTGACGGTTTTGAGGTCTTGAGAATGATACGGGAGATTAGCAATACACCGGTTATCATGCTGACTGCCAAAGGGGAAGAGGATGATCGGGTGAGAGGTTTGGAATTGGGGGCGGATGATTATGTGACAAAACCCTTCAGCCCCCGCGAACTTGTCAGCCGGGTCAAAGCTGTCCTAAGAAGGGTTGAAGTAGAAGGCGCTGCGGATCAGGATGTTCTGCAGGTGGATGATCGATTGAAGATCGATTTCAGCCGCCGGGAAATATTTATTGATGATAAATTGGTGAAACTGCGCCCAACTGAATATCGTTTGCTTTATCATCTTGTGCAGAACGCGGGTTGGGTTTTGACGTATGATCAGATTCTCTCCAGAGTATGGGGATATGAATACAGGGATGAACCGCATTACGTCAGGCTTTATATTAATTATTTACGCCAAAAACTTGAAGCTGACCCTGCTAATCCAAAATATATTTTAACAGAACGAGGTGTAGGCTATCGATTTGTGGACTACAAACGCTAATTATTTTATAGAAAATTAATAAAATGCTTGCGATTTTCTTATGCAGGCATTTTATTTTTTAATAAGGATTTTAAAGAAAAAGAACGGAGGTAAAAATGGCTGATTTAATTCATTGGGATCCGGTTAGAGAAATGGCAACCATGCGGGATTCAATGGATCGCGTTTTTGAAGATTTCTTCAGCCGCAGTCCCGTAAACACTGAAGGATATGGTGCAATAGATATCAATATGGCGCAGACTGATGATGCTGTCATTATCAAAGCCTCTATACCGGGAGTCAAACCGGAAGATATCAATATTTCGATCACAGGTGAGACCCTTACGATCCGCGGCGAATCCAAAGAGGATCAGGAATTTAAGGATACCGATTATCACATTCGTGAAATGCGATATGGCAGTTTTGCCCGCTCAGTTTTATTGCCCAGCCTTGTAATCGCTGACAAATCAAACGCTGATTTTGAGAATGGCATCCTTAAATTAACACTTCCGAAAGCTGAGCAAGTAAAGCCCAAAACAATAACGATCAAAGCTAATTAGAAATTTAAGATATTTCTAACAGTGCCGATTTTTATTTTGCTTTAGAATAGATAAAAATCGGCATTTTTATTTTCAGGAGATAACAATGAATGAACCAATCCATGTAACCGACGCAGCCTTTGAAAAAACTATCCTTAAGTCAGCGATTCCGGTTATTGTTGATTTTTGGGCACCCTGGTGCGCACCGTGTAAAATGGTCGCCCCTGTGTTGGATAAGTTGGCAAAAGAATATGAGGGAAAAGTAATCATTGCAAAAGTAAATACTGATGAAAATCAGGAGTGGGCAGGCAGATACGGTGTTCAGGGAATTCCAACAATGTTATTTGTCGCCGATGGAAAAGTAATTCACCGGCAAGTTGGCGCTGTACCTGAAGGTCTCTTGCGTGAAGCAGTCAACCAGTTTCTTGAGGTTGCTGCTCCAAAACAGCAATCTGCATAATAATTTCAAAAGAAGGCATCACCAATTAATTTGATGCCTTCTTTTTATTAAGCCCTTATTGCCTTTTTATGCTTGCTCCCAGGGCTTTTAGTTTTTCATCTATTCTTTCATAACCCCTTTCAATTTGGGCGACATTACGAATTGTTGAACAGCCTTTTGCGGAAAGTGCAGCCAGGAGTAATGCCATGCCTGCGCGGATATCCGGGCTCTCCATTTTTTCACTGTAAAGTTGGCTTGGCCCTTGAACGATACAACGATGGGGATCGCAGAGGACAATTTGTGCGCCCATACCAACTAATTTATCGGTGAAGAACATCCTGCTTGGGTACATCCAGTCATGAAACAAGACTGTACCCTTAGATTGCGTTGCCACTACAATTGCAATGCTCATCAAATCTGTAGGAAAAGCCGGCCAGGGCATGACGCTTACTTCAGGTATTGCCTCCCCAAGGTCCGGTTCAATGACCAGTTTTTGCTCCCTTGGGACAATGATATCTTTCCCGTCATCTAACCCAATCTACTCCCAATCTGCGGAATACCATGCGAACCATTTCCAAATACTCAACGCCTGCATTCTTAATCCGAATTGATCCTTTTGTAACAACGGCTGCGCCGATAAAACTAACCACTTCCAAATAATCCGCACCGATAGCATATTCTCCGCCGTGCAGCTTGGAAACACCCTGAATTGTCAGCATATTCGAGCCAATATTTTCAATTTTTGCACCTAAAGTATTAAGAAAATGGCATAATTCCTGGACATGCGGTTCTGAAGCGGCATTCTTTATGATCGTAGTGCCTTTTGCCAAAACGGCAGCCATTATCGCGTTTTCAGTTGCAGTCACACTGGCTTCGTCCAAGAGTATTTCAGCGCCATGCAGGGAGATGGCAGTGAATGTAAAGTTACGGTTGTATTCAACATCAGCGCCTAATGCATTCAGAGCCATGATGTGCGTATCAACCCGTCTCCGTCCAATAACGTCTCCTCCCGGCGGCGGCAGTTTTAGCGTACCCATTCTGGCAAGCATCGGCCCGGCCAATAAAATGGATGCACGGATTTTGCTGCTGAGATCGGGATCAAGATCAGCGGGCCGGATTTCTTTCGCTTGAATTTCCCATTTATGGGATTCAATCGGCGTAATACTGACACCCAAGCTTTGTAATAACTCCCGCATTGTCAATACATCCTGAATCTCGGGCAAATTGCTCAAGATTATTTTTTCATCAGTTAATAAGCAGGCTGCAAGTATGGGGAGAGCGGCATTCTTGTTACCTGAAGGTTCGATTTCTCCTTCAAGAGGTATGCCGCCTTCAATAACAAATTTATCCAAGTATCACTCCTGTCATTCAATTATGAATAGGATGGTTTTATTAAAAGGTTTCAGTTACTTTCGTTAAACCTTCTGGTTTGTCAATATTTAAACCCTTTTCAATTGCCAGCTGCCTCGCAAATAATTGGCCTGGCAGAATATAGGCGATTGGTGACAGCCATTCTGGAATTCCGGCAGGAATTACAAATCCGAGGCTGCTCTTTAAGGTGATCTCTTTTTTATCTGAAACCGAAATAATCTCAGCGCCCATGCCTAACAGTTTATCCATAAATCCCCGGATGTGAGGGTACATTTCACCGGAAGGTGCAACCAGAATTACCGGGAAACCTGAATGTACGGTCGCAATAGGGCCATGGCTGAAATCCGCAGAAGAATAAGGAACCGATACGACCCTGGTTAATTCTTTTACTTTCAGCGCGATTTCAAAAGCCGTTGAATAATTGTACCCTCTGCCAATAACCACACAGTGTTCCATATAACGATATCGCTCGGTGGTTTTAACGATTTTTAATGCAGCTGAAAGGATGCCCGACAATTTTTCAGGCAAAGCATAAACTTCTTTTTCTCTCTTAGAATTCTTATCCATGGCAAGAGATAATAAGGCAAAAACCGCTAGCGAAGCAGTATAGGTTTTTGTAGCTGCAACTGCCTTTTCGCTGCCAGTATGAAGTGGAATAATGAAATCAGAAGTTTTTGCGAGAGGTGATTTTATATCGTTCGTAATGCAAATTGTTGGGGTGCCCTGTTCTTTGGCACTTTCCAAAACAGAAACAATATCTGGTGATTGGCCTGATTGCGAAACACCGATTACCAAAGCATCCTTCAAGTTCGGCGGTTTTTTATAAACTGTAAACAGGGAAGGCGTTGCCAAAGCAACTTGGAAATTATTGAATGCGCCCAGGACATATTGTGCATAGCGTGCAGCGTTATCGGATGTCCCTCTTGCCGCAATAACAATATATTTAAATTTATTGCGCAATTCGGATGCTACTTTTCCGATGTGACCTGCCTCAGAATCGATAAGCTTTTGGATAATTTCAGGTTGTTCTGATATTTCTGAAAAAAGAATATCCTGCATGTTTTCCTCCAAAAAAGTGTTTCGTTTCTGGTTATGATGTGTTAATAGTAACATCAAACGAATATTGGGTGTTAAGAGTGTATACTAAATTATTATTTTTACATTAATTTAATTTCTTCCAGGAGTGATCAGATGATTTCAATTGAGAAAGTGGATACTACTTCAAAAAGCCAGGTCAATGAATATGTAAATTTCCCATTTCAAATTTATGAAGGGGTAAAAGAATGGGTGCCCCCGATCTTATCGGATATCAAGTTAATGTTAAACAAAAACAAGCATCCGTTTCATGAACATTCTGATGCCGACTTTTTTGTTGCCAGAAAAAATGGGGAAATGCTGGGAAGGATCGCTTTGATTGAAAACAAGCCTTCAAATAAATATCATGATGCCAAGCAGGCGGCTTTTTATTTGTTTGAAAGCGTGGATGATAAAGAAGTAGCTGATAAATTATTTGAATTCTCTTTTGATTGGGTAAAAAAGCGCGGACTAAATTACCTGCTTGGCCCAAAAGGCTTATCCTCGTTTGATGGTTATGGTTTCCTGGTGGATGGCTTTGACAAACGCCAGATGATGACAATGATGAATTACAACAAGCCGAATTATCCCAAATTCGCCGAGGAAGCGGGTTTTAAAAAGGTTGTTGACTGGGTTTCTTCTTATGTGCATATGCCAGATTTTACAATTTCTGAAAAGATTTCTGAGATTGCCAGAAGAGTTGAAGAAAAAGGAAAATTCCAGGTAAAAAGATTTAAAAATAAAGCGGAATTAAAGAGTTGGGCAAATCGCATCGGTCATGCCTACAACAAAACCTTCGTCAATAACTGGGAATACTATCCGCTTTCTGACAATGAGATCAAATTCGCAATGGATAACATTATGGTTGTTGCGGTTCCCGATTTGATTAAAAATCATCACATACAACGATGAAGTTGTTGGTTTTCTGCTTGCTTTTCCTGATATTTCTGCAGCACTTCAGAAATATCAGGGTCGTCTGTCACCCATCGCGTTATATAACTATTTGCGCGAGATTAAGAAAACAAATTGGGTTTCTTTTAACGGTGTCGGTATTTTGCCGGAATTCCAGGGCAGGGGCGGAAATTATTTAATGATGTCCGAAATGGTAAAAACAGCACGTTCTTATAATTTCGAACATGGCGAATTAACCCAAATTGCAGAGACTGCAACTCAAATGAGAAATGATTTGGGAAATTTGGGAGTAAAACCTTATAAGAATCATCGCATTTACGGACGAGACATCTAAGCCATAAAAGCGGAGAAAATTCTCCGCTTTTTATTTATTATAATAATGCGATTTAAAATATAAATTCAGAGGTGGCATGACTAAAAAATCATTTTTAGTGATAATGATATTTTCATTTGCGGTTTTTGTTTTTAATGGATGTTCAAGTGTAGAAAAATCCAATCCAGCAGCTGCCACTTTTGCCTATTTGGAAGCCTTGGCTAAAAAAGACAAGACACAAGTAATTAATCACTCGTGCAAAGCTTGGGAAGAACAGGCATCTCTTGAAGTGGACGCGCTTTTATCAGTCGGCGCAAATTTAAACAATGTCCAATGCAATGTTACAGGGACTGATGGTGAGATTCAATTGGTTAAATGCTCAGGTACTTTGGATCTTACTTATAACGATGAGATCCGCGCCATCGATTTAAGCCAGCGGACTTATTCAATGGCTTTGGAAGATGGCCAATGGCGGGTATGCGCGTATAAATAATGGGCAGAAAAATACTATCGAAAGAAAACCTCCTGGCATTATTCATTTGCATCGTCGTATTAGGTTTAATTATTCTTACCTCCGATAATTCTCCCCTTTGGATCTATCAAGGCTTTTAGGGTATGTTCTTAAGCCAGATTATCGCTGTCATCTTTGTCATAGTTCTATTTAGACTTTTTTTTTGGCCTAAATCAAAACATTGGCTCTTATTTATTCTTAGTTTAATTGCTGTTTACTGGTTTCAAACTCCCTCCTCGATTCGCACGCTTGGTTTTTGGCTGCCGACAATATTATTATTTTTCTCAGTTTTCAGCTGGATGATTTTTTTCCGAAATGAAAATAATAATAAACCTGATACTATGATTGCGCTATTTATCCTTTTGTTATTTCCTTTCATTTTTTATTTATTCAAACTTTTTGGCTTTTCATTTTTATCCCAGATTTCTACCTTGCCAAATGTTTTTTATCTCTTACTAATCACAGGAGGAATAACTTTCTTCTTATTTTGGCTCTATAAAAATCCGGGAAATATTTCTATAAATTCATGCGTAATTATTTTTCTATTGATATTGTTTCTGATAATATTAAAAAATCAAGCACTTTCAAAATATCTGAGTTCCTTTTTGAGGCAAATCAATGGCCAATCAACCACTTTGGCGTCCTCTTTTGATATTGTCTGGGTAGGTTTTTCTTATTTCACTTTTCGATTGATCCATGCCATCACAGAAAAAGACCGTCTTAAAAAGTTAGGCATTTCATTGAGAGATTTTGTCACTTATTTGATATTTTTTCCGGCATTCACTGCAGGCCCCATTGACCGATTGGACCGGTTTGCAGGAGAATTAAATAAACCGGAAGAAAATTCATTAAATGATGATTTTGTAAACGGTGGAATGCGAATTATCAAAGGGCTTTTTCAAAAGTTCATACTGGCCGATAGCCTAGCTTTGATTTCATTAAATTCCTATTCAGCAAATTTGGTCACAAAGAGTGAATGGTTGTGGATTGGTTTATACGCCTATGCATTCAGGATATTTTTTGACTTTTCCGGATATACCGACATCGCGATTGGAATTTCAAGGCTGGCTGGAATTACTTTACCTGAAAACTTCAAGCGTCCTTATCTTTCCAAAAATATCACCCAGTTTTGGAATAACTGGCATATTACCTTGACTCAGTGGTTCAGGACTTATTATTTCAATCCTGTTACCAGATATTTCAGGTCCAAAAATAAAAATATTTCACCCGCCTTGTTAATAATGGCTGTACAGATTTCAACCATGGTTTTGATTGGCTTGTGGCATGGCATCAGCTGGAATTTCGTGATGTGGGGTTTGTGGAATGGGATAGGACTGTTTATTCACAACCGCTGGAGCGAAGTAATTATGCCAAAACTTGTATTTTTGAGCAAAAAGCCGTTTGCTAATCCCTACTCCATATTTAGCATGCTATTAACCTTTAATTTCATTGCTCTTGGTTGGGTGTGGTTTTCCCTTCCAAGCCTGGCTGAATCTTTAATGGTATTTTCAAAATTATTTTAGAAAAAATGAATAACAAAAATTACCAGGGGATCTCAATAATAAGGATAATCATCAAATCCGTTTCATTATTAATTCTGTTTAATTTCCTGTTCATTCTCTGCAGGAATATTCCCTATGGCAGATTCTCGCTATACAACGCAGTCTTTCCCGGCAGGGAGCGGCTGCCATTTAGTGAAACTCCAAATGACTCCTTAACATAACCATATCCAATTTGGACGCAATGCTCAATTCTCATAAGATTTCGGCTGATAAAAAATCAGAAAGTGATTATCGAATCATTATTCTTGGAGATTCTTCAATTTGGGGATTTTTACAAAAACCGGAAGAAACATTGGCTGGCTTAATTGAAATGGAAAATGATTTTGAGTGCGGGGAGAAGAAAATAGAGGTCTTTAACCTGGGATATCCAAGCCTTTCGATACTGAAAGACTTGCTGATTCTTAATGAATTTAAAGCTTATGACCCCGACTTGATCCTTTGGTTTGTGACGTTGGAATCATTGGTGTCTGATGAACAGTTGAGTATTCCGCTGGTGAAGAACAATCCACTTGAATTAAACAAGGTGATTGATAAATATCAACTGTCCTACCCAAAAGCAGAAATTAATTTATTGGATTATTCAATTTTTGGCCAAAAAAGGAATCTTGCCGATATTATTCGACTCCAGCTGCACGGCGTAAACTGGGCTGGGTCAGGCATCGATCAGGTCATTCCTGCGGAATACACGCCTGCCATGCGAGATTTTGAGGCTGATGATTCGTTTAAAGATTTTGCAGTCCGCAAATTGCTTTCAGGCGATCTGGCAATCGAGGTGATAACAAAAACTGTCGCAGAATTTAATGAAGTTGATTTTTTGGTGATCAATGAGCCTATATTGATTAGTAAGGGAGTTAATAGCACTATCCGCTATAACTATTATTACCCGCGTTGGGCATATGACGATTTCCGCAATATAATAGAACCCGTTTTACGTCAATCCGGGATTAAGTATTACGATTTTTGGGACCTGATTTCGGAATCGGAATTTACAAATAGCGCTATACACTTGACAAATGCCGGTGAGAAAATTTTAGCTGCTGAAACAATATCTCTTATAAAACAAAATTGTGAATCACGGGAAGATAATGAAAAAACACCATGATAAAAAGATAGGAATAATTTAATTGTTTAGTTCTTCTAATTATTTTTGTCACTGCCTGCAGCTCCAGAGTGACGCCGCAAACTGAGGTGGAAATTCCTGATACTCCAGTACCCACGGTTGTTCCGATTGTGCAAGTATCGCCCACGCCCGCTTTTACCCCAACCGCGGAAATTGTATTTACGCCGACGCCGGATACCCGTTTAACCCCCGATCAATGGCAAAATTGGCCGATAATCCCAAATGCAACCAACCGATCAATTGATATTTATAAATTAGGCCAAAAAAACGGCGTAAATCCGAATGCATTTTCAAAAATTGGCGACTGCCAGAATGTAAAAGAATCTTTTATGGGGATATATGATACAGGAAGGTTCTTTTTGCAGGATTGGCAGAAGGATTGGCAGCAGACAGTTGATCAATTTAAAGGATTTTATAACCGCGATAGCCTGTCTTTTGGGCAGGGTCTAAATGTAGCAGCAGCACTTTCACCGCTGCACTCTGATCCCACCCAATGTCAACCTAGTGAAAATCCTGTTCAGTGCGAAATGCGGGTCATTAATCCAGCTTTCGCGATTATTCGATTTGAACGTTGGTATCCTGATGTTACTCCGCCAGAGACATATGAAAAATATCTCCGACAAATTCTTGATATTGTTATTGCCCATGGAACAGTGCCAATATTAATGACCAAAGCGGATAATGTCGAAGGCGGCCATCAAATTAATAGCATAATTGCCAGACTTGCTTTTGAATATGATATTCCCCTGTACAATTGGTGGAGGGCTGCCCAAGCCTTGCCCAATCATGGTCTTGACTCTGAAAGGGATGATAAATTCCATATAGATCCCATTTATGCATGGACTGAACAAAGCGCTTATGGTTTGGGGACGCTTGATTCTATTTGGAAAGGAACAAGAGGATACTAAGCATCATGGAGAAATCAGAAATAATAAAAATGATAGGCACCAAGATAAGCACGGAAATCTTGAAAATGCCTGATAAGACCATTACCGCAGATGAACCCCTAATTTCAAGCGGGCTAATTGATTCATTCAGCCTTGTAGACCTGGCACTTCAGGTTGAAGATTTATTTAGTGTACGAATAGAGGATTTTGAATTGAATGTGGATACATTTGACAGCCTTAACCAGCTTGCGGATATCGTCTTATCCAGAATTAATTGATAATGCCAACCTTTTCAACCGTTTTACTTGATTATTTGGAGAAATCTCCTGATAAAACCATTCTTTATCTTCTGAAAGCCGGAAAGGAGGATGTGCATCTAAGCTACAGAGATCTTCTAGAAGGTTCCAAGAGATATGCGGAAGCGCTAAACGCTTCAGGAATTAAGCCTGGCGAAGTAGTAATCATCATCCTTCAACATGGATTGGACCTCATATTTTCCTATTTCGGGACAATTCTGAATGGGTCAATTCCATCCATAATGCCTTTCTTGACAGAAAAACTCCTTCCGGAAAAGTATCGAAAAGACCTGAATTCTTTGATTGAAATAACCAAGCCAGCCGGGATCATTGCCTTTAGTGAATTCATGCCAGAGTTACAACATCTGGAAGATACCGGAACAGTAAAAAAGATCCTTGTTGCTGAAAATATTTCTCAATTATTAATATCTGAGAATGAACTTCATTTCGCGGGGTTAGATCGGAAGCCGGATGATATCGTTCTCCTGCAGCATTCTTCGGGCACAACAGGGCTGCAAAAAGGGGTAGCGCTGACCCATCAGGCGGTTTTTAATCAAATCGAAAGCTACCGCAAGGCTATTCGTCTTTCCGGGGAAGATGTCATCGTAAGCTGGCTGCCTTTGTATCATGACATGGGGCTGATCGCTTCTTTCTTAATGCCAATCTTATTTGGAATACCCCTGGTTTTGATGTCTCCATTTGACTGGGTGCGGGCGCCTCATCGGCTTTTCCATGCCATATCAGATTACCGGGGGACTTTATGCTGGTTACCAAATTTTGCCTACAATTTCTGCGCAAAAAAAATCCGTCAGGACGATCTCGAGGGAATTAAATTAACGACCCTGCGGGCAGTGATTAATTGTTCTGAACCGATGCGGTTTGAAAGCCACAAAATGTTTGTCGAACGGTTTTCCCAATATGGTTTAAAAGAATCATCCATCTCCACTTGTTATGCCATGGCCGAAAATGTTTTCGCGGTCACACAGGACGGCATCGATAAACCGGTTACCATAGATGAGATTGACCTTGAGACTTTTCAAAGAGATAAAATTGCCCGAAAATCAACCGGGGATAATTTATCAGTCAAGATGGTCTCCGCAGGAAAACCTATCGAAAATAATCAAGTTCGAATAATCGATGAAAAAGGCAACGATTTACCCGAGCGCCACCTTGGAGAGATAATCATCCAAAGTGACTGCATGCTTTCGGAATATTATTTGAGAAGCGATGAAACTCGAAAATCGTTACTTGACGGATGGTTTAAAACCGGTGATTTGGGCTACTTGGCAGATGGCGAACTTTATATTAGTGGCCGGAAAAAGGATCTCATCATTGTTGGCGGCAAGAATATCTATCCCCAGGACATTGAAGCAATCACTACGGAAGTAGAAGGCGTTCATCCTGGTCGGGCGGTAGCCTTTGGCGTGTTTAACGAAGAAAAGGGCACTGAAGATGTCATTGTCATTGCTGAAATTGAAAAAGAAGACCTTGATCGTGAATCTCAGATCAGCGATGAAATTCGTAAACGAGTGACACAAAGTACAGCAGTCGCGCTGCGGCATGTTCTTCTGGTTGATGAAAAATGGCTGATAAAAACCAGCAGCGGGAAAATTGCCCGGGCAGCCAACAAGGAAAAGTACATTAATCAAAATTCTTGAATGAAGCAATGATCAATGATTTAAAAAGTATTTTTCTTTCTTATTAAGCCATGAGGAGGGGAAAAAAGCAAAGAATAAGATCATAGTAATTTTGTTTCTTTGCGCAGGTTTGCTCATCCTGAATAGATTTTTATTATTTAAATTTGCGGATCTCGGCAATTTCCAAATCAATACCGCCTTATCAAACCTTTTATTTCTAAAGGGCATAAGCCCATACTCAAGGGATATTTCTTCCATACTTGACAATTATTTTTCAACTCGAGGAGTGGTCTTAAATACTTCGGATTTTCTTTTTAAATTACCAATCTATCAACTAATATTTTTTCTTCCTTTTTCTCTGATCCCTGATTTCAATTGGTCTTTTTCGATCTGGCTTACATTAAATCTTTGTATTTTTCTTGCATGCATATTAAATTTCATTAAATTGCTGAAATGGGAGCCGGAAAAATGGCTGAGAATCACGGCCCTGGTTGGTGGCATGCTATCCTTTTTCGGAATATCCAATTTTCTGGATGCAAATACTTCTTTTATCCAGCTATTTTTTCTTTTGTTAGGGTTAAATGCGGTTTTTTCTGAAAAATTAATTTTGACTGGAATATTTATGGGGATTGCGACTATCGATCCTTTTAATTTTATGATTCCGCTCATAATTATTTTGTTGTTTTTATCAAAACAAAAAAAGGTCGTATCGGTCATTTGGTTTTTTGTTATGACAGGCTTGCTATCACTTGGTGGTTTTATTTTTGATTCCGGCTGGATATTAAAATTCTTCAGGAATATCATATTGGAAAGAACATTTTTCCCTTTGATCGACTATAACCAGGCTCTGTTAAACTGGAATATACAAATTTCTCTCGGCAGCCTGATCAACTTGCTGCCAATTCTGCTGCTAATTTGGATAATTATAGAATTTTCACGTGTGCCTAAGCAAAATTCAAGCCAATTATTTTGGCTGCTGAGTTTGGTAATTTGCATCAATCCATTCCTAATTATGCGTGAAACAAATTACGCTTCTGTGTTGTATCTGATCCCGATTATTTTCATTATTTTTTTATGGGAAAAGCATTCAACTGGAAAAATCAATAATATAATTTACGGAATTATAGGTTTTGTATCTGTTCTTCTACCATTAGCAGTATTGCTTTTCCCGATAACTTTCGATTTTATAAGTAATTTTCATTCAATGAATTTAATAAACAGCTTATTACTGATCCTTGTACTGTACTGGATAAGATGGTGGGTTGTAATTCCGTATGATTATTTAAACAGCGAATAGCTCTTTGTTCTGGTAGATGCTTATGCTATACTTCGTTGAATTTTTTTATACCTACATTTTGGAGGTTGAATGTCAAAAACAATTGGGATATTAACTGGGGGTGGGGACGTTCCGGGATTGAATCCGGCCATGAAAGCGGCAGTTCTAACTGCAATCGAAGCAGGCTATAACGTACGGGGGATTCGGCGAGGGTGGCAAGGCCTTTTGCATTATGATTTTGATGAACCCTCAACCCATGATTACTATATTCGTGAACTTGAGTATGTTGACGTACGGAAGATAGATCGGTCCGGTGGCACTTTTCTGCATACTTCCCGCACAAATCCGCAAAAAGTGCGTGTAAAAGATGCGCCAGATTTTCTGGTTAATTCAATTTATGGTAAAAAACTTGACGAAAATACGATTGATTACACTGATTACGTTTTAAAGGTTCTTTCTGAGCTCGAAATTGACGCTTTGATCGCCATCGGGGGCGATGATACGCTCTCTTTTGCCGCCAGGCTGCACAAGGAAGGTTTCCCTGTTGTCGGCATCCCTAAAACAATGGATAACGACGTTTATGGCACCGATTACTGTATCGGCTTTTCAACCGCTGTAACTCGCAGCGTAAACCTGATCACAGATATGCGTACATCAGTTGGATCCCATGAACGCATTGGAATTATCGAATTATTTGGCAGAAATTCAGGTGAAACCAGCTTAATTACGGCGCTGCTCGCGCATGTCGATCGCGCCATCATATCTGAAGTCCCCTTTGAAATTAATAAATTGGCCGATTTTTTGATGGATGACAAACGCCGAAATCCTTCAAATTATGCCATTATGACTGTTTCCGAAGGCGCAACATACAAGGACGGCACGATTATTGAAACCGGTGAAGAAGACGCCTATGGACACAAGAAACTTGGCGGTGTTGGGCAGATGATTTCTGAAGATATCAAGAGAATCACCAAAACGAACACCATGTTCCAACAGCTAGCCTATGTCATTCGCTCAGGCCCTCCCGATTCCCTGGATAGAATGGTCGGCATGGCTTACGGCACATCTGCCATGAATCTCATCATAAAGAACGACACGGGGAAATTGGTGGCCCTGCAGGGCGGAAAATACACAACAGTAACGCTCGATACAGTCATATCTGGCAAAAAGCACGCAGATGTGGATTCCTATTATGACAAGGACAATTATTTGCCCAAAGTAAAGGAATTTATGGGCCACCCCATGTTCCTGACTGAAGGTTATTAAAGCGAAGAATAAAGGTGAATTCTTACAGGATTTGCCTTTATTTTTTTTTGAACCTTATAATATCAGCAGGTTTCAACAGTTATGGAAAATAATCACGGCAAAGTTATTAAAAATCGATATCAATTCATCCCTCGCACACTTGTTTTCATTAAGGATAAAGACAAGTATTTATTCATCCAAAAAAAGAATCGTGATTCCTTCGGATTTAATAAACTGAATGGCGTTGGCGGCCACATAGAGAAGGGGGAGGAGCCATATGAAGCCGCCAGAAGGGAAATTACAGAAGAAACTGGCCTGCATGTCAATAATTTGGAATTGGCTGCCATTTTATTCATTGACATCAATCAAAACCCTGGAATCCAGGTTTTTGTCTTCAAATCGGATCATTTTCAAGGGAATATTAAGCAATCTGATGAAGGTGAACTGCAATGGATTTCGGTTAAGGAAATTAAGAATAACGATAAGTTCGTCTGGGATGCTGCAAAATTAATTGAAATCTGCGAAAAACATACAATTGGGAGTCACCCAAAGATTATCAAATATATTTATAATGATTCAGGCGAATTGCGTATAGTTATATAATTGATGCTTTGGAATAAAAAATCAGCCTAGTGCTGCCATAATCCCTGGTATCAAATTCATTGATATTCTTTAAATCAAGTTTTTCGTATTCCTTCGGATCGATCTGCGAGATGATCCAGGCGTTATCATTCATAACACCAGGCGTATTATCTAAAAGAAAAACCATTTTAGACCATAAAGCCTGATATTGTGGTGGGGCAATGAAAAAATAGTCAAAACCGGGACCTTTATAGGTGTTGATAAAGGTAAAAGCGTCACTTTTTCTGATTTCAGCCTTCCCGGATAACCCGCTTTTATCCAAATTCTCTTTTAAAACGCCGCAGGCAGCCTGATTTTTATCAATGAATTGCACAAAACATGCTCCTCGGCTGAGCGCTTCAATTCCAACGCTGCCAGTTCCGCCAAATAAATCCAGGAATCGGGAATCCACAATATCTGTGGAAATGATGTTGAATAAAGCTTCTTTAACACGATCGGTTATCGGCCGAGTGATGTCCCCGGGAACAGATTTCAATCGCAGCCCTTTGGCTTGCCCTGCAATAATTCGAGGACTAGACATGATTGGCTTTTATTGAGTGAGCATATTCAACCGCTGCGAAGATATTTCCCATGGGAGCGGTCTGCGGCAATACACACCCTGTGCCAATGATCAATCCATTTCCACCAGTTTGATCCACGGCGTCGTCAATTTCTTGTCTAATCATTTGATTATTTCCCAAAACCATGGTTTCAATGCGGCTCAAACCCCCGCAAACTGCACCTTTTGTCAATTGATACCCTGTCCGAAGATCGGGAGCAGTCTCACGATCATGCCAATTAATGATTTGAGCCGGGTAGTCAGCAACTTCTTCAAACATGATATTGCTGCCGTGCACATGCAGCATATTTATCTTAAAAGCATCCATTAATGCAAAAAGTTTAGAATCAAAATGCTTTCCGAAAGACAGAAATTCTTCGATGGATAGGAGGTCGAAGGATGCATGCTGAACAGCCAGGAAAATTCCGTCAATTCCCAGCTTGAGGCATTCTTCAATGAAATTTGCCGTGCTTTGAGTGATTATTTTCATTCCCGCTCTTAACTGATCAGGATACTTTCTTAGGTGATATTGAAGATCTGTCTTTCCAGCAAGATTCTTGGCCTGAGCCAAGGGGTTGAAAATGGATTGAATAAAGGGCGTGCCTGGATCTAACTTTGATTTAATTAGCTTCAGGCATTCAATTTGTCCGCCTAAATGGCCCCTTTTGGGATCCAACACCTTTAATCGGCTCCAATCCTCAGGTGTCTTAATGACCGGTTCCAGATAATCGCGCGTTCCTTCCGGATGACCGTTCCAAATATCCTGCGCTCCCCAATCCTGCAGGCAGAAAGAGGAGGATGGGGACACTTTTACCAAATCAAGATCATAAAGATCTTGAAACGCAATTGTTGATTTGGCCAGGCTTTCAGGATTTTGGTCATCAACTGGAAAATGCCGCCAAAACGACACCGGGATACGATCTACTTTTTCCCTATGGATAGCCCTTTCAATTCTCTCACGATGATCCATAGAATTACCTCTGATTTATTGTTCTGAGTTTACTTAATATTTTTGTAGGTCCAAATTCTGTTTATAAAATAGTTCCAAAATAAAACCACTACAATAACAGACGCAAGTGCAATATTATGGCCGATGATTTCAGGTTTGATAAAAAATTGTTTATCAACAAGATTGGTTGATACCACGATCAAGGGTTTTTCAATTAGAGCAAATAAGGGCGTCCGGATGATTAAACCAAGTACACTGACAACAGAAAACTTTGCCAGCTGTCCTGAAAGGCTGCTTTCTTTGGATTCCGGATAAGTCCAATTACGGTTCCAAATAAAATTGTTAATGACAGCTATTAAGAATGATCCGATGCTGCTGAGAATAACTGGCAAGCCAAATCCGACTGATAATAAATTAAAAATTGTGAAATCCACAATTGTGCCGCTGATACCCACCAAGGCAAATCGCAAAAAGCGCTCATTATCTTTTATTTGGCTCTTTGGCATATTAACTTTTCAATTTCTCAATGAAGTAAGGGATGGTTTTTTCAAGTCCTTGATATAAATTTAATTTCGGCTTCCAATTGAGGATTTTGGCTGCACGGCTGATGTCCGGCTGCCGTCGCATCGGATCGTCTCCCGCAACCTTACCTTTAAGGAAAACGATCTCTTTTGTGTTTCCAATTACCTCATTAACCACTTTTGCCAGGTCCGTAATCGTAATTTCGTCCGGATTGCCGATATTGACCGGGAAATGTTCTTCAGATTCAAGCAATTTGATGATCCCATCGATCAGGTCATCCACATAGCAAAAACTGCGCGTTTGTGTTCCATCGCCATAGATGGTCAGCGCCTCATTATTCAGAGCCTGCTGGATAAAATTCGGAATCGCGCGGCCGTCATCCAGGCGCATCCTGGGACCATAAGTATTGAAGATCCTGACTATCCCGGTATTGATATGGTGGTAGCGATGGTATGCCATGGTTAGAGCTTCAGCAAATCGTTTGGACTCATCGTAAACAGACCTGAGCCCGATGGGATCGACATGCCCCCAGTAACTTTCACGCTGCGGGTGTTCAAGCGGATCTCCGTAGATTTCGCTTGTGGATGCCAGAATGTACCTGGCTTTATGGTCACGTGCAAGCCCTAATGTATTATGCGTTCCCATAGCGCCGGCTTTCATTGTCTGAATGGGTAGATTGGGAAACCCAAAAGGCGAAGCTGGATTTGGGCTGGCGGGCGAAGCGAAATGCATCACAGCATCAATTTTTCCAGGGACAAAAATAAAATTAGCCACATCATGGCGGATAAATGAAAATTTTGAATTGCCTGCCAAATGGACCAGGTTTTCTTTGCTGCCGGTAATGAAATTATCCATGCCGATAACTTCATGCCCATTAGAGATTAATTTATCGCATAGATGTGAACCCAAGAAACCTGCTGCGCCTGTAATCAGAATCCGCATAATACTTAAATTCTTCCCAACCTTATTCGATTATAATGACCAGAGCTTTACGGAAAGAAATTATAGCATGAAGGATATCAACGAACTCAAACAGGAAAAATCACTGCCGGCTATTCTTGAAGCATTGCTTTTTACAGCTGTCTCACCCGTTTCCATCTCCCAGCTGGCGACCACTCTTGATGAGAGTGAAAAAAAAATTAACCAAGCCTTGAATGAACTTGACAAATATTATACAGATACAAGGGGTCTCAGGCTGCAGTGGCATGGAAAGAGGGTCCAATTAACCTCCTCACCGGAATTTTCACCAATAATTGAAAATTTCCTGGGTGTGGAGGTTACAACAACACTCAGCCAGGCCTCATTGGAGGCACTTGCAATTATCGCCTATAAACAACCCGTCACCAGGCCAGAGATTGATGAAATCAGGGGTGTCAATAGTGACGGGGTGGTAAGGAATTTATTAAGTAAAGGCCTGATAGAAGAAAATGGGCGTGTTGAAGGCGCAGGCAGGCCAATCCTGTATGGGACAACCTCAGATTTTCTGAATTACTTTGGTTTAACTTCGCTTGATGAACTGCCGACATTTGACGTCCTACCTAATGGCGAATCGGAAGTAAAACCGATTTTGAAAGATTAGTATCGTGGAGAAGGAACGCCTGCAAAAAATCCTTTCAAAGTGTGGTTACGGCTCGAGAAGGGATTGCGAAAAAATTATTGCTGAAGGCCGCGTAACAGTCAATAACCAGTTATCGAAATTGGGGGATAAGGCGGATATTGAAAAAGATGTTATTCGTGTAGATAATAAAATTCTGGCAAGACCCGAAACAAAACATATTTACCTCGCTTTTTATAAGCCGCGTAAAGTGCTTTCCGAAATTAAAAAGCCAGATGATCGCCTTGTCATAACTGATTATGTTTCCCTGGATGAATATTTCTTTATTGTTGGCCGCCTGGATTTCGACAGTGAAGGGCTGCTCTTATTAACCAATGACGGCGAGGTCGCCAACCGGCTCACACACCCCCGCTACGAACATGAAAAAGAGTATCATGTGCAAGTATCAAAAATCCCGGATCAAGAGCAATTAACCCTCTGGAGAAAGGGAGTCGTCATTGAAGGCGGTTACCGCACTTTGCCAGCCAAAGTGGAAATACTTCAGCAGGATAAAACCGGCAAATGGCTTCGAATTATCATGAAAGAGGGGAAAAAGCGGCAAATCAGGGAAATCGGGTTCAGCATCGGCCTGCCTGTAAAGAGAATAATCCGTAAGCGGATAGGACCCGTTGAAGTCGGTCGGCTTAGACCAGGTGAATGGCGGCCTCTTACACCTCAGGAGATGAGGAGCCTAAAAAACCTGCAGAAATCCAAATAAGCTAATTGGAGTCAGGCAATTGCGTCCTGATCAGGTTGATTTTCTCATCTTTCAAAGGGCTAAGTTTTGCCTGGCTGCGAATTAGATCTTTTAGTTTATCCGAATGAATGGTTGCCTCAGGTGCATTTTTTGCCAGAACATCTGCTTTTTCGGAATAGAAGACGTTCACAACTTTGGGTTTGATATCGATATCAATACTCATCTTCTTGTTAAATAAATCAAAATCCCGTAACGCAATTTTGGATTCTCTCTCGATGTTTGTTAAACCTTCCTGGCCAAATAATTTTGCGATGAAATTGGCGCCGCCAGTCTGCTCATAGCGGTTTTTATCGGTATTAAATGTTATTTGTCCAGATTGATGGTATGGTTTGATTATCCATAAACCAGCCGGGCCGACTAACAGGTGAGGCACACCCGAATTGTAGTTATAGAGTGTATATTGATCGTTTAACCCTTTCAACGATAGCCCAATGATTTCATCCGGGCGGGGAGAGCGGCCCCACTTATTGGCCAAGTAAATACTGATTTGGACCAGAATATACGCCGGGATCAGGATTATATATGCCATTGTGTATTGGGTAATATTGGCGCCTGAAAAAGACCAAATCAGCCCAACGACCAGCATTGCGAGAGCTGTGTAAAGCACAATCTGGCTTATTTTCTTATTTCTTTGGATTAACTTGTTATTATTGGAGATTTTCATCAGTCCTCATGGATTCAGGATAAGCTTTCGGATATTTTTTTCTTGATATCAGCCATCAAGCCGGATTTTATCGCTCGGTCTGCCAGGAGCAGCGAACTTGTGATGGCCCGTGCGTCTGAACGCCCGTGGCCCACAAAAACCAGGCCATCAATCCCCAATAAGGGCGCCGCACCAATTTCGCTTGGATCGATGAGATTTTTTATCTTTGAAAAGGCAGGTTTGGCAAGCAAAGCGCCTAATTTGGTTCTAAATGATCCCATAAGCGATTCTTTAAGAACCTCGGTGATCATTTTAGCAACCGCCTCGCTGCTTTTTACAAGCACGTTGCCCGTAAAACCGTCTGTGATCACAACCTCTGCTTCGCCGCCGAATAATTCTTTGGGTTCTACATTGCCAATAAAATTAATTTTGGTTTTAGAAAGCAAGGCAAACGCATCTTTGACCAACTGATTTCCTTTACCAGCTTCTTCGCCATTCGAGAGTAATCCAACGCGCGGATTCGGATTTCCTAATATATTTTGAGCATAAATGCTGCCCAGAATGGCAAATTGCTGTAAGAACTCAGGTCTGCAATCCGCGTTAGCGCCAATATCCACAACAATACAGCGATCCTTTTTTGTTGGGAAGATGGCCGTTAACGCAGGGCGTTGAACACCCTTTATCCTGCCCAAGACTCGCAGCGCGTTAAACATGGCGCCGCCAGTATTTCCGGCTGTCACAAAAGCGTCGCCTTTTCCCTCTTTTACCAGGCGCACACCGACAGCCATGGAATTGTCCGGTTTTTTCTGCGCAGATTCAACCGGTTTATCCCACATATCCACTACTTCGGGAGCATGCTCAATAGTGATTCCGGGATGATTGGGTGAAAATGAATTTAATTTCGGTCCAACAATTTTCTCGTTACCGACAAGAATTATTTCATTATCGATCAATTTGGAGGCAGCGATCGCGCCTTCAATCTCCGGATCCGGAAATTTATCACTCCCCATTGCATCAAGAATAATTGCCATTCATACCTCTATGAAAATTTATTCAAAACTTGACATCAATTTATTGCCGATTATAATTGGAATTCCTTCGCGCTGGTGCTGGAATTGGCAGACAGGCATGGTTGAGGGCCATGTGCCGCAAGGCGTGGGGGTTCAAGTCCCCCCCAGCGCATTAAAAAAACCATTTATATGGTTTTTTTATTTTAAGCATCTGCCCAGCCAAAAAGATTTTTTGCATTATTGCTGGTTGCTGTCATTACATCATTTAATGTGATTTGTTTTAATTCAGCAATTTTTTCGCAAACAAACTTAACATTGCCTGGCTCATTTCTTTTTCCACGGAAGGGGTACGGACTTAAATAAGGCGAATCTGTTTCTAATAAAAGATGGGCAATATCAATTTCCATAATGATTTTCTGAAGATCTAACGATTTTGAGAACGTAAGTGGTCCGCTTATGCCCAGATAAAAATGATGCTCCAATGCCCAACTTAAAATTGCTTCGGATCCGCTGAATGAGTGGAAGACGCCGGGTTTTTCAATCAGATTTGATTGTGATTTTAATAATTTGCTATACCAGTTCGTCGAGAATTTCTAGTATTTTGCTATCTGCATTGCGATTATGGATACAAATTGGTTTCTCAGTCTCTAAAGAGATAGACAACATTTTTTTGAAAATTGCAATCTGCTCCTCTGCAGATGCCTTATCTCGATAAAAATCCAAACCGATTTCACCAATAGCGACCACATCTTTATTGCCGGCGAGAGATTCCAACTCCCTTATTTCTGCAGGGTCAACACTGGCTGAGTGGTTGGGATGAATGCCTGCTGCAGCATAAAGAAAACCCGGATGTTTTTTGCTTAAAATCACCGCTTGCAGGCTGGTTTCAAGGTCAATACCAGGAATTAGGATTTTCCTGATGCCTGCGGCCGAGGCGCGAGTGATGACACTTTCAAAATCAGTCTTAAATTCCTGCAAGTTTAAATGGCAGTGGGTATCTGTAAGAAAAGTCAATTACTCAATTCCTGCTATCTTAAGGCCGGTTTTAAGAATTTCCTGAACCTTTTCTTTATGTGTTGTTTCGCAATAAACCCTGATCAAAGGCTCAGTGCCCGAAAAACGGATCAACATCCATCCGCCGTCCTCCAGGGAGAATTTAAAGCCATCCTCGCTGTTGAAACCGGTTACTTTAAGCCCGGCAATTGTTTCAGGCTTGGACGCGATAATATTTTTTTCTCGCTCTTTTCGATCCCCTGAAAATCGGTTATCCACCCGATCATAATAATGTGGGCCAATCTTGCTAAAAAGCAGCTCAAGCAGTTCCGAAGGCTTTTTGCCAAGTTTTACCATCATGTCAAGCAGATATAATCCTGCCAAGATCCCATCGCGCTCGGGCACATTTCCGCGAAAAGCAAAACCGCCTGATTCCTCGCCGCCGATCATGGCGTCTGTTTCGATCATCTTGGGTGCTACATATTTAAACCCAACACCTGTCTCATAAACCGGCACGGAATACATCTTGCCTAATTTTTCCAACATGCTGGTCGTTGAGAGTGTTTTTACGATTGCCCCTCTTTCTTTACGAACTTCAAGCATGTAATAGGCCAAAAGCGCAAATACCTGGAGCTGGTTGATAAAAACGCCATTTTCATCACCAAGGCCAAAGCGATCCGCATCGCCGTCGTTGATCAGTAAAACATCAAATTTTCTCCTGGCAACTTCCTGCAAACCAACATCAATGTTGGGGGAGATAGGCTCAGGGCGCTTCATTTCAGGGAAAATCGGATTTCTTTGATTATGAATTTCCTCAACAATTGTTTTTCCACCTGAAAGCAATCTTGGGAACCAACCAGCGCCATTTCCCCACATGGCATCGACCAATATTTTCAGTCCGGCATCTTTTAATGGTTTCAGGTCAATCAGGTCTTCCAGATGCTTAATATATTTGGGGGCTGCGTCAAAATAGGTCAACAAGCCCTGCTTTTTAGCGTTTTCCGCGTCTAATACCTTCACAAGCATAACATCTGCCGGTATCAGGCTTTCAATTGATTTCAGACCCTCTGGAGGGATCGCACCGCCATTTTGGTCGCGGACCTTATAACCATTATCCGTGGGTGGATTGTGGGAAGCTGTAATATTTACAGCGCCGATCGCATCTTCACTGATAACAGAATACGCGATAACAGGCGTGGGAGTGGGATTCTCGGTCAGATAAACATGGAAACCATTACCGGCAAGCACTTCAGCGGCTGTTCTGGCAAAGTGTTCAGAGAGAAAACGCATATCGTAACCGACAATAACCTTGTTGTTTTTTTGCTTGGATTGTTTCAGAAAAGAAGCATACCCCTGTGTACACCGCTTGACGCTGTCAAAGGTATAATCTTGCGCAATTCCAGCGCGCCAGCCATCGGTACCGAATACTATTTCAACAGTCATAAATCCTCCAGAATGGGTAAACCGATATTATATCAATCGGGAAGGGATAGATTATCAGAACTGGATTAATTTTCTTGTTAAGCAGATTGTTTATAATCAAGAGTATTATGCGTTATAAGGAAATGTTAGAATCAACGCAAGGGTAAAACAAAGAATCGCATGAACAATTTAACTTTCCCGGTTTTTATTTTTGGCAGTTTGGTAGGCCTGCTAATTGGAGCGATGTTTCACCTTATAGCTGGCGGCAAGTTAATCCGCCTTGTTTTCTGCCTGGTTTTTGCATGGATTGGCTTTTGGAGTGGTAATTATTTAAGCCAAAGGTTCGGGATTCAGATCCTTCAATACGGGCAAGTTAGTTACGGGGCAGCGATTTTCGGCAGCGTAATTCTTGCTGCCGGCGGGTACTGGATTTCCGGAGAAAATAGACCTGATACAGGTTCATAGAACCTATGAAAAAAACTGAAAACAAAAACGTTGCCAAGGAAGGTGATTTAGTTCAATTGTCTGCTTCACAGATTAAATTCTTCATTTTTCCCTTGAAAGCTGGACAAATTTTTCAAAGCCATCGCGGCATCATTGCTCATGATGATCTTATCGGCAAGCCCTGGGGTTCTCAAATAATCAGCCATCAGGGTAGCCCTTTTTATCTGCTTCAACCTGGATTATTTGAATTCATAGCGACAACAAAAAGAAATACCCAGATCATGTATCCAAAAGATATAGGATACATTCTGCTGCGTTTGAATATTACACCTGGCAGTCAAGTGATTGAAGCCGGTACAGGTTCCGGTGGGCTAACCCAGGTTCTGGCTGCTTATGTTGGCGATCAAGGGCATGTTTTCAGTTTTGAAAACCGGGATGAGATGCAAAATCTTGCGAAAAAGAATCTCGCACGAATCGGCTTGACTGAACGGGTAAGTTTTATATCAAAAAATATTCAGGATGGCTTTGATTTAGAAAATATTGATTCTGTCTTTCTGGACCTGCCAAATCCATATGATTTTTTACCGCAGGTAAAGCAGGCGTTGAAGCCGGGTGGATATTTTGGAACTTTGCTGCCGACCACCAATCAGGTCAATCGTTTGTTAATCAGCCTCGATAGAAATGGCTTCATATTCATTGACGTTTGTGAGATATTGATTCGGTTTTATCAGGCGGAACCTGAAAAATTCAGGCCGGTCGACAGAATGGTTGCCCATACCGGTTTTCTCATATTTGCCCGGTCTTTAGTCTCATGAAGTAAAAATTTCAACATTACTTTTCGACAGTAAAACGTACAATGGAATCGAAAAATTGCTTTTTCGATATGGAAGAAATCAGGCAGAGAATTTCAGCCAACGCTACCATGATACCTGCTGAACTGCGCATAGCTTTGTCGCCTGACGAAAAGCCAAAAGATTCTGCAGTTTTAGTCCCAGTTAATCATCCATCAGGAACAGGTTTCATTGCTTTTTACGCTTCGTTCCAACACCCTGGATCGCCACAAGGGGCAGGTATCGTTTCCGGGAGGTTTGATTGAAGCAACGGACTCTTCAGCAATTGAAACGGCTCTTAGGGAAACCTGGGAAGAAATTGGCATTGACAATCATTCCATCCAGGTCATTGGTCAATTAAATCCATTTAATACTTCGACCGGATATATCGTTTATCCCGTAATTGGGATTGTGGAAAATTTGGAAAAAATGAATAGAAACCGGATAGAGGTAGATCGCATTTTTTGTATCCCTCTGGAATGGTTATGTGATCCAAGCCATTCCAGGATAAAAGAATATGTCACGCCAGAAGGTGAAACAAGGCCGGTATGGTTTTTCGATGTGTATGATGGGGAGTTGCTCTGGGGGATAACAGCCAAAATTACTAAAGATTTGCTTGAATTAATAAAAAAATGAGCGGGAAATCCCGCTCATTTTTAGTTTATGGAGTCTATTCTTCCTCGGTCTCTTCGACCTTGCCCTTTTCAATCACTTCGGGTTCACCAGCAGCGCCTTCTTCAACTACTGCTTCTTCCACTACAGGCTCAACTTCTTCCTTGACCGCATTGGCTACAGCAACCAACTCTTCAAGATCGGTTAATACTTCAACATTTGGCAGCTTGGGAAGGTCTTTTACATAGATTGCATCGCCAATCTCAGCCATTTGCGAAATATCAACTTCAATGGTGTCCACCAAATCCTGCGGCAAACATTCCACTTCAATCTGGTCAATACCAGAGACAATCAAAGCTTCGTAGTTTTCCAGGACGGGGGCTTTACCAACCAGGGTCAATGAAACATGCGTGCGAAGTTTTTCTTTTAGTGATACCGCTTGCAAATCAACATGCAGGATTTCATTCTTGAGGTAATCACGCTGAACCTCTCGCACTAATGTCGCATGTTCATTCCCATCCACATTGATTGTTAGAATGGTTGAACCCGAAATCTTGTTGAAGAGCAGGGTAGTTACCCGCTTTTCCAAAGAAATTGGTAAAGTTTCAATTTCACGGCCATAGATTATTGCCGGAATGAAGCCTTCCTTTCTCAAGGTTTTAACTTTTTTGCCGGTTTGGGTTCTTACCTGAGCATCTAAACTTACCTTATCCATTTTTTCCTTTCGCGCCTCTTACCAGATTTTCTGGTTACCTTCGCTTATAAATTTACAACGGGGAATGATTCTATCTATTGAACTCGTTTTCGTCAAGTCAGCTGTTTTGGCCCCAATCAAAAGATCTTTCAACCGCGCGTTTCCAGTCAAAATATAACCGGTCTCGCTTTAATGGATCCATTTTGGGGAGCCAGCGATGGTCTTCTTTCCAGTTAATCCTCAAATCATCCAGATTTTTCCAATAGCCAACTGTCAATCCTGCGGCATATGCTGCGCCCAGTGCAGTTGTCTCTGAAACAGTTGGGCGGATAACCGGGACATTTAAGATATCCGTTTGGAACTGCATTAATAGTTCATTTGCTACCATTCCACCATCAACTTTTAATTCTTTAAGAGGAACTCCGGAATCCTTCACCATCGCGTCCAGAACTTCACGGGTCTGAAACGCCGTGGCTTCCAGTGCAGCCCTGGCGAGATGATGTTTATTTGAAAATCGGGTCAAACCAATAATCAAACCACGAGCATCTGGCTTCCAATAAGGAGCAAAAAGCCCCGAAAAGGCAGGCACAAAATAGACTCCGCCGTTATCCTCAACAGCTGCAGCCAGGCTCTCAATCTCATTCGAATTATTAATTATCCCCAAATTATCCCGCAGCCACTGCACCAAAGCGCCAGTGATGGCGATGGATCCTTCAAGGCAATATACAGGTTCTTGATTTTCCAATTGATACCCGACTGTTGTCAGAAGCCCATGCTTGCTTTGGATCACTTTCCCGCCTGTATTGAGAAGCATAAAACAACCTGTGCCATAGGTATTTTTTGCATTTCCAGGATCAAAACAAACCTGACCAAATAAAGCAGCCTGCTGGTCGCCCAGATCACCGGTAATTGGTATCATGCCGCCATCTACCGCAATATCGCCAAAATGAAAACATGAGGGATTGATTTTCGGCAGAATTTCTTTTGGGATATTAAAGATTCCTAAAATCTCTTCATCCCATTCAAGTGTTTCCAGATTCATAAGCATGGTTCTGGAGGCATTGGTTACATCAGTAACATGCCTCCCGCTGTTCATCCCGCCAGTAAGGTTCCAAATTAACCAGCTGTCAATATTTCCAAACAAAACCTGCCCTTTAATAAAGTCGTATTTAATCTGCTCATCATTTTCAAGCAGCCACTGGATCTTGGGGCCGGAAAAATATGTGGCAATCGGAAGACCGGTTTTAAGGCGGAATAATTCTTCCAGTCCTTTTGTGATTAATGTCCTGCAAATATTTTCAGTGCGCGTATCCTGCCAGACAATTGCGTTTCCATAAGGCTTTCCAGTCGCCTTATTCCACAAAATGGTGGTTTCCCTTTGATTGGTAATCCCAAGCGCCCTGATTTGATTCCCCTTAATATTGATATGTCCAATAGCTTTTAAAAAGACTTCTTTCGCATTTTCCAGAATTTCAATCGCATTATGTTCCACCCATCCCGGAAAAGGGAAAAACTGGCGGTGTTCTTTTTGCGCTGATGAGACAATTTTCCCCTCATGATTAAATACAAGGCAGCGGGTGCTGGTCGTTCCCTGGTCAATGGCGGCGATGTACTCCAAAAATTCCCTCCCAAGCTAAGCGATCAGATTTTGTTTGTTTCCTCTTTCAAAGAAAATATTTTTTCTGAATATGAATTCAATGAATTGCCATTTTGGTTGAGCGTATTTTGTTCCGAGCGTATAAAACGGCTGTAAGGCTGTATGGTCGTGTTTATCCGTTCAATAATCACATCAATTTGCTTGACAAACTCCGCCATGAGAGTTTCAGATAATTGGTTGCGCAAATCAGCTATGCGTTTAGCAAAGAGAGTTTGCGCTTTCTTCTTTTTGGCTGGAATAATGAAGAAACCCAAAACAGCTGTCATCCCTGCTAAAAAGACGCCGGTAAAATCGGCTGATGCTGTAGATGCCAGGATAGTGATCAGTGTTCCTAATCCTAAAGCCCCGACTTCGATCGCAGCAGAGGCAGCCACTGCCATTTGGGCATCTTCAGCAATCTTCTTGGATTCATCCTCTTTATCAAATCGTTCAACAATCTTCTGAGATTCACGCTTGACTGCTTCGATGATCTTAAACCGTTCAAACCTGATCTGTCTGGTTTCCGGATCATCAAAAATCCTGTCCTGGTATTTTTGAATTCGCTGCTCAATCTTGTTGGTTATGGTCTGCCATTGTTTCAGGTCCTCATCGACCAGCCATTCAATCAAGCCGCCAACTTTGTTGTCAATCTCTGTAGATAATCCTTTGACAACCTGTGAGTTGTATTCGGATTGAATCTTGTCTTTATTCAGCAGGTCCATGATCCTGGCAATACGAAAAGTATTTTCAAAAAAATTAATCCCGCGTTTTTCAAATTCAAGAAGTGAATTATCGATTTCGGCATAATGGAATTTAAAGCTGCGCAGCATATCTTCTCGAAATAGCAAAACCTGAGAGTCCAGGTCGCTGAGAAGTTGAACATCATCATTGATAATTTCAAGCTTATTTTTTGTCATTTCTGACAGTTCAGTAATTAATTTGGTTAATACTCCAAGTGGATTTGTCAACTTTAAACTTTAATTGACTGGCAGGACTGAGCGTCTGATAGATATAATCTTCAACATTTTGAAAGTCAGTATCATCTGATTCGCCCTCAAGTTTAATATTCAACGCATTTTTTGCACTTATCGTAAAAATTGGCGGGGTAATCCCTAATAATTTGGTTGAATTGGCGGTTACATAATCAATAATTTTCTGAATGTCAGTATCGGTATTGATAATATCTGCTTTATTGATGACAACAACAACTTTTTTCCCCCAGTCTTTGATCAATTCAAGAAATTGCCGTTCACTTTCAGTAAACGGACGATCTGCAGAGGTAATAAACAAGACCAGGTCTGACCTTGGAATAAAATCAGTGGTTAATGCTTCGTGTTCTCGCAAAATGGCGTTCGTGCCTGGCGTATCAACAAGGCTGATGTCTTTGAGTAAAGCGTTCGGAATTTCAATGAGGGTTTGCCCGGAAGCCGGCTTTGTTACTTTATATTCGCTGCCATGCCTTAATATCGTGATGTCTGATGTGGTTGGTGTGACGCCTGTTTCCAGAGTGACTTTCCCGAGCAAGGCGTTAATAAACGCTGATTTTCCTGAATTATATTCTCCGACAATGACAATTAAGAATAAATCATCCAGCTGGATCAATAAATCTTTTATTAATGAAATATTCTGCGGGTTGATTTTGTTTTTTTCTCCGAAGTCCAAAAAATCAACCAGCAAGGTTTTAATCTTGAGGATTAGTTCATTTTGATTTTCGTTAAGAAGCTGCATAAAAAAATTATAACATCCGATAAATTGAACTCTATTATTTGAAAGGAAATGAAAAATTTAAGGTTGAAATAATTGAATTTAAAAACGAAATAAGTTATAGTTTATTTAATCAAATCCTAAAGGAGGATCGCATGAGTAAGAAAATTTTGTTTATTCTGTCGATATTGATTATAGGTACACTCGCTTTTTCTGCGTGCGCACCTGCGGCAGAACCTGAACCCGTTGAAGAAGAAGTAGTGGAAGAAGCAGCTCCTGTTGAAGCAGCTCCTGTTGAAGAGGCAGCCCCTGCAGAATGGTATGACGGCCTGGGAACAGAAGAAAATCCAATCATTTTTGTTGCAGTACCTTCAGGTGAAACTGAACGAGTTTTGTCTGGATTTGAAAAAATGGCAAAGCTTGTTTATGAAGATACCGGTTTAGTATTGGAACCGTTTGTCGCCTCCAGTTATGTAAGCGCAATCGAAGCAATGTGCCAGACTCCACCAAAAGCTCACATGGGCGCGTTGGCGACTTTTGCTTATATCCTTGCCTCAGAGAATGGCTGCGCAGAAACTGCCCTTGTATCTGTCAGAAACGGCGCAGCATTCTACAACGGACAATTCATCGTCAGGGCTGACAGTGGATTGGAGACTCTTCAGGACTTAAAAGGTAAAACCTGGTGTGTGCCAAGCGCGACCAGCACCAGTGGGTATGTGGTACCTTCCATCATGCTAAAAGCAGAAGGTATTAATGTGGATACTGATATTGCCCAGATTGTTGAAGGTGGCGGCAAGCATGAAGTTGTGGTTGCTGGCGTTTACAACGGCGATTGTGACTTTGGCACAACTTATATTGATGCCAGGGCGCGTGTTGAGACGGATTACCCCGATGTAATGGAACAAACCAAGGTAATAGCTGTAATGCCTGATATTCCAAATGATGGCATCCAATTCGTTACCAATTTCCCAGCAGAAGTAAAGGATAAGTTGGTTCAATCAATCCTTGGTCTTTTCGAGACTGAAGAGGGTAAAGCTGCAATGGAAGAAGCCTATCAATGGACCGGCATGGAAGCCCATGGCGATGATTTTTATGATCAATTCCGACAAGTTCTCGATGCTGCGGGTGTTTCTGCCGAAGACCTCGCAAAGTAATATCTTTCTTGTTTAATACACAAACGGGAAGGGATTTCTCCTTTCCCGTTTGTTATATAATTTCCAAATATGCCTTTAGCATTCTCAGGAGCGTAAGCAAATGCTTGAGATTAAGAACCTCACCAAAGTATATGATGATGGTACAGTAGCTTTAAAAGACGTCAGTTTTTCTGTTAAAGATGGCGAATTCCTTGTTGTAATTGGGCTAAGCGGTTCAGGAAAATCCACATTATTACGTTGCATAAATCGTTTAATTAATCCAACTGAAGGCGAAATCATTTGGAATGGGATTAATTTAACTAATCTCACTGGTGATGATTTACGAAAAGCGCGTAGAAAAATTGGGATGGTTTTTCAACATTTTAATTTGGTTAAGCGTTCATCTGTATATCAAAATATAATCTCAGGCCGGTTAGGGTATTCAAAAACAATACCCAGTATGGTTGGACGCTTCTCAGACTCTGATGTAAAAAAAGCCCATTCTGTCATTCAAAGATTGGGGATTACTGACCAGGTTCACAAAAGGGCAGATGAATTAAGCGGCGGACAACAGCAGCGGGTAGGAATTGCCCGTGCCTTAATGCAGGAACCCGAATTAATTCTTGCCGACGAACCAGTGGCAAGTCTTGACCCTGTCTTGGCTCATTCAATTTTGGGAATTATTGAAAGGCTTAATGTTGAAGACGGATTAACAGTAATATGCAGCCTTCATTATCTGGATCTTGTACAAAGATATGCTACCAATGTGGTTGGACTAAAAGAGGGCAAAATCGTTTACCAAGGTACTAAGGATGATATTCTCGCACTAACTGATGAGGAATTTAAACGAATCTACGGGGCTGAGGCAGAACGCGTAGGGGTAGGCATCACAGGAAAAACGAATTAGCGAGGGTTTTTATGAGAACAAGAAGGAAGTCGATTAATAAAGATCAATTAAAACCCAGCCTCGTTTCACCCATCCTTGCGTCTGTTTTTTCTGCGATTATTCCTGGTTTAGGACAAATACTCGCCAGAAAAAGCAAACGTGGATTGACCATTTTCGCCAGCATGGTTACTTCCTTCGGATTATTGATTTGGAGAATTTTCAACGCAAGCCAGCGATATGATGGTTTGCAATTGAAAATATATAAAGCTTATTCACTCAATCCGATTTTATATCTAATTAGTATTGTTCTAATTTTGTCTTACATTTTAATGTTGTAGATGCTTATCGATGTGCCAAACGTAAAACTGAGGATAAGGGAGCCCTTGGTGTAATCTTATTAATTCTCCTGGTATTTTTTATTCAGGGTTGGGAAATTGGCGGAAGAGATTTAAATGCCCTTTTTCGTGACGCAGACGAAGCTGCACCAGCATTATCCAGAATTTTATGGCCATGGGAGAAAGCTCTTGAATATCCGGAAGAATGGAGCACAATTTACGTTGAAGTTCTGGCGCCCTGTTCAGATGCAACATTTCCGCCGGGAGTTATGAAAGAAGGAGAACCCTATTTGATTGCGGATCCCACCTGCGGTTCACCTTCTGAATTAAGTGGTGCAAGTGGAACGGAATTTAATATTATTGGTGGCAATTTCAATCCGGAAGAGCCGGTTGAGATTTGGTGGAAAGATCCTGTAAATAATATATTCCGGCATCGCAAAGAAGGTGAATACCTGATTATTCAGCCTGATAGTAAAGGTACTTTTACCGAAACACTGATTATGCCCTATCGATTAATTCCGCCGGTATCAGGTGAAGGTTCCAAGGTTTGGCAGATTCAAGCAAAACAACTATTATCTGTTGGCAAACCAAGAGCAAGTCAGGAATTAAAACTTGCGATAGAGAAAATGATCGAGACCATAATTATTGGCATGATGGCAACGCTATTTGGCATCATAATGGCCATACCTGTAAGTTTCCTGGCTGCGAGAAACCTAATGTCAACATCCCCAATCACAATGGCAATTTATTTTATCGTCCGAACAATCTTGAATATTATCCGCTCAATAGAGCCTCTGATTTGGGCAATTATTGCGGTTATTATCGTGGGATTAGGTCCATTTGCGGGTATAGTGGCATTGACTTTACATTCCTTGGCCGCGTTGGCAAAATTATATTCGGAAGCAATAGAAAGCATTGATTCAGGACCAATCGAAGCGATTCAGGCAACAGGAGCAAATTGGCTGCAAACAATAATGTATGCGGTTGTTCCTCAAATTATTCCTCCATTTGTATCCTTTACCATTTATAGATGGGATATCAATATTCGCATGTCAACAGTCATCGGTTTTGTGGGGGGCGGTGGTATTGGATATCTGCTTTCCCAGTGGATTAGCTTGCTAGATTATCGCTCAGCAGGTCTGGCTGTTTGGTTTATTGCCATCACAGTAGCAATTCTCGATTTCGTGAGTGCAGATATTCGAGAGCGGTTTATTTAAATTCACAGCCAATAAAATATTAATATTTCTAAATCGGATCAATTCGCTTCGATTAATTACTTGGTTTTAGATTAAGATAATTTTGCCAAAGCCTTTCAAGTGAAACTCCCAATCTTTCTTCCAAATAGCGGTTCTTTTTCGTAGTTACATCATCTTCATTGTTGAAATTGGCGTAAGGCACCTTGATTTTCCCAATACTAATTTCTTTGGAATCTGAAGCAGTAATTTCGTTCCAGTCAGTCTCTCGATACAATCTGAGTAATTTTTCATCGGGAAGAGAATGTTGCAGAATGCTATCAGGCTTTTCAGGATTGAATCTCTTTCTATTTTTTCGCAGTGACTCTTCCCAGGATACATCAATATATAAAATTGCTGCTTTATCAAGAATCGCTTTGGATAAATGGGGTAGGGCATTTCTATAACCCCCATGTTCTTTACCTCGAGAAAATTCCAAAATTACGGTATATTGATCATTATCATGAGTGTCCCTGATAAATTTCTCATATACAAGATTGATCTTCTTAATTAATAAATCCCATAAATAATTATTTATAAAATATCCATTTTCATCTGTGTAAATTTGAGATTTCCCCATTTCTTTTAACAGACTATCTTCTTCAAACCAGTTCCAAAGAATTGGGAAATCGTCAATAACATGCATTTTTCCGATGTGAAATTTCGAAAAGCGTTCTTCGTCACTCAGACCACGAAGATAGTGAATGATTTCACTTTTTCCGGCGGCGGGACGGGCCAAAAGAATAAGTATTTTAAATATAGTATTCATTTTTATTAAACCAATTTCTTTTCACTGGAATCAACGACATATTATTGTCACGCACCCTGTTGACCAATCTTGGATTAAAATATTTTAGCCTAAGACAAAGAGATTAATCAACAATGATTAGAAAAATAATCACCGTAATGATCAAACATGCAATTGATTATGTCAAAAAATTGCGTATAGCTATAATTCGTTTTGGTGAATCCAACGCCGCACTCACGGCAGCTGGAATGTCATATTATGCCTTTTTTTCAATTTTTCCACTCATTTTGGCATTGGTGGTAGGGTATAGTTTTTTTATTGAAAAAAAAGCAGCTTACGATCATATAATTCAAAACGCTTATCTTGTCATACCTTCTGCCAAAGAGTTAATAGACGCTAACATTCAACAAGTATTGAATTCAAGAGGCGAGTTAGGTCTCATAAGTTTAGTGGGTTTTCTTTGGTCAAGTACCAGTTTCTTTTCTGTATTGGCAAAGAATATTAATCAAGCCAGCTATGATTTTATTCCAAGAAAATTCTTTGGCGATAGGGTGGTGGCGTTGATTATGATTGTTATTTTGGCCCTGCTTTTAGGTCTGTCTTTAATTTCCAGCCTTTTTTCAAGCTTTCTCCCACAATTGAATACAATTTTCTGGGGAGAAATTCTGATTCAAGAGACACTTCTATGGCGAATTCTGTTGAGATTCATTCCATTTGTTGCGGCTCTACTATTATTTGTTGCACTTTACAGATTCATTCCCAAGAAAAAGATTGGCTGGAAGAGTGTTTTTTCAGGTGCAATATTTTCGGCGGTTATTCTGCAATTGGCATCTATTCTTTTTAAATGGCTGCTACAGTTAGGTTTGGTTAATTATGAGCTTGTTTATGGATCGTTAGGGGCAGTTGTATCGCTCCTATTTTGGATATATCTGATCAGTTCAATCACGATATTTGGCGCTCATTTAAGCAGCGTGATTGAATCAATGAATCAAGAGGATCATTCTTCGAAGACTTCCCAGTAACCTTTATCCAGCTCATCATCCGATAGGTGGGCGTAGCGCTGGGTAACAGCAATATTCTGATGGCGGGCAAGATTTTGGGCCAATTTAAGGTTGCCTGTCGCTGACAGGACCCGGGTGACGAAATAATGGCGGAAAGAGTGGGGGGTGATTGTGCCGACCGCCTCTTTTCCTAAAATCTCTTCAACTTTTTCATCCACAATGTTTCTACCGGTAGTTGGGGTAATGGGTTTAATTTTTGAGCCAGCGCCTTTGTCATGCCGCGCGAATAGCGGAAGAGAACCCAGGGGTTTCCTCGTTTGGCCATCCAATTCAGCACGCGCCTGGATATAATCTTTCATGGCTTTTTGCGACCGCCTTGAAAAACGGACAATAGCCTGGCGATCGCCTTTGCCAATGATCAATGCCTTACCCTCATTCCAGTCAATATCCCCGCGTTTCAAATTGCACGCTTCGTGCACACGCAGACCTGTGTCTCCCAGCGTAATTATGAAAGCTTTATCGCGCAATGCGCGTAGTTGTTCGTTTTTATCTTTGGTTGAAACGATTTCTTTGCTCTCCATAGTCTCAAGGATCGTCCCGATACTTTGTGCAGGGAACTGCGGCAATCGCTTACCTGGTTTTCTTGTCCGTTGGCGTATCAAAAGCTTTACTTTGGACAGATTTACGTTAGATAGCTCTTCAGCAACCAAATATTCCAAGAATCCTTTTACTGCAGTGATATAAAGCTGTTCTGTTGTGGCTGCATATGCTTTTAAATCCTGGGCGAACCAGGCAATGATTTCTTCATTGATTATTTCAACAGGATCATTTTCTACGTCAATCTCGTGATCTTTCAAGGTAATTGCCAAGTTGTCCAGCGCTGTATGATAAGCCAGCAGTGTATTTTCACTGCGCGCCAGCTTGATTGTATTTAGATAGTCTTTTGTTGCGCCAGAAATTGTCTTCATAAGCTATCCTTTCCATACTCGTTATTGCTTGTCATAATAGTACTTATCGAAAGCATAATGTATTTTATCACCAAATATGCTCCCCTGCTTAATTATTATCTCCTAAAAATAATTAAATAATTACCGTCATTCATGGTGAACAATTTCGATATAATGGAGAAAATTAACATTTAACGATGATGTATTTTTTATTTTCCTTCTCCCCTACTGTACATTGCCGAGGCTGATTAATGGTTAGCCTTCCATACGGCAGCCGGTCGATTGAATTTGATTCAAGCGGGCTGGATTATCGTGTTATTCAATCTAAATCATCAAAACCCACTGTAAAACAGGTATTGATGGTTGAAAATGCATTTCATCATGCAATCAAGCATTTTGAAGAGGGTTCTCTCACTAATTTGGAGATTGCCATAGGCATCAATGACCAATCCAGACCCATTCCCAACCAGATCTTGCTTCCTTGTCTGCTGAGGTACCTTCATCATCGCGGCGCTCAGTCAAATATGATTACTTTTTATATAGCATCCGGGACTCATGTGCCGCTAAATCAGGCAGAGTATTCAAAAATCCTTAGTCCAGATATTCTTTCCACTTATAAAGTAATCAGCCATGATTGTGATGATATTAATGAACTTGTGTTCCTGGGTAACACTTCATACGGGACACCTGTGCACGCAAACCGTCGATTTATGGACGCAGATATCAGGATACTTGTCGGGAGCATCGAACCTCACCATTTCATGGGCTTTTCGGGAGGCGTAAAAACCGCAGCCATCGGCCTCACAGGCAGGGAGACGATCACGGCCAATCATGCCTTGTTATCGCACCCGAACTCTGTTATGGGCCTTTATACGACCAATTTGATGCGTCAGGACGTTGAAGAAATTGGCAAAATGATGGAAATTCATGCAGCTCTGAATGTCATCCTTAATGATCATCAAGAAATCATTGCTGCATTTTGGGATAATCCAACCGATGTGATGGAAAAAGGGATCAAATTTATCCGTCGCAACCTGCAATTAGACGATAAAGGTTTAACTGGTGCTTTTGACCTGGTGATAGCTTCACCTGGTGGTTATCCCAAGGATATCAATTTTTACCAGGCTCAGAAGGCAATTACGCATGCCTGCTTGTTTGCAAAACCGAATGGCGTTATCATCCTTGCAGCTGAATGCCGCAATGGGCTTGGTAGTGAGAAATTTGAAAATTTTATAGATGCTAATGGCTCTGTTGATTTAATTATCAGCGCTTTTGAATCGATGAAATTTGAAATTGGTCCGCATAAAGCATATATGCTTGCTAAACAATTGAAGAAGCATCCAATTTACCTGGTATCAGATATTGAAGAAAGCCTCACCCGTAAAATGCACCTCATACCAGCCAAAACCGTAGGGCAAGCATATGAACTTTCGAAAATGAATTTACCAGAAAATGCAAGAATTGCGATTCTGCCTTACGCCACCCATGCAATGCCGGAAATTAAAGAGGCTGCTAACCAAAAATGAAAAAAAGTATCCCGATATTTGAACACCCCGAACTTGATGGACGAACATTTTTACTGAATGGAAATCAGACAGGCGTTTTATTGATACACGGCTTTACAGCTACAACGATTGAAGTGAGGTGGCTGGCTGAGTTCTTAAATAAAAAAGGGCTGACTATCAGCGCCCCTCTTCTTCCTGGGCATGGTACAACACCTGAAGACTTAAATGACAAGAAAAATACTGATTGGATCGAATGTGTGGAAGCAGCCTATTTGGCTTTGAGTGAGACTTGTTCCCAAGTTATTGTTGGGGGCGAATCCATGGGAGCAGTATTGTCACTCTATCTTGCTGAAAAGTATCCTGATATTAAAGCCTTACTGCTTTACTCCCCTGCTCTAAAAATTACCAAACTTAAATATTCAAAATTTATTAAATATTTTATACCGATCATCCGGAAAAATAATTATGATGATTTGATGCCCTGGCAGGGATATTCGGTTTATCCGCTATTCGCAGCCAGCGAACTTTCTGTGCTTCAAAAAGTGGTAGCAAAAAACCTAAATAAAATCAAGCAACCTGTTTTATCTTTCCAAGGAGCGTACGACAAAACTATTGACAAAGACAGCAGCGACATAATCATATCTGCAGTAAACTCATCCATCAAGGAAAAACACATAATGGCAAATTCAGGCCATGTGATTCTCCTGGATAAGGAATTTGATGAAGTCGCAGACCTAACGTGGGAGTTCATTCAAGGGCTAAAAATCCTTTAATTGCCGCAAGGGTTATAATTTATTAACAGACTATTTGGAGAAGCCATGGAAACTTACCCTGAAAAATTAGGGAAAACAACAATTGACCCCAGTGTGCTCACCAGCATTGCTAAATTGACAACACTTTCAGTTGATGGGGTTAGCAAAATGACGACTGGGCCGCATAGTGTTGATGCTTTAATTAAGAAGAATTATTCAGATGGCGTAAAAATCGATGTTGAAAACAATACCGTATACATTGATCTATATCTTGTATTGAAAGCCGATACTGACCTAATGAAAACCAGCCGAATTATTCAGAAAAAAGTCAGCCGTGCAGTTACCGAAATGGTGGGCATGGAAATTGGCCACGTAAATGTACATATTGAGGATATTGATTACCAAAACGATTGAAGCACTTTTAAAATGAAATCACGCACTAAAGCGAGGGCAATAGCCCTCCAAGCGTTATATGAATACGACCTCACCGGCCATCCTGTCGGGGTTATTCTCGTTAATCGATTTCAGGAAGATGAACAGGAAGCAAAATCTGTAAAATTCACCGAAGAAATTGTCCTCGGCGTGTATCCCTTTATCCTGAAGTTAGATGAAATAATTGCCCATTACGCGCCTGAATGGCCGCTCGATCAGGTGGCATCCATTGACCGGAATATAATCCGTATCGCCTTGTGGGAATTTGCGGTAAAAAAATGCACACCTATCAAGGTCGCCATCAATGAGGCGGTAGAATTGGGCAAAATTTACGGATCGGACAGCACTCCCAGGTTTGTGAATGGCGTTTTAGGCAGCCTGGTTTCCAAATACGATGAGTACAAAGGCACTATTGAAAAAATGATCGCATCCTGAAGGGGTATCTGATGAAATTACTCAAAAAAACTTTCTCTATTTTTATTATCCTGACGTTTACAGGCATTTCAATCTCATGCGGAAGTTCAACATCATCAAGGGATGGGACACAAAAATTATCGTACGCTGAAACAGAATTTGTTGTTCAAGTTCCATCCCCATTAGCCTCAGATGAAAGTCTTGTTTTGGAGGTATTGGATGAAGTTACCGGCATTGCTTTAAATCCTGAGCGGTTTAAATTAAATACAAGTGATGGTTTTATCTTTAATGTGCGGCTCCCTTTGGCTATCGGTTCCGTACTTCGATACCGGTACGTTAAAAATGGACAAGCTAGCATAATTGAGAGAGATACAAATGGAAATCAGATCCAATATCGCCTTTATAGAGTTGCCGATGCTTCAATTGTCCGCGATTATGTTGCCAACTGGGATGCTAATCCTTACCCCGGGATCACTGGTGAACTGAGCGGTTATGTTTATAACAAGAGTAATGATGCCCCCTTGCCTGAAATCTTGGTGGTTATCAATGGCATGCGGACCTTTACATCTTTTGACGGCTTCTTTAAATTTGAAAGAGTGCCCCTGGGTGAATATCACCTGACTGCTCTTCATCCAGATGGACGATATGAAGTCTTTCAGCAAAACGCGGTTATCGCCGAGAATTCAATCACGCCAGCCTCTTTTGGGTTGACAGCTGCCAAACTGGTGGATGTTACATTTGTTAGTCTCCGTTCCTGATGGCACCGACACGAATGCGGGTGTCAGGCTTATCGGCAATACCTATTCATTGGGAAATTCATTCTCAGAGCTGGTTGGCGGGGCCAGCGTTGTGGCTTCAAGGGCACCGCTCCTTAAACTCAGAAGCGACGGCAAATATGAACTCAATATACAATTGCCAGCCGGCACTGATCTACGCTATAAATATACGCTTGGGGATGGCTTTATTAATGCGGAACATGATGCTGAAAATCAATACATCACGCGGCAACTCATAATTCCATCTAAAAATGTAACAATAAATGACACGATTTCAACCTGGTATTCTCAAGGCACCTACCCGGTAAATTTTATTGTCACAGTACCGGAAAATACGCCAGCCCAGGATTCTGTTTCAATCCAGCTCAATCCTTTCGTTTGGCTGCAACCAATCCCCATGTGGAAAACCGGCCCAAACCAGTGGGCATATTCACTTTATGGACCATTTGAATATCTAAACAATTCTCAGTATCGGTTCTGCAGGAATAACCAATGCAGCCTAACCGATGATGAAGTTACTAAGGGTAAAAATGCTTCGGGATATCAATTAGTCCTTGAAGAAAATCAGCCTCTAACCATTAATTATCAGATAAATCAATGGTTTGGGCTGCAGCCTGTTCAATATGGTTTGGAATCCGTTCAATTTCCCGCGCAAAGTTCGTTCTTCATTAAAGGATTCCAATTTAATGAGCTGTATGACTATCAATGGCTGCCTGCGCTGGATACAGGTTTAATTGATATGGGCGTTTCAGGTGCAAACTGGTTGTTTTTCTCGCCCACCTGGTCCTTTTCAAAAGTAAACAATTCATCAAATGGATTGATTGCCGGTGTAGATGCTTTTTCAGCGGATATATTGAAGATTAAAGAAAAAGCCAGTGAAGCTGGTTTGACCTTTGCGGTCTATCCTCAGATTTAACCCATTTGAACCCGAAGATTATTACTGGTCTTCTTCAGGCATATCTTATAACTGGTGGCAAAACTGGTTTGACCAATATGAGCGCATGATCCTGAATTATGTTGATTTTTCTGAATCACACGGGGTTAATACCATCATTATCGGCGGGAGCAGCGTTGCAGCCGGTTTCCCGAGCGGGAAACTGCCGAACGGAGAAAATTCCAATACACCCTACGATTTCAAGGACCGTTGGAGCCAATTGGTTGAAAAAATGCGGTCACGTTTCAGTGGCCAGATCGGTTTTGCGATCCCCTACTCTTCATTTCTGAATGAGGCGCCGCAAATGATTGCTTCAACCGATTTTATTGTTTTAGAGTTCAATTCTGCTCTATCGGAATCAAATTCGCCAACTGTTGGTGAACTTGAAAGCAGATTCAATTCCATTACTTGATCAAGAAATATATAAGCTATACGCAACTTTCCAAAAACCTGTGATTTTGGGAATCAATTACACCGCTTTGGATGGTACCGCCTGCTAATTGTGCTAACAGCGGCACTTCCTGTAAGAATCTACAGAACGGCGCAATTGATATTGCCGAACAAGCAGATGTTTACCAGGCGATATTGAGAGCATCCATCACAAAGCCCTGGATTTACGGATTGATTTCCATGGGATTCAATCCAGCAGCCAATGTCCAGGATGAGTCCTCTTCAGTAAATGGCAAACTTGCGATGCAGGTGCTCTCTTATTACTTCAATAATCTAAAGTAGATTCGATACTGCCAGTTTCCGCTAATTTGATTCAGCGCGGGCTTTTAATTGCTTATGTAGGTCTTCAATATCATTTGTGATGAACCTGGTTGTAATTAAATAAAAGATCCCGCAGAGGATCCAGGCAGAAATACAGATTATTAAAATAGCCGTCTGCCTGGGTCTTGGATTATTTGCTTCCCTGAGGGCATCTGCGATAATGCCGGTGAGCAAAGGCGCCAACGCTGCCCCGCTGGACTCGAAAAAGTATTGAATTGCCAGGGCGGTGCTGCGAATTTCGGGTAGAGCCACATCATTTACTGTAGAAGTCACATTTGCAGAAGATAAGGGGATAAATAATGCGGTTATCGCCATCATCAGACCAAATAATGGCTTATTTTCAATTGGGATATTCAAAGTAAAGAAAAGCAAGATTGCTCCAATAAAAACACCAAACAGGGCAACCAGGATCCGCCCTTTGCTGGTCTTTTTAAAGAAATAGTCGCCAGCCGCGCCCCCAATAAAAAAGCCTGACGCAAGCACCAGGATCGCCGGTCCCATGGTCATTAATATTTCTGATTCAATATATCCCCGTTCTTCGGCCAGATAAATGAATATGAAGGCAATAATTGTGTTCCAGGGGAAAGCGCCGAAAAATCCCTGCAAATCCATCATGATAAGGCTCTTTTTTCTGAATATTTCTTTGATTTTCGGCCATTCAATATGAAAATTGCCTGCCTGTTCAATACTTTCAAATTCCGGTTCTGCGCTGCCTCTTGGAACATCCTTCACGAACAATAAGATGATCAAAGCCATTACAATGCCCAAACCACCGGTTATAAAAAATATATTGCGCCAACCCAACGAAACCGCAACCGTTGTTGCCAGAATGAGCCCTATCATATAGCCCAAAGGCTGCGTCAATAGCAATAATCCAAATATTTTCCCCCTGACACCGGGAACAAAATAATCGGCAATCAGGCTGTAAAGGCCCGGATAGCTGGAATCATCAATTCCTGTTGAAGCTCTTGAGGCTAAAAAGGTATTAAAAGTTGGGGCAATGGCGCTTAGCCAGGTTGTTGAACCCCAAATAAATGAAGCAAGCGCGAGTAATTTGCTGCGGGCAAAACGATCATATAAATATCCCCACAAAGGATAAAATAAAGAGCCGACGATTAATGCAGCAGTTGAAATTCCACCCCACTGCGTATCGGTCAAGTGCCATTCGCGATAGATCTGAGCAGCCATCGGATTGATCAGCATCTTGTCAGTCTGGTGCAGCAGCATAAAAAAGAAAAATACCCCCAAAATCACCCAGCGATACTTCGACGACCTTTTCATTTGTAATTGACCTCCTCAGGGATTTGCTTTAGTATATTCATAACAAGAAAATATGCAATTCCTCAATTTTTATTAATGAAAATATATCGATGCAAACCAAATATTTTTTATGGAAAATAATGAGTTAAGCAACATCCAGCCGCTTCTTAATGCGTTTTCCACCGGAGAATACTCGGAAGATGTGGTCTCATCCTGGATTCAACCAAAGCGAGATGCGGTATATGAAGATATTCCTGGTGATTTGCACCCCATTCTTAAAGACATCCTGAAGAATCAGTTCTTGAATGGTCTATTCACCCATCAAGTTGAGAGCTGGAGAAAAGTCAAATCAGGCAAGAATGTGGTTATCAGCACAGGCACTTCCAGCGGAAAATCGCTTTGTTTTTATATCCCGATTTTGGATGAAATGCTTTGGAACGATCAGGCAACTTCCCTTTTGTTATTCCCCACAAAGGCGCTTGCCAGCGATCAATTGATCAAATTATCAGAAATGCTGCAAAAAATAAATTCATTAAATAAGCAAAGCAAGTTTTTTGCGGCAACTTATGATGGCGACACTTCTTCATCAAATAGAATAACTATACGCAATAACGCGAACATCTTACTTTCCAATCCGGATATGCTGCACCTGGGAATCCTTCCTCATCATACTGGCTGGGAAAGATTTCTAACGAACCTTAAGTTCGTTGTGATAGATGAAGTCCACCTTTATCGCGGGGTCTTTGGATCGCATTTCGCGAATGTCCTGCGCCGCCTGAAGAGAATCCTTCAATTTTATGGCACACAACCGCAATTTATTCTTACCTCTGCAACGATAGCCAATCCTAATGAATTCTCCGAAAAACTGATTGAAGAAAAATTTGAGATTATCAATTCTGACGACTCGCCCAAGGAAGAAAGGCACTATTTCTTTTTTAATCCGCCTGTGATCAATGAAGATCTTGGACTGCGAAGAGGGTTAATAGATCAAAGCCTGGAATTTGCTGCTCTGCTGCTCAAAAACAATATCCAGTCCATTTTATTCTCCCGTACTCGAAAAACAGTTGAGCTTTCCCTCAAACGATTCGCGGATCAATACATTGGTGAAACTAACGCGGTTCATGGTTATCGCAGCGGATATTTGCCAACAGAGCGACGAAAAATCGAAGCGGGGATCAGGCAGGGATCCATAAAATCAGTCATTTCCACAAATGCGTTGGAGCTGGGAATTGATATGGGCAAAGTGGATGCCGTGATTATGATGGGCTACCCCGGTGCCATATCTTCTTTTTTTCAGCAGGCGGGCAGAGCTGGAAGAAGAAACCAGTCTTCAGCCGCCGTATTGGTTGCCTCTGCCTCCCCGTTAGACCAATATATCATCCGGCATGCTGAATTTGTCCGCGGCGGGAATCCTGAGAACGCACTGCTTGATCCGGATAATCCATTAATCTTATTAAGTCATCTAAGGAGTGCGGCTTTTGAATTACCTTTCAAGGATCATGAAAATTTTGGTAATTTATCCTGGGACTTGGTGAAACCGTATATTGAAGTTCTTTGTTCTATTGAAGAATTGACGCACAGAAATGGAAAATACTTTTGGATTGCCGATCAGTACCCTGCCAGTGACATCTCATTGCGCAATATCCAAAGAAATGCTTTCATTTTGAGGTTGAATGAAGAAAATCGCTCCTCGATTATCGGCGAAGTTGATTTCCAAAGCGCCTTCAGGACAATTCACCCAGGCGCAGTCTATCTTCATGATGGCGCTTCTTATTTAGTCGAGAATTTGGATTTGGAAAAATCCTCTGCAGATTTAATTCCCCTTGAAGAGGATTACATTACCGAGCCAAAGGTCAGTAATTCAATAAAAGTTGAGAGCATAATACAATCCAAGAATTACAGCGCATGCAGTGCTTCATTTGGCGAATTGCGTGTTATTGAAAAAGTGGTTGGCTATAAACGCATTGACTGGCAGACTCAGCAATTAATCGGATATGAAGAATTGGATTTACCTGAGCAGGAATTATTGACCAAAGGCACCTGGTTATGCTTATCGCCAACTCTTATCAATGACCTGCGGGATAATAATTTTTGGCAAAATGATGCCAACCAATACGGGAAGGATTGGTCAATAATAAGGTCAGTGATCCTTGAACGGGATGAAAACCGATGCCAAATCTGCGGATTGTCCTTTGAATCAAAAACGCTGCATGTCCATCATAAGATCCCTTTCCGGTCATTTTCCGATCGGGAATTAGCTAATAATCATTTGAATCTCATCACCCTTTGTCCTGCCTGCCACAAAAGGGTTGAACAAAATATCAGGATTCGAAGCGGTTTGTCAGGTGTTGCTTATCTTATGGCAAATATTTCTCCCCTGTTTTTAATGTGCGACCATCGAGACATTGGGTACTTTTGTGAACCGGAGTCTGAATTGTGCCAGAAACAGCCCGTCATTGCGATTTATGATCAATTCCCCGGCGGGATAGGTTTGTCTGCAAAATTATTTGAAATGCTTAGATGTAATACTGAAACAGAGCCTGCAGGCATTAATTGAGTGTCCCTGCACTCAGGGCTGCCCTTCTTGTGTAGGCCCGGCAGGTGAAAATGGCGTTGGCGGGAAAGAATCCTCCAGGCAAATCCTGAAGTCTTTATTAAAATAGCAGCAGAAATGTCCGATCTATTAAAGAAATTGCAATCAATGGGATTAAAGATCGAAAAAGGTTTAAATTATCAACCTGATCCAAGATCACAATTGTCGATTGACAAGGTCATCCAGGGGGAATGGATAGAATCACACGGCGAGAGGATTTATCTTTCAAGAAATTTTTATCCGTTTGGTTACATTCACGGAAATGTGGTTATAAAAAATGAATTTAATCCGGAGACGATCCCTCAATTTTGGGGGATTGATCACAACATACCTGGCCATCCAATTATCAGATTTCCTTTTTCTTGATACAGAGACATCAGGATTAAGCCTTGGCACAGGTTCTATCGTCTTTCTTTTTGGTGGATGCTTTTTTACAATAAATGGATTGGAAGTCTTTCAATATTTTTTGGATGACCCTTCCTGCGAATCGTTATTTTTGGCGAATATTGAAAACTTAATCCAGAAGCATATCTGCCTGGTTTCTTACAACGGGAAAGCTTTTGATGTTCCCATGCTGCGTTCACGAATGGTTCTTAACCATATGCCACCAGCATCGCTGCTGAGGCCTCATATCGACCTGCTCCATTACGCCAGGAACCTCTGGAAATTGCGGCTTGAATCGAGAAAGCTTTCTGATATTGAAAAGGAAATAATGTCTTTCCAAAGGAGCGAAGATGAGGTCCCCGGGTGGCTTGTACCTCAACTTTATCAGGATTTTATTACCTCGGGTGATGCTTCCCCCCTCAAAGGTGTTTTCTATCATAATGAAAAGGATATTGTTTCTCTGGCCGCCTTGTTTATTCATATCAACGAAATGGTCTCCGACCAGAAGACAATTGATAATTCAAATATCCTGGATATTATTTCAATAGGCACTATTTTTCAAAAATCAGGCAATTTATCCCAATCGGAAATATTCTACAGACTCGGAGAAAGAAAAGGCATTCCATCAGACCTCGATTCAAAAATTCTAAGAAATTATGCGGGACTGATGAAAAAACAGAAGAACTGGCCTGAGGCGATTAGAATTTGGGAAATGGCTGCCAATAAAAATGATCCAATATCTTGCATTGAATTGGCTAAATACTATGAGCATATTGGAATTAATTTGGATAAAGCGCTCGCCTGGGTTGACACCGCAATCGATATTGTCACAAATGCTTCTGATTCAAATAAATTATCAGAGAGTCTTTTACATCGAAAAAATCGATTAAAGGGTAAAATAAATTCCAGTTATGAAAAGTGATCGTTTATCGCTTGTTTGGAAAGCTTCCGGCTATTTGGATGCCCAAATGATTAAAGGATATCTTGAATCCTTTGGTTTGACAGTCTACACCTTTGAAGAAAGCGTAGGCACTGCCTATGGGCTCACAACAACTCCTCTTGGTGAAGTTGAAATCTACGTTCCTAAAGAAAATGCAAAAGAAGCTGAGAAATACCTGGAAGATTATCTAAACGCTGAACTAGAGGAGTGATTTTCATTTTTTAATATCTTTTCAAAATCCTCAGCGGAATCAATATCCATTAATAAGCTTCTCGTCGCTCCAATTTATTTTTTCAATTATTTCATCCTCGAAAATCGCTTTTCCGCCCACATCCCCTTTTAGGTGCATCAATTTTGGAAAAAGTTCCTTTTTATAAAGCACCGGGTGTGTAATCTGGCCATTTACGCATGCTGCGATGATTTTCGCATCCGAAGTCTTATTCTTTTCAAGAATATCATGAATAATCTCTGGTTCAAGGTAGGGCTGGTCAACGACAAAGACCATCGCCGCATCAAATCCTGTTTTAATATGCTCAAGAGCGCATTTGATTGAACTGCTGATGCCTTCCTGCCAATTCTGGTTTTCTAACACAACAACGTCTGTATCTTTAATGTGGCTCCGAATTTCGCTGAACTGGCTGCCCAATACAACAATTATTTCTTCAATACCCCCCTTGCGAATTTGTTGAATAATGTAATTGATTAATAATTCATTTCTAAATTTGATTAATTGCTTTGGTTTGCCCAACCGGCGTGATCCACCTGCCGCCAGCAGGATTGCAGCAACCCGATTATTTTTCCTGAAGGACACTTAACCCTTTGAGAATTCTTTCTTCAGTCAATGGAAATGTATCAAACCAAACACCAGTGGCATCCTTAACCGCGGCTGCAACAGCCGGCGCAAAAGGCATATAAGGCATTTCCCCCACCCCCCTCGCCCCGGCAGGACCTAAGGGATCAGCAATTTCAATGATTTTTACTACTGTCTCATCTGGTATATCCATAATGGTCGGTATCAGGTATGTCGCAAGGCTGTCTGTCTTAACATAACCTTTTTCCTGAATGAAATTCTCAAGCAAGGTATATCCGCTCGCTTGAACTACAGCACCTTCGATTTGCCCAATCACCTGCGCAGGATTTATCGCTTTTCCCACATCATCAACGCAAATCACTCGCTTTAAATTCACTTTGCCTGTTTTCTTGTTTACTTCAGCGTCAATGGCTTCAGCCACATAACCATAAGCAAAATTCGGCATACAGACGCCTGTTTCCGGATCAAACGGAGAGGTTTTAGGCGGGTAATAGACAAATTCACCTTCCGCGGGTCTCTCTTCAGCGGACCATTTTTTCTTTGCTGCTTCAACTGCTCCTAAAATCGCATTGCCTGCCATAAAAGTCATCCGCGATGCCGAAGCACTCCCGGAATTGCCAGTAACTGCAGTATCAGAGGCAACCAAATTAATTTTTTCTATCGGCACATTAAGCGCATCAGCTGCGATTTGTACGAATAGTGAATGAGAACCCTGCCCAACATCAGCGCCTGCATGGCGCAGTTCAACCTTTTCAATCTCATTATCCCCAAACAATTTCACTGCAGCCCAGCAATTTTCAGGGGCGCCGAAGGAAAAGCCAACATTTTTAAAGCCACATGAAAAACCGAGCCCGTGGGCAAGATGGTGGTTTTTATTGTTCTTTCCCGACTTCGAATAAGACCAGGAACCGTTTTCTTTTTTCCATCCAGCCGACAAGGCGCATTCCTCAATTACCTGGTCAATGCTTATTCCTTTTGGCAAAGGAGTTCCTGTCGAAAAGTCTTGTCCTTCATGGATCGTATTTCTCAGTCTGAGTTCAACTGGATCGATGAGCTAATGCTTCCGCGAGCTTGTTCATTTGCATTTCAGCCGCAAAACAACCCTGCGGGCCGCCAAACCCTCTGAAAGCTCCGCCGGGAAGATTATTGGTGTATACAGCCTTCGAATCCACTTTAACATTTGGAACAAAATATGGGCCGGTGACCAGGAGTGTTGCATTCCCCATGACTTTTGTAGAGGTGTACATATAAGCGCCGCCATCAGCAGTGATCTGAGCTTCGATCGCTGTTATTTTTCCCTCGCGGGTGGCACCCCACTTCGTCTTTATTTTATAGAGGTGTCTCTTATGGTGGCCGATAATGGACTCGCGCCTGCTCCAAACAGTTTTTACCGGCCGGTCGATCCCCATTTGATGCAATTTCAGGGCTGCCAAACCTAAAACAATTTGAACTGACATATCTTCACGCCCGCCAAAGGCTCCGCCGATGGCAGGGTAAATTACCCTGACTTTTTCCTCAGGCAGATTCAGCGCATGTGCAATTTGCTGCTGGTCCTCATGCACCCATTGCCCGGCTACAATAACCGTTACCCGCCCTTCCTCATCCATGTATCCCAGACCCTGCTTCTGGCTGCAGATAGGCATGTTCCTGGACAGGCGTAACATAAGTACTTTCAATAACAACATCCGCCTTCTTAAATCCGTCATCAATATTCACCGTGCCGAATATGGTATTGGCAGAAAATATTGGATTCCTTTTCAGGGTGGAGCTTAAAGGCATTCTCGGCAACCGCTTCATCCACATCGGTGACAACCGGCAAAGGTTCAAATTCAATATCAATCAGCGCAGCGGCTTTTTCACATACCTCTTCATTTTCCCCAATGACCAGGGCAACCTGGTCTCCCACAAATCTGACTCGATCCGCAAAAGGTTTGTCAGAACCAGGCCCGCACAAAACAGGCTGATCAGGATTAATCAAGCCATACTCATTATTTGGGACATCCTTTGCAGTGAGAATGCAAATGATGCCTTCTGCACTGTTCCGCTTTAGAGATGTCCAGTGTCTTAATAATCGCATGCGGAATTTCAGCGAAAACAACTTTCAAATAAGCTTGCCGCGGCAGATTTATATCGCCGGGATAAAGCGCCTGGCCGGTCACTTTTGATAAGCTGTCAATTCGTTTGATGGATTTGCCAATAAAGGATGAGTTCATTTCCGCTCTCCTTTCGTTTTTCGTTCTTCAAGCGCGGCTTTCTCCACAGCGCGAATAATGCTGTAATATCCGGTGCATCGGCAAATATTTCCGGCCAATCCTTCCCGGATTTCTTTTTGGGTCGGATTTGGTTTTTCTTCAAGCAGTTTTACTGCTGACATAATAAATCCAGGGGTGCAGTATCCACATTGGACCGCACCTTCATCAATAAAAGCTTGCTGCACCGCGTGCAGTTTCCCGCCCTCGGCTATCCCTTCGATGGTTGTTATTTCAGCATCATGGGCGCGAGGAGCCGGGATTAAACAGCTAAGTACAGGTAATCCATTCAGAAACAAAGTACACGCGCCGCATTCTCCTTCTCCGCAGCCAAGTTTCGTGCCTGTTAATCCTGCTTCATCTCTCACCAAATTCAGGAGAGTCTGGTTCTGGTTGGCTGGAAAAGAATATTTATTCTTATTAATGGTGGTATTAATTTGCGAATTCCTGTCGTGCAGGATTGATTTTTCGAGTGGCTTTGTGGATGTTTTTGTCTTACCCCAAAGCAGAACCGGATCTTTCTCATAATTATTCCAGGATTCGGATTGAATTTCTTTCATTGCTGTTTCAATAAGGACAGGAATAATATGGTTTCTATATGCTTCAGAAGCTCTGACGTCAGTGATCGGATTTGCTGCTTCAAAGCACAATCTGCCTGTTTCAGCAACAGTTTCTTCGTTTATTTCTTTTCCCAAAAGAAATTCTTCTGCATTTTTCGCCCGCAGAATGGTTGGCGCAACTGCTCCCAGGGATAATCTGGCTTCAGTAATTATTTTTCCGTCAAATCCCAGAATAACCGTCACATTGGCTACAGAAATACCATGTGCATTGCGGAGCAAATATTTAATAAACGTACCTTTCTGGTTTGAGCGCATTTTTCTAAAACGCAGGTCAGTAACCATCTCGTTACTCTTTAACAGAGTTTTTCTGACGCCCTGATAAAAGTCAGAAATATAAACCCACCGCTTTTCATTCCTGGATTGAATAAGCAATTCTGCTTCAAGTGCAACTAAAGGGGAAATAGTGTCATTCGCCGGAGAAGCGGTGATCACATTGCCAAATACTGTCCCCACATTCCTTATTTGTGCGGCCCCGATGGATTTAGAAGCCTTGACCAGCGGAAGCCCATATTTTATTATGGCATCGGATACAAGCACATGGTTATGGGTTACCAGGGGGCCAATGTGAATATACTCGCCATCTTCTTGGACTTTATCCAGATCGCTGATCCGGTTGATATCGATTAAAGTTTTTACATCTGGATGAAGCCTTTTCTTCAGTTCCAGAACCAGGTCAGTCCCGCCTGCAATAATCCTGGCGTTGTCCTTTTCAGCGTCCAGGATGGCAAGCGCATCTTCAATGCTGCAGACAGTTCGGTATCTATCCCACATGTCTTACTCCATAAATCCTATTCAATATTAGGTACTATTCCATCAAACTTAAAATCGTTGGTACCAGCTGTTTTTTTCTCGAAACGATATCTTTGGCAATCAAGGTGCCATCAGGATTCTTCCGATAAGGAAGATCGTCCAAAATTGGCGGGGTGTTTTCCATGAGCAATCGGCTTGAGCCCCGCACGACATCTGTGATCATTAAAACCGCAAAATTATATCCCTTGCTTTCACGCAATTTTCGCAATGAATCAGTGAGCGGTCCCAGGTACTTATCCAATTCATACAGGTCGCTTACCTCAGCCTGGGCGATGCCAAATTTAAATCCGCCAGCCGAGTATGATTTTAAATCGCCCTTCACAATTTCATCTGGCGGCCGGCTTGAAAGGCCGGTGCCAGCTTCAAGTATTTTCTGGGCGAAGGACTCAATTGTTTCATTTTTCAATTTTGAAGAAGGATTAAATGCCCATCTCGCCAGACGGTTTAATGCTTCATTGTCCCGATCAGTGGTTGTTGGGGATATAAGATTGAGGGTGTCAGACACGATCCCTGCAAAAAGCAGTCCGGCAATTTCTGCTGGGGCTGCCAATCCCGCATCAATGATTCTCTCTGTTACCAGGGTTGATGTACTGCCAACAGGCTCAATCGAAAATTTTATTGGGGCATTGGTTGGTGCGTTGCCAAGGCGGTGATGGTCAAGGATTTCAATTAATTCAGCCTCTTCCAATGCAGATACTGCCTGTTGGGCTTCATTATGATCAACAAGGATCAATCGCATCCGCGGCGGATTCAATAGTTCGCGCTGCCGCACAATCCCAAAATACTTTCCCTGGTCATCTACCACCCAGAATTCATTATGTTCTTCCCGAAGTATTTTCTTTATTACATCTCGGATTCTTGTGTTTTTATTGAACTTTTCAACACTCGTATCTGCTGCTTGTTCACACGGAAGCACAAAAATCTCGTTGAGCGTTACTTCTTTTTTCCCGGGAACAGGGCCTACCATTTGGTCAATAAATTTGAATAAGCTTTCCCCAGTTATGATGCCAAATGGTGTTGCATCTGAATTAATGACCGGCGCAATGCCTCCGGTTCGGCTGGATATTGCCCAAGCCTCTTTAAGGGGCTTTTCAGGCGAGGTCGTATCAAAATGCATTGCAATGGACTCAAACCTGGGGGAAGCGTCTGATAACAAAAGCGGCACATCAAGGTCAAGAGAATCCAAAACCCAGGCAGTCTGTTGGTTGATCACTCCAGATCTGGCTGCGATTACATCCGCATTATCTCTGGACTTTAAAAGCCAGGCATAACCAATCGCCGAGGCAATTGAATCTGTATCCGGATTTACATGTCCGATCACAAAAATTGGAAGGCGCATATCTATAAAATCCTAGGTATTTTGGGCGAAGGTATCAATTAGCAGGTGAACATCACCGCCAACGGGGTATAAAATTGGACAAGTACAGCCGTTATTGATGTATTCCTGAACCTTCATTTTGGCTTCATCTGGAGTTCCTGAAGCGGTTATTTTCAATATCAGTTCTTCAGGTACAAGGTGCTTTGCCTTTTGGATTTGTTCATGCGTCGCGGGCCAACCCAGGATCGATTGAATTTTTTCCACAACATCCATTGAAACTCCCGATGCCTTGGCAATATGAGGCTGCTGTGCCAGATATTGGGTCAGCAGCTCACGGGAAGTATCAATTGCTTTGTCGTGGTCATTATCCACGGAGCAGACAATCAACTGCGGGCGGTCAATATCCTCCAGAAGCTTGCCAGCTTTTTTTGCGCCTGTGGTCAATAGTTCCAAAGCTTTATGGTTGTATTCAGGGGGAACGCAGTAATTCAAAACGACACCTTCAGCAATTTCTCCGGTCATTTCCATCATCATGTCCCCTGTGGCGCCAATATAGACCGGCACATGCCGTGGTTCCCTGCGCCCATGCACTACATCCAGTTCAATTCCATCCACATGGACAAATTCACCATGAAAAGTAACCCTCTCCATTGCCAAAAGGCGTTTGAGGATTTGTACTGTTTCTTTCATCGCCACAAGCGGTTTTTGGCGAGTAATTCCCACATTTTTTGCCAGCGGATCCCACCAAGCCCCTATTCCGCATATGATGCGGTCTCGCGCGAGATCATCAAGAGTCAAAAATGTTGCAGCCAGCAGGCCGATATTTCTTGTCCAGTTGTTGATTACACCTGATCCTACTTTAAGGTTACTTGTCACTGCTGCATAAGCAGCCATTGGAACAATGGCATCCCTTACCAAACGGCTTTCTGCCTGCCAGACGGCTTCGAATCCTTTCTTCTCCGCATATTGGACATATTCAAGTCCATCTCTCAAATCATGCGCATCTTGAAGGTATAAAGCAACTCGATTCGTCATTTTTCATCCTCCTGAAAATTTGCGATTAAAATCTTATTGTCTGGTTTTAATTCTCTGTAATGGTCCAGGTCCTCGGGTAAGTCCAAATCAAATCCTATCCTATCATTATTATATATTTCAACTCTGATTTTTTTTCGTTCTGCTTGTTCAATATGTTTCTTAAATGACCATTGCCCAAAATCATAATCCATAATCCCCGTTGGGTTAATGAATAAGGCATTTGTCCCATACATCTTTCTGTCAGGGGAAATGATGATCTCAGGAGCTGATTTAGATTTAGAGATAAGCTCAGAAAGATCCTCGGGCAGGATTAAAGGCAAATCAGCGGGAATGACCAGGATTTTTGAGGCGCTGAATGCTTTGGCTGCCTGGGTAGCTTTTCTTAATGCATTATTGAGATTAGTGTTTCTATTTTCCTGAATTGTCTTGACACCGAATTCCCGCGAAAAGCTCAATGCGGCGGGATCGTGGCTGATTACAACGATCTGATCGACCTCTTTGACTTGTTTTAAGCAATTGATTGAATGGATCAGAAGGTTGTGATTGAGATCTTCTCTCTCTTGTTCAGATAAGATACTGGATAACCGCGATTTTCCGCGGCGCAAAGGTTTAATTGGAATGATCGCCCAGAGCGACATAAGAATTATTTATTCTTGGTCTGATTTTCTTTGATAAATTCAACGATTTCGGCAGCTAACTTCATTCGGCTGTCAATATCAGGCAGCAGTATATTCGTCGCCTTTGAGATTATACATGAACGTTTATCCAAAGGCATTTCATTGACATCAGTATCATGAATAAATAAGCAATCGAGAAATTCACGATAATGATCTGCGATTGCGCCAACGGTAGGCTCAATATTCATTTCAATGAACATTTTTGCCAACGGCCCTTTTATGGCTTTATTGCCAATTAATGGTGATACAGCAATTACGAATTTTTCTTTAAGGATGGTTTTAATGCCATTAAGTGAAAGTATTGGGTCAATACTGACAAAAGGATTGGAAGGGCAAATAACAACCGCATCACAAAGCTCTAACGATTTAAGGACAGGCTGGGTTGGCTTTGCCTTTTCAATCCCTTCAAAAGAGATACCTTTTATGGCGGGCTCAAACTTGTATTTTACAAAATATTCTTGAAAAGGCATTACGCCCAATTCCACCGTATCCACCAAGGTCATGACTGGCTCATCGGTCATTGGCAAAATTCTGTGCCTGATGCTCCAGGATTTGCATAATTCTTCTGTAATTGATGTTAAGGTCTTCCCTTTTGTTAGTTTATAAGTCCGAATAATGTGTGTGGCAAGGTCGCAATCACCTAACCTGAACCAGTCAGGTTCACCCATTTGCCTAATTTTTTCCATGAAATTAAAGGTGTCACCCTCTAATCCCCACCCAGTAACCATATTTGCCAAATTAGCCAAGGTATAGCAGACCGTATCTAGATCCGGGGAAATATTCAAACCGAGAAATTCAAAATCATCTCCGGTGTTAACGATGATTGATAATTCATCAGAGTCAAGTGATCTGGCAAACCCTTGGGCAAGTTTTGCGCCACCAACACCGCCAGCTAAAGCGACGATTTTCATATTTACCTGAAAAGGTCCAAATTCTTTTGCCTGAGAATGTCATTAATGGATGAATCACAGAGTTGGTACGGGAATCCTCTGATATGAATCGCCGGTATCTTTTCATCAGCCTGGCCCATCATCAGCGATGCTGAAGCCGCCAGTTCATCCCCTGCAGCTACTTCTGAAATCCTAAGGTGATAACCAAACAGATCTGTTTTACCGCGTAAATCGATAAGCGCAGGCACCCGGGACGTGCCAATGATCACGCCAACAGTCCCTTTTCTCCAGGGCCGCCCATGCGAATCAATAACGATCACCCCAATTTCTCTGCCGGTTTTTTCCTTTATATACGCTCTAATCTTTTCCGCAGAATCATCCGGAGAGAGCGGCAACAATAAAAACCAATCTTCTTTATTGCCGTAACTCCCAAGGACATTTGAATGGTCAATTCCCGCATTCGCGCAAATAAAACCCAAGCGATGCTCCACAATGATAACCTGATCAGAAATCCGGACGATCTCTTTGCTTTCGCGCATGATTAATTCGATTAAACGAGGATCTCTCTTGGTTTCTTTTCCCAGGTCAATCGCATTTTCTGAGGGCTGAATCTCGATGAGATTGACCATTCTGCCTTCAGACTTTGAAATTATTTTGGAAGTAACTGCCAGGATATCACCATCTTGAAATTCAACAGATTGACGGTTGGCAGATTGATAAATTTGCTGTGCAATATTATCCCCTTCATTGATCAGCGGAATATCTAATAATTGGGTAAATTTCAGTTCACCCATGGGATTTATGAACGAGGGGCTCCGGTGATTTGTATTCCAGCGGAATGAACGTTGAACTTTTTATTGATTCTGATCAGCACAGAGGTAAGACCCTCCTGGACAATTGAATTTTCAAGCGGTCCTGCATCCCAACCCCTTAAACCCGCATCCTCTACCAGGCGTAAACCAATTTCTCTGCTTTCCGGGTCAACACCGCAGACCAGGACATCACACTCAATTTTATTTTCTGATAAAAGAAGTTCAAAAGAAATGTTTTGAAATGCCGATATGACCTTGACGCTTTCGCCGACAATGGTTTGGGCTTGCATTGCCGCACTCCCATGCGGTGGAATTTGAACGGTAGAGACCTTGGGCGGGACCAACGGCACGGTAACATCAAGAAGATACTTGCCTTGAAGAGAAGGTTTCAATTCCTGAAGAATAGATTCATGAAATTCATAAGGGACGGTCAGAACAGCAATCCTACATGACTCAACCGCTTCTTTATTAGTTGAACCTTTCAATGTCGAGGAGTACCCTTCAACCTTGCTCAATAATTCATTTAATTCAAGCACCGCATTTTGGGCTTTTTCTTCATTTCGAGATCCAATTATGACCTGATAGCCCGCCAATGACCAGCGGTAAGCAAGGCCTTTACCTTCTTTTCCAGTTCCGCCAATTATCGCAATGACTTCCTTTACTGCCATTTCATTATCCATCTTTGCCTCAGATTATTAAGCGTTTTAAAATGATTTATGGTAAGTTTTCCAAACATGCGATGATATGTCTTTGGCCTCATTGATTATGGCTTCTTCATCAACATTAATTAATTTGCCATCTTTCATTAATACCTTCCCGTTGACAATTGTGGTTGTGACCATGCTTTCCCGGAATCCAAAAACGATATGCCAAGGAAGGTTTTCCGAATTCAGTTCAGTGAAGGGCTTGTAATCGACAAGCATTAAATCCGCTGCTGCTCCTGGCTTAATAATGCCCGTTTCAAGGCCATTAAATTGTTTTTTGACCAATTCCCGGTTATTAACAATTGCCATCTGATAAATCAAATCTGCAGGCATGCGGCGGGGATCGGCATTTATTAACTTGTGCGCCAGGTAAGCTGCATTCCATTCCTGCCACATTGAATTTGAAAAGCCGTCATTTCCAAGGCACACTCGGACTCCTGCATTCAGCATCGACTCAACAGGAGGCAATCCAACGGCATTATTCATGTTCGATCGCGGCTGGTGGCTCAGCCAGGTGTTTGATTGCGCCAATAGCTCAATTTCTTTTGCGTCAATATGTACGCCATGAGCAACAATTGTTTTATCGCCGAGAATTCCGAATTCATTAAGTCTTTCAACTACTCGCTTGCCGCTCTTTTTCAAACTGTCATATTCATCCACATTGTGTTCCGCTGCATGGATATGAAAGCCAATATCTGATGGGCAAAGTTCACGCGCTTTTCTAAGTGTGTCATTGCCTAGCGTTAGACTGGCATGCAATCCGAATAAAGTGCTCAGGTGTTCGTCAGAATGATGCTTCAATTCTGCAATAAAGCGTCTATTTTCTTCCAGACCCTGTTTTGCTTTTTCCTCGCCATCTCGGTCTGTGACTTCATAGCATAAGGAGGCGCGGATGCCTGTATCTCTTATGGCTTTGGCGAGCACATCCAGAGAGCCGGGTATTGAGTTAGGCGAAGCATGATGATCAATTAAAGTGGTTGTCCCATGCCGGATCGCATCAATAATGCAAACAAGTGCAGAAAAGTAATTTGCCCTTTCATCCAGGGATTTATCAAGCTTCCACCACAATTTTTCAAGGATCGCAGGAAAAGCATCAGGCGCCTCGCCCGGGATATACATGCCGCGTGAAAAAGCGCCATAGAAATGAGTGTGCGCACAAATTGAAGCCGGCATTAAATATTGATTATGGGCATCAATTACTTCAGTATCCCCTGAGGTATTCGTTTCAACAGAATTGTTTTCATTGATCGACTGAATTTTTCCATCTGCGTCAATAATTACCGTGGCATTCAGGATTATATTTTTTTGGTTGTCGCAGGTGATCACATTCGCATTTTTTATAATCATCCCATCTCCCAATAATCTGTAATAAAAATTTTAACATACAGAGTTGCTTCAATATTTTCAGTATTGAAACTTCTTCCTCCATGCATCAAATTCTTATTTTTCTGATTGAATTACAATATAAGCCTTATCTTCATAGGAGAAGTAATGAATCCAACCCTTGATTCCTCATTAATATTTGCCCATAAGAATTACCAAAGTTTTCTTGACGACCTTTCAAATTTTCTGAAGATTAAAACGATCTCTGCTGATTCCAAGTACACCGGTGAGATGCAGGCTGGGGCTGAATGGCTTGTGAAATATCTGAACTCTTTGGGAGCGGATGAAACCAGAATATTAAATACTCTAAAACACCCGGTTGTATACGGAAGTCTTACCAAAGCTGGCAATGACAAGCCGACAATCCTGGTCTATGGCCATTACGATGTCCAGCCCGCTGATCCGCTGGAACTTTGGAAAAGTGATCCGTTTACACCAACGATTAAGGACAATTTACTTTTCGCGAGGGGCTCGTCAGATATGAAAGGCCAAATGATGATTGTGCTGGGGGCCATAAAATCGATCATCTCAATTGGCGATTTACCTGTGAATTTTAAATTCATGTTCGAAGGTGAAGAAGAAATCGGTTCTCCCGGTATCCGGGACTTTCTTGTAACGCATAAGGATTTGTTTAAATGTGATTTCGTTCTTAATCTTGACGCGGGGATGATCTCCAAAGATAAACCAACCATTGTTTATGGGTTAAGAGGGCTGGCGTATTTTGAGGTTTCCGTAACCGGTCCTGCTCAGGATCTTCATTCGGGCTTGTTTGGCGGTGTGGTTTACAACCCTATCCAGGCGCTTGGCGAAATCATCGCCGGAATGAAGAATTCCGATGGCGTTATTCAACTACCGGGATTTTATGATGATGTGATCCCGGTAAGCGATGAAGAAAAAATTGCGCTTGAAAAATTAGGCATGGATAATGAATTTTATAAATCCCAGACAGGCGTTAATAAACTCTATGGGGAAAAAGGGTTTACTCCCACCGAAAGGATTGGCGCAAGGCCTACCCTGGACATTAATGGAATTTTGGGCGGCTATGTCGGTGAAGGCCCAAAGACGGTCATTCCTTCGAAAGCAATGGCAAAATTATCAATGCGCCTGGTTCCCAATCAAACTCCGGAAAAAGTTCATCAGCAGCTTATAAAATTTATGCAGCAGAACGCTCCTGAGCAAATTAAATGGGAAGTCAAAATGCTTGCCAGCGACCCAGCCAGTCTGGCTGACCTTAATTTCTATGCCACCCGATGTTTTGCCAGGTCCATTGAGGAAATTTGGGGCGTTCCTCCTGTATTTCAAAGGGGCGGTGGCAGCATCCCGATAGTCTTGCACATGCAAAACATACTTGGCGCCGAAAGCGTTTTAAGTGGATTCAGCCTGCCTGAAGACAACATCCACAGTCCTAATGAAAGGCTTGATCTGGATGTTTTTCGAAAGGGAATTGATACCACCATCCATTTTCTTTATAGCATTGGAGACGAATGTGAAAGTTGATGCAATGAAATCTCAAAGCAAGATTCCCCATTATGGCGGACAAGCTTTAATTGAAGGCGTGCTAATGCGCGGGAAATCCTTCGTTGTGGCTGCGATGCGCAAGCCGGATAACACAATTTACCTTGAATCTGAGAAATTGGAAGGAATTTACAAATCCAATCTGGTAAAAATTCCATTCCTGCGAGGTTTGGTGATCTTATGGGATTCACTTTACCTGGGCATGAAATTCATCACCAAGTCTGCGAATATCCAGGTGGAAGATGATGAAAAAATTGAAGGCCCAACTTTATATTTTACGCTTTTGATTTCAATCGTCCTGGCTGTTGGCCTATTTTTCGTTCTGCCAACCTTTATAGTTGAACTCATCTCCCGTATTGTTAATCTGAGACCTTTATTCATGAATATTCTGGAAGGCTTTATCAGATTGGCAATTCTGATTTTATATATTTGGGCTATCGGCCGAACCAAGGATATCGCCAGGGTTTTTGCATATCACGGCGCTGAGCATAAGACAATTAATGCATACGAACAGGGAATGGAAATTTCCCCTGAAATTGTAAAGAACTTTCCGCTCGCTCATCCGAGATGTGGCACATCTTTTCTCTTGACTTTGGTTTTTTTATCGATATTGGTTTTTTCGCTGATCGGGCCACTTCCCCTTGCAGTAAAAATCGTTTCAAGAATCGCTTTTGTGCCAGTTATCGCTATGGTTGCTTATGAATTAATTCGTTGGATGAGTGATCATTTAGATAACCCCGTTGTTAAAATCATGACATGGCCTAATTTATTGCTGCAAAATCTCACAACTCGGGAGCCTTCAGTTGATATGCTGGCTGTGGCAATTACGTCCTTTAATAAATTGCTTGAATTGGAAAATTCAGAGGAATTAATAGGATAATTAAGTATATGGAGAAATATATGGGTATTAAAGAAGAACTTGAAAAATCATTGCTTTCCGCGATGAAAGTGAAAGATGAAACACGTAAGAACGCATTGAGAATGGCGCTCTCATCGATTAAATTAGCTGAAATCGAGTCCGGAAAAAAACTGGATGATCCTTCGATTTTTAGCATTCTTCAAAAAGAAATTAAAACCAGGGAGGAAACAATTGCCGAAGCCGAGAAAGCGAATCGCCCGGATATGATTCCGCAACTAAAAGAAGACATCTTGATTTTGAAAGAATATCTCCCCGGCGAACTAACCGATAGTGAATTATCTGCTCTGGTAAAGAAAACTATCACAGATTTGGAAGCGAAAACAATCAAAGAAATGGGATTGGTGATGAAATCTGTCATTGAACAAGCGCAAGGAAAAGCATCCAATGACCGCATCAGCAAAGTTGTTAGGGAAGAACTAACCAGCAGTCAATAACTCTCATGGTTATCAAAAAAAAAGGCCAATCCGTTTTTAAAAACAGGTTTTCAGTTTTTCTATCTGTTTTTATTACGACTTTTGCCGTTTTTCTTGCACTTATCCTGCCAATCTCTTTAAGACCAGCCCCCTCACTCCTGAAAATAGGCGATGTGGCTTTTCAAGATATTCGTGCACCCAGGTCTTTTAGTTATATCAGTGAAAACTTGACAGAAACAGCTCGAAAAGATGCTGAAAAGACTGTTACGCCGATCTATCTGCCAGCCGATCCGGTTATTTCAAGAAATCAAAGCGAAAAGCTCAAAAACGTTTTGGGCTATATCAATGCTATTCGATCCGATGTATATGCCAGTAGTGAACAAAAAATTATTGACCTCTCTGCACTTTCAGAAGTCACTTTAACCAAGAAAACGATTCAATCTCTGTTGACAATTTCGTCAGAAAAATGGGAATCCATTAAAACTGAAAGCATTTACCTTTTGGAAGAGGTGATGAAATCATCCATTCGTGAGGACCAATTGACAGCCATCCGGCGCAACCTGTTTCCCCGAATTGGGTTTGAATTCAACGAAATCGAAGCTGAAATCATCAACGAACTTGTTTCACCATTAATCGTCGCCAACAGTGTTTTTAGTAATGAGAATACAGCACGGGCAATAGACGAAGCGCGATCGCAGGTAGAACCGATTTCAAAACAATATATCAGCGGGGAAATTATTATAAACATCGGAGAGGTGATTGATCCTTTGACCTGGGAAGCGTTACAGGAGCTGGGATTTACCGAACCGAAGAACAGAATTACAGATTATATTGCGGCGGCATTATTAGTGGCCGCGGTCATGGGCTTCAATCTTTTATATATCCGGCGGGTTAAACGCTCCTTTGGCAGGGAAATAGAAGGCTTACCGGTTATCACCCTGATTTTTCTGATTTTCCTTTACTCTGCAAGATTCGTGATCCCCAACCATGCCATCCTGCCTTATCTTTTCCCAATCGCCGCTTTTGGGGTCACCATTGCCAGCCTTTATGATTATGAAGCCGGCCTGGTTTTTTCAATATCATTGAGCCTTCTGGTTGGATTTAATCAGGGCATCAGGATGGATTTGGCTGCATACTATTTCATCCCGACTGCAGTGGCGATCTTTATTCTTGGGCGCGGTCGTAGGATAACAATCTTTTTTATGGCGGGATTAGGAATTGCCATTTGCGGCAGCCTGCTTATCCTTGCCTATCGCCTGGAAAATTCTTTCCTGGACCTTGCCGGCGCCAGCACTTTAATTGGGGCGGCTTTTGTTAACGGCTTTGGTGCGATCAGCTTAACCCTTATTTTCCAATTTATCATGGCTCAGCTGCTGGGAAAGACCACCGCCCTGCAGTTAATGGACCTTTCCAGACCTGATCATCCATTATTGCAGGAATTGCTGCTAAACGCTCCCGGCACTTATCAGCATAGCCTTCAGGTTGCGAACATGGCTGAGCAAGCAGCAAAAGAAATTAACGCAGATGCGCTTCTAACGCGTGTTGGTGCGCTTTATCATGACATCGGAAAATCGCAAAATCCTGTTTTTTTCATTGAAAACCAGCATCCTTCGCAAATTGACACCCATGAAAATTTGGATCCATTGATTGCTTCTGCCACGATCATTCAACATGTTGAAGATGGGCTGAAATTAGGCCGTAAATACCACCTCCCTCCTTTGGTTTTGGCATTTATAAATGAGCATCATGGGACGTCAATAACGCGTTACCAATATGACCAGGCGCTTGAAAAAACGCCGGCTGCCAAGAAAGTAGATAAGGAGCTTTACCGTTATCCCGGCCAAAATCCCAATACAAAAGAGACCGCCTTATTAATGTTGGCCGATGGCTGTGAGGCGCGTGTTAAAGCAGAATTACCCAAGACGCCTGAAGAAATTGAAGTGATAGTCTCGGAAAATATCAAGAATGCTCTCTACCAAGGCCTGCTCGATCACTCAAATCTGACATTAAATGACCTGCGAATAATTACTAAATCTTTTGTCAGAACGATTCAAAATACTTACCATCATCGTGTGGTTTATCCAAAATTAGAAAATTCTGACCTGGCCGCTGCTAAAGAGGGGAAATAAAAATTGGTTACAGTTCAGATAAATACAAGAATCTCGCCTCTAATTGATGAAGCCTTTATTTATCATGTTGCTTCCTCTACGCTCGAAATTTTGGGATATGAATTTAACGAAGTTTCGGTGGTGCTTGATACTGATGATCAGATACGATTGTTAAATAAAACATATCGAAATCTTGATGAACCAACAGATGTACTCTCATTTTCCTCCGGAGAGATTGATCCTGATACAGGCTCGCGCAATCTTGGCGATGTTATCATTTCATTTCCAAGGGTGAAATCCCAGGCTGTTGAACAGGGTCACAGTATCAAGAAGGAACTGACAACACTAATAGTGCATGGGCTGCTGCATCTGGCGGGTTATGACCATGCCACCGCCAAACAGGAAAAGGATCTTTTCAGAATCCAGAATGAGATTATTGATGAGCTGTCCTCCGATTGGATGGTAAATAAATCAGACCGCATTCTTGATTCATTCAGGAATGCCTTTGAAGGATTCCTATCAGCCCTGAATACCGAAAGAAATTTATGGGTGCATATCGCTTTAAGCGCTTTGGCAATTGGATTTGGATTTTTTCTTCAGATTAATTTATCTGAATGGGCAATCCTCGTTTTAGTGATCTCTGCCGTTTTCATGGCGGAATTCTTTAATACTGCGCTTGAATACCTGGTTAATTTCGCTTCTCCGGAAAAGAACGAACTTGCCAGAAAAGCCAAAGATATCAGTGCCGCAGCGGTATTAATTGTCGCCACTGCCTCATTACTAATCGGAGTGCTTATTTTTCTCCCAAAGTTAATTGCACAATTATTTTAAGCGGTTTTAGAGGTACTCTTTTAGATTGTGCGCGACGGCATAGGCGGCAGCCTCGGCGCGGTTACTGACGCTTAATTTGGATAAGATACTACTGACATAATTGCGCACTGTGCCTTCGCCCAAATATAGTGATTGCGCGATTTCGCGGTTCGTTTTTCCTTCAGATACCAACTTGAGAACCATTTTTTCCTGCTGGCTCAATTCTGTAAAAGAAGCGGCCTCCTCATTTTTAACAGCACGCCGGACTTCCTGGAAAACCCTTTGCGTTACCGCAGGATCTAAAGAAGCTTCCCCCCGCGCAACAGCTTCAATTGATTTTGCCAGGCCTGCGGAGTCAATTTGCTTCAAGATATACCCCGAAGCTCCAGCTTTAATCGCGGAAAACAGCATTTCATCTTCGGCGTAGGATGTCAGCATGATGACTTTGACGTCAGGAAAATTTTGTTTTATTTCTTCACACGCTTCAATGCCTGATTTTCCGGGCAACCGGATATCCATTAATACGATATCCGGCTGATATGTTTCTACCTGAGCGATCGCTTCCTTGGCGTTTTTCGCTTCGGAAATCACTTCATATTGTGGATATTGATCCAGAAGGCTTTTCAAACCCAGCCGGACGACTTCATGATCATCCACAATCATTATTCTTTTTTTCAATCTTGCTCCATTTAACGTCGTATGTGATTATACATTCTGTTATTCGAGCACCAATGTCACGGGGCAATGGTCGGAACCGAAAATTTCTGAATGCGTGATAACGTCCTTGGCTCGTTTTAACAAACCCGCTGTGATGAGGAAATAGTCTATCCGCCAGCCGACATCATTTTTCCTGGCATTAAACCTGTAAGTCCACCAGGTATATTTAATTGTGTCAGGATAAAGAATTCTAAAGATATCATGAAATCCATTGTCCAGATACTTGTCTACCCATTCCCGTTCTTCCGGAAGAAATCCCGTATTTTTTTGGTTGGATTTTGGATTTTTCAGGTCAATCTCTTTATGGGCAGTATTGAAGTCACCCGTCAGGATGATTTCTCTGCCGGATGCCATTAATTTACCGCAGTAATTCAAGAGAGCTTCATAAAAGTCCAATTTGTAAGGAACGCGTTGCAGCTCCTCCCCGCCGTTGGGAAAGTAGATGTTGAAGAGCTCAAATTCTGGAAAACTGGATTGGATAATGCGACCTTCACAATCAAACTGCTCAATCCCCATCCCGAAAGACGTTTTTTCTGGATTTACCTTGTAAAGAGACCCGGTTCCACTGTATCCTGGCCTTTCCGCCGGATTCCAGACACATTGAAAACCCATGGACTCAAAAAATGGAGTGTCAATTTGGTCAGTTTTGGCTTTAATTTCCTGCAAACAAACAACATCGGAAGGATAATCATTTAACCAATTAAAGGCTTCCTTTCCCAGAGCTGCGCGTATGCCATTGATATTCCACGTGGTAATTTTCATATTAGACTCGCTATGGTAAACTTACTCGGTTTCAAACTCACAGGCAGGTTTTTTTGACCTTGGTAATATGGCGTATAAAATTATTTCAGCAATTATAGCTTTAATACTCTTCATTTCGATCCCAACAGCAGTTTTGGCTCAAGGAAATGATGATTTGCCGGTTTATATCGTGCAGCCAGGGGAAAATCTGACCGAAATTGCCTGGAAATTTCATCTAACTCTGGATGAATTGATTAAAGCAAATAATCTCGCTGATATTAATGTGCTATCTGCCGGAACTGAGCTTGTAATTCCTGGTCTGGAAGGCGTCAGCGGTATCCTGACTGCGGAACCTACCAGTTTTGGCGAGACCTACCAGTCCATTCTGCGAAAGTATGCTTTATCCAGCAGTTCATTCACCCAATTAAATCCTGTTACGAGTCCTTCAGAGATTTATGCAGGTTCCACCTTGATTCTCCCGCAATATGCCGGTAATGAGAAGCGCCTTGGCGCTTATCCTGGAAGTCAAGATTCCCTGTTTGCCATTGCCATAAAAACAAACCAGAATATTTGGGCTCTCAGCCAGAAAAACCAATTATCGGCAACTTCCCTCATCCCGGGAGATGTGATTTTTTATCAATCCGTGGAAGAGATTGAATCCGAATCGCCTTTTTCAAATTTAATTACAAAAGTTGAACTCAATCCTCTTCCGGCTATTCAGGGACACACAGAAGTAGTTCGTATCTATACGAAAGAGCCTGCAATTCTCTCCGGTAGTATGGGCGGTAAGAAGTTAAATTTCTTTCAGGATCAGACTAACGGCTTTTATTATGCGCTCACCGGTATTTCCGCAATTGCTAGAACCTGGATTGATCCCCCTGGCCTTTTCTGGAAGTTTTGAGAGCGGCGAAACCTTTTCGATCGAACAAAATATTCTGCTGGCTTCAGGGGGATATCGCAATGAAGAGCTGACTGTTGAGCAGACTACCATCGAACAAACGATAATTGATACAGAAAATGTTCAAATCCAGCAAATCCTGGAACCCGTTTCACCTGAAAAGCTTTGGGGAGATAAATTCCGTTTTCCGGTTGACGGCTCGCTGACGGATGACACCATCGGTTTTAGCTCTTATTTTGGCAACCGCCGATCGTATAACAATGGCTCATTCAACAGTTTTCACGGCGGCCTTGATTTCAGAGTTGTGCTGATGACCTTCAATATTTACGCGACTGCTCCGGGTAAAGTCGTTTATGCCGGGCCGATGGCCATTCGCGGCAATACCACCTTCATTGACCATGGACAGGGAGTTTACAGTGGATACGCGCATCAAAGCGAAATTAAGGTGGCGGTCGGTGATATGGTTCAGGCGGGACAAATTATTGGCAGCATCGGTTCCACCGGCCGTGTGACCGGACCGCACCTACATTGGGATATCTGGGTCAATGGCACCCAGGTTGATCCTTTCGACTGGATAGACAACACCTACCCGTAGCTAAAGTATAATTAGACCGCTCTGAAGGGAAATTACTTATCTGAATTATGATTGCTCCATTACTAATCAATGAGTCTTACTGGCAGGATTTTTCTGTTGGCAAGAAAGATATTGAAAATATTTACAATTTGCTCCTCGAAAAAGCAATCCCCTTACCGGCAAATGAGATCCTTGACTATGTAATTGCTTACAGGATCAAACAGGAATTGGATTCACTCCAGAAACAAAAAACTAGCCGGGGCAAGTCATATCTCCCAAAAGATGAATACAAGGTCGGCGAGAGCCTCTCATTTCCGGCTTTTAATCTGGAAAAAGGCAAAATTATATCCATTCGCGATGGTTTTAACCCTGATTTTCAGGCTATGAAAGTCATCGAAGTTGAATTTGAAGGCGGCAAAATGAAATCTTTCGCAAGCCGTCTCGATGATCATCCGCTTAATCAGGTTATAGATACGCCGGAAAATGATCCCAATATGGATATCGTCCTTATCAAAGAAAATTACGGCGATGAACTGATCCGGCGAATGGATGAGGCACTGCATCAAAATGAAGACCTCGTAAAAATAGCCGGCAGCTGGTTCCCCCGCTCTTTATTGGTTGATGTCCATATCGGCCACCTCAACCTGGCGGAAGCGGTGCTGGAAGAAGCTAATGGCGGGCCGATCAGCACAGCAGATTTAATGAAGCAGGTTGAATTAACTGCCAATGCTGATCAAAAATTGCTTGAGTTCTCATTCGATTTGGCCCTCCAGGAAGATGGCCGTTTTGATGAGGTTGGGCCTTCCGGTCAAACGTATTGGTTCTTGAAGGAACTGGAACCTGAGGATGTTAAAGAAATACCGCTTTACCTCAAATATTTCCCCATCGAGTATCCAACTGAGGGATTAGACAGATTCATGGAGATGTTTGAAGGAAATCTTTTTGATGAACTTGAATCCCTGGAGACACCCGGGCAGACATCCGAAAAAGCCGTTATCAGCCTTTCATTTCCGCATTGGCGTTCTGGGACTTTGCCCTTAACGAAAACCTTAAAGAATATGTTTCCCAGTGCCTATGAGGCGCCGCGGGTTTTGTTCACCTTCTTTGATCCGCAGGAAAATGAGCGCTTTTCAGGCTGGGTTGTGCGTGCCAGCAAATATATTTGCGGCCTGGATAAATGGTATCAAAAGAATGAATTGATGCCGGGCAGCCTGCTGAGTGTTGAAAAAAGCAAACTCCCGGGCGAGATCATCATAAAATTTGAAAAAAGCCGCCAGAATAAGGAATGGCTTAAGACCGTACTGGTCGGTTCGGACCAGGGTTTTGTTTTTGCCATGCTTAAGCACTCCTTATCTGCCAGTTTCAATGAGCGCATGGCTATCGCAATTCCGGACCTGGATGCCCTCGATCAAATCTGGAAGAATCAGGTCTATTTAAAAGAGAGTATTGAGAAGACCATTCTGCGGGTGCTGCGTGAACTGGCCAAATTGAATCCGCAGCGCCAGGTGCATGCACAGGAGCTATATGCGGCGGTAAACATCATCCGGCGCTGCCCGCCCAGCCTGGTGCTCTATCAGCTGCTCAAAAATGACCAGGTCGAGCATTTGGGCGACCTGTATTTCAGGATTAGTGATAAAGAATGAGCGATATGCCTGAATTAAAACAGCCTTCCAGCCTGATCAAACCGACAGCCGAAACGCTCTATCACCTGGATTTTGATTGGTGGCAGGAAAACGACTCCAATTGGCGGATTTTCCTGTTTGAATTCTTATGCCCTGAACACCAGGCCTTTTTTAATGATAAAGCAGATACAGTAAAAATTGATGCCATTGATCCCGAGACTGCCGAAATAAAGCAGGTGGATGGCTTATTGTATGAATTAATGCATCATTGCGCCAAACAGGAAGGTTTTATCAGCCCCAATTTGCCGATCATCGCCAAAGTGCTGCGCACCTTTCTAGCCAATGGCAACCGTCCGCTTTCGGCCGGCGCTCTTTCAGAAATTGTCGACCGCCCTGTCACCACGATCCTGGCGACCCTATCCGGCCCGCAGGTTTTTAAGGGTATTCGACAGTATATTAAGTAAGAGTTGCCGCCACCTTCCAGATAAATCAATTTGATTCCAAGAATATGTTATAAGTTCGAAAGGGAATATCTCTTTAAAGAAGAAGATACAATTTTTTCAATGAGTTCAGAAAAAGATATTCCTGCCTCCTTTGCCATTATCGCGAATGAACTTGTTTTGGGTTCCAAATTAGGAATTGCGTTTATTTCTATAACATTTGGAATTCCGAATTCATTAAGTCGAATATCGATCCGCGCGTAATCCCTGCACTCTAGTGCTTTGAAAGCACTGACAGCAAGTTTTTCAATAGATATTTTGTCAGTATTTTTTATATAGGCAAAGCTTGCCTTATCTTCAATTTCATAATCGGCCATTTTTCTTAAAAAGCTTCGGTAAGGTAATTCGGTACTCTTGAAGAAAAACTCTAAAATTGGCAATATTCTTGGAGGTTTGTTCCCCAGGATTCCAACTGTAAATTCCCTGCCCGAAAGAAATTCCTCTACAATCACCGGTGCTCCGATGTCTTCAATTGCTGTTTGTATTTTATTTACTGCATGATCATTAGTAAGAATTAGGCTTAACTTTGAAATCCCAAAACTGCATCCTCCCTTCTGTGGTTTAACAAATAATGGAAAAACCATAGCATCCGGAATAATAATTTCGTCTCCTTTTTTAAAGACGATTGCTTTTGGAGTGTGTATACCTGCTTTTTTTAATATCTCAATTGACTTACGTTTATCATATGCATTACTGCAAGCGGCGGCAGAAGGACCGGTATAAGGGATTGCTAACTTCTCCAAAATTTCAGGAGCAAACGCCTTACTCGATCCGTTAAACTTCTTAATCGAGGTGTTGAATACGAATTCAGGTTTAATTCTTTGAAGTTGATTCTTAAGCATAAAATCAACTTCGCAGATTGTTACGTCATGGCCATGTTGTTTTAGGGCAAACGCAATTGAAGTGGTGACTTGATTATGATATGAGTCGATCCCTTTGGTTTCAATATTTTCAGAATTATCTAAACCAGGATCATGGATTACGCCAATTTTCATATTATTTTAGGGCTTCATTATAGTGGTGAATTTGAAAGGAAATGACTTGATTGATTACTTAAATTAACTTTTCAATAATAATACTTAGACTAAATAATTTTGACTAAAGTATAATAACCGCGCGTTTGGAAGTTTAACAAAACTATATGATTTAACCTTCGGATTGTATAGGAAAATATCATCAAGCCCTCTTAATTCGCCGAAGGAAAATGCAAGCCCTCGTGGCGCAATTGGACAGCGCATCGGACTTCTAATCCGGCGGTTGTGGGTTCGAGCCCCACCGAGGGCGCTCTTTTTAAGAAGCTGAATTGATTAATAAATCCGGAGAATAAAATGAATGAGGCCAAAAGGGGTTCGGTTTTTAGAGCCCAGATCCTGAAACTTGAAATCACGCCGCATTCTCACGCCTGGCATCCGCCAACCGATCTGCTTGAAACGGAAGTGGAATTCATCATCAGGGTTGAAATTGCGGGAATGGCTGAAAATGGATTTTCAGTACATTATGACAAGAACGTCCTGCTTGTCTTGGGCAAAAGGCCTACCCTGGATTGCAATTGCGCCTATCACCGCATGGAGATCCCCTATGGTGAATTTTCCAGTGCGGTTCAGCTGCCTGATGAAGCTGATATCAGAAATGCCATTGCTGAATACGAGAATGGATTCTTGACAATTCGCGTTCCGAGAACGAAACCAGTCAATATCAATATCACATCTGAAGAGGAATCCTGATGCCAGCCAGCCGTTGGAATGTTGATTTTCACGAGATTATTGAATGGGTTATTAAGGGAGAACAGGAATTCTCCCAGATTCTGCTGAATTTCGACCTTGAAGAAGCCAATCAGCCCGACGATCAAATCTCAGGCGAGAACGGCATTCAAGCCACTGATAAATCAGAATTTCCCAAGGTTATTCCAATTCTCCCCTTGCGCGGATTGGTTGTGTATCCCCAGACGGCTGTGCCGCTTACGATTGGCCAACCGCGTTCAATCCGCCTGGTCGATGAAGCCGTTTCGAGTGAACGCTGGGTCGGGCTGGTCACATCCCGCGATGAAAAGAAAGAGAATCCGGAATCATCAGACCTTTTTGAGTATGGCACTGCGGCCATCATTCACCGCCTCTTCCGTGCGCCAGATGGCACCATCCGCCTGCTCGTGCAGGGCATTTCCAGGTTCAAGATAAAAAAATTCGTGCAAGATTCCCCTTATCTTAAAGCCGAAGTTGAATCTTCTCCCGAAGTTGTTGAAAAGGGATTGAAAATTGATGCTCTCACCCGCAATGTTCGAGACCAATTCATTCACATCGCTGAATTGATCCCGTCCATTCCTCGCGAACTTGTGGCAACTGTTAATTCCATGAATGATCCGCTCCAAATAGCCTATAACATCGCCAATTTGCAGCGGATCGACCTGCCGATCTCGCAAAAAATCCTTGAAGAGGATTCTGCTAGCGGTAAACTGCGGTTGCTGGTCGGCATTCTGACCAAGGAAACCGAAGTTTTGGACCTCGGCAGAAAAATTCAGGATGAGGCGCGCGAAGAGATTGAAAAGGTCCAGAAAGAATATTACCTGCGCGAGCAGATGAAGGCAATTCAAAAAGAACTTGGTGAAGAAGACTCCCGCGCAGCGGAAGTCAATGAATTCCGTGAAAAAATCAAAGCCTGCAAAATGCCCGAGGAAGCAGAAAAACAGGCGCTGCGCGAATTGGAACGCCTTGACAGCCTGCCCGCAGCAGCCGCGGAATACGGCGTCATTCGCACCTACCTTGAATGGCTGGTATCCCTGCCCTGGTCGGTTACGACCAATGAGGTGCTGGATATCAATGCCGCCAAGAAAATCCTGGATGCTGACCATTACGGGTTAAAAGATGTCAAAAACCGAATCCTTGAATACCTGGTTGTCAGAAAATTGCGCATTGAGCGGAAAACTGACCTGGCAAAAGAACGCCGGCCGGATGAAATCCGAAAAGAACGCGAAGGCGTCATTTTATGCTTCATTGGCCCCCCTGGAGTCGGCAAAACATCGCTTGGTCAATCCATCGCCAAAGCCCTGAACCGAAAATTCATTCGCGCTTCGCTGGGCGGCATCCGCGATGAAGCTGAAATTCGCGGACATCGGCGCACCTATATCGGCGCCATGCCCGGGCGCATCCTGCAGTCCTTGCGGCGGGTCGAATCCAGGAATCCGGTATTTATGCTGGATGAGATCGATAAGCTCACATTTGATTATCACGGCGATCCGGCTTCGGCTTTGCTTGAAGTGCTCGATCCGGAACAAAATTTTGAATTTCGCGATAATTATCTGGAGGTCGCTTTTGACCTTTCACAGGTCATGTTCATAACAACTGCCAATACCCTCGAATCCATCCCCGCCCCATTGCTCGACAGGATGGAAATTATTCATATCGCAGGTTATACCGAGCATGAAAAACTTCAAATCGCCACGCAGTACCTCACACCCCGCCAATTAAGGGAAAATGGCCTGCTTACTAATGAACTGAAATTTAAAGATGAGGCCTTGCAGGAAATAATCCGTTCATACACGCGGGAATCCGGTGTACGTAATCTGGAACGAGAAATTGGTTCAGTTTGCCGAAAAGTGGTGACGATCCGCGAAACCGAAAAAAGAAGGATCCGGGTGATCACACGCAAACTGGTGCATGAGTTATTAGGCAAACCCAAATACCGGCCAGCGGAAGAAATCCTCAAGCGCACATCCATTCCGGGTGTTGCCACCGGCTTAGCCTGGACGCCGACAGGCGGTGAAATACTTTTTATTGAAGCAACCAGCATGGAAGGCAAAGGCAATCTGCAGATCACAGGATCTCTGGGTGATGTGATGAAAGAGTCAGCACAAGCTGCTTTTTCTTACCTGCGTTCGCACATCAGTGAACTCGGAGTCAGTGCCGAATCTCTTGAGAAAAAGGATATCCACATTCATGTTCCAGCAGGCGCCCAGCCCAAAGATGGCCCTTCAGCAGGAATCACCATCACCACTGCCCTGGCATCCTTGTTAACTGGCAAACTGGTTGACTACCGCACCTGCATGACCGGCGAAATCACCCTGCGCGGCCGCATTTTACCCGTCGGCGGCATCAAAGAAAAACTTCTGGCTGCCCACAGAGCGGGATTAAAGAAAGTATTCCTTCCCAAGGATAATGAAGTGGACCTTGATGAGCTTCCAGAGGAGATCAGAAAAAACCTGGAAATAATTCCGGTAAATACCATCAGTGAGGTACTCCAACAGGCGCTTACCCCTTAATGAGCAGAAAGAACCTGGCTGATATTATCGCCGAATGAAACCTTTTTCATTGATCCGGATGGGTTAATCGTTATTCCATCCGGATTTGCCTTCTCTTGCACAAAAGTTGCATTATCAACAAGAATTGTGAATGGATGAAATCCTTTTCGATTCAGCACATTCATCATAATTTCATTTGGCTGATCGCTGGTTGATGTAATTAGAATTATGGCGCTGCCTTTTGTGATATTTTTAGCCTGCTTCTCGATCAATTGCCTGAATGAAGTAGTGCCGAAGTCATTAACGATCGCCAACTTTTCCATAATTTTGTTGAATTGGCGATGCCCCTTTTCAGGCGGTATTGTCGTAACACTGTCACCAGCACAGGCAAACCCTACCGCAAGGTTCCTTGCCAGGAAATACTTTGTGATGGAGGCTGCAATACTGACCGCATATTCAAAACTATCTCTTGGCAACACAAATTCTTTGATTTTTTTGGCAGAGATGTAATTACGGTCAATGGCAGTATCACGAATTTCATCCTGATGGATATACATACCCTTTTGAGCATCCAATAGCAGCCATAAGCCTGCCTGAGAATCATCGTCAAACTCCTTGACCATCAATTTTTCTTTTCGGAGGGTTGTCGGCCAGTGCACCCTGCTCAAAGGATCACCCGGGGAATATTCCCGTACCCCTGCCGCTTGCGGTGTTGGGTGTGAAGTTTGCAGCCGCAGCGCTGTGCCGCCAGTTTTATCCGATGGCAGAAGCGGAAAATTATGCAAAACGCTGATCTTGGGATAAACCACCAGATTGTTTTTGAAGTTAAAAAGGTTGGAACCTGTAAATAACCCAAAAGGATCACCGGAAATTAATTCCGTTGGCCCAAGCAGGTAAAAACCGCGTTTATTCAATATCACCGTTGAAGGAAAGATGGCAACAGCCTTTGGTCCAAGGCCGGTAATGACTCTTGAACTTATTTTTGTCATTAATTCTGAGCGGTCGCGTACCTCAATCCAGAATTTTATGAACTTTGAGCCGTTCATGACCTCAAGCCGCTCATCAAAGATTTCACCGACTTCAAGGATTTTTTTTCTTGAAAAACGGTTTACCTGAATTCCCTGTAGTGAGTATTTGCATGCTAACCATGAAGACAAGATAACAAGAAATAATCCAAACCAAATATTGAATAGTAATTTATCAAAAAGGAACAGCCAGGCAGATAAAATGATGGCGGCAGTAACTGCAATAATATAAAAACGCGGGTTAATGCGCATCCAATTGCTTAACCGCCTGGTACCGGAACTCTGCTAATTAATTTTTCGATCAGCTCTTCGGATTCGATATCAGCCAATCTGGTGGAAGGCACAGGGATTATCCTATGCGCAAGTACGTGGGGAGCAATATTTTTTATATCGTCAGGTATGACAAAATCGCGGCCAAGAAAAGCAGCTTTGCATTGTCCCAGGCGGTACAGCGCAAGGCTCCCGCGCGGAGAAGCGCCGAGATATATTTCTTCATTTTCACGGGTGTGCTTAACGATCGAGATAATATAGTCTTCAATTTTGTCAGAAACATGAACCGATTTTATTTCTTCCTGGACTTTAATTAACGCGGTGATTCCCGCAACTGATTGAATACTATCAATAGGGTGCCTGACCCTTTGTGCTCTCAAAAGCGCTATTTCGGCGTCATTATCCGGATAGCCAATTTTCAAACGCATTAAGAAGCGATCCAATTGCGCTTCGGGGAGAGCGAATGTACCTTCATAATCGATTGGATTTTGGGTTGCGATAACCATAAAGAATTCTGCAAGAGGGTGCGTTTTCCCATCTACCGTGACTTGTTTTTCTTCCATAGCTTCCAGAAGCGCCGATTGGGTCTTTGGAGTTGCCCGGTTAATTTCATCAGCCAAAACAATATTGGCGATTATTGGACCTGGCCGAAATTCAAATTCTCGTGTGGATTGGTTGAATATCGACATTCCAGTAACATCACTCGGAAGCATATCTGGCGTAAATTGAATGCGGGTGAATTCCGCATCCAATGATTTTGCCAAACACTTGGCGAGCATTGTCTTGCCGGTTCCCGGTACATCTTCAATCAGTAAATGCCCCTTGCATATCGCAGCCATGATCACAAGATCAATGACTTCTGGTTTTCCGAGAATAACCTTATTTATGTTTTCATGAAGTTTATTCCGAAAATCAGCAATCAACTCAATATTCATGAACGCCTCAATTCTTATTTCTTTTAATTGATTGCCATGTAATCTTGAACTGACCAGCCTGATTTGCCGGGATCATCCAGCCCCTCTATCTTCCACCAAATCAGACTGTCCAGGATTATTGGCCCCTCAATAATTTTAAATAATTCGCCTTCCTGGGCAAGGAAAAGGGTTGTCTGATCAATGCCCGCTCCTGACCGCATGCGCAGACCTTCATTTCCTGTCCCTGTCACTTTAATGGTCATCCCCAAAGCGATCACGCCCGTCATCGATGGCATTTCTGTATCAGCCTGTCCCCCGGTCAAGTCAGAAGGTTGTCCCTGTGAAGGTGACGTGGCAGATACAGGCGTTATTTCAATTTTTATTTTTTCCCTGGGCTTAATTATGAGATTGGGAAAAACCAGATATTGAAAAAATAAAGTCAATAAACAAAGGCAAATTCCTATTGCCAATGTAATAATCACAACTTTTTTGGTTAATATTGAAGGTATCTTCTCTGCCATGGGACTGATAAAAATTATAATCCAGAGAAAAAATGGCAGATGATATAATCGCCAATTATGGATGACCTGACGTCCTCCTTTCCAATTATTAATAATCGTTATCAGATCTTCAGCACCATTGCTACAGGTGGGATGGCTGTGGTTTATAACGCTCAGGATTTAATTCTTGAAAGAAAAGTCGCTCTCAAAATCCTTAAGAAGGAATTATCCAGGGATCAATCCTTTCAGAATAAATTCCGTTCAGAAGCAAAGGCATCAGCCAGCTTAATTCATCCAAACATCGTCACTACCTTTGATTTTGGATTTGATGGCGAACGCCTTTATATCGTTATGGAATACATTGACGGTCCCGATTTAAAAACAATCATCAATTCAAAAGAAGCTCTGAGCCTTTCTCAAAATCTCGACTTTTTACTGCAGGCCAGCAGCGGTTTGGGATTTGCCCATCAATCCGGTTTTGTTCATTGCGATGTTAAACCTCAAAATATGCTTGTTTCTAAAAATGGCCAATTGAAGATTACAGATTTTGGAATAGCCAGAGCCTTGGCCACTATTTCTCATGAAGAAAAATATGAGGTCGTATGGGGATCGCCTTACTATTTTTCACCTGAACAGGCAAATGGCAAGGCGCCCTCTCCTGCAACGGATGTCTATTCGCTAGGTGTAATTGCATATGAGTTATTGGCAGGCGAGCTGCCTTTTATTGCGGATGATTCTGCAGAATTGGCAAGGATGCATCGAAGTGACCTTCCGAAACCACCCAGAACAATCAATCCAGAGATTCCCGAATCTCTTAATCGAATCATATTAAGAGCTTTATCGAAAAAACCGGAAGATCGATATCAAAACGGTGTTGAATTTTATTCGGCTTTGAAAAAAATTGAGGCAAATATTTTAAATTCATCCCCTTCTGATCCTTCGATTCAAAAACCTGAAGTCCAATCCCTTGCCGGCAAAAAAAAGATAACCCATATACCAATAAAACCACAAAAAACCCAACCCATCCAATTCTCAACAATAGTAATGGCAGTTTTCGCACTTTTACTGGCTGGCGGCTTGATCCCCTTCTGGTTATATGTGATACTTTCACTCAACTCTATCAAACAGGTGAATCATGAGACAACAAATTATTTCAGCTTCCGTCCTTAATTGCGATTTTTCCAAATTGGGAGAAGAGGTCAAAGCAGCAGAGTCAGCAGGGGTTGATTGGATCCACCTGGATATTATGGATGGCCATTTTGTTCCGAACATTTCATTTGGGCCGGATATGGTCGCGATCATTCGAAAACTAACAAAACTGCCGCTGGACACCCATTTAATGATCTCCAATCCAGATGATTTCATTGAGAAGTTTGCAAAAGCAGGCTCTGACAAGATCAGCGTACATGTCGAAAATAATCCCAACATCCACAAAACGCTGCAAAATATTGAAGCGCAAGGAAAAAAAGCTGGAATTGTCGTCAATCCCGGCACATCCGTGGAAATGGTCTTCCCTCTGCTGCATATGGTTGAATTTGTCCTGATGCTGACCGTTAATCCCGGTTTCGGAGGGCAGAAATTTCTTACCGAGGTCCTTCCAAAAATTGAAACCTTGGCAAGCAAGATTCAAAAATCAGGGCTGGAGGTAGGGATTGAGGTTGATGGGGGAATTGATGAAAAGACTTTACCAGAGGCTCGGAATGCCGGTGCGAATATTTTTGTGGCGGGATCATCCATTTTTCGATATCCGCAGGGAATAAAAGCGGCAGTGCAAAAGTTGAAGTCTATATAAAAACAAAACAGCCGCCTAAAAGGCGGCTGTTTGAAAGATATTAAATTTATTTAACTTACCTTTGACAAGGTTTTGATGCATTTCGCACACAGTACTTTATGGACTTTCACACCATTTTCATAGACCGAAACCTTCTGAAGATTCGGCCGAAATTTGCGGTTTGTTGCTCGCATGGAAAAACTACGGTTATGCCCAAAGGTGGTTGTCTTTCCACAAGTTTCACATTTTGCCATTGTTGGTTCCTTTCCTGGTAAGTTTCCTTTATAATTGCAAGCAAGTAGTTTACCATAAACCGTAACGATGGACAAGCGGAGTTGTTTAATATAAATGGATTCAGATATGAGGCAAAAAATGGAAAAGTTAGGCAGAATTAAATATTTCATACCATGCAATTGCGACAATTGCATTTCAATCAGCGCTTGAATCCTATGGGGTTGTCGGGCTCGCAAGCGAAAATTTTGCACGAGGCTTATCCAGGTTTTTCTCAAAAGAGCCAACTTCCGGCGTAATCGTTCATGAAGATGAAGGCAGTGTCTCCATTGACCTTTATGTCATTATTGAATACGGCACGCGTATTTCATCGGTTGCTGAAAGTGTATCGCATAGCGTGAAATTCAACATTGAAAGCATGACGGGAATTCCTGTCAGTGAAGTAAATGTTCACGTGCGCGGTTTGCGTGTCAGTGATATGGATTAATTATTTTTATTCTTATTAATTTTTATTAAGGAATCATATTAATGTCAAAAAAAGAAGTTCCGCCTGCGGAAATCGGTACACCTGTAATTGATCCTGTCTATTCAATTGATGGCAGCGACTTAAAGAAATTATTTTATGCTGCGCTCATCTGGCTTAAGAATCACCAGCCCTTTATTAATTCTTTGAATGTTTTTCCAGTTCCGGATGGTGATACAGGCACCAACATGTTTCTGACCATGCAATCCGCTTACAGCGAAATCGCTGAAAGCAAGGAAAAAAATGTCGGCAAGGTTATCCACCTAATCGCACAAGGTGCATTAATGGGTGCCCGAGGAAATTCAGGCGTCATCCTTTCACAGCTGCTCAGAGGCTTTGCGCGCGCCTTGGATGAAACTGAGTCGATGAACGCTGATCTTTTGGTAAAAGCCTTTGCTGAAAGCCGAAATACTGCCTATAAAGGCGTTGTCCGCCCGGTGGAAGGGACAATTTTAACTGTTTCAAAGGATATTGCAAAAGCCGCTGAAGAATCATTGGCGAGAGGCAACGACTTAATCCAAATCCTTGAAGAAATTCTGGTTGCCGCTGATGCATCGGTCAAAAATACACCCAATCTCCTGCCAATCCTGAAACAGGCAGGCGTTGTTGATTCAGGTGGTAAAGGTTTGTTTATTATTCTTGAAGGAATGCTCCGCCACGCGACAGGAAAATCGGTCGACATGGAAGCATCCGAAATCAATGCCATGACCGTCAATCTTGATTCTGTGAAATTTAGCGAAATGCATGATGAAATCGAAGATGGGCAGGATTTTGAAATAGTTGTCGATTTCAAGCCTGAGGGTGAATTGAGATCTTCAAAAGTTCTACGAGGATTTATCTAAGGTGGGCACATCAATCCAAGTTGGTGAAGGTGATGAGATCTATCGAATGCATATCCATGTGCCTACTGAAAATAAATATGAACCAATTGAATTGGTAAATAAATATGGAAGTGTTCAAAAAGTCTATATTGAAAATCTTTTAGAGCAGATGGGCCAGGAATCAAAAGATGAGGATTTTTCAAACCCCGTTGAAGAAAACCAGATTGCCGTCGTTGCGATTTCGCCGGGTAAAGGTATTTCGAAAATCTTTAAGAGCCTGGGCGTATCCAGAATTGTCAGCGGTGGCCAGACAATGAATCCAAGCACCAATGATATTTTTCAGGCATTTAAAGATTTACCGACAGACCATATCATTATCCTTCCAAATAACAAGAACATCATCCTTGCCGCTGAAGAAGCGAAGAAGATATCCGATAAAAAAGTGACAGTCATCCCCACCAAGAACATTCCTCAAGGATTGGTGGCCTGTTTGAGATTAAACCCAAGCGGTGATTATGAAGAAATCGTCAGCGAAATGTCCGAATCACTATCAGAAGTTGAGGCGGGAGAGATTACCACAGCTACTCGCTCAATTGAAATCAATGGATTAAAAGTCAAAAAAGGTGAAGTGATTGCCTTGCTGAACGGCCAACTTATTGATTCCTCAGGCTCTGTGTTAGAAGCCTGCATGAACCTTCTGAAAAAAGCGAATACCCAGGACCGTGAACATATCACCTTGTTTTACGGACAGGAAACAAGCAAGGAATTGGTTGATGAGCTGGTTGCGTTGATAAATCAGGAATACCCCGACCATGAAGTTGAAGTGCACAATGGCGGACAACCACATTACCAATTTATTTTATCGATTGAATAGCTGGTTTTTTTTGATAGTGTAAAATTGCCTCATGTCTGGCGAAATTGACATTATCAGAAATGTCCTTGAACTTGAAAAGAAAAAAAACTACAGCAACTCAGCAGTCGCAGGCGGCTTAAAAAATTTTAATACTTTTCTCGAAAAGATAAACGATTTTTCAATAATTTCTTCTGACATGGTCCATAAATTGTCAGAAGTTTTTAATCTCTATGGGGGCTTAAATCAATTTGAACGGGAAAAGGCAATAAGTGGATTATTATCGTCAATACCTGCCCATTCATTAAATATTCAAAAGCGAATTAATCCTCTTGAGCCCAGTAAAACAAAAAAAAGCGAGGAAGGGGATAAATCCCCCAAAATTACTCAAGACAATGCCCTGTATGCAAGTATCCAGTCAATTTACGGCATTGGCCAAAAGAATTCCAAGTTATTTAACAAACTGGGAATATTTTCCGTATATGACCTTCTGCGCTATTATCCGCGTAAATACCAGGATTTCAGCCAATTAAAACCGATCAACAAACTCAATTACGGTGATGAGCTGACAGTCATTGGCACTATCGCGCAAGACCTTGTTACGCGCAATTCGAAGAGCGGGAAATTAAAAATATCCGAAACTGTTATTTCTGATGGCACAGGTTCCATTCGGCTGATATGGTTCAATAAGCCATTTCTTTCCAAACAGCTTTACAAGGGGGTTTCAATCGTCGTTTCAGGAAAAATTGATGTTTATATGGGCCGATTGGTGATTAATAATCCCGAATGGGAGTTATTGGATAAGGAACAGCTGCATACCAACCGGATAGTGCCCATATATCCTTTGACTGCCGGTATAACCCAAAGGCAGCTCAGAAAAATAATTAATCACAATCTGGGTTTTTGGAGCAACAGGGTTAAGGAATATTTTCCCCCTGATCTTCATCACCAAGGAAGATCTTCCTTCAATATCGAATGCAATAACCCAAATACATTTTCCTGAAGATGATGCTAATCTTTCCAGGGCAAAAAAGAGGTTTGCCTTTGAAGAAATATTCTTTCTTCAATTAGGGGTTATCATTCAGAAGCGGGATTGGATAAAGGCTTCAGCGGAAAAATATCCGCTTACCGATGCCGATTTAAACAGATTAGCTGAATCACTCCCCTTTAAACTAACAAACGCGCAAAATTCTGCGATCAGTGAGATCACCAACAGACTTAATTTCCGGCAGTCCAATGAATCGGCTTCTTCAGGGAGACGTGGGTTCAGGGAAGACTGTGGTTGCCAGATTTGCAATTGAAGCGATTATAAAAAAAGGGGCTCAGACAGCGGTTTTATCTCCCACTTCAATTCTCGCAGAGCAGCATTTTAGAACCATAAAAACACTATTATCAGCTTCAAATTCTGCTGCCGAAGACGAAATTGCCCTTTTAATTGGTTCAACACCCCAAAAAGACCGCAAGGTCATTTTTGAAGGGCTTTCCACAGGAAAAATTAAAGTAATTATTGGCACGCACGCGCTGCTTGAAGATCCTGTGGTTTTCAATAATCTTCAATTAGCGGTAATTGATGAGCAACACCGCTTTGGCGTTGAACAAAGAAATCTCCTTAAGAAAAAAGGCAGTTCCCCACACCTGCTGGTGATGACAGCTACGCCCATTCCGCGTTCGCTTGCCCTTACAATCTATGGTGACCTCGATGTCAGTACGATTGATGAAATGCCGGTTGGACGCCAGCCAGTTGAGACGCATCTTCTTCAACCAGGGGAAAGAAAAAAGACATATAACCTTATTCGAGATCAAGTTAACCAGGGATTTCAGGCTTTTATCGTTTACCCCATGATTGAAGTGGATAATGAGGATGAGTACTTGGCGGCAGTAAATGAACATGAAAGGATATCAAGGGAAGTATTTCCTGAACTGAAAGTAGGGCTGATGCATGGCAAGCTCAAACCCTCAGAAAAAGAAGGGGTGATGCAATCGTTCAGAAATCATGAGTTTGATATTTTAGTTTCCACAACAGTTATTGAAGTGGGTGTGGATATTCCAAATGCTGCGATTGTTTTAATTGAAGGCGCAAACCATTTCGGTCTTGCGCAGCTTCACCAGATCCGGGGGAGAGTCGGCAGAAATTCGGAAAAAGCCTACTGCCTTCTGATCCCGGACGATGAAAACGGTGTGGAAAATGAAAGATTACAGGCGATGGTCAAATCGAATGACGGCTTCGAACTCGCGGATATTGACTTAAAGCACAGAGGGCCTGGGGAATTCTTGGGAACAAGGCAATCCGGATTTGTTGCATTGAGATTTGCCAGCCTCACTGACCTGCAGATGATTGAACGCTGCAGAAACCAGGCACAAAAAATATTTTCCGAAGATCCCCAGCTCATCAAGCCTGAATACCAACTTCTCTACCAGGAACTGCGTCAGCGCTGGCCTCAGATTAACATCAGTTAGAATAAAGAAAAGGATAAAACCATGGTTCGAGCAATATTTCCGGGAACATTTGATCCCATTCACTACGGTCACATGGATATCGCAAAAAGAGCAACGAAAATCTTTGATGAGGTAATCGTTGCTGTATATGACCGGCCATTAAAGAAATTGCTATTTTCGCCTGAAGTTAGAATTGCCCTGGTAAAAGAAGCATTTATTGATGAACCCAAGATTATTGTGACAGGCTATAACACTCTTACCGTTAATTTTTGCAAGGAAAAGGATGCCAAAGTCATCGTTCGTGGATTGCGGGTTTTTTCTGATTTTGAGCATGAATTCCGCATGGCGTTGGCTAATCGGCGATTAGAAAAAGAAATTGAAGTGGTCGCTTTAATAACCAGTGAAGAGCATACCTTTCTTTCCTCAACAACAGTTCGAGAAATTGCCGCACTGAAAGGGGATGTGTCCACAATGGTACCGCCGCATGTTGACAAAGCCCTCAAAGAACAGATGGAGAAAATAGGTGATCTGAACCGTATGGACCACTATACTTCGCTCAGAGATTAATTAATTGTAAAATTGTCTTAAGGGAAACACTATGGATATTTTGCATTTGGTTGACAGGCTGGAAGAGTTATTTAATGAGAGCAAATCGCTTCCTCTGACACATAAGGTGATTGTGGATGAAGAACGAATGCTTGAAATAATTGATCAAATGCGGTTGGCAATTCCTGAGGAAATCAAAAGTTCCCAGCAGATCATTAATCAAAAAGAAAGAATCATTGCCCAGTCAAATGAGGAAGCGCGCAGAACAATTGAATTAGCCAAGGAACAAAGCGCTAAATTGGTGGAAAAAGATGCAATTGTTCAAAAAGCTGAGCAAATGGCTGAGGGTATTATCCAGAGAGCCCGCCAGGAAACAAAGCAGATCAATAAAGAGGCAGATGATTACGCGGTTAATTCTCTTGAACACCTTGAAGCAGAACTCGGCAAGATTCTGGTTCAGGTCAGGAATGGTTTAACCACATTACGAAATGATAATGCCCAAAAAGAACAAACCATTTCACAACCGGAATCCCCGACGCCAATTAATCATACAGGGCAACCCGAATAATTTCTTCCATTTTTTCTACATAAATAATTTTCAATTCATCCCTGACCTTCTTGGGTATATCCACAAGGTCTTTTTTATTTTTTCTGGGGATTATTAATTGCCTGAGTCTTGCCCGGTGGGCAGCATAAATTTTCTCCCTGAGCCCGCCGACCGGCAACACCTTGCCGCGCAGTGTAATTTCACCGGTCATCCCTATATCAAGATGTACTTTTCTTTTGGTCAATGCAGAAAGCATGGCAACGCATATGGTTACGCCAGCGCTGGGGCCATCCTTTTCAATTGCGCCTTCAGGAATATGCAAATGAATATCGATCTTTTCATAGTTTTCAGATTCAATTCCAAAATCCTCAGAAACGGATTTGATATAGGATAAAGCCGCCTGTGCTGACTCCTGCATTATGTCACCGATTTTGCCGGTAATTTGCAGATTGCCTTTTCCCTCCATGACCAGTACTTCAACAGGCATAATCTCGCCGCCATTTTCGGTCCAGGCAACCGCGGTACTAGCGCCCACTTCATCCCGACTCTTCGACCTGAAATGCAAGATATTGCGATGGACCGAGAAATTTTTCAATATCCTTTTCGACAATAGCAACAGGTAAAGCTTTACCCTGTGACTTGGATTTTGCGATTTTTCGACAAATTTTTCCTATTTCGCGATCAAGATTTCGAACGCCGGCTTCATATGTATATTCCCTGATAATTTTTCGCAGTGATTCATCCTTAAAATTTGACATCTGAGCTGTTTAAACCATTTTCCTCGATTTGTTTTTGAATCAGGAATTCTTTTGCGATTTCCAGTTTTTCTTCCTCAATATAGCCGGGGAATTCGATGATTTCCATCCTGTCAACTAGCGCAGGCGGTATATTTTCGACTGAATTCGCCGTGGTGATGAACATGACGCGCGAAAGGTCATAAGGGACTTCAAGAAAATGGTCTGAAAAAGCTGAATTTTGTTCCTGATCCAGCACTTCCATCAATGCGGAGGAAGGATCGCCCCTGAAGTCATTGCCCAATTTATCAATTTCGTCCAGCATAAAAAGAGGATTAATAACATCAGCTTTTTTCATTGTTTGGATGATCCGCCCAGGCATGGCGCCGATATAAGTTCGGCGATGGCCTCGAATCTCGGCTTCATCACGAATGCCCCCAAGTGAAATGCGCACAAATTTTCTCCCCAATGCTTCTGCGATCGATTTCCCCAAAGATGTTTTACCTGTACCTGGAGGACCCAGAAAACATAAGACAGGTTGTTTGGCATTACTTCCCTTAAGGTTTTTTACAGCTAAATATTCCAGAATTCGTTCTTTTGCCTTTTTTAATCCATAATGGTTTTTCTTAAGGATATTTTCGGCATGTCTGATTGAAAGATTGTCCTTTGTGGCTTTATCCCAGGGTAACGTCAGCAGCCAATCAATATAGTTGCGAATGATCCCAGTTTCAGGAGCCAAAGCAGGATTTATTGCGAGTTTGTTGATTTCACTTTTTACTGCATTCTGAACATAATCGGGTGCTGAAATTTCTTCCAATCTTTTTTTATATTCATTAATTTCCTGCTCCCATAAATCCCCCTCTCCCAATTCGATTTGGATCGCGCGTGCCTGCTCGCGGAGATATATTTCCCGCTGGCTTCTATCCACCTCTCTTTGGACTTTCGTCTGAATTTCGTCTTCGAGTGTTAGAACATCCAGCTCTTGTGCAAGTAAATGATTAACATAGGTTAATCTTTCAACAGGATCCATCAAAGAAAGGATTTTCTTGCGCTGCTCATCGTCTGGTGCAAGTGCTGTTGCCACCATATCTGCCAATTTACCTGGTTCATTAATGTTTAATGCAAAGATATGCGCTTCATCCGGGATTGAGCGGTCCAATTGAACAACCTGTTCAAAAAGAGATTTCGTTGATTTGACGAAAGCTCTCACTTCGGTCTTATCAGTTATTGAAGCTTTTTTAATGACCTTTGCTTTGACAGCGAGATGCGGTTCTAAATTAATAATATCGACGAATCTCCACCCGCCGGCGGCCTTGAAGCAAAGCAGAAAAATTACCATCAGGCAGGTCAATTAGCTTGCCAACCGCAATTTCAATACCAATATCCAAGAAGGTTTTTCCCTTGCTGGAATTTGGTAGCAAGCCGATTACTGTCTCGCCAAATTTTTGCGCAGAAATGATCGCATCCAGATTTTTCCCAGGCGGGATAAAAAGTGGAGAGACCATATGCGGCAGGATGATGGCGCTCTCCAGGATAATCGCGTTCCGCTCAATCAGGCCAGTCTCATCTGCCCTGGCATTCTTGATTGCCTCAAGTTCCTCAGTACGTTGAAATAAAGCAGCGCTGAATTCATCCTGATCATATTGGATAATTTTTTGCTGGATTCATGCTTCATCCTTTAAAATTCTCTTTCACTGCCCCTGCGATAAAAATACTCCCTGCCCCCAGGATCGCGGTTAAATCATTCGAGCGGGCTAAAGCTTCACCAATGGCATTTATTATATTTTCTTCTAATACTGAAGGGATTCCTAATTGATTGGCGATAACTTTTAATTTTATTAACATCCATTGCTCTGGGATGTTCTGATTTCGTAATTATCAATGTGTTAATCAGTGGTTTTACAATTTTCAGCATTGCTTCAACCTCTTTGTCCTCTGAAGCGCCGAAAATCAGAATTATTTTTTTTCCTGGTAAATACTTTCTAATCGTGGCTGCCATTTTTCTAAAGGAATCCAGATTATGTGCACTATCAATAATTGCCAACGGCTTTTTGTTAATCACTTCAAATCGCCCAGGCCAGTTTACGTTCTTAAAACCCGCTGTAATCGCTTCAGAATTAATCTCAATGCCCTGTTTTTTCAATTCCCCTATGCAGGCATAAGCAGTAAGCGCGTTGTCAATTTGATGGTCTCCCGCCAGCGGAATGAAAATATGATTCTTTTGCTTTTGCTTTTCCTGAAAATAAATGTCCTGTCCCTCCAGAGAATATGAAACCGATTTAACCTCAAATTGATTCGGCACATAAATCAATTCGGATTTTCTTTCATAAGCAATCCGCCTGATCTCTGCCAAAGGCGAAGTTTTTTGTTTTGCGACAACAACCGGGATGCCTTTCTTAATAATTCCTGCTTTTTCAAACGCGATTTTTTTCAGGGTTTTTCCGAGAACTTTTGTATGGTCATGGGAGATTGAGGTAATTACTGAAATTAATGGATTAACTACATTGGTCGCGTCAAATCTCCCTCCCATTCCTACTTCAATAACACCAAACTGCGCCCGCCTATCAGCAAAATACTTGAAAGCCAGTCCTGTTAAGATTTCGAAGGTCGTCAGCTCGGGGACTTTTTCAATTTGTGGTTTCAGTTCATTTAAATAATTAATAATATCCGAGTGGGAGATTAATTTGTTACCTATGCGAAAACGTTCAGCAAGGTCGATCATATGCGGTGAAGAATAGAAACCGGTTGTAAAACCATTCTGGTTCAAAATGCTTGCGAGCATGGCGCAGGTTGATCCTTTGCCCTTTGTGCCTGCCACATGAATTACTTTATAATGCTTTTGCGGATTTCCCATCAACCGCAGAAATTCTCGCATCCTGCTCAAATCGAATTTTTCAGGCGAATAACGCAAATTCCTTGTCAGGCTGAAATCGACAAAAGAATAGATATAATCTAAGGCTTGCGAGTATGTTTTAATCAAAAGGAAATGGCTCCAATTTAATAATTAATAATTTTACTCTACAGCAAACCTCTTATCAAATTGCCATGATTTTTGCAGTAATGATGTTAGATCTCAGATTATCGGATTGCCGGTCTTTGAAAGAGAAGCGCAGCATGCTTAAACCTCTCCTGCATAAATTGCATAAAGAGTTCAAAGTTTCAGCCTCGGAGGTGGGTACGCATGATATTTGGAATGAGAGTATTGTAGCTTGCGGCCTTATTTCGACTGAAAAGCGGGCTGCCGAATCTTATCTTGCGCAAATACCTGAATTTATAGAAAAATATTTTTGTGAGATTGAAATCCTGTCACATTCAATTCAATTTATCTGAAATGGAGATGCAAAATGGATCTCGGACTAAAAGGGAAAAAAGCTGTTGTGGCTGCATCCAGCAAAGGCATTGGCTTTGCCATTGTACGCGTATTATTGGATGAGGGCTGTTCTGTAATAATGAACGGTCGTGATCAAAACACACTTGATAAATCCCGCGACCTGTTGGGAAATTCGGAAAACTTAATAGAATTTGTTGGAGATGTTACAGATAAAGGGGTATGCCAGGAATTCATTGAAAAAGCAATCAATGAATTTGGTGGTTTGGACATTCTGGTTACAAACAGCGGCGGTCCGGTTTCCGGAAGATTTGAAGATCTGACCTCGGAACAATGGGATGATGCGATCGCTAAATGCTTGAGGAGCCATATTTTTTTGATCGAAAGCGCACTTCCCCATCTTTAAGAAATCACCCTCCCCAAGTATCCTGACGATTACCTCTTTTACCGTCAAACAACCTCTTCCAAACCTCATCCTTTCCAACTCCATTCGGGCTGCAACTGCCGGTCTGACAAAAAGCCTGGCAAATGAATTTGGGGAGTATGGCATTAGAGTGAATTCATTACTGCCAGGCTGGACAAGGACAGCCCGCGTGGATGAACTGATGCAATCCAGGACAAAAAAGAACAATTCGACCGTCGAAGAGGAAATCGCTGCGATTACCAAAACTATACCGTTGGCACGGATGGCAGAACCCGAAGAGATCGGCAAGGCAGCCGTATTCCTGGTTTCACCTGCAGCTTCATACCTCACAGGTGTGATGTTGAATGTGGATGGTGGGATTAACCAGGGATTATTTTAGAAAGGGAAATTTTGCAAAGTCCTGAAACCATTAATGAATTCCTGGATCATACATTATTTAATATTCAAAAACCCGGACGTTATGTTGGCGGAGAATTCAACCAGATAAAAAAAACCTGGGAAGCAAGCATGGTCAAGGTTGCGCTTGCTTTTCCTGATATTTACGATATCGGCTTATCCAATTTAGGATTGACTATTCTCTACGATATCATCAATAAGCGGGAAGATGCGCTGGCAGAACGCGTTTATGCCCCCTGGAGTGATATGGAAGCTGCCATGCGCAGCCAGAAAATCCCGCTTTTTTCACTTGAAAATCGAATTTCACTGAGAGAATTTGATTTAATCGGATTTTCAATACCATATGAAACCCTGAATACGAATGTGTTAAATATGTTAGACATGGCGGGTATTCCTATGCGGTCCAAAGACCGAACAATTGATGACCCGCTCATTATTGCCGGCGGTCACGCATGTTTTAATCCTGAGCCCATGCATGCATTCATTGACTTGTTTGTCATTGGCGAGGGTGAAGAGATCATCACTGAGATCATTGATGTCTGCAAATCAATAAAAAATAAAAGTCAGGATCGCGGACAAATGATTGCCGCCTTTGCCGATATCCCGGGGATATATATTCCAGCTCATTTTTCGGTAACGTATAACCAGGACTTGACAGTAAAAGAAATTAAAAATCATTTTGATAACTCCAAAAACGAAGTCAGGAAAAGAATTGTCAAAATTCTCCCTCGGCCAGTAACTGACTTTCTTGTTCCAAACATCAGCATCATCCATGATCGGGCGGCAGTTGAAGTGATGCGAGGTTGCTCGCGTGGCTGCAGGTTCTGCCAGGCAGGCATGCTTACACGCCCGATCAGGGAACGGCCTGCCGCTGAAGTTTTGGATGCAGTTAAAACAGCGGTATTGAAAACAGGATTTGAAGAGGTTTCCTTGCTCTCACTCAGCACTTCAGACCACTCAAGAATCAATGAGCTCCTTGTTGGATTGAACAAATTGAGCCGGGAATTAAATTTCAATTTTTCTCTCCCTTCTTTAAGAATCGAGACCTTTGATAATCAGCTGATGGATACGATGCAGGGGAAAAGGCGAGGAAATTTTACTTTAGCGCCTGAAGCAGCATCTGAAAAGGTCAGGCAATCCATTAATAAACCCATATCGGATGAGGATTTATTCTCAACGGTGGAAAAGATTTTTCAAATGGGCTGGAAAAACCTCAAACTTTATTTCATGATTGGATTTCCCGGTGAGGATCTTGAGGATGTTCAAAAAATTGTAGACCTGTGCCTGAAAGTGAACAAAATCGGCCGGGAGATGCTTAAAGGCAGGGCTGAAATTCATGTAAGTATCAATACGTTAATTCCCAAACCGCATACACCTTTCCAATGGGCGCCAATGGATAGCCAGGATAATATCGCGGTCAAATACAAATTGATCAACGAGGGATTACGAAAATCAAAAATCAAAGTGGATTGGCCGGATTATCACAACTCGCTCTTTGAGGCCTGGTTTTCCAGAGGCGATCGCAGATTATCTGATGTCATTGAAACTGCATGGAAAAAAGGTGCCAGATTCGACGCCTGGCAGGAGCATTTCGACTTTGACATCTGGGGTAAGGCATTCAATGAAAACGGGATTGATCCTTATTTCTTTTCCCACAGGCAGCGCAGTGTTGATGAACTAATGCCCTGGGAACACATCAATATTGGTGTTTCAAAAAGATTTTTGATCGATGAATACAAAAAAAGCAAAGATCAGGAGACTACATCTGATTGCAGATTCTTGTGCCATGGATGCGGCATTCAAACTGAATATGATTTAAGTTGTGAAGCAATAAGGACGCAAGGATAAATGCGCTTAAGAATCAAGTTCCAAAAACGTAAAGAGATTATTTACACCAGCGCTTTGGATCTGCAAAAGATTTGGGAAAGATCGCTTAGGCGCGCATGCCTGGAAGTCAAGCATTCTGAGGGATTCCATCCCCAGCCAAAAATGCAATTGGCAGTTCCGCTTCCGGTCGGGTTTGAGGGCAGAGCAGAGTTAATTGACATCTGGTTTTCTGAAATTATTCCGGGAAATGAAGTACAAACCAGGATGAAGAATAATTTACCGGAGGGGATTGAGATTCTCTCAATTGAGGAAATTCCCGAGAATCAGAAGGCTTTAAACGGTCTGGCTGAATCAGCTGAATTTGAAGTGACTATCAACGATCCTGGCCTTAATTTTCCAAATTTGAAAAAATCAATAGACTCACTTTTAATGCAAGAGAAAATTGAGCGTGAAAGGAACAGGAAGCGTTATGACCTTCGGCCGCTGATTCTTGCCATTAATTTCAGCAAATCTAAAGATTCGCAGATAAAAATTCATATGCATTTGCTTGCCAGGTCGGGAGCCACAGGACGGCCTGATGAGGTTATTAAGGAGCTGGGGATAGATCCGGCTTCCTGCGCCTTTGTTAGGACCTCTATAAATTTCAATTCATGATGCTATGCTGACGGGATTTTTCAGGGAATGCTCCAATCAGGAATGCGGTTTCCGGTATCCGGATCTGGATACCGGATCTGAAAAAGCCTACTGCCCGAAATGCGGCGAATCAGCTCCGATTTCCTGCAGAACAAAAGCTGATCAAATGAAAAACAATAATCAATACAACAGTATTGAAATAATTCCGCTGCTGGATAATATTCGCAGTGTATACAATGTCGGTTCAATGATCAGAACTTGCGAAGGATTCGGAATTCACCAGATTATTCTTTCAGGCATCTCGCCCTTGCCAGACCATCCCCGCATGGATAAGACAGGCCTGGGAGCAATACCTGAAATTACCTGGAAGCATACCAATAATGGCTTGAAAAAAGTCATTGAATTAAAAGCAACCGGTTATCAAATAATCAGCCTGGAAAATATGCCTTCATCTTTACCAATTGCCAGTATAACAAAATCCATGATTCAAGCACGCTTATGCCTGGTGGCAGGCAATGAGAATCTTGGAATTGACCCTGAAATATTAAGAATCAGCGACCTGGTTGCAGCAATTCCAATGGGCGGAAAAAAAGAGTCATTCAATGTCTCGGTTGCTTTTGGTATTGCGGTCTTTCACTTATTGACGGCAGCCAGTATCTGAGCTTCCAAATCAGCGGCTTGTGCAATTATTTGAGAGGGCTCTTCCAAATGAATTACTTTGGCAGTTTTCCATCTTTTCAACGCCAAGGGTAAAAGGCTTTCCCTGACAGCAATAATTGCGACTTCATACGAACCTTCTTCCAGAATATCAAAAGCGCATGTCCAGCCCGAATTCTTTTCAAATTCCAGATACCCCAATTCATCAATAATTAAAACCCTGGTTGGCGTCGAATTCAGTAAAATCGACTCTCCCCATTTCAATACTTCGGGATCCATTTTCCATTCCCGCTTTGGATTTTCCGGATCCCAACCAGGCTGATAATATGCCAACAGCATTCTCTCTTGGGAAGAAATATCTTCCGCAAATATACCGGTTTTTTTTCCATGCTCAAATCTCGCCGGTGAAATAATTCCGGTTATTTTTATGCCATGTTGTTTAATTCCAGAGACCAATTTAGTAATTAATCTGGTTTTACCTGATCCGGCCTCGCCACTGATAATAAAAATCTTTGCTTTTGCGTCCATTGCATCAATGAATGATGATCGTTTTTTTGCCGTCATCTTTAATAACCGTAATCGGAATTTCAAAGAAGCGAGATAAGACTTTGCTTGAAATAATTTCTTCGGTTTTTCCTGCGACATATTCAAGATTTCTTCCCATGATGATGCAATTGTCGCTGTAATTTAATACATCCAGGGGATCATGGGTGGAATAAATGATCGTTTTTCCAGACTCCTTAAGTTTATTTATCAGCCCGTTTAAATATTTCTTATTCTTGATATCCAAATGAGTCATTGGTTCATCCATCAATATAATTTCAGGTTCCTGGGCCAAAGTTCGTGCGATACGTACCCTTTGGAGCTCTCCACCGCTGATTTCTCCAAGTTTACTGTCAGCTAATGCTGATAAATCCAGCGAATCAATAATCTGGCCGCAGATTTCGATATCTCTAGTTGATGGGGTGCTGAATTTCATAATATGCGGGGCTCTGCCAAGCAGGATAAAATCTCGGGCTGTGTAATCGAAAGGGATATTCTCACTTTGTGAAAGATATCCGATTGAACCATTCATTTGTTTGATTGTTAATTCTTGACCATCCTTCCTTAGGTATATCTCCCCTTTTCCAGGTTCCAGGTAGCCTAAAAGAAGCAGCAATAGCGTTGTTTTTCCGGTACCATTTAAGCCCAGCAAGGCGGTATTTGATCCTAAAGGAATATTAAAGCTAAAGTCATTGATCACTTTTCCTTTTTTTCCACTATAGGAAAATGAAATATTCAATAGGCTCAGAGAGTTCATTAATGAATTCATGCGATTTTTTCTTTTTTTAGCAGCAGGCCAATGAACAATATCGCGCCCATAAAAGCAGTAAATATCCCCAAAGGAATTTCACCTGGAAGCAATGCTCGCGCCAGGTCATCACAAATGACAACAAAGATGCCTCCCAGAAGAATTGCCACTGGAATCGATTTTGATGTATCCGAACCTGCAATCAAGCGGGCATAATTTGGAATGATCAATCCAATCCAACCGACGATGCCGGATACGGAAATAATGGTGGTGGTCAATAAAACGCTTGCCAAAAGGCACAGCCATAATTCTGATTTATTCCGAAGGCCTAATGAAAATGCCGATTCCCTATCCATTGCATGTAAATTCAGCCGCCAGCGGTAATACCATAAGAACACAAACAGCGGCAGAATAATAACCGTAAGCCTTATGAGTATCGGCCAGGTTGATCCTGCCAGGCTTCCCAAAAGCCAAAATACTATTGCTGGCAATTGGTCAATGGGATCAGCCAGATATTTCAGGATGCCGATACCGGCAGAAAAAACTGCCGAAACGGCAATGCCGGCCAAAATCAGGGCAAGAATCTTGTTCCCTCTTATTTTTTCCGAGATAAGAATTGAAATCAGCAGGGCCAAAATACCAAATCCAAATGCGGATACTTGAATCCAAATCGGATTCCCTTTGAATATCAGGATGCCAAGTGCTGCGCCAAAGCCGGCAGCCTGGCTGATGCCCAAAAGACCTCCGTCAGCCAGGGGATTCTGAAAAATAGCCTGCGTGACCAAACCAGCCAATGCCAGGCCAGACCCTATCAATAGAGCGGTCAGAACTCTTGGGATTCTTAATTGAAAAAAAAGCTGCCTGAAGAGAGCATTGTTCGGAATAAGGTTAAACGGATTTTCCTGTTGATACCTGCCGATGAAAAAAGAAATCAATGTGACAATGAATAAAGAAACTATTAAACCGATAAGCCGTTTTTCCCTCATTCTATTTCAAATAATTCGCTATCTTTGAATTATATTATTTTATCAATTAAAGGTTTATCAAGGTTATAGAACTTTTCATAAAACGCATTCACAATCGATTGGATTTCCTGAGATGAAAAATTCTGCGGATTCTGCCGATAAGCCATCCATGCGTATCCCAAAATCCAGCGCGGATCTGGCTGATCCCAACTCAGATAGTCAAAAGCAAAAGCATAAAGCTTATTATTCTTTACGGCTTTGAGATTTTTCCAGATCTCATCTTTTTCTAACGAACTGACAATTTCTGGAGCCTTCCCCTGGTAATTAACGATATAAATCAGATCAGGATCCCAATTGGAGATCTGCTCCATATTTACGTCAGCCCAACTACCAGTAGCATTCGCTTCTTTCCATACTGCTGATCCACCAGCTTTTTCAATCAGATCAGTTTGCAGCCAATTTACATCAGGCAAGCTGAAAACATATTTTTGGTCTGCTGAAACAGCTTGCAGGATCAGAACTGAAGGTTTTACTGAATCTTTATCCACTTTCTTTTCAATTTGTTTGAAAAGTTGCTCATAAGAAGAAATTAATTGTTCTCCACGATTTTCTTCTTTTAATATTTCAGCAAATATGCGGATATCGCGATAGATTTGGTCAGTATTTTCGAATTCGACATACACAACAGGCATTGATAAGTCTTCCATCGGCTTGCCAATTGTCTCTCGCATCGATGCTTTCATGATGACGACATCCGGATTTAAGGGTGCAACTTGTTCGGCGCCAGCGCCCTTTTCAAGTAAATATTTCCCAACAATATTTTCATCGATTATTTCAAGAAAATCTTCTGCCGACTGTGTCCTTTTTTCCAGGGCTGCCAATTTTTCACCTGCCGTTTCAAATAAATACAAGAAATTGGTAAGCATGGGCGCTTGTTTCCCAACAATGACTATTCTGGAAGGATTGCCGCCCAAAGTCACCTGCCTATCCAATGCATCTGTTATCGTTATTGATTTATCCGTTGCAATGGTTAATGGTGCGCAAGCCAGCCAAAATCCAGATCAAGCCAATGCAAAAAGTCAACAATTTCTTCATTTCATTTTCTCCTGAATAAAATCTTGGCACCAATTCAGCCAGTCGATGTACCCATTGATTTGAATTTGCCTGTATTTTTTCACAATCAATGGAAATCTAATACTTGATTCCTTCTGCAATTTCATTTTGAATAATTTCAGATCTCTCAGACAACCAGGATTTGCAGATTTCAATTTGAGTATTTATTAATTCATCCGTATTCTGTAAACCAAACTTCATTGAAAAATATAATTTCAAGAGAAAAACAATCCGAAATTCTCTTCCGTGATTTATCGGTGAAACCATCCATGATTCAAATTTTTTCCTCCCCCTGGACGTTATTGAAAATTCATTTCGCGCTGGCCTGTTTCCCTCCTTTGAAATCGCCGATTTTAATCAAGCCGTCTTTTTCCAGGCGGTTCAGCATTGCATATAGCTTGCCGATTTTGATGTTCCATACAATTCCAAATCCGGAAAGGTCAGTTACCTGTTTATGGAGCTCATACCCATGCATGGGTTCTGTAACGAGAAAACCAAGTATCGAAATATCAGAATCGTTTATATTATTCATGTTGTGAATATTTACAATTATTATATCAGAGGGAATTAATGCAATTTGTCAAAATGCAGAACGGCTGTTATCATAACGGTGTTAATTTAAATGACAGGAAACTATGCCAATTTTCGAATATCGTTGTAAAAATTGCGGAAATTCATTTGACGCCTTGCGTTCGGTTAAGGCGGCTGATGATCCAATAGAATGTTCCAAATGCCATAAGGAAGACTCAAAGCGGCTTCTCTCAACTTTCTTTGCGCATGGCCAATCTAAAACTACCTCCCCTGCATCCTCCTGCGGATGCGGTAGTTGCTCCGGGGGATCCTGTTCATCATGTGGGCATTGAGTCAATATGGAATTTAAAAACAAAGAAATATTAATTTCGGGTGGCTCAAGCGGCATCGGCCTGGCTTTGGCAAAGGAATTAGCCTCTTTGGGGGCTAATATCACTATTCTGGCAAGGCGCAGGCAGCTTCTTAAAGCGGCCATCTCTGAAATAAAAAAATTCACCCAATTCCCTAGTCAAAATTTTAGATGGATCTCGGCCGATGTAAGTAATTTTGCCAAATTAAAGCGCGCATTGTTGCATGACAAAACCTCCTTTGATATTTTGATAAATTCTGCCGGTATTGCTTATCCTGGCAAATTCGTTGATATGGATCCCAAAATATTCAAGAATGTGATGGATGTAAATTACCTGGGCACTGTTTTTTTGACAAAATTGATCCTTCCGCGCATGCTTGAAAAGAGCCAGGGCTATATTGTCAATATATCCTCGCTTGCAGCACTGGTCGGCATCTACGGCTACACAGCCTACGCGCCTTCGAAATATGCTGTCCGCGGCTTCTCGCGCTGTTTACGATCAGAGGTTATGCCCCACGGAATAAATGTATCAGTTGTGCTGCCGCCCGACACGGATACGCCCCAGTTGGCTTTTGAACATACCATCATCCCGGATATTACAAAAAAGATCAACCAATCCGGAAGCGTGATGAAGCCCGAAAAGGTTGCGCAAATAATCATCCAGGGTATGCAAAAGAAGAAATTTTCAATAATTCCAGGCATTGAAGGAAAAATTCTGAACATTTTTGCGCCTTTCTTTGGGGCTTATTTTTATCAGCTTGCATCCCATTTAGTTCGTCAGGATACAAAACTGCGCCCCCGCCTCTCTTTTATTGATTCTTTTATCACTTCACAATTATTTTGGAAAAAACGAATTTAGAATTTAACAAAGTTACATCCTTCTCTAATTTTCACTAATTTCGACAATCCATTTTTTCCATCATCAATGCTATACTTTTAGCGCTATTAAACCTTAGGAGAGGTGTTTATGAAAAAAGATTTCATTGCTGTTGCTGATTATTCCTCGTCTGAGCTTAAAGAAATGCTTGATCTTGCCATTAGCCTTAAGAAAGAATATTTTAATAATGGCAATCAACCCATTCTGAAAGGCAAAGTGCTGGGTATGATCTTCAATAAACCCAGCCTCAGAACACGCATCAGTTTTGATATGGCGATGCGCCATCTGGGCGGGGATGCCTTATTCATTTCACCTGCTGAAATTGGTTTGGGCCAGCGCGAATCGATCGCGGATGTCGCCAGAGTAATGTCAGGTTATGTGCATGGCATCATGGCACGCGTATTTGACCACTCGCATGTGACTGAACTGGCAAAATGGTCGTCCGTTCCAGTTATTAACGGCTTAAGTGATTACAACCACCCCTGCCAGGCGATGGCGGATGTGATGACGATTTATGAAAAATTTGGAAACCTTAAGGGATTGAAAGTTGTTTTTATCGGCGACGGCAATAATGTGGCTGTCTCGCTGCTGCATGCCTGTTCCAAACTTGGATTGGATTACGCTATCGCCGCACCAGAAGGTTATGACATTGCTGATACTGCCTGGAAAATGGCAGAAGAATTTGCTAAGGAAAGTGGTTCGAAATTGAATAAATTTCGTGATCCCAGGCAAGCGGTTGCAGGCGTAGATGTGATTTACACGGATACCTGGACAAGCATGGGTCAGGAAGAGGAAGCTGAAAAACGCAAAAAGGTTTTCCCACCCTACCAGGTCAATGCTGCGCTGGTTGAGCTGGCCAGTAAAGACGCCATCGTTTTGCATTGCCTGCCCGCCCATCGCGGTCAGGAAATCACCGATGAAGTTGCTGATGGTCCGCATTCCATGCTTTTCCCGCAGGCGCACAACCGGCTGCATGCCCAAAAAGCCATTTTGGTCAAATTACTCTCCGGACAGGGCTTATGAAAACCCAGGATTATATTAACCTCTCCGAGACTTATGGCGCAAAGAACTATAAACCGCTGGATGTGGTTATCGAACGCGGAGAAGGCGTTTGGGTCTATGACATTGACGGCAATCGTTACCTGGATTGTCTCAGTGCATACTCGGCATTAAACCAGGGCCATGTTCACCCTAAAATCCTGAAAACTCTGGTTGACCAGGCGCAAAAGTTAACACTTACCTCGCGCGCCTTCCGGAATGACCAGCTGCCCCTACTTTATAAAGAATTGTGCGATCTGACCGGTTATGAGATGGCCATCACTATGAACAGCGGCGCTGAAGCTGTTGAGACCGCCATTAAAATAGCCCGCAAATGGGCCTACCAAGTAAAAAAGGTGGAAGAAAATAAAGCCGAAATTATCGTTGCCGACGGGAATTTCCATGGGCGGACGGTCACAATAGTCTCATTTTCCTCTGAAGAGCTCTACAAGAAAGATTTTGGACCTTACACCCCCGGCTTTGTGAATGTCGCCTACGGCGATGCAAGCGCGATTGAGGATGCGGTCAACAAGAACACTGCGGCCGTTATGATTGAACCCATTCAGGGTGAGGCCGGCGTGCTCATTCCGCCGGAAAATTATCTCAAGCAAGTAGCGGAGATTTGCAGACAGAAGAATATCCTCTTTATTGCAGATGAAATCCAGACCGGTCTGGGCAGGACAGGCAAACTTTTTGCCTGTGACCATGAGGGAGTCCGACCGGATGTGATGATCATTGGCAAAGCATTGGCTGGTGGTTTTTATCCAGTCTCTGCCGTTTTATCCGACAAGCATGTTTTGGGACTTTTTACGCCTGGCGAACACGGCTCAACTTTTGGCGGGAATCCTCTCGGCGCTGCAGTGGCAAGAACCGCCCTCAAAGTGATAACTGAAGAAAAACTCATTGAAAATGCCAGCAAAATGGGCGAATACTTTACTGAGCAGTTATACGAAATGCCTCAAAAGAATATTAAAGAAATCCGTGCGCGAGGTTTGTTAATCGGAGTGGAACTGAAAAGAGATTCTGGAAAAGCCCGAAAATTCTGTGAGGCTCTTCAGAAAAAAGGGATCCTCGCAAAAGAAACCCACGAAACGACCATCCGCTTTGCACCGCCATTGATTATCGATCGTGAGACAATTGACTGGGCGCTTCCAAGAATAAGGGAAGTTTTATCAAATTAACCTCATGGTTATGAATCGAAAAGCAAAAATTGTAGCAACCTTAGGTCCGAGCAGCGATACCATCAGCGCGATTGAAGCATTGATAGATGCCGGTATTGATGTAGCGCGGCTAAATTTTTCTCATGGGACACATGAAACCCATCTGGATTTAATCAGAATAATTCGAGAATTATCTCAAAAGAAGAATCACCCGATTACGATCCTTCAGGATCTGCAGGGACCCAAGTTAAGGGTGGGTGATCTACCCAAAGGCGGTGTCCGGCTGAAAGCCGGGGAAACCATCGCAATGGAATTGGATATCGATAACCATGAAATTGACTTTGAGGATGGCATACAAAAAAAGATATACCTTGAAATCCCAGATATTATTCACTGCCTAAAGGTTGGCGGGAGAATCTTGCTGGATGACGGCAAGCTGGAATTGGAAGTGCTGGACCTTTATAAGAATGGATTCAACGCAAAGGTACTTCTTGGCGGATTGCTAACATCGAATAAGGGTGTAAACCTGCCCGGAACAAGCCTGGATATTCCCGGGTTTACAGAAAAAGACCAGCAGGATCTTGAATTTGGACTTCAAAATGGCATCGACGCAGTTGCCATTTCCTTTGTGAGGAATGCGAAAGATATTGCTAATGTTAAGGATTTCATCCTGCAAAAATCTAACGGAACACGCAATCTGCCAGTAATCGCCAAACTTGAATTGCCTGAAGCCGTTATGAATCTGGAAAGCATCCTGGATACGGCAGACGGCGTCATGGTGGCAAGGGGTGATTTGGCAGTTGAAACCTCGCCGGCAGAAGTGCCCATAATCCAGAAGGAGATTATTCAGGCGGCAAACAGAAAGGCAAAGCTGGTTATCACGGCCACTCAAATGCTGGACTCAATGATTGAAAATCCGCGCCCCACTCGCGCTGAAGCATCGGATGTGGCAAACGCGGTTTTTGATGGAACAGACGCTTTGATGCTTTCCGGCGAAACTGCCAGCGGAAAATATCCCCTGGAAAGCGTTAAAATGATGGCAGCCATCATTACCGAGGCTGAAAACAACATTGAGGAATGGGGGCATTATTACAAAACAGCGATTGGCAATAACCAGGATGATGCCTTCGCAATTTCTATTGCTGCCAGAGAGTTGGCGCATGACAGGCAGGTTAAAGCTGTTGCTGTCTTTACCCAATCCGGGCGTTCTGCATTTTTACAATCCAAAGCCAGGCCGGAAGTACCTATTCTCGCTTTCACTCCCAATGAGGCTTCCTATCGCCTGATGAGCATGTATTGGGGGGTAATCCCTCATTTGGTGCCATTATCTGAAACCCTAAGAGAAATGATCATTCATGTTGAAGAAGCGCTCTTGTCAAGTGGCGAATTGAAAATAGGCCAGAAAGTCGTTCTTATTTCAGGATTTCCCATCGGAGAAATGCGCTCAACCAATTTAGCCCTGCTCCATACCATCGGAAGCATTGACGCTGAATGAATTTACATCAGGCTCTGATTAAGCAGATCTAATGACTTCCTGTCCGGCCTGATTTTTCTTGATGGCAGTCTATTTAAAGGTTTTTCCCCAATCGGGTACATATCGTAAATATTCGGTGAATCTGGATCAACATAAATCAGCCCTGTGATCAGCCAATTTTTTCGTATGGCTTCCTCGAGCATTTTGATGGCTTCTGTCCGGTTGGTGGGATCATACTCGCGGGCAAGTTTCTTAAAGACAATCACCGACCCATCATGCATGGTTACTTCTTTAATGGATCCCCTTTCAAAATCATCCAGGGTGATTTCATCCCGCGGAGCAACAAACTCCAGCTCGTGCAGCGGTGCTTCATGGCCTTTAACCCAGGAATATGAATGCACAGAATAATCCTGGTTATTAAAGGTTACGCATGGGCTGATGATATCCAGGATGGATGTTCCGCGGTGGCTGAGCGCCGCTTTTAATAATTCTTTAACCTGTTTCGGATCACCGGCAAACGAGCGCGCGACGAAAGAAGCGTTGGCTGCGATTGCTTCCAGGGCAATATCCACCGGCAAGTAGGGATTCTCGCCCTGGCGCTTCAATGTCAAGCCTTTTTCAGCTGTTGCCGAGAATTGGCCTTTGGTCAATCCATAAACGCCATTATTCTCAACAATATAAACCATGGGCACGTTGCGCCGGGAGAGATGTTTAAATTGGCTCAGTCCAATGTTAGCTGTATCGCCATCACCGCTGATCCCTATCCCAATCAGGCTCTTGTCCGCAAAAAGGGCGCCTTCAGCAACTGAAGGCATTCTCCCATGCAGGCCATTGAAACCAAAGGACCTTTCCAAAAAATATGCCGCAGATTTGCTCGAGCAGCCAATTCCGCTGAATTTGACGATTTTTTCTGGCGGTATGTTCATTTCATAGCAGGCTGAGACAATCATATTCGCGATGGAAGTATGTCCGCAGCCTTTGCATAACGTGGTTTGCCTGCCTAAATAATCATTTCTGGTTAAACCGATGGTATTGATGTTGTCTTTTCGGGGGAGAGTTGCCATTTGCTTATTTCTCCAGTTTTTCTACTTTGAGGACCTGCTTCGCAACCCACTCTGCGCTCAATGAAAGCCCATCCGAATGGGCAACACTGATAAATTTATATGCATGGTCCGGAAAGTTGACAGACAGCAATTGTTTCATTTGGCCGTCACGGTTGTTTTCAACAACAAATATGCGCTGGTGCTTTTCGACGAATTTTTTTACTTCCTTTGAGAAAGGTAAAGAGCGAATTCTTAAGTAATCAAGACTGAAAGACTCATTTTTCAATATTTCAATTGTTTCAACAACAGGCATGTCCGAAGAGCCATAAGCGATAATTGCCGACTTGTTATTTTTGTCTTTTATTACTGGTTTAGGGCAGATAAACTCAGCTTTTTCAAATTTTTTCTTTATTCTGAGAAGATTATGCTCCCAATCTTCGGAAGATTCACTGTACCCGGCATAAGTATCATGGCTGGTTCCGCGGGTAAAATAAGGTGCTTTAGGGTGTAAATTGCCAGGCAAAGTTCGATAGGCAATACCATCCCCATCAAAATCCACATATCGGCCCCATTCTTGTCCTTTTTCCTTTACAAATTTTTCAATATCCTCTTCCCAGAGAATTTTTCCGCGATCTATTTCTTCATCTGGATACTCTAAAGGATCAGCCATCCACAGGTTCATTCCCAATTCAAGGTCGCTCAGAATGATCACAGGCGTTTGCAGCTTTTCGGCAATATCGAGCCCTCGCCAGCCGAATTCAAAGCATTCATTCATATTTCCAGGCAGGAGAATCACAAAATCTTTATCGCCATGGCTGATAAAGTATGAAAAAGTTAAGTCTCCCTGAGATGTATGCGTTGGCATGCCCGTGCTTGGTCCAACGCGTTGAACATCCCAAACAACCATAGGTACTTCTGTGAAATAGGCCAATCCCAAAAACTCTGACATAAGGCAGAGCCCGGGACCGGATGTTGAAGTCATCGAACGCAAACCAGCCCAACCCGCACCAATAACCATGCCAATGGCTGCCAGTTCATCTTCTGCCTGCACAACTGCGCAGGTGATTGTTTTTGTTTTTGGATCCTGGCGAAGGCTGGGTATAAAATCATTGATTGCTTCCGCCAGGCTGGTTGCGGGCGTAATGGGATACCATGCCGCGAACTGCAATCCACCATACAAAGCGCCCAAAGCGCCGGCAGTGTTCCCATCGATCATTATCTTGCCTTTGGTTGCCTGCATTGGTTTCAAGGAAAAAGGGCTCTGGAAATTTATATTGCTCTTGGCCCATTCGAATGCGCTCTTGACAACCTTTATATTTGGTTCAATAGCGCTTTTTTTACCGTTGAAGTGCTGGTCCAGGGCAGTTTCAATTTTTGCCATCTCAATTCCAATCAGAAATGCCAAAATACCGACATAGACCATATTTGCCAAATAAATATTCAGACTTGAAGATACTCCGCTGGTTTTTAGCAATTCGTCAACCGGCATCTCACATTGCTTGATGTCGTTCCGGCTTTCTGGAATTTTTATATTCTTATTGATTAAAAGTAAACCGCCTGGATTTATTTTTTTGATGTCATTAATTGCGGTTTCAGGATTCATCGCGATTAAAATGTCATCCTTTTCCAGCCTACCGATAAAGTTATCTTTTGAAACCCGCAAGTTATACCAAGTTGGCATTCCCTGAATATTGGAGGGAAATATATTTCTTGCACCCACAGGAATACCCATTTTAAAAATGGCTTTTTGAATTGTGTTATTCGCGGTGGCGCTGCCTGAGCCATTGACTGTGCTGAAAGTGATTCCAAAATCATTTATTTTTACTTGATTTTAATCCCATTTTTCCTCTTCAGGATAGTCCGCGTTCATCAATTAATTCCATATGGGCAATTAATAATAAATAAGCGCCTTCAAAATCTTTATGCTCGATTTTTTCAAGTATGTTTTTATGGTAATCCCAAACATTTACTAGATAGCTTAAGTTGTTATAGGTATCCAATCCCACCTGCTCATACATATCCCAATAGGATTCGAGAATTCCCAATAAAAAAGTATTTTTGTGAGGCCTATAGATGGAAAGATGGTAATCGCGATGCTCCTGATGTGGGATCTGGACCGGGAAGCTGTTTAATTTGGATTGTGCCTTGCTTACAAATCCCTTTAATTCGATAATATTTTCTTCACTCAAGGTTTTGGCAGATTCCACAAAAAAAGCTTTTTCAAGGTGATTGCGCAATTCCGAAAATTGATGGAAGTATTTTTTATCAAGGCTGATCGCATAATAGAGGCTTTTTTCAACCGCCGGTTTGAACTGATACTCGCGTATTTCAATCCCCTTGCGCGGCTGGGTGGCAATAATCCCCAAATTTTTTGCCAGTTCCATCTGCTCCCTCAGGCAGGCAGTGCTGATGCCCAGCTCTGAACTGAGCTGCTGGATGGTGGGTATTTCAGATTTGGGCTGCCTGGCCTTCTCGATTAAATAATCCAAAAGCCCGCGCTGCTTATCTGAGAGTATTGTCTGTTTAACCATAAAATATTATTAATCTGATTAATTATATTTTATAGCACAATAATCGGGTTAATAATTGGAGAAAGTAATTATTTTTCTATGAGTTAATGGAAATCTAATCAAAAACAATGCGGCGAAACACTTCTTCATAACGTGGTGCGTCGTCACTCGAGTCTTCAGTGTGCCGCGAGCGCATGCGTAAGTAAAATTGGTCAATATCACCAATTTGGGAGGCGTGCTTCGTGAGGGCTTCAAGCTTCCTGGACCAGGTATCGGTCACGTCTATAGCAATATTTTGTTCTTTTGGCAGGGATATCCAGACTTCTTTTACGTGATGCGGCTCCAAATGCTGTTCTTTTTCTAATTCCGGGAAGAAAAGGTAATTTTGAGCTGCAGGAAAGACAGCATCAATCACTACCTGCCCTGCAGCCCGATGGTCAGGATGGTTAATGTAAGAATCGCGCAGATAGTAATTTGTCGGATCACATGTAACCACAATATCCGGTTTAGCTTTGCGGATCGCCCCTGCAACCTCTTTACGCAATTGTAAATTAGGAGTTAAATAGCCATCTTCGTTGTCAAGAAAAGTAATGTCAGAGACACCAATCACTTTCGCAGCGCTAAATTGTTCTTCTATGCGCAATTCTATAATATTTTCGTTGCCGTGAAAATTTTCATTGATTCCTTTATCCCCTTTGGTGAGCAGGCAATAAGAAACCTTGGTGGCCTTCGGTTGTCCATTTTGCGATAGTCCCGCCGCAAAAGAATTCGGGGTCATCCGGGTGGGCTAATATGACCAGAATTTTTTGTTTTGCTTCCCAAAAACCCATAAAAATTACCTGTTATTTCTCCGATTCCTGCGGTTTTCCCTTCGAAATTCAGGCCTGGGGTGATTTTCTACAGGCGTTTCCGTCTCAGTTTTTGATAAAACGACATCCTGAATTTCGCTAACTGGAAATTCCTTTATTCCAATTTCCTCGATATAGACATATACAGCATTTCGCAGCGGGGCTACATCCGTGATTTTCCCTTTTCCACTGGGTGTCATCACAAGTTTATTCTTCTTGGGCATATCTTTTAGTGCGTCAACGTATTGGCAGTATTCATACCCCAGGCAACACCGCAGCCTGTCGCACATGCCTGTGATATCCGCCGGTGTCAGCGAAATACCCTGCTTTTTTGCCATTCGGATGGAAATGGATTCAAAATTGCACAGAAATTGAGAGCAGCATCGGCTTTCAAGGCCGCATGACCCCATTCCCCCAAAATATCTGGCCACATCTCTGGGGCCTATTTTATGGAAATCAATTCTCGCGTTTGGAAAATCTCTGCCTAATACTTTTTTGACATTATTGAAGTTTGGCGATTCTTCTGTCTCGCTGGAAAATAAGAAAGATAAAATCCTTTCATCAAAACTGAGCTCTGAAGAAACCAGCTTGATCCCTTCATATTTCTGTTTATGGATTTCGGAGCGGCAAACCTCAAGCGCTTTTTCGCTTTTTATCTTTAATTCTTCTTCTTAACCAAATCAGCCTGAGAAGCCAGCCGATCAACTGGTTTATAAGCTGCGTTTTTTAAGATTTCAGGATCAGTAGATGATCTCGGTAAGTTCGCCAATCTGCCATCCTCTGCTTGTTTCAACAATAAGCGAATCGCCGATCTTGATTTCCGCCAGCTTTGAAGCGTCAAAATAATAATTCTTGCCAATTTTTGAAAACTTTATTCCCACAATTTTGGGGAGAGTTTTTTCAATAATTTCCATGGTTTCCCTTCTATTTCGTATTAAGTTGTGAAATAAAAGAAGCCACATCGCAGGCAATTGATGAGAAAATGCCAGCCGCTGGCGAGTCTGGTTGGCTCACCACCAGGGGTGTGCCCGCGTCGCTATTAATTCGAATTTCAGGATTGAGTGGAATTCTTGCAAGGAAAGGCAATCCATAAGCATTGGCCATTGCTTCGCCGCCGCCTTCGCCAAAAACATTGATGACCGTCCCGTCCGGTAGCTGCATGGCACCCATATTCTCAATGACTCCTGCAATCGGGATTTCCAGTTTCTTAAACATCTCTACACCACGGGCGGCGTCATCCAGTGATACTTTTTGAGGCATGGTTACAATAATTCCGCAAGTGATTGGAATATGCTGCGACAGGCTTAATTGAACGTCACCAGTTCCCGGCGGGAGGTCCACAACCAGATAATCCAAATCACCCCAATCCACATCAGTCAGAAATTGCCTGATGGTTGAATTAAGCAAGGGGCCTCTCCAAATCAAAGGCTGGCCATCTTTAACCAAGAATCCGATTGATATTATTTTGACGTTATAGGCTTCTGCAGGGATCAGCTTATTATTTTTCGGAGCAGGCATGGTTTTTATGCCCATCATCGTTGGAACATTCGGCCCGTAGATATCCGCATCCATGATGCCAACTGAAGCGCCAGTCTTGGCCAGTGCTATCGCAAGGTTAACTGCAATGGTAGTTTTGCCAACGCCCCCTTTGCCTGATGAGACGGCAATAATATTCTTTATATTCAACTCCACTTGTTCTTTTAAGAGCTGGCTTTGTTGAACTCGCGCAGACATTTTAATTTCAAGGGCTTCTACTCCCGGCAATTGGGCAATTGCCTTGCGCGCATCAGCTTCAATTCTGTTCCTCAAAGGGCATGCCGGAGTTGTTAATTCAATTGTGAACTTGACATTTCCGCCAGACACTTCAACATCCTTGATCATACCCAGGCTAACCAGGTCGCGATTCAGCTCAGGATCCATGACTGTCCGCAATTGATCCAGGATGATTTCTTTTGTGATTTTTTCTGCCATCGATAATATACCTTCTAAAGAAGAATTAATTGTAATTGAATTGAGTAAGCAATTCTAACACAAGGGTATTTAGACATTGTGATGCCATTTTCTTGATGCCATGATGTAAAATTGGGGAAATATTCTTTTATTCACATGAGGAGAGAATTTGGATAAGATACTTGTTGCATATTCAACTTGGGCTGGTGCGACACATCAGGTTGCCGAAGAGATCGTCAAGGATTTAATCAGAAAAAATATTCAAACCACAATTTCCCCTGCGAAGGATGTTAAATCGATTTCCGAATATCAGGCTGTCTTGTTAGGCACTTCCATTCATGCAGGCCAGATGACGGGTGATTTTAATAAATTCCTGACAAGGTTTCATAAAGAATTGGAAACCAAAAAGACCGCTTTTTTTGTGGTTTGCTTTAATATGATTGAAGACAACGAAAAGAATCAGGCAGAAACCTTGGGCTGGTTAAATAAGTCCTTGGCTCGTTTTCCTGAAATCCAACCTGTTGCCCTCGGCTTATTTGCCGGTGCCGCTGTCACTGATAGCGAGGAATTTAATAAATTAAATATCCTGGTGAAGAAATTAATTGAATCAATGAAAAAGAGTATGGACACAGATAAAGGCAAAAGTGATTTCCGTGAATGGGAAAAGATTCATGCCTGGGCTGCGGAACTGGCTGAAAAAATCTCTTAGACACTTTGAAATTCAATTTCCAGAATAAATATTTTTATATGTTAATAATCACCCTGATTTCAATATTGGGTGGTTATTTAATTTTTTATGCAACCAACTGGGGACCATGGGCTTTTAGTGATTCTGCTGCATACCTTAGCGCTGCTCGCAATTTGCAAGCTGGAGATGGGGCAATAATTCATAACTCAAATGGTTCAATCACACCTGTCACCGAATTTCCCCCGCTGTATCCATTTCTTCTTAGTCTCTGTACTCCATTAAAAGGCAATTTCATTTCATCTGCCAGGTGGTTGAATATTATTTTTTTCACATTTAGTATTTTTATTATCGGTTTTCTTGGCCTAAAAGTGTTCAAGAATTATCTGACAGGCATCCTATCTTCTCTTTTTTTTGCTGTATCCCCGCTCATGTTGGATACATTCTCCAGTTTTATGTCAGAACCTCTTTTTATTAGCCTCCTTTTACTTCTTGTATTCTTGCTTATTGAATTCATAAATTCTAAAAAGAATCTATTTCTTCTGGCAATAATTGTTTTTTCAGCTTTTCTGCCAATGGTCCGGTATGCCGGAATTCTTTTTATCTTATGTATCGGTCTTTGCCTGTTCGTATTTCGCAATGAAATCTCACAAAAGAAAATATACTTTGTCCCACTATACTTCTTGATCTCCTTGGCGCCAGTCGGTTTGTGGTTTTTAAATCAGTATCAAGAATTAAACAAGATCGGCGGTAAGCGGTTTTCGTTCAGCCTTATATTTTTAGAGAACATTTATCGAAGCATCTTGCAGGAAATAAAAATATTCAGTGGATGGGTACCATATTCAGGCATTTACGCTTTAAATCCACTTAACTTTGCGATTATTTTTTTGTTTTCCAGCCTTTTGATCATTGCTTTAGTCGTTGGTTTGCTGGCGTCCAGAAAAAAAATTGATTATAGAAATAACAAACCCCTTTTACTTTTTCAAATTTCGCTGATTTTTTTATGCGCTTATATGCTTTTCATCAGCATCACCCACAGTTTAACCATTCCAAAAATCGACATTATTGACAGGATGATGGCGCCGGTTTTTCCTTTTTTGATATTAATAATCCTTGGCTCTTATGAGGTTTATATTATTAAAACTAAAAGTTGGTTAATTAAAAGCGGCTTTATTCTTATAGCCTTGATTTCTATCAGGTTTTATGGAATGACGTCATTGAAATCTGCCGAAATGCTTCATAAAGACGGGGTCGGATTCACTTCCCGGCCTTATCAAGAATCAGATTTCTTGCCAAAATTGGATTCCCTGCCCGCCAACCAATCCATGATTTCCAACTCGGCGGCCTTTGTGCTTTTTCATACAAACCGCTTCCCTTTACAGGTTGATCAATTTCATGACCGGGCTTATGGTTCAGGCGACGCCTATGGAGAAAAATCGTTTCGCGAAAAGCATGCGGCGTTGATCATCCTTTTTTCTGAATTCCGCAACTACTATGGCGATAATTCAAACCAGCTGCTCCAATCGCTTACAACTGGCCTGCGAGTTGATTATAAGGATGAGATCGGCGGGATCTTTTATTATCCCGAATGATTATTTGACTTATTCCACAGTAACCGATTTCGCCAGATTTCTGGGTTGATCCACATCCAGGCCTTTCATTGAAGCGATATGGTAAGCCAAGATTTGCAGCGGGATCACTGCCAGTATCGGATTGATCATCCATGCTGCTTCGGGGATCCACAAAACATCATCACCCAATTCTTCCGCGCGCTCATCACCATCTGTGGCAACAATAATGGTCCTGCCGCCGCGGGCTTTTGCCTGTTCAACCTGGCTGAGCATTTTCTCATACCACTGGTCCTTGGGCATGATCGCCAGGACCGGCATTTGCTTGTCAATCAAAGCAATCGGGCCATGCTTCATTTCACCGGCAGGGTATGCCTCGGCATGGATATAGGATATTTCCTTCAACTTGAGGGCGCCTTCATAAGCAATGGGCATATTAATGCCTCTCCCTAAATAAAGAATGTGTTCAATTTCCTTATATTTTCGCGCAACCTCAATAACATCTTCCTCGCGTTCAAGACAGGTGCCAACCAAATCCGGTACCATGCTAATCTGGGAAATCAGTTTTCGTTTGCTGTCTTCACAAAGCAGGTCTTTTTTATCTGCCAGAAGAACTGCGAGAAGAAAGAGGTCCACCAGAGGTGCCGTGAATGCTTTTGTTGAGGCAACGCCAATCTCTGGCCCAACCTGCATGGATATATACCCTTCAGCCTGGCGCATTGCCTGAGATCCAATCGCATTGACAATTGACCAGATATGGGCCCCTTTTTGGCGTGCTTCTTCCATCGCGGCCAAGGTATCCGCAGTTTCACCGGACTGGCTGATGGCGATAACGATTTGATTTTTGTCCACCAGAGGATCCCTGTACCTGAATTCGGAAGCGATATCCACTTCCACCGGAATTCTGGCAATGCTTTCAATCAGATATTTTCCCACCTGCCCCGCGTGGGCAGCTGTGCCGCAGGCGATAATTTTTATGCCTGTGATTTTATTTATATCCACTTTTTCAATATGAAGGGTATCTAACAATACATTTGAATTTTTAAAATCAATCCTGCCTGCAAGCGTATCAGTAAGCGCCCGTGCCTGTTCATGAATCTCTTTTTGCATGAAATGGCGATAATTGCCTTTCACCGCCGATATCGGGTCCAGATTTATTTTTTCAATTTTAAATTCAACCTTTTTTCCATCCAGCGTCATTACATTTACGTCATCTTTTGTAATAACAGCCATCTGCTGTGAATCAAGGAAGACCATCTTGTTTGTATGTTCCAGAATGGCGGGGATATCGGAAGCTATAAAGTTTTCGCCCTCTCCCAGGCCTATAACAACCCCTCCGGCATTTCCAATCCTTGCAGCGATAATTTTTTCGGGCTCTCGTGTAGACAGCACAACAATCCCATGCGCTCCCCGAATCCTGGTCAAAGTATTCTGCACCGCACCCTGTAGTGAGTCACCGGCAGTGAGATAGCTTTCGATTAAATGGACAATTGTCTCGGTGTCTGTTTCAGAATTGAAATGAATCCCCTCATCAGTTAATTCTTGTTTTAATTCAAGATAATTTTCCACAATGCCGTTATGCACAAGCACAACCTGGCCATTAAAACCCAAATGCGGATGTGCATTTCTTTCGCTGGGTTCGCCATGGGTCGCCCAGCGGGTGTGCCCAATTCCCGGGCTGCCATGGATTGGATCTTTTGATAAAAGATCAACCAAATGAGCAATCTTTCCTGAATCGCGCCGTACCTGGATTGTCTTGCCATCCAGGATTGCAATTCCGGCAGAATCATATCCCCGGTATTCCAGTTTTTTAAGCCCTTCCAGGATTATTGGTGTTGCGTCTTTATTGCCTATATATCCAACGATGCCGCACATAAAGTTCTCCTAATTCTTAAATATTAAGACGTGCCACTTTTGCCAGTAGTTAAATTGGCAAAATAAGTTTGAAAATTAGGAAGGTCAGGGATTTTTCCTGGAGGGCATCCGCCGATCTATCGATTTTCCCGAATTTGGTTTCGGTTAACTTCATTTCGCAATGAAGAACCCTCTCCTCGTCATTCCGCGCTATCTGGTTGCGGAATCAGGCGCTACCATTCCCAATTGGTTTTAAAATTATACTTGAAATGATAAAAACTGCCCTGACGTTTTTAGGTAAATGGAATAAAATTAATCAAGCAAACTTTGGGAAGAGACTGGTGAATATGCCATCAGCACCGAAGGGGCAAATCCGTTTTTGGATGAATCTCTCAGGTAAAAGGACCCCGGGTTTGAAAAACCCTGGAAAAGCAAACTGCGCCGAAGGGGCAAACCCGGATCGGGTGAATCTCTCAGGTAAACGACAGGGCAGGCAAATATATTTGCCTGCTTCTTAATTTAATCTGCCAAGGAGAAATAAAAATGAAAACACCAGAGAATTTGAAGTATGCAAAAACCGATGAATGGGTAAGGCTGGAAGGAAAAATTGCGGTCATCGGCATTTCTGATTATGCCCAGGATCAATTATCCGATATTGTATACGTTGAATTTACCAAAGATAAAGGTGAGGACATAAAAAAGGATGAAATCCTCACAACCATTGAATCTGTTAAAGCCGCAGGTGACGTCCTTTCACCAGTCTCTGGCAAGGTCAGTGAGATTAACGAAGTCCTGTCCAGCAATCCCGAATTGCTCAATGACGATCCTTATGAAAAGGGCTGGATCTGCAAGGTGGAGTTCACAAACACCGCTGAATACGATGCACTCATGAGCGCAAAGGAATATGAAGCCTATTGCGCTGGAAGGCATTAATGTTTATCCCGCATACTGAATCTGAACGTCAGGAGATGCTCCAGGCTATCGGAAAAGACAGCCTTGAGGCATTGTTCTCTGATATTCCGGAAAAATTCCGCTTTCCGGAGCTTGATCTGCCGCCAGCTCTCTCAGAAATGGAAGCCTTGCAGGAGCTCACAGATCTTGCCGATGCAAATAATTCCTGCGATGAATTAATTTGCTTTTTAGGTGCTGGTTCCTACAACCACTATATTCCAGCAGCTGTCGATATGCTTCTGCGGCGCGGGGATTTCTTTACGGCTTACACTCCTTACCAGCCGGAAATTTCCCAGGGAACATTGCAGGCAGTTTTTGAATTTCAATCCTTAATTGCCAACCTCACAGGGATGGATGTAAGCAATGCTTCTCATTATGACGGCGCCACAGCCTGTGCAGAGGCATGTTTATCGGCCTACCATCATTTTCGCGGTAAACGCTCCAAATTCATCCTTTCCCCTGCGCTGCATCCGCACTACTGCGATACCATCCGCACCTATATGGGCGCTTTAGAAGGTATTCAGATCATTGACCAAAGCGAAGCGGTTTTTAAGGATGACACGAATTTTATGGAAACCCTGATTGATGAGAATACAGCACTCGTTATGGTCCAGTATCCTGATTTTTTGGGCAGGATTATGGACTTTTCCAATTTAGCCGAACGCACGCATGAGGCTGGCGCCCTGCTTGCCGTAGCAGCGAATCCCATTGCATTGGGTATCTTAAAGCCGCCCTCAGAATTCAATGCTGATTTTGTGGTCGGCGAAGGCCAGCCGCTGGGCATACCGATGAGTTTTGGAGGCCCCTACCTGGGATTCTTCGCAACCAAAAATGAATTGATCAGAAAAATTTCTGGCCGCATTGTTGGTGAAACTGTGGATGGTAAAGGCCAGCGCGGATATGTGCTTACACTGACTGCTCGTGAGCAGCATATCCGCCGCGAAAAAGCGACTTCCAACATCTGCACAAATCAGGGGCTCATGGCTCTGGCCGCAACCATTTATATGAGCCTTCTGGGTAAATCTGGCCTGCGCAAAGTGGCTGAATTGTGCTATCAAAAAGCGCATTACGCGGCAGACCAAATCGCGAAAATCACGGGTTTTAAGATCAGAAAAGAATGGACCTTCTTCAATGAGTTTGTGGTGGAATGCCCTAAAGACCCCAAGGTTATCAATGATTTCCTCCTGCATGAGGGCATACTTGGCGGTTTTAATCTGGAAGATTTTTATCCGGAAATGAAAAATTGCCTGCTTATCGCAGTTACTGAAAAAAACACCAAAGAGGATATTGATCTGCTGTCTGAACTTCTCCAGGAGGTGGCAAATGGCTGAACCGACCATTTATGAGCTTTCTTCACCCGGTCGCATTGGGATGCGTTTTCCAGAATCGGATGTGCCGCACCAGAAGCTGCCTGAGAATTTCCTGCGAAAAGATTTGCCGTTGCCTGAACTTTCCGAGTTGGATGTAGTCAGGCATTTTACACATCTTTCCAGATTGAACTATTCCATTGATGAAGGATTTTATCCTTTGGGTTCCTGCACCATGAAATACAATCCGCGTATTAATGAAGTCACGGCGCGATTGCCGGGTTTTGCCAACAGCCATCCCTTTCAGCCCATTGAGACTATCCAGGGAAATTTGGCTGTAATGTATCTTCTCCAGGAATGGCTTAAAGAGATTACCGGTTTTCATTCCATATCACTCCAGCCAGCTGCGGGCGCTCATGGTGAATTGGTCGGCGGATTGATCATGCGCGCCTACCATAAAAACAGGAAAGATGATTTGCGCACCAGGATCCTGGTGCCTGATTCCGCCCATGGGACCAATCCGGCAACCTCCTCCATGGCAGGTTTTGAGCCGATAAACCTTCCTTCTGATAAGCGCGGCAACATTGATCTGGAAAAGCTCAAATCCTTGTGCGACCAAACAACAGCCGGCTTGATGCTGACCAATCCAAACACCCTCGGGCTGTTCGAAGAGAATGTGCTGGAAGTGATCAGTATCGTTCACGAAGCTGGCGGGCTTGTCTATGGGGACGGCGCCAATTTGAACGCCCTCCTGGGTATTACAAAACCAGGTCTGCTGGGCTTCGATATTCTGCACATCAATTTGCATAAAACCTTTTCAACACCGCATGGCGGCGGCGGCCCTGGTTCAGGGCCTGTGGCAGTGGCAGAGCATCTCGCTTCCTTCCTACCTGATCCTGTGGTTGGAATTCTCGAGGAAGCCAATGATGAAATTCCCCCGCTTTATGGCTTTATCAAACCGAAAAACTCAATCGGCAGGGTAAAAGCCTTCCATGGCCATTTCGGGATCATTGTGCGTGCATTAACCTATCTTTTAATGAATGGCGCGGAAGGTCTGCGGGATGTATCAAAATACGCAGTGTTGAATGCCAATTATTTGATGGAAATCCTGAAAAAGGTTTATACACTGCCTTATGACCGATTATGCAAACACGAATTCGTTCTTGAAGGCGTATGGGAGGATCTGCCCGAAATCCACGCTCTGGATATTGCCAAACGCTTGATGGACTATGGCATTCATCCACCGACGAATTATTTCCCTCTGATCGTCAAGGAAGCATTGATGATCGAGCCAACTGAGACGGAAAGCAAGCGGACGCTCGACGAGTTTGCGCAGGCAATGCTTAAAATTGCCAAAGAAGCGCGCGAAAATCCTGAATTGCTGCATGAAGCGCCCCATCATACGCCTGTCGGGAGGTTGGATGAAGTAAAAGCCGCCCGTGATCTGGTGTTATGCTGTTGGCGGCCGGAATCCGATTAATCAACAACGCCGCTGGAATCCAGCGGCGTTGTTCTTTTACACATATCCTTCGATAGTCTCAAAAATCTTTTTCAGGCGCTCAAGGTCTGTGCCTCCCCCTTGTGCCAATTGCGGCCGTCCGCCGCCGCTGCCGCCAATCTCGCCAGCAATTTTCTTGATGAGTGCCCCTGCACTGATGCCTTTTTTCATCAGGTCTTCTGTTGCAGCTGCAACTAACTGGATATTCGTAGAATCATCCACATTTGCAATTATGGCTATGCCTGATGAAAAGTCTTGCCTGAAAAGATCAGCAATTTCTCGCATCGTGTCGATATCTGAATGGTTAAGCAAAAGGGTCAAGACTGTCTTCCCTTCAATAATTCGCGCTGTCGCTTTTGCTGCTTGATATTCATTTTTCGCGGATGTGGATCCAAACTTTGCCAGTTCTTTGGATAAAGCATTTTTTTCAATAACCAATTTTTCTGTTGTTGAAACAACATCTTCAAGCGAACTTCCCAGGATATTTTTGACCGTTGACAGGTCATTTAGCCGCCTGGTGATTAATACATAGGCTTTTCTTCCAGTAACCGCTTCAATCCTGCGAATGCCAGCTGCTACGCTGCCTTCGCTGATGATGATAAAAGTGCCAATTTCAGACGTATCAGAAACATGCGTACCGCCGCAAAGTTCGTAAGAGAATGGTTTTTCACCGCCGATGGCTATGGTTCTGACCACCTCTCCATATTTTTCCCCAAATAAAGCCGTTGCGCCATCTTCCAGGGCATCAGAAAGTTTTTTTTCGGTGATTGACAAGGAATAGCTGTTAAGAATTTCATGGTTTACGCCTTCTTCCACCTGGCGCAGCTCCTCCGAGCTAAGGGCGCTTGGATGCGTGAAGTCAAATCGTAATCGATCGGGTGCCACCAGTGAACCTGCCTGGCGTACATGGTCCCCCAAGACTCTGCGAAGCTGGGCATGCAGCAAATGGGTGGCAGTGTGGTTCCGCATAATATCCTGCCTGCGCGGTTGGTCAACCTCTGCAGTAACCAGATCATTAACCGAAAATTCACCTTTGATTACCTTGCCGAAATGAACAATAATGCCGGGTGCGGGTTTGCGGACATCCTCAACTTCGAATAAATTAATTCCGGATAAGGATTTGATTATTCCCTTGTCAGATACCTGCCCGCCGGATTCGATATAAAATCCTGTTTGTTTCAGAATGATGCCGGCTGATTGACCTTCAGAAATTTTTTGGACTTGTTCTTTATCCAGGATTAATCCGGCGATTTCAGAATCTGTAATGGATAGCGTATAAGGATCATAATGGACGCCGTCAGGCGCCAATAACTTTTCTTTCCGCAACCTGTCGCCCAAATTGGAATAAAACTCGGCATCCTCCCCTCCCATCGCGCCAAACTCTTTCCCTGCGCCGGAATTAATACGGTGGTCTTCCATCGCGTCAAAGAAGCCTTTTTGGTCAACTTCAAGATTTTTTTCTAATAAAATATCCCGGGTAATTTCAAGAGGCAGGCCATGGGTTGCGTATAAATCAAAGGCATTTTTGCCATCCAACCGAGTTTTGCCATTGATATTCATCTCTTGAATGGCGTCGTTCAAATAGGCAAGCCCACTTTCTACAGTTGTCTGAAAGCGTTCTTCTTCTCTGGTCAGGTTATCGATGATTGTCTTGCTGTTTTTCTTCAATTCAGGAAAAGCATCACCATATTGTTCAATGACAATCTCGGCAATTTTTCCCATGAATGGTTCGATTAATCCCAATTTTGATCCGAAGCGCGACGCACGGCGGATGATCATGCGGCAGATATAATTTCGTCCGATGTTTCCGGGCACAACGCCATCCGCAATTAGGAAGGATGAAGCACGGGCATGGTCTGCGACTACACGAAATGGCGTGAAGTTTTCATCCCTTTCTTTTTCTGAATGCCCGCTGAGTTGCCTGACCTTTTCAATCAGAGGGAAAAGCAGATCGGTGCGATAGTTGGAATCCACATTTTGAAGTACCGAAACGATGCGCTCAAATCCCATGCCGGTATCAACATGCCTGGCAGGCAGCGGATCAAGCTTTGTCGGGCTGGTGCGGTTGTATTGAATGAAAACAAGATTCCAAAGCTCCAGGTACCTGTGGCAATCACTATTTACGCCGCATTTGTGGTTTGGATCGTCCTGTTTGTCGCAATACTCCTGTCCTTTGTCATAGTGGATTTCACTACAGGGTCCGCAGGGGCCGGTATCAGCCATTTCCCAAAAATTATCCTTCCGGCCAAAGAAGAGGATATGGCCGGGATCGATGCCGGGCTGTATTTTCCAGTTATCTGCAGCCTCCTGGTCGGTCTCGACCTGGCCTTTTTCATCTTTGAAACATGTAACCCACAAACGAGATTTTTCCACACCCCACACTTCAGTCAACAATTCCCACGCCCAGGCAATTGCCTCTTTTTTATAATAGTCGCCGAATGACCAGTTGCCCAGCATTTCGAAAAAAGTGTGGTGCAGGTCATCGCGGCCAACATCATCCAGGTCATTGTGTTTTCCGGCAACACGCATGCATTTCTGGGAATTCACAGCCCGAGTGTAATTGCGTTTGTCTGCACCCAGGAATACGTCCTTAAATTGCACCATTCCGGCATTCGTAAACAATAGTGTTTGATCTCCACCCGGCACAAGCGAGGATGAGGGGACAAATTGATGCCCTTTTCCTTTGAAGAAATCAATAAATTGCTGGCGGATTTGGTTGCCTGTTAATAATTTGGACATTAATTCCTCTTAAAGCGAAAATATAGGCTGAAATTATAAATGAATTGGGGCGTTATGGTAACAGCACTTAGCGCGAAACAGCCAGTTTGATAACCTTGCCGGTTTCATCCATGGTTATGCGGGCATATTGCTCATGCATGGCTCTGGCAACTCTGGTTTTTTGGCTGACCATCACTTGAGTGATTTCAACCATTTCGGATTTTTCATTGCTTATCTGGATGGCCATGCCCATCAGAATGCATGATCTTGTTTACCCGAATTTTGTGTTCACGGATTTTAATATCGGCGTTATTCAGGCTTGGGATATAACTTTGCATGATCTCGCCAAGTTCTTTGGATAAGTCCTTTGAAATTCTGGGATTCTTGGTTAGTACCAGATCCTGATCGCTAATGGCGCGAATTTCTCTATCTCCTGTTTCACGTGCCAAAGGCTTTTTGTCTAAATACACATTTTCTTCCAAATATCCCAAAGGATCGCCATACAGCACAAACGAGATAAGCGTTTTTTGATCTTCGCCATCTAAATATCCCTGGCGCTGCACCATGACTTTGGTCAATCCTATCTTGGCCTGGAGCAATGACTCCCCAAAGGAAAAGCCATCTTTGATATACTTCCAGAAAATAAAGGCCAGCAAATCTGCTCCGATCAAGGGAGTAAAAACGGAACCGTATGCAATGCAGGTTGATCCAACAAAACCCTGGCATTGGACAGAGATCAGCTTCATTGCCATCGAGTTATCAGTTGTTTTATTGACAATGTTTGCCCCATAGCAGGCTTCAGAAAATACCAGATCAACATTGTTTCTGATCTTTTCGATCTGTCCCGCTGTTATCGCGACGGGAAAATCGGGCCCGGTGGGCAATTCACTGAAATCCCGCTGCCCATACCAATCCGGCGTATCTGCAAGCCCGTGCAGATTGAAATATCCACATTTTGCCCGCATCAGACTATCCACATCGATTGTCGCGGAATCATAAGGAGGTGTTACCCGCAATTCGGATCCTTTTCCCAAAGGTCTGAAAGCAGCCAGCGATGATCTTCGCCATACAGCAGTTGTATAGCCAAAATCCTTGGGTGCGTTGAAAAAGTCGCGGATGATCCTGCCAATATCAATTTTTCGCCCGAAACCAGAAAAAAGTTGATTCCAGAATGACGTGTTTTTTGCCTGCGATTTATGGAACTCAATAATTTGCCGAATTTGCTCAAGTAATAATCCGGGGTCGCTCCCCGCCTCATCAGGAAGCCTTCCCACCAGCCATTCGGATACCAGGTAATTGCCGCTGGTTGTGCTGTAAGGATTATCCGATAAAACACTGTTATCCGAATCATCCGTTGGATTAGGAAGATTATGGAAAGGGACAATTTCAGGTCCGCCCACAATCAAAACTGCGCCGATCATTTTTGACTGCCCGCGAAGGTGTGTTTCCAGATCATTTAAGGCCAGCTTGATCTGCCAGGCATTCACTGTCTTTATTGGGTTTAAACCAAATCGATTAGCGGAACTAAACTCATCCGGGAAAAAAGTGACCGCTTCCCACGCTGGCTTCGCATTGACAATTTCAGCCAGTTCTTCAAGCCTCTTAAATACAAATTCCGTAGTCTTTTTTCCATATTTATGCTCCATCCCGGAATATGTAGATAAAATGACGTATACAGGCGTACCGCTATTTTTTTCTTTTTTGTCCTTGTTTAATCTGAACTGGGATTCAGCAACCGTATCAACGGCTTCTGGGAATGGCTGTTTTTGTGAGATCGCTTGAAATTACTCCTGTTTCCTTCAGGCAATAAATTCCACTTTAAAGCAACTGCGATGCTTGATGGAATCTGCATTTCCAGGTCAATAGATTGGTTTTTTTGCCACAGTGAAAGGAATTCATGTTCTGAACCAAGCATTCTCTTTGCAACAATTCCTTCAGGATCTCTCGAAATACAGGAATGAAGAATATTTACGGCATCAGCCTCTTCGTTTGTTTTGGTCTTGGCCAATGCTAAAAATATTTTAAATTGCAGGCATTCCGGCCACCTTTCGCTGTAAATCTCGGAAAGGTGCCTGAATAAAGGAATCTCATCTTTTATTGACGATAGTTTGCAGTGTTCAATAGCCACCAATGGATTATTATTTTCCTGCCCAAGGAGATTTCGTAAAAGCGTCTCTGAATGTGCCAGTTCCCCTTTTCTGATGCCATTTCTAACTGCGCGCAAGGTCACTGCCCAGGGGAAAATGGCCGAGATATCTTCTATTTTGCCCGATAAGACATGGATAAATGAAGCGACAGCTTTTACATCCTGGACACCTTCAAGTTTATAAAGAAGCTCAAAGGCCTCCAGATTCTCCGGATCGCGCAATAAGAGCCCCGAGATTTGTTCAATGGCATCTTTGGGGCGGTTCTCAAGGTTCGCAATACTTGAGAGAAAAAAATCACATCTTAAATCATTCGGGTAATTTACAGACCAATGATCAATCAGTTCTTTAAGAAAAGAAAATTCGCCAACCTTTATTCCGGCTGTGGCAATCCTTTCAAAATCTTCTCTGGTGAATTTCATTACAATTTATTTTCTTATCCAATAAACTGGGCGGTAAGTGATCTTGCTTCAACGGTCATCGCATTTTTCAGTAATCGCATTATTTCCTTCGAATCCTTATTATCCGGTTCAATTTTAATCGCCTCTTTGAATCTCTTTTCAGCTTGTGAGTAGAGCCCATGCTGATAATAATACAGACCGGTTTTATATAAAAGAATAAAGCTGCCGGGATTTGTTTTTATCCCATCTTCCAGAGTTTCCATCACGCGTTTGAAATCTTTTCTGTCATTATATATATCAGCCAAATTGATGAAGTTTTGATCATTCGCTGGATTGAATTCAATGGCTTTTATATAAAAATCAATTGCCCTGTCAAATTCACCCCGTTCTTTTGCGATTGAACCCAACAAAGCCAGGGCTTCCCATTTGAGCTCATTATGATTCAAAAGTTTTTCAGCGATTAATTCCGAAGCATTGAAGTTGCCAAATTTACTTTCCAATTTTGCTTTTTCAATTAGAAGCACCGGAGACTCCTGAATATTTGCATAAGAATTCAGCATTCTTAAAGCCGCTTCATTTCCTTTAATCTTCTGAGATCAACCTTGATTTCTATAAAAACAATTTTGGAAAGTCATCTTTCTTTTTTCCGATTTCATCATCGATATACGTCAACGCCTTATCAAGTCCAAATAAATCCTTCAGAATACGCGCTTTTGTGCAAATCATTTGGATATCTGATTCATTTAACGTGATTGCTTTTTCAATTTTTTCCAAAGCCTTTGAAGGATTCTTTAGTCTTAAAGATATTTCAGACAACCAGTAATATGGCCTTGCATCAGCGGAATCATGTTGTGCTGCAGTTTCGAAAATATCGACAGCTTTTCGATAATTTCCAAATTTAAAGTAAATCTTCCCAAGTTGAATGCGTTGCTCCTGGTCAGGATTACGCAATAACTGCTTTTCAAGGATTGGAATTGCTGCCTCAGTCTCAATTGACAGATTTAATGTTTCAATATCCTTGTTCAGGTTCTGCTTAATATTCAGACTTTGGGCTTTTTCATAATGCGAAAGCGAAGCATGCAAATCACCGACCGTTTTGCTTAAATCCCCTGCCATTATTTGCCATTCATACTCATCTGGCTTTTCCTCTAACGCCAAACATATCGCCGCATAGGCATCTGAAAAATTACCCAAATTCTTCTCAATGATAGCTAACAATGCGTTTGATCGCGCATCAGGTGCTGCCTGGTTTTCAACTTTCTTTAGATGCTGCAGAGCTTTTTCTGGATTGGAGTCTTTTTCCAATACTGCAAAAAAGAAGTTTTGGGCATCATTGGCCTTCAACGAATTAAACGCGATCTCTGCAGCCGCCTGTCCTTTGTTTTTGAATATTGCGTAAATCTTTGCATTAATATTGTTTTCCTTGGAATCAAATCCCTCGGCTTTTATAAATGCTTCCGGATCATCGCCAAGAAAGAGTTGGCATTTTATTAATGATTCATTGAATTCCCGATTATTCTGGAATTCCTTAGCGAGATTATTAACAATGGTTGAATAGATTTCTTTAATATCGTCATTAATTTCATTTAAGTCAGTGCTGACCTTAATTTCATGCAGTATGAATTCTTCTTCCAATAAGGCAGATAATGCTGATAAAAATATTTTGGAATTTGGCAGAAAATATCCAAAATTATTTATCTCCTGTCTGCATATTTCCAGGGCAGCAGAATATTCTCTCATTTCCAATGCGGCATCGGCGAGCCACAGTTTTGATCCTGTTTCTGAAGAAATCATCGCATCATTTTTTGCGGCATAATCGTTTTCATTTTTTTGAAAATCATAAAGTGTCTGATTGAAAATATTTAAAGCATCGGAGGTATTTCCATTTCGAGTTATCATTCTTGCCTGCAATGCCCTAACCCTGGGATTCACTGGTGCTATCTTAATAGCATCAGACAAATAACGGGCACAAGTTACCTCTTCCCCGTTGGATAAAGCAATTTCACCCAATACACATAAGAGATTTGGGGATTTAATTTCTAATAACGCATCATTGTTCGCTTTTATAACCTTTTCCAATTCTTCATTTCGCCCGGTAAATGTTAATAAATTTAGTAAATTGGATAAGATTTCCTGATTCGCTGGCAGCTTCACTAATCCCCTATACAGTGTGGAGATGGCCTGATCAAGATTTTTTTCCTTCAGTTCCGCTAATGTCATTGCCAAATAAGCCAAGGCAGGATCATTATTCAATTGAATAATTAATTCTGGAATTCGCACAATTACGTTAGATAAGTCAATTCCCTCGTTGGTTTCCGAATTATTTTCATAATTAAATGCATTTAAAGGTTGGCTGGAGCTTTCATTTTCTTTCAATAATTTGGTTTTATATACCGACAAGGGTAAATCAAGGTTTCCGAGATGATTCACCATCGCAAGAGCTTTTTTGGGATTGAGCAATTGATCATATAAAAATGAGCATGCTAAATAATCTTTTTGATCCAATAATTTCTTGTTTGAAAGGAAAACTTCGACTAATCTTTCGGCTAATTTTGGTTCATCTGCATCGGCCAGTATTTGAGCCCAAAAAAGATAATATTCATTACTCACGTCCAATTTTTCGTAAATATTCTTCACAAGTTCAATAGCTTCAAATTTCTTGTTTATTTCTACATAAGATTGCGCCAGTAAAGCCTTTATTAATAATTCATCGGGTTTCTTCTGAACCTGGTTTTCAAGAAAATGCGACCATTCAATTTTTTCTGATTGATTTAATTTTTTCTTCAACTGAAGAATATTTGCCCAAACATCCAAGTTCAGTTCAGAATTAAATAAAGTATCAATCTCGTTCCATAATCTCAGATTTATATAGCACTGCACAAGGAGCCACAACAGCATTGCATTATTCGGAACTGTGATCGAGGCCCGCTTGAGATTGACGATTGCAGAATCATATTGTTTGAGGTCGAAATAGGTTTTCCCCAAGCCTGCGTAAATTCTCCACGACTCTGGATTACTTCCATTTGAATATTGCTGCAGCAAGAGTTGATACTTTTCCAATCGTTTTTCTGAATCCAACTCAGCATCTAACAAGTCAAGTAAAACATCCTCATTCTGATATTTGAAGTCTAAAAGAGTCTTTATTTCATCGGGTATGCTTTTATTTTCCTGAATTCCAATTGGAAAATCAGCAATCCTGCACTTAAGTAAGGTCAAGCAATAATTGAAAACACAATCCGCATCATTTACTTCGGTATTTAATAATGGGTTTAATAATTTTTCAGCCTGAAGGAATTTTCTTTCTTCAATTAACATCTTGGCTGATAATTTTCGTAAAAACGGAGATAATTCCCATTTTTTTAGGCTCTCAACTAGTAAAAAGCTTGCCTTTTTAAATCCACCTATGTTTATGAGATTACCAAGATAGACTTCAGTAGATTTCTGATCGGAATTATTAATATCAATTTCATCTGCTAAAATGAGCCGGCCTTTTTCACGCTCACCCATCGCTTCATGGATATCAAAACGTCGATTTGCGATTGAACATGAATTGGATGTTAATTCTTCCAAATCATCCAAGATGCGCAGTGCTTTTTCAAATTCGCCGGTTTTTTGGAAAAAGTCAGATACAAGGAGGATACATTTCTGATCTTCGGGATTTAATTTTTTTATTTCCGTCAAATGGTCATCAATGTCAATTACTTGATTGTTCCCGTTTTTTGCGATTCCGATAACCAGTGAATATAAACTCTGCGAACCAATCCATTGATGATTTTCTGCAACGAGGTTCTCCAAAACAGTATGATTGCCGGCATGATACGCGCTAATAAATGCGTCTCGTAGATCGGTTTTATTAGTAATATTGATGCTTGCTCGTATTTCATGCGCGTCTTCCCACCTGTCCAAATACTCAAGAGAAGTTGCTAATTTAATTTTCTCTTCCCGAGTTAGAGCTTCAAGAAAGTATAAATCTGAGAACAATCTGGCTGCATCTGCATGGCTGCCTTTATCGTGGGCAAGGTTAGCTCCAATTCTTAGAAGTGGAACACTTTGCGACCAAAGTAAAAGCAATTTATTCAGGATAGCACTCGCCTGTGTAGCTAAGTCCAAACCGATAAATACCTGAGCTAATTGTTCAGGTTTGAGCAAGAAACCCAAATCCTGATCAAATAATAGACTGACAAGATCTCCAGAAGTGATGATTTTTTTTGATAACTCATCCGCTATAGATCTGGCACTTTCTAAATCTGTTTTGGCGACCGCTTTTATCCTGTTTACTTCTTTTATGAATAGTGTTTGCATGCGACTCTTCTGCACGATTTATTAATTCCTTTTTAGGATTAATCGTTTCAAAATTCGCTGCAAAACCCATTTTCTTTCCCATCGCTGATAAAGCAGCCTGGGCTTTACTGGAAATCTCTTTAAATTCTTTTTCATCGCCTAATAGCTGAAATATGGTTGTGTAGCCTTTAATATATGAAAGCTGCGAGAAATCACCCGACAATCCATCGGTTGATTTGCTCTGAAAATTCCCGTCAAATGGAAATGTTTCAATATATTTTTTGCATAAGACTTGAATTGATTTCTCATCATCGAAAAATTGCATCACTCTGATTAAACTTATAAATTTTTCAAGAGGCACATTTGAAAAAACCGGGCCGAAAGATTTTGTCAGGCTTTCAAAAATGGATTCATTAAGAATCAACAGCTGAGCCAGAAGTTTTTGCCCTGAATCCTTGATTGAATAGTTTAATAATCCGCAAAAAAAGTCTTCCTTATTTTCTGTTAGCTCAAAAACAATCGAAAAAACAGTACCAAGGATTCCTTTTTCGTCGGGAAATGGATAAGCAGAAAGGTTCACCTTTTCAAAGACTTCCTGCCATAAATTCATTTTGCCTTTGTCGGTAATAGCTTGCGCGGCAGGATATATTTCATTAAGCGAAGTGATGCTTACCAGGTTATCCTGATTGAGAGATGATGACCGCCTTTCAACTACGGTTTCAGTAAGAGAAATTACTTTTTGCGAGGTAGAGATTTCAGCTTCAAATTCTGCGGCGTATTTACAAATATTTAGCAGTGTCCACTGTCGGTGATCATTTCCAAATTTATTAATTAACTTCTGCAGATTTTCCGGATCGGATAAATAGGCGCGAATTAATGGATGACGAATTAAACCTGACAAAACCTGCTTACCGCAGGTAGGGTTAAGTAGATCCTTCAGTTTAAAGAGGATGCCAAGTTGATCCATAATTCGCTTCCAGGCAAATTTATTTTAGAGGATGCGTGATATTAGATAATAGGAAGCGATAAAAAGGATGAAGGACACAATAATCAGGAACATGCCAACGCCAGCTTTGGTTTTGGTCATCTGGGTAATGGAAGCCAGTAATGAAGATGCATTCCCAACCAAAACAGAGACGTCTTCGGTTAATCCCTTGGCCACCAATTTTGCTGAATGTTCAGATATCTCGGCAAATTCGCTGGTTGAGATTTTAAAGGCCAGGGTAAAAAGCCCAACGATGAACGCAATGACACCTAAAACCAAAACGATGCCTGATAGCGTTAGAACAAAATCATTAGCAGTTAATGCAAACATATTACCTCCAGGAAGATATTCTTCCATAGGTATGTTGCAATTAATATGCCATTGATTTTTATTTATGCTGGACGATATCCAGGGGGAGATCCGCGGGAATTATTTTTTCGCCATCGCAAAATAAGACCGCACGTTCAATTGAATTGCTAAGTTCACGGATGTTTCCCGGCCAGTCGTATTTGATAAGCAATTTCAATGCATCCTGTGATACATCAGTTATATTTTTACCCATCTGCATATTAAATTTATTTACAAAATAGCCAACCAACTCGGGGATATCTTCTTTTCTTTCCCTTAAAGGCGGCAGATGGAGATCAACTACTTTTAGCCGATAATATAGATCCTCCCTAAAATCCCCTTTCGCAATCATTTCCTTGATATGCCTGTTTGACGCAGCAATAACTTGCAAGTCTACATTGATTAATGCTGTTCCCCCTACCCGCCTAAATGATTTCTCTTCTATAGCCCTCAATAACTTCGCTTGAATATCAGTCGGCATTGAAGAAATCTCATCCAGGAATAAGACGCCGCCGTCGCCAATTTCCATCAAACCATGCTTTCTCTTTTCCGCTCCGGTAAACGCGCCTGCCTCATAACCAAACAATTCTGATTCCAGTACTGTAGGCTGGATCGCTGCGCAGTTGATTGCGACCATCGGTTTTGATGCTCTTGGACCTGATTGATGGATAAAATTGGCCAACACTTCTTTACCAGTTCCGGTCTCCCCGGTAATCAGTACTGAAACAGAAGCCTTGGCTGCTTTACTTGATTGATTCAGCAGCGAGGAAAATTGCTCGGATTTGCCAACAACAAAACTATGCTGCTGGGATTGATTTTTTCTTAAGTGAGTAAGTTCTCTCCTCATCTGTACGACTTCTGTCGCACGCATAACAGAAGTTTCGAGATTTTTCATATCTTCGATGGGTTTGGTCAAGAAATCATGAGCGCCATTTTTCATGGCATCCACTGCCATTTCAATATTTCCGTAACCTGTGATCATGATGACGGGTATCCGGGTTGGTTGTGCGGACAATTCGCTCATTAAATCCAATCCATTACCATCAGGCAGTTGAACATCCAATACAATAATATCCCCATCCCCTTTGGAAATATATTCTTTTCCCTCTTTAATTGTCCCCGCTTCAAATACCTCAAAACCGCTCAGTTTTAAATACTCTGATACATTCTTACGAGCTTGTTTATCATCATCAATGATAAGAACTGTATAACTCACTGCGAATCTCCTTGTTTTTCTTTGGGAATATGGATGTCAAATATTGTTCCACCCGGGAAAGTCTCAAGACTTATCCATCCTTTATGGTATTCAACTATCTTTTGCGAAATGAATAATCCCAGGCCTGTGCCTTCCGGTTTGCCTGTTGAATACATTTGGTAAAGACTTGCCTGCACATTTTGAGGTATTCCGGGTCCTGTATCGGCAATTTTAATTAATAAACAACCCGGATGTTCAATGCTATCAGACAAAGCGACCGACACTGCCCCCCCGTCGCTTCCAATTGCTTCAATCCCATTGTTCAAAATGTTGCTGAAAACTCGTTCCAGAGATCTTTGATCACACCAAGCAGATACTTCTTCATTTTCCAAATTAAGGATTAAAGAAATATTCGACTTATTGGCTTTCTTCTGAAACCGATAAAAAATCCTCTCGATCATTTCTTTAATGTTTTCGGGTTTGAATTTTTCATAATTCTGCCGTGAAAACGACAATACCGATTCCATCAGATCGGTCATATCCACGCATTCATTTTGTAGCTCCTGAAAAGAAATGAGCGTCAATTCATCCGGATTTGTTTTCTTAACCAGTAACTGCAAGCCGGTCGTGATCCTGTTAACGATGTTTCGAACATCATGAGCAAATTCTGAAAGTACTTCCCCTAACGCGGCATTCTTTTGAAAACCGATAAGCCTGTTTTGAAGGGACACCATATTGGTTTGATCCTTTAAAACAACCAACCTGGTTTCTTCATCCCCAATCCCGGATATAACCACAGAAGCTATTACATTCTTCTTTATTCCCTTTCGGGTAAATACTTCAAATTCTTTTCCTTCATACGTTTCTTTCCCTATTTGGGGATGGTTAAGTAAATTTTAATATTGAGGAAGAATTGCCGAAAATTATTTCCGCATTTTTATTCATGAGTTCCATTGGCAAATAATCGAAAAGCTCTAGAAAATTTGGATTGAATTCCAAAATTCGGTTTTGCTTATCAAGGATGATTACACAATCATAAGAAGAGTTAAAGAATGTTTCAAATTTTTTCAATTTCGTGTCAAGGTTCTTTAAGTCTTCATTTCTCTTGTGAACTTTATTAAACAATTCAATTATTGCAGGAACCCATGATGAATACTGGATTAATAAGTCGGATTTCGTTTTTAAATCAATTGGATCACGATATGCGGATATTATCAAACCAAAATGCCGGTTTTCACTAATAACAGGGATTGAGATAATTGAACTAAACCGATTCAATCTACCCACGCGATGGATTTCGGAAAGAACTCTTTTCCCAGGTTCCCAAAAATCGATTTCGTTTATTCGGGTCAATTCCAAAGCGGGAATTTGTTCTGGGAATAAAGAAGTAACCGCGGGGACTTTTTTTAAGAACGCATTTCCTTGCTCTAATGTATAGAAAACGAATTCATCTGATAAAGTAATCTGCTTTCCGATTCTTATAATTTCATTAAGTAATTCTGTTAATGAAAATTCATGGATTTTGTTGATTATTGCTGCTTGCTTTTTTGAAAATTCTTCCCATAAATTCGCATTTTCGACATTTGTTTTTTCGCGTCCTTTAAATAACAGGAGAACAAGATTCTCCTTTGGGCTAATAAATTTCGAATGTATCTCGACGTCCAGGTATTGTTCATGCCCGAGTGAGAGTGTTGTATTTATCTTTCCGCCATCATTTATATTTTCTATCCCCGTTGATGAAATTATGTCAGACAGCATTAAACTTGAGATCTCAACCGCACCCATTTGCGCAAATTCAGAAAAACAGGAATTTGCAGAAATGATACGTCCATTACCGTGATTAACCAACAATATTGGGCGGGGAATTTCTTCGAGGATATTTCTAATATCCATCGCATTTAAATCGAAGAATCGTTTAGCATCTGGACCAGGCATTTGCTGCTTTTGAATCATTTGTGCTTTTGGATCCTTCTTTGATGGGCGGGCAAAATGCCTTCCATTAATCGATATTTCGCGACAGTACGTCTCGCTACGTTAAAACCTTTCTTGCTTAATATTTTCACGATTTCTGAATCACTTAATGGATGGTCTTTTTTTTCAGCGGCAATTATTTCCTTTTAATTCAGCCCGAATTCCCAGGCTGCGGTCAAAAAACAATGACATCGGGATGATCCTGCCATCCGGCAGTTGAACAGATTTACTCGACACAGCTCGTGAAATAGTTGATTCATGGACTTTTAATTCCAATGCTATTTGCGCTCTTGTCAATGGTTTATTGAATTTTTCCCCTTAAGAATATATTCTTTTTGCAAGTGCAGAAATACGCTCCAATAACCTTTGCATCGTATTGTTACGCTGCTGGAGGCATTTTATAAATAGATTTGCTTTTTCAAAATCACTTCGCAGTTCATTTTTTGTGTCGTCACTGGCTTCTTTAATTGCCTGGGCGTAAAGGGGATTGATATCCAGAAAACTGATATAAGGGATAATAACTTCAACCAGAAGAGGTTGGGCAGGATCATTATTCAAATGGCTGATGATCACATCAGGATTTGAGTACACCTGGTTTTTTTCTGCTGAAGGTTGACGGAATGTTCCCCAATGTGCCCGTGTGGGATAGGGATTCAGGTTTTTACTGAAAAACTCAGATGCCTCGGTTACTTCCTGCAAAGGGATATGTAATTGCTGGCTGATTTCCTTATACTGCTTTTTTAACAATTGGATTAAATGTTTTTCTGCAATAGCCAAGTAGGATTCAGGTACTGTTCCATTTTCTCGAAGGTCCTCTAATTGGACTTTTATTGCTTCTTCCGGCGAAGCGGATGCTACACCGATGGGATCAGCCTTTTGAATGATTTTCTTAACAGCTTCAATTACGCTTATGGGCACGTGGTAATAACTTGCCACATTATCTAAATCTTCATTAAAAAATCCATCCTCATCTAATTGGTTAAGGATATATGCGGCAATTATTCGCTCTTCTTCTTTTAGATCAGATACAATTTGTCGCAGTACATATTCTTCAAGGCTGATTTCTTCCGAGCCCATATTTTCGTCTGTAAAAATTTCATCCTCTTTGCTGCTGCTCTTCGGCACAAATTCCCCTCTTGCAGACATGAATACAATGGACTCATCTTTCGAAGACGATTTTGGCTGGCTGCAAATTGGGCATATCTGGCCTTCATGTAAGAGATGGCCGCATGTTGGGCAATGCCTTTCCTCTTTAATGACCAAAGCCGGATTTTCGTTTAAAGCGCGGTTTATTTCTGCATTTAATTCTCCCAGATTCATGTTTAAGAGGGTCATGGTCTGGGCAAGATGGGCTGTTGTTTGATGCTGAATTCTCTGGAATTGTCGTTGATACATTATTTCACCTTGATAATTAGTATAGCGTGAATGCTTCTTGAAGGCAATATTTATGCCAACTACTGTTGCTGATGATACAATTTTTTAATATTTTTCCGTATAGAAACTACATTTGATCACTATGAAAAATACTTCATCCTTAAAAAAGAAGAAAATGGTTTACGTTCTCAACAATATTAATTTCGATGCTTTTTATCACTTCCTGTAGTTCCAGTGGAGAATCAAAAAAAGGTGAAATTAAAGACCATATTTCCCGCCAGCTGTCATTTGGTCCAAGGCTGCCCGGTTCAGATGCATCACTCTTTACAGCAAATTATTTTAAAGAATTACTAGAGACCTATGGTTGGATTGTAGAATTCCAGGAATTTTCTTATGATGGAAAAATATTAAGGAACGTTATCGCCAGGAATTCCCCCAATCCTCCTCAGCTCATTTTGGGAGCACATTACGATACCCGCCAATTTAGCGACCAGGATCCGGATGAAAAAAAGCAAATTCTTCCAGTTCCGGGAGCAATTGATGGCGCTTCCGGAAGTGCATTGATGCTCGAATTGGGAAAGTATATTTTCGATAATGAAATGAGCATCTGGTTGGTTTTTTTTGATGGGGAAGATCAGGGCAAGATCAACGGCTGGCAATGGAGCATCGGTTCTGAGTATTTTGCTGCTCACTTGAATGAGTTCCCAAACCGGGTTGTTATTCTGGATATGCTTGGTGATGATACTCTCAGGATCTTTAAAGAAATGAACTCCAATTCAGAATTATCCAACGAAATATGGTCAATTGCAAATACGCTTGGTTATGAAAGCAATTTTGTTAATGAGCAAAAGCACGCATTTATTGATGACCATCTCCCGTTTATTAATCGAGGAATACCTGCTGCGCTTCTTATTGATTTCGATTATCCTTATTGGCATACAACTTCAGACACGCTTGATAAGGTTTCAGAAAAAAACCTGCAGATTGTCTTGCAAGTCATGCTGGCCTGGATTAATCAACTTTACTGATTAAATTGCAAAAGCCCCTAAAAATCCGGGGCTTTTGCGTGGGAAGATGATGAAGCAGGATTGCTTATTAAATGGGTTCGGCGATGACAAATAACCGTCCCCAGGAATCTTCAGTTCCTTCCTCGATGCATGTTTGTAAGGTCAAGTGATAGCTGCCCATGTAAACACGTTTGAATAATTGCGTTGCGCTGATTTTTTCAGATGTAGCCAAATCAACGAACTGGCTTGAGGGTGAATTGGGCGAAAGAGCCTGATAACTCTGAATGGATGTGATTTCAAACCTTTCAATTTCACCATCACCATAGATAACTTCAACAATTTCGCCAATCTCGAGAGAAAAGAAATCGCCACCTGCCAGATAATTATGCGCGACAATGCCAGTGACGCCATATCTTTTTGCCATGGCGAATTCAGTCACGACATCATCGATTGTGGAAACAAATCCCGCATTTCCGGATGGTTGCTTGACAACAGGGAAAGCAAACTCATTCTCGGCAAAGATACCCCGAATTTCGTCGCTTTCACCATTCACGATTGAACTGACAAAATCATACAGGACGACTGTATTTTCGCCATTATTCACTGACTTGGCAGTTTCGGCCGAATCATATGTCTCTGGATCAATAATCGAAAGGTCACTTTTTACAGGGACATTTGGATTATGCGATGCAGTAACAGGGATATTTCCTGATAAAAAGGAAAATGCTTGGGTTGCCAGAAATAATCCGGCGATCAGTAAACTTGTTTTTATTTTTAGAGCTCTCATCATCTTCATTCCTTGACAAGAGCTCCAGTTGGAGTTGGCTTAAGTTCATTTCAATGAACTGTCAACCAATGTTTACCGTTTTCGGTAGCCTGGCGGTCGTGGCTGAAAATCAGCTTTAGATCCATGGCTTTGCGTCTCCAGTTTTCACTGGGTTTGCCCTTGTCGAACGTACTATTTCGTTAATCTTCCCTGGAAATTAAAAACAGACCCATTTCTTAAGTGCCGGGTCTGTTTCAAAAAAATAAAAAAGACCTTCGGCGGCATGGCGATCTTGGCTGAAAATCAGCTTTAGACCCATTGCTTTGCGTCCCCGGTTTTCACCGGGTTTGCCTTTATCGTGGTCGGTTTATAATGTTCCTTGGATATATTACTACTTAGTTGCAACAAAGTCAAGGATGAATATTTTACGATTTGAAATATTTGGTGAGCATGAAATTACAAAAATTATTTGAAACAGCCGCAAAAAAAGAGAAAGCCTTATTGGTCGGTATTGAAATCAAGGGAAGCCACCAGTTTCTCTCGGCAAATGATTCTCTTCTTGAGCTGGAACAATTGGCAAATACCGCTGGATTAGAAGTGGTCGCATGTGAGAAGCAAAAACTGGATGCACCCCATCCTTCGACTTTTATTGGAAAAGGAAAAGTTGAAGAAATAAAAGCGTTATCAGAGGGTCTGAAAATTGATTTGATCGTGTTCGATGAAGAACTTTCACCTCGCCATTTCAGAGAGCTTGAAGAGGAATTTGGCTCAAATATTCGGGTAATTGACAGAACCACTTTAATCCTTGATATTTTCGCCCAGCACGCTCAAACCCGTGAAGGCCAACTTCAAGTGGAATTGGCTCAGTATGAATATTTTCTCCCCAGGTTAACCCGTGCCTGGACTCACCTCGCCCGCCAGGCAGGCGGCGGTGCAGGCCGGTCAGGAAATGTCGGTGGTGTCGGTTTGAGGGGCCCGGGAGAAACCCAACTCGAGGTTGACCGCCGTATGATCCGTACCAAAATTTCCACCTTGAAGGATGAAATTGAAAAAGTGCGGGAACATCGCAATCGCTACAGGCAAAATCGAAAGAAGTCCCAAATCCCGGTCGTTGCATTGGTGGGCTATACCAATGCGGGCAAATCCACGTTATTAAATGCGCTGACAAAATCGGATGTATATGTTGCCGATAAATTATTTGCGACATTGGATCCAACGACCAGAAGGCTTGAATTGCCGGGAGGCCACGCAATTCTTGTCTCGGATACTGTCGGTTTTATCCAAAAGCTGCCCACCCATTTGATTGCCGCTTTCCGCGCCACCCTTGAAGAAATAACTGAAGCTGATCTTTTGGTTCATGTGGTTGATATAAGTCATATTGATGCGCTTGCGCAATGGAAATCCGTGATGGCTACTTTGAAGGAAATTGGTGCAACTGAAATCCCCCTGTTAACGGTATTAAATAAATCAGACTTGATCACAAGTGGCGATGATTCTTTGTACAAGGATATTCCCGAATTCAAAGATGCCATTATTATTTCCGCCCAAAAAAGCGAAAACCTCCCTGCTCTCATAAATCTTATCAAAGGTGAGCTTTTCGAGACCTTTATTCCTATTGATGTAACGCTTCCATATAAATATGGCAATTTGATTTCATTATTCCATCAGTCAGGTATTGTGGAAAAGGTGGAGCATGGAGTTGGAGAGGTGAAATTAAAGGGAAGCATCCCCGGCAGGCTCCTGGCGGACTTTGAAAGATTCAAAACGCGCAGGAAAAATTAATATAAAAAGAGGCCGAATTTTTCATCGGCCTCTTTTTTGAATTCACATATTATTTCTCGGAAGCTTTTTCCATGGAAATTACTTCACGTCCTTTGTAAAAACCACACTTAGGACATACAGTGTGTGGCAGCCGAAGCTCGCCGCAGTTGCTGCAGACAGATAAATTTCGTGCAGTCAAAGAATCGTGCGCTCGTCGGCGGTCGCGGCGCCCTTTGGATAATTTCTTCTTCGGTAAAGGTGTCATTTCTTTTTTCCTTATAAATTTAATACAATGAAATAAACGGACACGACATTATATAAGCATCCCCTTCAATCTGTCAAGCCAGCATTATTTACATCCGCAAATGGCTAAACAAAGGTGATGAAGCAAATAAGAAGAGTATAATCATCCGTTGCGCTTAAATACCCTCGTGGAGGAATTTTATTCATATGAGAAACAAGTTATTAAGAATAATACTCATTCTCGCTATTCTGGTGGTAGTTATTATCATCGACTTTCCAATCTTGAAGGACTTAAAAACCAATATATTTAAAAGAGATGTTGCCGCAGTCTTGGGGCTTGATCTCAGGGGAGGTATGCAGGTAGTTTTGCAGGCTCCGAAAGGATACAGCATTGACCAGGAGACTTTGCAGGTTGCCGCGACCATCCTTGAAAACCGCAGTAATGCCTTGGGAGTAAGTGAAGTCGTTTTTCAAGTCGCAGGCGATAATTATATTGTGGGAGAGTTCCCCGGCCTTGAAAACATTTCCGATGTCATCGGGGTAATCAAGCAAACCGGTATGCTTGAATTTGTGGGAGTTGGTGATACTTTTCTCGCACCGGATACTGTAATCCAAACTGATTATCAAGTCGGTGCGCAACCCTCCTCTGATGCTGCTGCTCCCACACCGGAACCTTTGGATGTCGGCCAGCCTGAAGTCCTAAATCCGCAAGACGCATCTGGAACTGTTTTCCATACAGTGATTACGGGTGCAGATTTGGCGACTGTTGTAGTCACACCTCCTCAGAATCCCGCCGATGGTTATGCGGTTGCATTTACTTTGAAACCTGAAGCAGCCAAGACCTTCGGCGATTACACAAAAGCGAATATTGGAAAAATGCTGGCGATTGTCCTGGATAAGAAAATTGTCTCGACGCCGGTAATTCGGCAGGCAATTGAATCTGGCGAAGGATCCATCAGCGGCCAGGGTGAGGGTGCTTATTCTTTTGAAGAGGCAAATAATCTCCGAATTACCCTTTTCTATGGTACTTTGCCTGTCGCACTTGAAATCGCTGAAAGTCGTGTTGTTGGCCCAACCCTTGGGCAGGCGTCCCTTCAGAAAAGTCTTTTCGCCGCTGCGATTGGATTTGCGATTGTCTCCTTGTTTATGTTGATTTACTATCGTGCGCCAGGTTTTGTGGCTATACTATCGATCCTCTTTTTTGGTTTGATCACTTTCGCGTTATATTTGCTGATACCAGTTACGCTCACACTTCCGGGTATCGCCGGTTTTCTCTTAAGCGTCGGCAGCGCTTTGGATGCCAATATTCTTCAATTTGAGCGTATCAAAGAGGAATTGCGCAAAGGCAGGACGCTCTCCCAGGCAGTAGACCTTGGCTGGCGTAGAGCCTGGCCTTCCATCCGTGATTCAAACCTGGCAACCATCATCACGAGCAGTATTCTTTTCTGGTTTGGTTCCACCTTTGGCGCGACCATAGTCAAGGGATTTGCATTAACCCTTGCGCTGGGTGTGGCGGTTAGTTTATTTACCGCGCTTTTTGTTACCCGCACCTTATTGAATCTGGGTGTGAAGTCGCTTGAAAAAGCAGACAAAAAACGCTGGTTTGGAATATAAGAGGCAATATTATGAATATTCTTGGAAAACGGTATCTATTTTTCTTATTTTCGCTTTTACTCATCCTTCCGGGGTTGGTGATTATTGCTCTTGATGGCTTGCCGCTGTCAATCGATTTCAAAGGCGGCTCTTTGGTTGAACTTGGCTTCGCGCCGGAAAAAGCGCCTCAAAGTTCTGAAATCCTGGCTGTATTCAACGAAAACAATGTCATTGATGCTCAAATTCAAACAAGTGTTGACAACGCATCTTCCCTGGCAGTGATTAAATCCTCTTCCCTCTCCCAGGAACAATACGACAGTATTATTGCCGCCTTAAAATCAGGTTTTGACGCAGATCTTGTTGAAAGGCGCTTTGATACTGTCGGTCCATCGATCAGCCAGTCTGTTACCTCCCGCGCCCTGATGGCAGTTGGTATCGCAGCGATTGCAGTAATCATCTACATCACCTTCGCATTTAGAGGAATTGCCCATGCCTTTCGATATGGTGTTTGTGCGATTATAGCCATGCTGCATGATATCTTGATTGTGATTAGCATTGGTGCAATTGGCAGCAAGCTTTTTGGATGGCAGATGGACTCGTTATTCTTAACCGCACTCCTTACTGTGATTGGTTTTTCAACCCAGGATAAGATAGTTGTATTCGATCGCATCCGGGAAAACGAGCCTATTCTTCGGAAAGTGCCTTTTGAAAAGTTAGTCAATCACTCAATCATCCAATCCCTGCAGAGGTCCATCAATACCCAATTAATGACGGTTGAATTTCTTCTGCTTGCCTTGGCGCTTTTTGGCGGAGACACTTTAAGAGAGATGTGCATTATTTTGCTGATTGGGTTGTTAAGTGGTACATATTCTTCCATCTTCATTGCAGCTCCAATCCTGGTTGTTTGGGAAAACAAGGAATGGAAAACCTGGTTTAAGAAAACTAAAACAGCTCAAGCATAAAACATACCAAAGGTTCTGATGAAATGTGACAATCAGAACCTTTTTTTTATATACTTTAGTTGTAATATCGGTGGAGAGGAAAACCTATGCGAAAAGAAGTAATCTTAATTACAGGCGCCAACGGGGAAATCGGCCATGGGCTGATCAATCAAATCAGCACTGATAAACACACCCGAATTTTGGCAATGGACCTTAAACCGATTGATGAATGCCTCGAAGAGCAATGCGAAAGATTTATTCAGGGAGATATTCTGGATAAAATGCTGCTGGGAAGGTTGATGGCAGAATATGAAATAACAACCATTTACCATCTTGCCTCGATCCTTTCTACCAAAGCAGAATATAACCCGGAGACGGCTCATGAAATCAATGTTGAAGGGACCATCAATCTGCTGCGTCTGGGCGTGGAACTCTCGCAATGGCAGGGAAATTCAGTGAAATTCATTTATCCCAGTTCGATTGCTGTCTATGGCTTGCCAAATTTGGAAACCAAAGTCGCCGAAGCCAAGATTAAAGAATTCCAATGGTGCAATCCGATAACCATGTATGGGTGCAACAAAATATATTGTGAGCATTTGGGAAGATATTATTCGCGTTATTATCGCCAACTGGCAAAAGACCCAATAAAAAATACAATTGATTTCAGGTGTATCCGTTTTCCGGGATTGATCAGCGCTGACACCACCCCAACCGGCGGCACGAGCGACTATGGCCCTGAAATGCTTCACAGTGCCGCCAAGGGAACACCTTATGAATGTTTTGTCCGAAAAGATACCCGTATTCCCTTTATGGCCATGCCTGATGCCATAAAGGCGCTCCTTCTAATTGAGAGAGCTCCCCGAGAAAACTTTTCACAGCTTGTTTACAACGTCACCAGTTTTTCTCCCACCGCTGTAGAAATTGAAGGATTTGTAAAAAAGGCATTTCCGCAAAGTGAAATTACCTATGAAGTCCATCCCAGCCGTCAGGCAATTGTTGACAGCTGGCCAGAAGATGTGAATGATTCCCCGGCAAGAAATGATTGGGGATGGCTGCCAGATTATGACATAAACCGATCTTTTAATGAGTATCTGATTCCGGCAATTAAGAACAGATATTCACAGTCTGGCTGCAATTAAGAACTATTTTTAAAAAGCAAACATCAATACCAAGTCGTTTACATTTGTCCCGGTGGGACCGGTATAAATTAAACTGCCTGTTCTTTTCAAGAATTCGTAGGCATTATTGTTATCAAGAAAGTCTTGACTCTCCAGATTCATATTGCGGGCAATCCTGATTGTATCCCCGGTTACAAATCCACCCGCTGCGTCTGTGGGTCCATCCTCACCATCTGTGGCGAAAGAGACAAAGGCGCAATCCTGCAGCCCCACAATTTCCTGAGCTGCTGAAAGCGCCAGTTCCTGATTCCTGCCTCCCTTCCCGTTTCCTTTTACCGTGACAGTGGTTTCTCCACCGGCAATTAAGCATATTGGCTTATCTGATTTTTTCTTTTTTTGAACGAGTTCAGCCAATTGAGACGCCAATTTGGCTCCTACTTCTCTCGCCTCCCCCCTTAATGTTGTGGTTAATATCCTTGCTTTAAATCCCACTTTTATTGCCTGTCTGTACGCTGCATCAGCTGCAATTGACAGGCTTCCTATAATATAGTTTTTATGATCTGCCAATAAGGGATTCTCATCCTTTAAAGTCTCTTCATGCAATCCGGATGCACCATTTTCAAGATAAGTGAGCACGTCTTTATCCAGATGGTCTTCAATTCGATACTTCTTTATAATTTCCAGGCAATCGCTAAATGTTGTTGGGTCAGAGCATGTCGGCCCGGAAGCGATCATGGATAGAGGATCTCCCAATACATCAGATAATATCAGGTGAATGGATTTCGCGGGCTGAATGTGTTTCAATAAACCGCCACCCTTAACTGAATCTAAATGTTTTCGAATGGTATTCATTTCCTCAATAGTCGCGCCGCATTTTAAGAGTGAGGCCGTAGTTCCCTGCAAACCAGCCAGGCCGACATCTTTTACCGGATGAGTCATCAAAGCTGATCCACCGCCTGAGATTAAGCCAATGACTAAATCTTCTTGCGTTGTTTTCTTTAACATTTCCAGCAATTGGCGGGTTGCATCTATAGATTTTTCCGAAGGGATGGGATGAGCACCAATGTGTAGCTTTATGTTGTCTTTCAATTGGGAGTGAATTTCGGGATCGTCGTGCTTGGCAATTAATTCACCTTCTGCTATCAAATCCCCAATTATTCCTGAAACATTTGATGCCATGGGAAGGACAGCTTTCCCAACTCCGATTAGGTAAACTGCGTGGAACTGCTTTAGATTCAAGACATGATTTTGGATTGACAATAGGTCTTTTTCTCTTATTAGATGCCGTCGCAACACATTTTTTTGGATCAACAGCATCCAGAGCGCTCAAAATAATTTTGTTTAAATCAGCAGATCGAAAAGCATTTTCAGGGATCGGTTGGGTTATTGACATGACAATTCTCTTTAAATTTGTGATGATTATCTCATTTTTATTAAATAAGCACGAGAATTTGTTTAAACAAGAGTAAAATATTTTCTTGTGTATCAACCAGAATTGTATTTTCTGATTTTAACCAAAATAATCAGGAGATTTCATATTCTCGCTTTTTACAGAACCTATCAAAAACTATCAATTTTATGCAGGAGGTAGCAAAGTGGATCTCGAGGTATTAAATGGTTTACTGACTCCAAAATCAGTGGCAATTATTGGCGCTTCCGCCACACCGGGTAAGATCGGGCATACTGTGGTAAAGAATCTCCAGGAAAGCAAGTATAAAGGCGGCATTTTTCCAATTAATCCGGGGGAAGTAGAGATTCTGGGATATAAATGTTATCCCTCCATACTTGATGTCAAAGAATCAATTGACACAGCAATTATTGTAGTTCCTGCCAAATTCGTTCTTCAGGTGATTGATGATTGCGGTAAGGCAGACGTAAAAGGCCTTAGCGTTATTACATCAGGTTTTAGCGAGGTCGGATTGGTTGACCTTGAGAAAGAACTGGTCGCAAAAGCCCATAGCTATGGGATGAGGCTGATAGGGCCGAATATTGTCGGTATTCTCTCTAACTCGGATAATTTCAACGGCTCTTTTGCACCCTCCCTCCCATTAAAAGGCACTGCCTCACTGGTAACGCAAAGCGGTGCCTTGTTAATTGGCATTGACACCGCAACCTTCATGAAAGGGATTGGTTTTGAAAAATTAATCTCCATTGGCAACATGGCTGATGTAGATTTCGCCGACCTGATCGAATGGCTTGACCAGGATGTCAATACTACCTGCATTTCTCTGCATGTTGAAGGATTCAAAGATGGGCGCCGTATCATTGAAGTGGGTAAAAAAGCAAAAAAACCGATTGTTGTATTAAAAGCGGGCGTCTCTGCTCATGGTGCGGCGGCGGCGGCTTCACACACAGGTTCTTTGGCTGGTGCCTCAAAAATTTACAAGTCTGCCTTTGATCAGGCCGGAATTATTCAGGCAGAAGACCTCGATAACTTACTCGACCGGACTCTGGTTCTTTCGATGCAGCCCCCATTAAAAGGCGAAAATATTCTAATTATCACAAACGGTGGCGGTGTGGGCGTGCTGGGCACAGACGCTGCTGAAAAATACGGGATTCCATTGAAATTCGCGCCGGAGGATGTCCAGCAGGACCTTAAGAAATATATGCCCGATTTTGGCTCAGCCAAGAATCCTGTGGACCTGACTGGCATGGCTGGTGATGAGTGGTACCACGATTCAGTTAAATCATCGTTTGCCCACCCCTGGGTGCATGGTTTGGTTGTGCTTTATTGCGAAACTGCCATGACCAATCCGATGGGAATTGCGCAGGCAATCAAAGCTGCCATTACCGAGACAGGCATTAAAGATAAACCTGTGACTGTGTCCTATGTTGGTGGCGAACGTTCTGCCAAAGCGATGCACTGGTTGGTGGAAAATGGCATCCCGGCCTATGCTGCGCCCGATGTCGCCCTTAATGCCATGGCAGCGCTGCGCGAATATGAATTGATCCGAGAATCAGCCAATGAGAAACCTTATATAACGCAGGATGTTGACAAGAATGCCGCCCTTCAAGTAATCAAAGCTGCAAGGGCAGATGGCCGCAACGCGCTTACTGAAATTGAAGCCAAACAGGTCTTCAGTGCCTATGGTTTGCCCATAACCAAATCAAAGCTGGCAAAAACCGAGGAAGAAGCGGTTGCAATTGCAAAAGAAATCGGCTACCCGATTGTCATGAAAATCGTATCTCCTGAAATCCTGCACAAATCGGATGCGGGTGGAGTCAAAGTAAATGTAAACGATGAAAAGACCGTCCGGGAAGCCTTTCAGGCTATTTTGAAGAACGCGAAAGCTTATAAAGCCGATGCAAATATCCATGGCGTTGTCATTCAGGAAATGGCTCCCTGGGGAACTGAAGTCATTTTAGGTTCTGTGAACGATCCAACCTTTGGCCCGACAGCCATGTTTGGGTTGGGCGGAATCTTTGTTGAAGTGCTAAAAGACGTTACCTTCCGTGTGGCGCCGTTCTCTAAAAATCAGGCCATGAGCATGCTGAATGAGATTAAAGCAGCGCCCATCCTCAGGGGTGTCCGAGGCGAAAAACCGCGTGATCGAGAGGTGCTGGCGGATACAATTTGCCGTTACGCAAATATGATCGTTGATCTCCAGGATGAAATTGCCGAATCAGATGCCAATCCTGTCCTTGTGTATGAGGAAGGTCAAGGATTAAAAGTGGCGGATGCCAGGATAATTCTCAAGAAGGCATAAATATTTTACTGAAAAGAAGCCGTTTAATAAAAACGGCTTCTTTTTTTTTATTTCTTGCCAAGCAGGACGGAATACGCGCCTTTCCAGAATTCTTTTCCTTCAATTCTTTTGGAGGGTTCAAAGGATGCAATTTTACTTTCCAGTTTGCATATTTCTACAGGCACATTTTGCCAGCCGCTGCTGGTTCTGGATTGCATTAGTTTTGTTTTTATCTCGCCTACCCACTTCCACTCGCTTCGAAATTGATCTGCTTTTACCCAATAATCTCTTTTTTCCCAAGGGGCGGTTGTTAAGGCGATTGTTTTTTCAATTTCCATTAGTGACAGAATAATGAACGCGATCAGATCATCCCTTTCCTTTTCTGTCGGCTGACTCCTGGAGAGAAATAATACAGCAGATGAAACCAATTTTAAGAGCCTGTTTCGATTTTGCGCCGGTGAATTAGAGTTGATGATTCTGCTCATTCTTTTTCTTTCTGTCTTTTTGAAGCGGTTATTATATCGAATCATCGGAGATTATGTTGACGGCATTATTCCCTTCGCATATAATTCGATGGCTTTGGGGAAGTGCTGGAATTGGCAGACAGGCGTGACTTAGGATCACGTACCGAGAGGTGTGAGGGTTCAAGTCCCTCCTTCCCCATCAATTCAATTTAAGAGGTAGTATTTTGAAATTCGAAAAAAAAGAACTCAAAGATAATCAGGTAGAAATAACAGTAGAAGCGGATGCTGAACAGTTCCAGAAATCTAAAATAAAAGCTGCGATCAGTATCTCAAAGGGATCCAAGATTCCGGGTTTTCGGCCGGGCAAAGCCCCTTATGATGTCGTGAAGCGGACTTTTGGGGAAGAGGTCATTGAAGAGAGGGCGGTTGAGTTCCTCGTCAATCAAATCTACCCCGATTTGCTAAAAGAAGCGGATATTAAACCCCATGGGCCTGGAAACCTTGAAGAGATCATTTCAAAAGATCCGCCCAAGTTCCGTTTCACCATTCCCCTGGAGCCAGTCATTGACCTTGGCGATTACAAATCAGTTCGCCAACCATATAAATTGCCAAAAATAGAAAAAGGTGAGGTTGAAAAAGTCCTGGAGAACTTGCAGCTGACTTACGCCACAGCTGAACAAGCGGATCGGCCGGCAGAAAAAGGTGATCTGGTATCAGTAAAAATCAGCGCAGTCTTAAGCAAACCGGATAAAGATCAGGAACCCAATATATTAAAAAGTACGCCGCATCAAGTGATTATTGGTGAAGAATCAAATGAAGAACAATTTCCTTTTAACGAATTCGGCGATCAATTGATTGGTTTAAAATCCGGCGACAGCAGGGAATTCACTCATAAGTATTCAAAAGAATCCAATTACGAAAAACTGCGCGGAAAAGAAGCCCAGTTTTCGGTAGTTGTTGAATCAGTGAAAAGCCTGACAAAACCTGCGCTGGATGATGCTTTTGCCAAGACCCTCGGTTTTGAAAAATTCTCCGAACTTGAAGAGTCCATCCAATTGCAGCTTGAAACGCGCAGCAAAAATGATTATGAAAATAAATATTATGATGAACTCCTGGATAAGATTATTAAAAAAGCGAAAATAAATTATCCCCCTCAAATGCTGGATGACGAGATCAAGGATGTCCTTAAGAATGTGGAGCAGGATATTGCCCGCCAAAACCTGGACCTGGACACCTATCTCAAGATAAATAATCGCGAAAAAGAAGACTTTATTGAAAAAGATATCAAACCAACCGCCATTAAACGCCTTGAACAGGCGCTTGTGATTGACGAGATCGGCCGTCAGGAAAAAATTGAACTTGACCAAAAAGAGCTGCAAAAGGAATATTCAAAAACCTTTATGCAGATGCAATCAGCGCCAAATTTCCGCGGCCTTCAAAAAGAATTCACGACCAAAAAATTATCCAATATGGTTGTTATGCAGGCGGCATCCAGATTGATGAATCAGCAGACTCTTGATAAGCTTAAATCTTATGCAACCGGTGAAGAATCAAAGAAGAAAGAAGAACCTTCCGCAGAAAAAGACGAAAATTCAAATAAAAAATTGATGGAAGAAAAATAGAATTTCCCTTATGATAAGGTCTATTAAATAATGATAAGGTGAAAAATGGTTAAAGATTTTAGCTCAGTAATACCAATGGTCGTCGAATCATCAGGCAGAGGTGAGCGTGCATATGATATTTACTCTCTGTTATTAAGAGAACGCATCATTTTTGTCGGTACACCCATTGATGACCAGGTGGCAAACGTTGTGGTTGCGCAGCTGCTTTACCTGAGCCGCGAGGATGCAGACCGGGAAATTTCGATGTACATCAATTCTCCAGGCGGGCAGATCTATGCTGGATTGGCGATTTTTGACACGATGCGCATGATCCCCAACAAGATCAGCACGGTTGCGGTTGGCGTCACAGCATCTTTTGGAACAGTCCTGTTGGCTGCTGGCACCAAAGGGCAGCGCTATGCCTTACCTCACGCGACAATTCACATGCACCAGCCCCTTGGCGGTGCGCAGGGGCAAGCTTCTGATATTGAAATCCAGGCAAAAGAAATTCTCCGACTTAAGGAACGGCTTAATGAAATCATGGCTGAAAGCACCGGCCAGAAAATTGAAGTTATTGAGCGCGACACGGAACGAGATTTTTATATGAACGCCGCTCAAGCCGTTGAGTACGGCCTGGTTGATAAGGTACTGACACCGCCAGAAAAGAAGTAGAAAAATAATTTTTATCCGACGCAGATAATCTATAATTGGTTTTCATAGATTATCTGTTTCTTTAAATTCCACTCATTAAGAGGTTGCATTGATCAAAATTAAGGACACAATCATTAAAGCTGCCATTTTGGATATGGATGGCGTACTTTGGCGCTCACAGACACCCCTGTGTGATTTACCTGCCCTGTTTGAAAATTTTGGAAAGCATTCCATTTCGGTGGTTTTGGCGACTAACAACGGCACCAATACCATTTCTCAATACGTAGAGAAATTAAAGAGCTTCGGCGTCCGTGTCGATCAGCAGCAGGTTGTTACTTCAACCATGGCGGTGGCTCACCTTACGAAGAAGCATTTTCCGAATGCCGGTCCCGTCTATATATCCGGATCGCAGGCTTTGGTGGATACAATGGCAGAATATGGTTTTTACCATTCGGTTGAAGACGCTCAGGCTGTGGTTGCCGGCTTAAGCTGGGACTGCAATTATGAAAGCATCAAGAACACTTCTTTGATGATCCAAAAAGGCCTGCCCTTCTTCTTTACCAATCCTGATGCAACCTATCCAACCCCCGAAGGTAATGTGCCCGGCGCGGGAACGCTATTGGCAGCGCTTGAAGCGGCAACAGGCGTAAAAGCCATGCTCGCCGGAAAACCGCTCCCTTTTCTTTTTGAAGTTGCTTTGGAAAGATTAAAATCGCTTCCTTCGGAAACCATTGTTGTGGGGGATCGTTTAAGTACGGATATCAAAGGTGGTTATGATGCCCAATGCAAAACTGTTTTTGTTCTCTCCGGTATTAACTCCAGGGAAGATTTATTAAACTGGTCCCCACAACCAGATTTGATCATTGAGAATATACAGGACCTATTCAAAACTTCATAAACAAGCCTTATGAAAAATATGTATGATCTCAGTTTTACCGAGATCGAAGCCATTGTAAAAGAATTAAATGAGCCTTCTTTTAGAGCACAACAAATCTGGGAAGGAATCTATCAACATCACCTCACCTCATGGGAGGATTTTTCTTCAATACCTAAATCTCTGAGGCAAAATCTTAGTAAAAATTATTCACTTAATACGATAATTCAAATCGAATCACTCCTTTCCAATGATGGACAGACTGAGAAAATCTTGTTTCAACTACCTGATCTTAATGTCATTGAGTCGGTTTTATTGCGCAAGGATGATCGCCTGACTTTATGCATTTCCACCCAATCCGGCTGTCCTGTTGGGTGTGTTTTTTGCGCAACCGGGAATCTGGGATTTCGGCGGAATCTTACCAGTGGTGAAATAATTGAACAGGTCATTTATTTTATTAATGCATTAAAACCCTCATCAGAAAAATTGACCAATATTGTTTTAATGGGGATGGGGGAACCGTTCCTAAATTATGAAAACACGATGATCAGCAGTTCAAAGGCTCAACGATGGTAACGGCCTGAATATCGGCGCCAGACGAATAACAATATCAACCATTGGGATTATTGATAAGATTAAAGCCTTTTCTGAAAAAGAATTACAGATCAACCTGTCTGTCTCATTGCATGCCCCCAATGACACATTAAGGCAGCAGCTGGTGCCTTTGGCTAAAAGCCACCCGATCAATGAATTGATGGCAGCCTGCCGAATGTATGTCACCAAAACCAACAGGCGGATCACGTTTGAATATGTCATGATCAAGGGTATTAACGATACTCCCGGTTTGGCGCTTGAGTTGGCTTCCCTGCTAAGAGGATTGAATTGCCATGTAAATCTGATCCCGCTCAATCCCAACAGCCACTTTTCAGGTAGAGCATCTGACTCCGCATCTGTTAGAGAGTTTGGTAGAATTTTGATCGAAAAAGGGATTGCGGCATCAATTCGCGACAGCCAGGGATCAGATATTCAGGCAGGCTGCGGGCAGCTTGCAGGTAAATTTTCAGGTAATCATTAATATTTTGTTTCGGAGGAAAGATGCAGGATTTACTGACAAGATTTGAAAATCTTCAAAGAAAAGTCGTTGACCTTATGGAGCATCTTTGACTGGGATAAAAAGCAAACAGAACTGGATGAATTAAACAAGTCATCCGAAAAAGAAGCATTTTGGGAGGATAACAAGTCGGCGCAGCTGGTAATGAAGCGCATTTCGGATTTAAAAGATGAGATCAATTTATGGACAAATCTGGCTGATTCTATCCAGACCTATCTTGGTTTAGCCAGCAGCGATGATGAGAGCCTTCGTCCAGATCTTGAATCTGAAGCAGAAAAACTTGAAAAACAAATTGAAAAACTCGAACTTTCAACATTGCTGTCTGGACCTTATGACAAGGGCAATGCGCTGCTCTATATAAACTCCGGTGCGGGTGGAACGGATGCCCAGGATTGGGGAGAAATGCTCCTGCGCATGTATCTCCGCTGGGCAGAAAAAAATGGCTATTCCACCGATATTCTCGACCGTTCTGATGGGGAAGAAGCCGGCATAAAGAGCATCATGGTATTGATTGAGGGTAAATATGCTTATGGTTATTTGAGATCTGAAAAAGGGGTCCATCGGCTGGTCAGGCAATCACCATTTGACGCTGCGCATCGCCGGCACACCTCCTTTGTTCAGGTTGAAATACTCCCGGAAGTAGCATCAGAAGATCCCACAGTCGAAATTGATCCGGATGATATCGTGATCGACATTTATAAGTCATCCGGAGCCGGCGGGCAGAATGTTCAGAAAAACGCAACGGCAATCCGTATCACCCATAAGCCGACCGGGATTGTGGTCACCTGCCAGAATGAACGGTCTCAGGTCCAGAATCGTGAAAACGCGCTCAAAGTGCTGCGGGGGCGCTTGTATGATCTAAAAATACAAGAGCAGGAAGCCCAACTATCCAAATTGCGGGGAGCTTATCAAAAAGCAGAATGGGGAAGCCAGATCAGATCCTATGTGCTTCACCCTTACCAGCTTGTCAAAGACCACCGGACCGAATATGAAAAAGGCAATGCTCAGGCAGTTTTGAATGGTGATATTGATGAATTCATTGAGGCTTACCTGAAAATGTAAATAGAACCGGTTTCCCGGTTCTATTATTTAGTCCAGTTTTCTGGCCAATTCAAAAAGGCTCATATCGATTTGCTTGACTTTTCCAACCACTTCTTCAAGGGGAGTTGTTTGAACTTTTCCATTGACCCAACCGACCAGCACCCCGTATTCACCTCTTTCAAGGCAATCAACAGCCCCTGCTCCCAGGCGGCTGGCCAGGATACGGTCAGATGCGCTGGGTGTGCCGCCGCGTTGAATATGGCCTAAAACACTCACGCGCAGTGCAAATCCGATCCGTTCCTGGTGTTTTTCGAAGAATTCCGCAAGTTTGGCGGCATTATATTTGGCGCCTTCTGCCACAACCACAATCGCATGCGATTTGCCGCGTTCATAAGCCCGGCTTAATATGTGCGCGATTTCATCCGGGTCAGTTTCAATTTCCGGAATAACCACGGTTTCAGCCCCGCCGGCAATGGCAGACATCAAGGCCAGATAACCGCAGTTCCTTCCCATCACCTCAATCAGGAAAGCTCTCTGGTGCGAGCTGCCAGTTACTTTCAATCGGTCAATCGCTTCAAGGGCAATATTCAAGGCGGTATCAACGCCGATCGTGATGTCAGAACCCACCAGATCGTTATCAATAGTAGAGGCAACCCCCACCACTGGAAATCCCATCTTGAAAAAACTCTGGCTTCCCGTTTGAGAGCCATTTCCGCCAATAACAACCAGCCCTTCGATTTCGTTTTCATTTAATGAACGGAGGGCTTCGCGGCGGCCGGCTTCAGTCTTGAAATCTTCACAGCGCGCGCTGCCCAAGACGGTGCCTCCCCGCTGAATAATTCCTGATACATCGCGGGAATCCATTTCAATCATTTTGCCTTCAATCAGGCCTTTAAAACCATCGCGAACACCGAATACCTGCCAGCCTTTTTGAATGGCTGTTCTGGTAACGGAGCGGATAGCGGCATTCATCCCGGGTGCATCTCCACCGCTGGTTAAAACTGCGATTCTTTTCATGGACTCTCCCGAATCTGAGATTTCAAAAATTCTAACACTTTATTCTTTAAAAACCGAATTCAAATGTTAAAATCATGCAAATCTTGTTCAACTTGGAGAATAATGTGATTTATTTGCCTGTAGATGACCTTAAGCTTTTTATTGAAACCGCTTTTACTAAATCGGGTGTTCCCGAAAATGAGGCAAAAATATGCGCCGACATTCTAATCACCTCGGATTTGCACGGCATCGAATCGCATGGCATAGGCCGTTTAAGGATGTATATAGACCGGCTAAATAATGGCCAGATCGAAAAGAAAGCTGACCTCGAAATTATTAGGGAATCTCCCACGACAGCAGTGATAGACGGCCATCATGGCCTTGGCATGGTTATAGGCTACCATTCCATGAACCTGGCCATTAAAAAGGCCAAAGAATTTGGCATGGGTGCAGTTGCTGTCAGGAATTCAACGCATTTTGGGATTGATGGCTATTACCCGCTTATGGCAGTTAAAAATGACATGATTGGCATGAGCTTTACAAACGCACGCCCGGCAGTATCGCCGACATTCAGCACCCAACCAAAATTGGGGACAAACCCCATTGCTTTTGGCGCACCCACTGATGAAGAAATGCCTTTTCTGTTTGACGCCGCGACATCGATCACGCAGCGTGGAAAAATTGAAGTCTTAAATAGGGAAGAAAAGCCAGCCACCTTGGGTTGGGTTATTGATTCGGATGGTAATCCACTGACTGACCCGCAATCGATACTCAATGGGCTAAGTCAGGACCAGGCTGCCTTATTACCCTTGGGCGGTGATACAGAGGCTTTGGGGAGCCATAAAGGCTATGGGCTTTCCACCATCGTTGAAATTCTTTCTTCAGCCTTGCAAAGCGGCGCTTTTCTTTCAGCGCTTTCAGGATTAAATCCTGATGGAAGCAACGCAAGATTTCAGGCGGGACATTTCTTTATGGCGATATCCATTGAGTCTTTCCTGCCTCTTGAAGAGTTTAAAAAGAATATTGGGGATCTCTTGAGAGAATTAAGGGCATCAAAAAAATCGCCAGGTCAAACACGCATTTTTACCGCCGGCGAAAAGGAATTCCTGAAAGCCCTTGAAATACGCAAATCAGGCGTTCCGATCAATGAGAATCTCCGCAAAGATATCCTATATATAAAAAACCTTCTTGAAATTTCTGACTTGGATCTCGAATCACCAAAAATAAAATGACAATAAAAGGGATAATTTTTGATTTTGACGGATTAATTTGCGATACAGAAACGCCCGAGCTGCGCGCCTGGCAGGAATTATTTATAAAGCATGGGTTTACTTTTCCCTTGGAAAAATACTACGAATCGGTCGGCTCTATCCATAATGATGATACCCCTCTGCTTCTTTTGGAGGAAATGCTTGCTCAACCGATTAATCGATCAGAAGTTCTGGATGAATTTTTTATTTACCGCAATAAACTAATTGAGAGAGAACCGTTAAGGCCGGGAATACTTGAATATCTTCACGCTGCCAGGGACCTGGAACTTTATAATTGGACTGGCATCGAGTTCTCCGAGGTCATGGATTGATTTTCATCTAAAGCGCTTATCAATTGAGAGATTCTTTGAATGCATAAAAACCTTTGATGATGTTAGTAAGACGAAACCTGATCCCGAATTATTCATCAAAACTGTAAAATGCATGCAACTCGAACCTCATGAGGTTGTCGCATTGGAAGATTCCCTCAATGGCGTTTCTGCAGCCAAGAAAGCAGGGATTTCTGTTGTCGTTTTTCCAAATCTCGTAACCAGTTATTTCAATTTTGAAAACGCTGACCTTATTGTCGAATCGTTGGAAGAGATGCCTCTTAAAGAATTGCTCAAATTATTAAACAATTTCTAATTTCTGCATCTCAGCTTTAGCACTAAAATTGTAGAAATATCACGCAAGGCGTGATTAAGAATATTATGATTTACGAAGACCTTGAAAAATCATTACCGGATTCATATGGCGTTGTCGAACGCGAATTGATCAAGAATGCCTACCAATTTGCGGAAAAAGCACACGCAGAACAATTGCGCGCGTCCGGCGAACCCTATATTACCCATTGCGTTGCCGTCGCCAAGATTCTGGCTCAATTAAAAGTCCCGCCAATCGTTGTGGCAGCTGCCCTGCTGCATGATACTGTCGAAGATACCACAGTAACAATGGAGGTGCTCCAAAACAAGTTTGGTCCTGAAATAGCGCAGCTTGTTGATGGTGTAACAAAATTAACCAATCTTCCGCGTGTTAATCGTGCTGATGGGAGTGAAAAACCTTCTTCAACTGACAGCGAACATAAACGCGATCAGGATAGCACACTGATCAGCGAGGAATTGCAACGAAGCCGGCGGAAAGACCTTGCAACCGAAACCCTGCGCAAAACCCTCATGGCCATGGGCGACGATGTGCGGGTCGTACTCATCAAACTCGCCGACCGCCTGCATAACATGCGCACATTGAGCTATATTCCCGAGTCCAAACGCAAGCGCATCGCAAAAGAAACTTTGGAAATCTTTGCTCCACTCGCCAACAGGCTCGGCCTCTGGCAGATCAAATGGGAACTTGAAGACCTGTCATTCCGCTATACGCAGCCCGACGATTATAAGGCAATCGCCACCAAACTGGCCGACCGCAGAATCAACCGGGAGACAGAGGTCAATCAGATTATCCAGGAACTTCAAAAATTGATGAACGAAGCCGGCATCAATGCGGAGATCAGCGGGCGGACCAAGCACATTTATTCGATTTATCAAAAAATGCAGCAAAAAGATAAGGCGTTTGAAAATGTCCGCGATTTAAGGGGCTTGCGCTTGATTGTCAACGACATTCCTTCATGTTATGCGGCTCTGGGAATTATCCATACGCACTGGCGTCCTATTCCAAATGAATTTGATGATTACATTGCTGCGCCTAAGGATAACTTTTACCAATCCATCCATACCGCGGTGATTTACTCGGATGGCAAACCGCTTGAAGTCCAAATCCGGACCCGGGAAATGCACCAGAATGCAGAGTTTGGCATCGCCGCCCACTGGATGTACAAAGAAAAAGGCACTCCGGACGACCAGTATCAGTCCAGGGTGAATTGGCTTCGCAAATTGCTGGACTGGCGGCAGGATGTTGAAGATGCCCAGGAATTTGTGGATGGCGTCAAAACCGATGTCTTTGAAGACCGCGTTTATGTATTCACTCCCCACGGGGATATCATCGACCTGCCCATCGGCGCTTCGCCAATCGATTTTGCTTATATGGTCCACACTGAAGTCGGCAATCGCTGCCGGGGCGCTAAAGTCAACGGAAAGCTTGTGACTCTTGATTACCGTTTGAAAACCGGCGACCAGGTTGAGATATTAACCGCCAAACGCGGCGGACCCTCCAGAGATTGGCTGAATACACATCTGGGATTGGTAAATACCCAACGGGCGCGCGCCAAAATCCGCCAATGGTTCAAGAAGCAGGATCGCGACCAGAACCTCACGCATGGCCGCGATATGCTCGACCGGGAATTAAAGCGCCTGGGGATAGTTGACCTGGATATTGAGGACCTTTCCAAATCATTCGGCTTTAAAAATCCCGAAGACCTGCATGTCGCCCTTGGCTGCGGTGATCTTGCCATCGGCAGGATTGTAAACCTTATCCAGGAAGATGAAGAGCAGAAAGAAGAACTTTTTACTCCAAAAGCGCCAGCCAGTTGAGAGAAAAGACAGCGAATCCGTCAATGTTCTGGGATTAAAAGGCATTTTGACCAATATTGCCAAATGCTGCAATCCCGCGCCGGGTGACGAAATTATCGGCTATATTACCCGCGGCCGTGGTGCAACCATACACCGAAGGGACTGCCCCAATGTCCTGCGCATGAAAGACCATGAGCGCATTGTTAAAGTCTCCTGGGGAGAGCCAAAAAGAACTTTCCCTGTCATGATCCAGATCAAAGCCTATGACAGGCAGGGCTTGATGGGAGATATTTCCACAGTTCTGTCGAATGAAGGCATCAATATGCGCGACATCAATGTCAAAATCGCCAATAACCTTGCAACGATAAACTTAATGCTGGATATCGGCGATATCAGCCAATTGAGCCGCCTGCTCACATTAACGGAATCACTGCCGAACGTGATGGAAGCGTTCAGGATTAAACCTGGTTAAAGAATGGGCGGTTTGCGGCCGCCCATTCTTTTTATCGAAATTACTTTACCTGGATCTCAACAAGGTCCTTCACCTGCTGTTTGCCTGAAAAGTCAGGCATGACTGACCTCAAACTGCCATCTTCTTCAGTTGCAACAATGCAATCCGGGCAGGCAGCTAACTCATCTTTCGTCACCTCAACGGTGTAATCATCCGCTGCCACAAGCGCGACTGACGAGTATTCTCCGACTTTCGCTGATTCGAAGAGAGCTGTAAATGACACACCTGAGTAGGTGGTCGTTTCACCGTCTTTGTTGGTGTAATCAGCGCTGGTCACTGGCAAAGACTTAAGCTCACTGGCAGTCCATGCTTTTTCAGCCAGTCCAGTCAGTTTTAATACTGGCTCTGCCTTGGATGAACACGAAACTATTAAAACAGCTAATATAACAATACCTGCAATTCGTAAAATACTCTTTTTCATTTCTTTCTCCTTTTGATTATTGGTTTATTTGGATTTCCGTCAATTGATACACCCAGCGATTTGCGGGTGTTTGAGGACATACAAGGCGCAGCGGGCCATGCTCCGGATCAGATTTCTGGATCCATTCATCATTTTGCTTGAGGGCAATAATTGCATCCTTCAGTTCATCTCTTGAAATTTCAATCGCGTATCCGTCCGCGGCAAAAGCAGTCAGGGTAACAAAATCATCTGCCGCCCCGGCTTGAGCCAACAACTCTTCAAGCTTTACACCGCTCCAGGTGGTTGTCTCATCTTCACCGATTGATTTGTCCATCAAGATGTTATTAAGGTCAGTTTGAGGCAAATTCACCAAATCCTGGAAACTAAGATCCATTGGTTTTTCAACTGCTCCGCCTATTTTCACCTGCCACTCAACCTTGGGGCTGGATGCGCATGCCGAAATGGCCAATGCTGCGAGAAGTAAAACGATGGTTATTATTCTGTTTCGATTATTCATTTTGTCTCCTTATTTTCTATTTGCTTTCAATAATTATTGGGATGAACATATCTGAACCGATTAAATTTCCATGATTTCCCGACCGCTCTCCTTCGTCTACTGTATGCATGCCGTGGTCCGCAAAAGCAATTATTAATGTGTTCTCCGGAAGCGCAGACCGAATTTTTCCAAAATATGCGTCCACTTCAAAGATCTTGTCATCAACCTCCTGGCTGTCAGGGCCGAATGAATGGCCAAGATCATCTATGCCGTGAAAATGGATCCATAAGAGGTCCGGCATGCGGGTGCCGATAATTTCTACGGCATTCGCAAATACATTGTCGTCTGTGCTTCCGTTTGAATCCCTGTCCCCGGAAAGTATGACCTCGGTATTACGCATATTGAAAGCGAGAGCATCGCCCTCTACCGCTATTGACGCCATCCCGGCTTCGGTCAGACGATCAAAAATCGTTTTAGTATCCGTTTGCCTGATTCCCGCTTCATGCACCCCATTTTTGTCAGGTGCTGAACCTGTCATGACTGCTGCGCTCGCGACTGAAGTTCTTGACGGAAAAACTGTCAATCCTTTTTCAACTTTCTCGGCCTTTGCGAGATTTGGCACCAAATCGTTTTTTTGTGCCTGCTCATACTTTTCATACCCAAATCCATCCAAAAAAACCAGCACAACATGCTCATATTTCTCATTATTAAGTATTTTTCCCTTAAAGTCGCCTGCATTGACGCCGAGTGCAGATAATGCTGTCGGGGCAATGTCTGTTATCCGCCAAATCGCTTGATCATATATTCCTTCATTTATAAATATTTCATCGGCATCAATTTCTTGTGAATCAAAACTGATCCGCCCTTTTTGATTTATGCAGCCCGTCTTTCCCTTGTCTTCCCAATCAATTTCAATTTGTTTGCCGCTCGCATCTTCAAAAATCACTGAATCAACTACTTCAAATCCCTTCCTGTATAAGGCTGTTTCCAATGGCAGACCCTGGCAGCTGCCATCATCTGAAAATTCTTTATCCAATTCCTGATAAACGCTCTCCGAAAGAGATGCGGCCAATCTTTCAGAGTCAATTTGAATGGACCATGCTGGTTTGCATCCGCCCAAAATAATTAAGATCAGAGTCGATAAATAAATTTTCTTTGTGTTTATCTTCATGATCCCTCAGTGATACTGACAATTTGCCTTAACCAGGTATTGCGGCTTTTATCAGGAAAGACCAAAACAATGTCAGGGCCGATCAAAACTAATTTCGAGTTCTTAAGTTCAATCCCGCCCAGTTTTTGAACTGTCCCGTTATCCATATCCAATAAATATTCTTTCTTATCATCTAACAAAATCAATCGGGAAACCTCAATCCCTTCCAGTCTTTCTGCTGTATAACCGGTTCTGATCAAGCCATCCGCTTCATTCTTGAGCATCACTGGCGCCTGTTCTACGGTAAATTGAACAGTATCCTTAAGTAACAATTCGCCAAATGAAACTTCATTTCCATCGATTACCAATTTTCGTTCATCGCCCACAACGATAATTTTTGAAATTCCTTTCAACCAGGTCGAAACATGCAATTTTTCGTCCGCAAAACGGATGCTGTCCTCATAGGGCAAGAGGAGTGATGTCTCTGATAATTGGTCCTTCGCTATGGTGGTAAAGCCCCCATCGTTTGAATAAAGCGTGATGCTCTTAAAGGAACTAATTCCTTGATTTCCCAGAAAATCATTGATTGAAATCTCATCCTTCTGCTTCTTATCAACAAGAAATACCTGGTTGCTTGGTATGAATAGGTCTTTTGGTACATCTCCAGTCAAATGGACGGTAGTATTGAAATTGATCCCTGAAAGCTTTGCGGACCCATGGCTGTTATGGCAGGTGTCGCAGGTATGGAATTCTTCTGTATCATGGCATTCACCGCATTGATGCATAGTCTTTGCTTCTTCTAGTATCATGCCAGCCGGATATTTGGTAATAATCCGATAAGGTATTGCCTGAGCTGAAGCCACGACAAAACCAATTGTCAAAAGGGCAATCCCAAGAAGAATGGCAAGCAATATTTTTTTCTTTTTACCAGGTAAGATTTCCTTTTTCATGGTTTCATCCTCCAGATAATAATTATTGGTATTAATAAAATTTCACCGAATATGACAAGCCTATCTACTCCTGAATAGGTTACTTCCTTGACAAACGTTCTGGATTTATGCAATCCAAAACTTCTTCCTTCCATGGAAATCACCAGCGAATTTACGCGTTTGATCATTGAAATAATCATTACTTTCAAGAATTGGCTGATATTTAAAAAGAATTTTTTTACGGGGAGAAACTTATAAGATACGCCTCTGGTTGCTTGGGCGAAAGCAATCCTTGAGAATTCACTTTTTACGATCGGTACCATTCGTATGGCTGTAATAATTGAAAATCCGAATCGGTAAGGCAAGCCAAGCTGAACCAGCGCGAGCACAAAATTGGTTGGTTCGGTGGTTAACACAAATAAATAGCTGAAAAGGATGATCGTAATAAACCTCAGAGAAATTGTTATTGCCAAAAGCAAGGCTTGGTCTGTAAACCGGATTGGTCCGGCTGAGAAAAGAAGCACTCCTTCTTTTACAAAAATCAATTGGATAAGTGCAATAAAAATAGCGGTTATCACAACCATGCGCCCGCCTTGAATTCGTAAAAGAGAATATCCCGATCCCATCAGTAAAACATATCCCAGGCAGAAAAATAAGATATGAAGAATAATTGAATCTGGAATAAGAAACAAGACAATCGAAATCACTACCAAACCAAGGAATTTGGGGATGGGATGCATTGAATTCAGGCATCCCTGTCGTTGATAGAACTGGAGCGAAATCCTGTCATTTATCACTGGAACACCGGAAGATATTCGGTTTTGCTGGCATTTTCAAGTTCTTGACATGCCAGGGTAATTGGGCAGTCAATGCTTATTCTTTTCTCGTCTAGGAAAATCATCCGTGTCGCGTAGTTGAATACCGGCCAGGCTGAATGGTTCACGATTATGGCCGTCGCTGAATGCTCCCTGACATAGGACTTGATTGTTTCGAGTAGAAAAAGAACATGCTCATGATCCTGTCCAATAAAAATTTCATCCAAAAGTAGCAGTTGGGGTTCAAATGAAAGCACTGAAGCCAGATTCAACCTCCCTTTCTGTCCGTAACTGAGATGAAAGGGATGCATATCCAGAGATTTATCAAAGTCAAAATCCTTTATTAATTTTTGAATCCACTTGTTATCGATGAGTTTCTCGTAAAAGTTCCTGGGTGCAAAGAATATTTCTTCCTTAACTGAATCGCAAAAGAGCTGATGATCAGGGTTCTGAAAAACAACGCCTTGATTTATTCGTACGGATCTATCTTCTTTTTTGGAGACGCCTTTTCCAAGGACCTTGAGCTTTTCTGCTTCAAAATCAATTAATCCACAAATACTAAACAGCAAAGATGTCTTGCCAGATCCATTAGGCCCCATCAGCGAAATAATTTCGCCTGCATAGATCTTGAGGTTTTGAATTTTCAACACCTGTTTGGAGGCAAAGCTGATACTGAAACCATTGAGTTCTATAACTGGATTTGACTTATCAATTTTGGCATTTGCAGTCGGTGAAACTTTAAAATCAGAAGTTATGCTTGTCTTCCCTTTCTCAGATAACCTGCCATCGTGCATCACCAACTGGCGTGCTGCCAGTCCTTTGAAGATCCAGGGTTTATGTTCAATCACAATTACTGTCAAAGATTCTTGATCCTGAAGATTAGCCAATGTTTGGAACAAGGTTGTTATTGCAGTCGGATCCAGGTTGGAGCTTGGTTCATCCAGGATCAATACTTTGGGCTTGAGCGCAATCGCCGTCGCGATGGCTAATTTCTGCATCTGCCCGCCGGATAAGGTATTGATTTGGTCATCCATTAAATTCTCGGCGTTCAAGGCTTTTAAGGCTTTGGCAATGCGGTTTTCAATTTCTTTAGGTTCTATTTTTCTGTTTTCAAGTCCGAAGGCTAATTCCTCCCTGACCGTCAACGTACAGAATTGGTTTTCCGGATTTTGCTGAACAAGAAATACTTCTTCTGAAATGGACGATGAATTCTCATTCAAAATGTCTTTCCCATTGATGATTATTGAACCGGAGACTTCGCCGGGGATGATTTTGCCTAAAAATCCTGCCAGGCCCATAGCGAGTGTCGATTTACCGCATCCGGAGCTGCCGGTAATAACCACCCATTCCCCTTCTTCTACATGTAGGTTAAGCTGTTCAAGGATATAAGGGCCGTCCTGGCGGTATCTAAAACTAAGGTCTCTAATTTGGATCATTACTTAATTTCAATGGTTTTAACATCATCAATCAAGATTTCACCGGTCATGGTCCCTACCAGGTATCGTGTCTTGTCAGGTAATAAGTTTATAAAAATCCTGATGGAATCATTTCCCAAAAATTGGGATTTTTCGATTTCCAGGTTTTTACTTTCCGAGGTAAATACCATTATCATTGCAGTCTCTTCAGGGTTAGCCTTCTTCCACAATTTATCCAAAGGCACTCCCTGCAGCTTCCTGGGTTCACCATCAATGCTGAAATTAGTCGAATCCATATCTGCCACCCATTCATCCGGATGAAAAGTAAATGGATTTGCCGCAGCGCCTGTCACAGCAATTGCGTTCATTCGCGTCAGTGTGATTTCGCTCACCCCCCGAATCCAGGCTTTGGTTGATGCCGCACCGACAATATTAAATGCTGTGGCATTGCCGATTTGCTGTTCACTGAGGATCAGATTTTCATTGGAATAAACTTCCTCCATCGAAATGAAAAAGCTGTATCCATCAGTTGCAGTTACCTGCAGCACTCCTGATTTTTCGATTGGCTGGGCGAAATCTATGATTTCTGATAACCGGTAGCCGGTGTAATTTCGGTTGACGCCATTTGATTCTGCCTGGACTTCAACCATCGAAATTGGAGCATCCTTTTCTGGAAATACATACGGATTGGATACGTCCCCGTTAATCGCTATTTGCTGGGTACCAGCCTGTTGCTTTAAATAAAACCATCCGGATCCAATAGCCAGGATCAGCGCAGTAATTCCTATAAGCATCGGCAAAAGAATTTTTTTCTTCATTTCATCAATTCGGGGTGTTTTATAAAAACCCGCTTTTTCAAGGCTCACCAGCAGCCCTTTAACCAGCAGACCGCCAAAAACGACGCCGGAGAAAAAAGAGACCGTTGATGAAATCAATATAGCAAAAAAAGTTAAAACATCTTTTGGTATGGAGGCGAAAAATTGAAAGATAAGAATATTTGACGCAGAAGCAAAGCCTGCAGCAAGCATGAAAAGGACGCCTGGTTTCTTGTCTTTTTGCGGCAATAGTATCAGGTCTACGATTAATCCCGCGGCTATATCGATTATCAGCACCAGCAGCCCGTGGGTATTCCCGCTGAGCAATTCCACAAATCCCTTGATAATACCGGTTGCTAGTCGCAGCTCCCGGTTTATTAATTAAGGCTGCTGCCAGCATGATCCAGATAATATGCAATACCGGCTGCCCATTGCGTGGTGCCCGCAAAACCCAGCAAGCCCTGGAAGAAATCCCCGATCATATTGATGTAAGTGCTGGCGATCCCGCCCATGGCGGCCAGAGCAGCCATCATCATCAGGTCCCGGGTAGTGAAATAATAGTCTTTTTTCTTATCCATCATATCCTTAACAAAAAAGCAGCCGGAAAGGGCTGCTGATTTAACCAAATAGGCATGGCTTTCAGCACATCTCCTTTCCAAATACGGGAGGCACAGCCGTTTCCAACTGCACCCTATCGGTCAGGCAGCCAAAACTTAAATTGTTGAAGGCCACAAGACTCGAAGACGTGAATAAATAAATTTTAGCACAATCAATCTCAACCTGGCTGTCTGCCCGAAATCAGCCATGTCCTGATCCTTAATTGCTTTTTTGATACCTTTCTCACCATAACGAGACAATTGTTCAAACTGACCATCAGCCAGGATGGCGGGAAGTGAAGATTCTGATTTATATTTCAAGAACCACATATCTGCACTTCAGGTCTGTCTTTTCGCGATCTTTGGAAAGGAAGAATAAAAAAGAACCAAAAAAAAGTTGGCAAGAGAACAAGAGTATCTTGGAGCGGTGAGAGACTGAGAAATATAACCTGAATAAACCTTATAAAGGAGATTAATAATTCGGAAAAAACATTCCTGAGGCAGCGTGATTCTGGAAGCTAAGGTTTCAAGCTTCTTTATTCAGATTCAGATTCGGTTTCGGCAATGTTGCTTTTATTTGAACTAAAGCAAACTAAAGGTAATCCAAATTACGACAAAAACAATACTTAATGCGGGCAGCAAACAACCGCCACTTTTTAACAAATTTCCCACCTTGTTTTGGCTGCCGCTTTTTGATTGGGAAGAACTTGTTTTTGATTGTGGAGATCCTTTTTTTATTTGCGAAGTACTTGACTTACGGGGACTTGCTTTTTTTTCATGCGTTTTTCCAACTGCTTGCTTTTTGGATGAACTACTTTTTTTTGCCATTCTTACCTCTCTTTTTCATTTCGAATTGCAATTTCAATAGGATCACAAGAATTTAATACAAATAATATTAAGATATTAAATTAAACTTTACACCTTTCTCTTGTAATTATTATATAGGCGGATTTTGAAAATAGCAGGCATTTTTATATAATGGATTGAATAATGAAAAAACCTGTTTTAATATTGATGATTTTGACTTTGGTGTCTTGTGCACCCGTTAATACCTATTGCCCGCCGAGAGAAGTTGAAAGGCTAATGCAAGAATTTATTAAACTTGATCAAGAATGGACGGTTGCATATAATCTTGCTGGAAGTACAGTAAAGACAAATCTGACCCCGGCCATTATAGAACTTCAAACTCTTCAAAGTAAAGCCGGAACAATAAAAGTCCCGGATTGTTTGAAACCTGCACAAAATGCTTTAAACAATTACATGCAAAGAATCATTAATGGATTTACTGCAATAGAAGCAGGCGAATCGGAAGAGGCTGTTGAAAGAATATTTGATTCTTCTGATAAGTTTCTGGATGAATTTTACGGTCACATTATTTATCTTCAGGATTGCCTTCCAGATTGTAAAAATCCGGATTAATCAGAAAATTTAAACAAAAACGCCCCTTTCGGAGCGATAGGCTGGGGGCAAAGGATTCGAACCTCTATATACAGATTCAGAGTCTGCAGTCCTGCCGTTAGACGAGCCCCCAGAACCTACCTGTACCCAATTGAGCCATATTATTGCATTTTGGCCTACCTGTGGCGGTGAAAAATCGTTCTTCAGGAGAAAAGAAAATGGACACGATCACAGAAAGCCAACGGACTATTCAAGTTTTAAATGACCAGGATACTAACCTTTTTATATGGGCGGATGCTTTTCTTATGGATCGCAAAGCCCAGGGGTTAAGCTACGGCCACTATCAAATTTTACAAAGAAAAGCTGACTACTTCTTGAAGTATTGCGAGGGGAAGCTGATCAGGAACATGCACTCAGTTAACCGCCAACGATATCCGGGAATTTATGCTTACCCTTGAAGACAGCGGCCATAATTCCGGGGGTTGTCATTTATTCTTTCGCTCGATTCGCGCATTCTTTTACTGGTGGGAAAACGAGCTTGAACCGGAGGGCTGGAAAAATCCGATGAGAAAACTAAAAGCCCCAAAGGTTGCCCTGGAACCGATTGGAGCTCGCCAAAATCGAAGATAATACAAGCCCATGCTTGAAACCTGCCAGAAATCCAGTTTTTACGATGACCGGGACAGGGCGATTATCATGGTCCTGGCCGATACCGGATTAAGGGCTTCGAATTCCTGTCAATTGACCTTAAAAACATTGATCCGATAAAGGGCATGATCACAGTCTTAAAAACCAAGTCTAAAAAATTCAGGAATGTTTTTCTTGGAAAGAAATCCCGCAAGGTATTAAGGAAATATCTGAATCATAAAAAAGAAGAGTCAAGGCCCGCTATGGACACAGCAAGAAGTAATGACAGGCTTGAATACCTGGGATTGAGAGCAATTATCAGGAAAAGGGCTTTATTGGCAAAAGTCAAAACGCCGTCAATTCATTCAGCTTCCGGCGATTCTTTGCCTGGAATGCCTAAGAAACGGGATGGATGTATTTTCACTTCATGGTTCTTATGGGGCATAGCGATCTGCAAATTCTGAAAAGATACTTGAAACAAACGCGATAGTGATATCCGAGCCGCCCATAATGAGGCCGGCCCGATAGATAACATTTAATAACGAAGGCGGTTTAATGGAAAGATAATCTTACTCTATACCCTTCTGATTGATCGCGTTAAGAAGATTGTTTTAGACACGGTTGATAGCATCAATTCAAAACTGGCCTATGGCCGCGCCCTGGATGACTTCATGCTATGGTATCAGCGGACCGGACAAACCGAATTAAACAAGGCCGCCGTCCAGGCCTACAAGGAAGTATTGAAAAATAAGAGGCTGGGATCCGCAACCATTAACCTTTACTTATGTGCAATCCGCAGCCTGGCCAGGGAAGCAGCCGACAATCAAGCCATTGATCCCATGATCGCCGCTGGAATCCAACGGGTGAAGGGTGTACGCATGGAAGGCCACCGCCTGGGTAACTGGCTTGAAAAATCACAAGCCGAACAGTTGATCAATGCACCTGATACCAGCGCTTTAAGGGGTTTACGGATCGAGCATTATTAACCCTGCTTGATCGGATGCGGATTAAGGCGGGATGAGGCCGCCCGGCTGAAAGTTGAGCATATTCAATTAGAGAATCGCGCTGGGTGCTTGTTGATATTTTAGGCAAACGCAATAAAACCCGGTCAATTCCTATGCCTGCTTGGGCCAAAGATGCAATTGACCAATGGCTTCAAGCATCTGGAATCACGGAAGGCCGGATTTTCAGATATATCAATAAAGGCAGATAAACTGGCCAATGAAAGCATCTCAAACCAGGCGATTTATGACGATTGTCAAAGGTTATGCGGTCCGGCTGGGTTTTACGGTCAGCCCGCATGATCTAAGAAGGTCATTTGCCAAACTGTCATATCAAAATGGGAAAGGAGCATCGCTTGATCAAATTCAATTAAGTTTAGGGCATCAAAGCATCCAGACAACCGAGCTGTACCTGGGGACACAGCAAAACTTGACTAATGCCCCCTGTGACCATATCCAATTAAATCTAAATAAATGAGGTGTAAAAATGTTAGCGACTGCGAATGAAAAACAAGGAAAGCTGATCCAGAATGCTGAAATGGTTGGCGACCAAAAATTATCGGCATGGCTTCACGAGAACGCTCCAAAGGATATCTGCGAACTTTATGACAACCTTTTGGGGCTGACAATAATAAAAGTTGTATCGGACTATACAGGATATACAGAACTCAGGATTGCAGGCTTCCATTGAATCGGCTAACAAGATAATTAATATCGTAGCTGATTCAATTATTCAATAAATGAAATAACAGAAAAAGAGAGACCGGGCAGCTTTATTAAGATTTTTGGAGGCTAATATGAAAAACAATCGAACATTCCCAACCATTGAATTGATACTAAGACCGGATTTAAGAAATTCCGTTGTGATAGTGAAGCTGAAATCAGGAAAGACGGCGGTTATCCCACTACTATCAAGCAAGGAAATTACCAAGTTGTATCCGCAGAAAGGATCATAATTTTTGCAGCCGATTAATAATAGAAAATTAATAAAATTGCTAATTAGGCGCAAGTTGTCATAACTTCTTGCGCCTTATTGGCTTTTTATGCCTTAAACTTAAAAATACAAGTTTTTTAAGGTTGCTCAAAAACAGGTGTTATCATGAAATCATGAGTGCTGTTTGTAATCCGTGCTATAATAGAGGTAACAGTAAGAGTCTCCTATTAGAATTTTCTGCCGCGCCCCTAAAGGCCCCGCAGAAAACCGATCAGGATAATAGCCCGCTCCGCAGGTTCTGTCGCGCCCGTAAAGGTCCCGCAGATCACTGAATGAGATGCGGGCTTTTTGTTATTAAAAATTATGAAAGGAAAAAATGAAGAATGTAAGACGACCACTATCAATACGAATATCATCACTTGAAAAAAACGCCCTAAAAATGATGGCTGAACAGGATGGTGTTTGCCCGGCAGAGATGATGCGAATCCTGCTGCGAGAGGGTTCAATTCGCAGGGGCATTCAACCTTTGATTTTTGCAGCAGGCGCAAACGAGATCATTGGCGCAGAGGTGCAACATGAAAATACCTAAATCAAAAGCCGGTCCTTGCTTCGAGGCGCGACCGGCTTTAGGGAGGGACTTAAGTTATCACACGAAAAAGTCCACTACTTTATTTTAACACGGCTTGTCAAGAGGTGGGGCCAGAAATGATTAACGCCAATTATTTTTCCGCCATTGAATTGGCAGGCGACTATGACATAAACAACCTTCCCCTTTTAGATTTAGGGATTCTGGCAGAAGCAAACCTTGAGAAGAAGCTGGCTATGTGCGCATTATTATTTCCTGCAGAAACCCTTTCGCTTTGTAAAGATATAAAGTTTAGGATTGATTCCGAAGCCAAAAAGTTTTGGGAAGATGCGCAAAAAATCAGAGAGCAGATTCTTGAAGCAGATAATGACCAGGCGTATCAGTTTATTTTCGAAATTACACCGGATTTAAGTATTTCGCTTAGATGGTGGTTCGAATTTCAAAAGGACTATGCTTTTGGTAAAGATATAAATCCCGCCGATCGCATTATGAAATATATGTTTGATCTTGAGGCAACCAGGGGAACTGCAATCTGGCTGCAGCATGTACAGGAAAATAACCTTCTTGTACCTTCGATGGGGTAAGAATATGGCAGATACTAATTTACTTGAAGCATATAAAGAGGCGGGACTTGATCCGGCGAATCCTGAACTCCAAGATGAACCAGAAAATAAATGGATTGACCCCTGGCCAATATTTACTTTAAAAGACGCATTCGCTGATAGACCTGAAAAATCCTACATCCTGGATCGAATTCTTAAAATACCCAGCCTTAATGTTCTCTATGGTCCTCCTGGTTCGCTTAAAACACTTTTACTTGGTGATCTGGCTATTTGTATTGCCGCTGGTAATGACTGGCTTGAACCACTTCCCGGAAGGACAGACACAAAACCAATCAAGGTTATCCAGTCCCCCGTTTTTTGGTTGGATATGGACTGCGGGAAAGACGGCACCCATGAACATTTTGAAGCATTGGCACGCGCCCGAAAACTTGAAGGCCAGAATATACCCTTTTATTACTATTCAATGCCAGAACAGGGATTCAATATCATCAATAAAAGGCATTTGGGGGAAATGATCCTTCGATGTAATGATCTGGGCGCAAAGATGATCAATATTGATAACTTGGGGAATATTTGCGGGAATGCAGATGAAAACTCAAATCAGATGCAGCCGATCATGTCAGCACTTAGAAGGTTAGCAGAGGATACAGGCGCAGACACAAACATAATCCACCACCAGCGAAAAGGTGATAACCAGGGTGGCAGAAAGGGCGACCTTTTACGCGGGCACTCCAGCATCGAGGCAGCAATAGACCTTGCGCTAATGGTAAAACGCGAAGAATACAGTGACAAAATAACAATCCAATCTACAAAAGGCCGCCGGATGCAGGTTGAACCTTTTTCCGCTATGTTTACTTATGAACAAAAACCAAACAGCGATTTATATTCGGCGCGGTTTTTCGGCCTGGGAATAGATCAGGACACTGCCACCATAGCAATTGAAAATGAGTATTCATCGACATCCTCAAAGGCGGTCCAATGAATAAAACTACACTTGCTGAAAAAGTGCATGAATCACTTTCCAAAAGTTGGTGTCAATCGGATCAGGGATGTAATTGATATTCATGGAATACAGGGATAAGATCAAAATTGATCCGGGGTTGCGGGGGAGCAAAGATATGCAGTCTCGAAATGAGCTTTACAGATTTACAGAGCTTTACGAAGGTTTACAGTAAAACTTGGTTTAGAGTTTACAGATTTACACCCCCTCTTAAAGGGTGTAAATCGTAAACCTGAAACTATAAGGGATGATCTGTTAATGGATAACGCCACGCCCTTGCATCCACAGCCCCTTAATGCTCGCAAAACAGCGGGGTATGGGATTGTTAGTCCGTTGGCTTATGCGGGATTATTTAGGCGTGGCATTAGGGCAATTCCGGCATTATTTTTCTTGATAGTCCGTTGGCTTTTATTAAAGGTGGTGATTAATGGCAGTAAATCAGAAAATAAGAACGCAGTAACGCATGGCGCGTATTCTTTCCGAGCTAAGGGCGAAAAAGCCCTTAGAGAGCAACAGCAAGAGCCGCTACATTGAACTTAAAGCAGCAATTTGATTCACAGCCTGGCAGGGAAGAATACAGGCAAAGAATTAGCCGCGTTTATAGCAATGATGCTTGAGCTGGGCTTTATCAGACGTGCGTACAAGGGCTGAAGCTGGCCGTCCGATCTGGGACACCCCGCCTGTTGCCAGGATGGGTATCATATTTGAACACCCTTGTTAGATTGATGGATTCCTGGCCAAAAGACCCCAAAGAAAATAAGAATATTTTAGATGTATTGAAAGGTAAAACCGAATGAATAAAAAACCAAGTGATGTTAGTGAAATCGAAGCATCAATCAGGACTGCTGGAAGAAAACAAGGCGGCCATAATCAAGGCCGCGGATGACAAGGCAAAAAGCCGAACAGGCAGAGGCGGCAAAGAAGTCACGCGCTGAAATTGATGCCCTGGTAGAAAAATACAACCAGGAAGATAAAGAACAAGGGCAAAGACTTGCGCGTTTATTCTATTTGCTCAAGCAGCGCCACGGTTATCGAAGGGTGAATTTCAGCAGCGATGATCAATGGAGCAACTGCTGGAATGGTCCTGATCGCTTGGATGTGATCCCAACAAGGCAAATAACCGAAGTAATACCCGGGGAATAGTGCATACATCCTTCTTCTTTGGGTTTGACGGCTGGCCGGGGTCCCTCGCCCCGGCTGGCCAAAATAAAAGAGCGGCCTGGGAAACCCAAACCGCTCAATGGGCAAACAGTATGTCATCGCTTAGGAGGGGTGCATACTGAATGCTTCAAAAATATTGCTATCAATATTTTACAGGAAACCTTAAAGATTTTCAATAACAAAAGTTAATTCCTATGACAAAAGATTATTCAAACGATTTTACGGCATTCTTTAGGGATCATATACAGGGTCGAGGGTGCATTATGGCCCAAAGTCCATTGATCCCGCCCTTCCTGGATGAATTTCTGGGGCTGGCATTCAAGGATGGCAAACCATCAGCCCGGAATGTATTAGATGGCAGAAGTCCAAGAAAGCAGGGCAAGAGCGCATTGGCTGGGGCGGTGGGCCTTATTGATGGCTATCACGCACCCCTTATAGCGAAGTGGTATATCAGCTGCATCCGATAAGGACCAGGCCAAAGACCGCGTACTAAGGGCTGTTAAATATGCGTGCGAAAATGGACCGTTGTCAGGATCATGCAAAGGTTTACAGGGATGTGATCGAGCTGGATAACAAGAGAATCATTCAGGCTTTACCGATGGACTGGCAAGGCGCAGCAGGGGGAAACTATGCTTGCTGTATCTTTGATGAACTGCATGGTTATATCTATGAATCGCAAAGGCGCTTATTTGATGAACTTCTACCCCCACCGACACAACCAGACGCGGTAAGGTGGATCGCTTCATACGCGGGCTTTCTGGGTGAATCTGAACTGTTAAAGAAATGGTGGGATCGCGGCCTTCAGGGTGAAAAGGTCAGCGAATCCTTACCGCTTTATCTTAACCATAATGCCGGGCTTCTGGCCTTCATTGATACCGGGTGAAGCAGTCTTGGCGTATGCCCTGGATGACGCAAAGAATACATTGCTCAGGTCAGGGAATCGGAAAGGCAGATTACACATTTAGAAGGTTTTGGCTAAATGAATGGACCACTAATGAAAGTGCCTTTGTACCGATTGAAGCCTGGCAAGCGTGTTATTCACCGGATGTTGTACCTTTGGCGTGAAGGATGATAAAAGGCGCGTGGTTCTGGGCGTGGATGCCATACAACCCGCGATCTAACCGCGCTTAGTTGGTGTACTGGATTAAACAATAAAACCAAGAAGTCAGAGGTCATCTATGTAAAGGCATTTACACCCAAGCGTGGCTTTTTACGCATGGGAAAGCCACCATTGACCTGGAAGCGGTCAGGGATGAAATAGTAAGGCTGCATGAAGCCAAGCAGCTGGAAATGCGTTTTTTACGACCCTTACCAAATGGGATCTATCGCCATTGAGCTTGAACGCGCAGGGATCAGGATGAATGAATTCCCGCAAACGAACTATGCGCATTGAAGCCGATCAGCAGCTTATATGATGCGATTCATTGGCCAACAGGTCCAGCACTTCAATCATCAGGAACTTGAACCAACATATCATAGAACGCAATTGCGATTGAAAGTCCCGCGGGGCTTCAGGTTGGCAAAAGAAAAGACCAGCCTGAAGATCGACCTGGCCGTGGCCTTATCAATGTCGCTTTTATGGGGTTAAAGAATGTTTTACCGGGGTGATTCATACAATACCCAGCCCGATTGAATATGATCTTTGATGAAATAGCCAATAGCACACAATAGATAGCGTTAGAAAGGTTTTTTTGGGTAGCCATAAGAATGCCCCAAAAGTCATCGAGCAAGGCATTACTGGCGAAAATTGTAGATGGAGAAATAAGGGTTGCAGGGCTTGCATAGACGAACTGGAAGCGGAAGGATTTTTCAAAGAGGATGATTTTTACAAGGATCCGGATGTTATTTATACCAGTATCAATGAACGGGGAATCCAACAAAGCCCAACGATCACAGAAGCAGACCGGATGCAATTCCGGGCACGAAATGCATTTTTAGAAGGAATAAATGCAAAGAATGAAATAACGAATAATGAAAGAGGTTAAAAAATGAATTACAGAATTAATACAGCCGCCACAACCTGGCGGGATAGAATTGGCCAAATCAAGGCCGCCAAAAAAGAATATGGGGAATATTACAGCATCATGACGCCTTATGAGCGCGTCACGGCTGAACGCGAAATTGACAAATGAAAGCACAGCATATCAAAGCCATTACCGAAGGCGTTTTGGATGATCATGAAAACGCGCTTGATAGATTGAATATTACACACAGAAAAGTGCAGCGAGAAAAACAAAAAGAAATAGCATCCTGGGACGCCAAAAGTTGGCAGGCTGAAATACAGGTTTATTCAATACTTATTGATCAGGCGGTTAGCACGAAAAGCGGGCCTTTTGATGGCGCGTAAAACCAGAGACAAGCGGCTGGAAAAACTATATTCTGAAGTTTTTCAATGCGGCGACAAATATAAACAGCGTGCAATTTGCGAAGTCATGACTTCCATGCAGGGCAAATCCAGCGATCCGGATGTAAGGATGGTTTTAAATCGTTACGAGCAGCAAGCGAAGCAGGACATTGAAAAAGTGCGTACAACCCCTGACATTGAAAAAGCAGAACAGGAAGCGCAAACCGACTGGGAAAACTACGGGGCGGCCAGGCAGGAATTGATCAGGACTGCCCAGGACATAGGTGAAGGTGAGCCATATGCATCCATTGGCCGCAGGTCCATTTACCCAGGCGATCAGGCGGGTGCAGATCATCGAATAACGAAATAAAGATATATGAGCCGGATGCTCCGGAAGTTACCGGGATTATGCCAATGGTTACTACATCAAGAGGTGCCAAAATGAAAGGAGCCTTGAATGAAAAGAATATTTATGATTTTATTGATCCTTCTTTTAGCAGGCTGCATGAAAGGGAACAATAAAATGGCAGTGGAATTTAACGGGAATAACTATATTGATTTTGGAAGCGTGGTAAGCAATCAGACGGTCCGTACAGTCGCCGACTGGGTATATCTGGATAATATGTCAAGCAAGATTAATTACATCATGTATCACACAGGCGGGGGCTGGTATTTTAGTACTGTTGAAAATCAATTGGCATTTGTACAGGGATTTTCAACTTCTAACCCAACCTAGATATCTGTTGCAACGCTGCCTTTACATACATGGGCGCATATTGCCGTTACTTATGATGGCGGTGATGCATCAAATGATCCGATTTTTTATTTCAATGGTGCGCCTATTGCCTTACAAGATGATATAAACGGCAGCGGGATTATGGGTGATGATTCCGATGGTAGTTTATACATCGGTGGTTACAATGGCATGACAGCAAATTACGGGATGGACGGCAAGATAGAAGACCCCCGCATATATAACCGCATTTTATCTGCTGCAGAAGTGGCTGAATTGTACAGCGCCCGCATGGTTAGAAGCATACCTAACGGGCTGGTATTTCATCCGGTTTTTTGCGGCGCTAAAGGATTAGCACAATATGACGGCACAACGCTGACAAGCGCAAACACTTTCATTGACGAAATCGGGGGCGCAATCGGCGTACCCTCTGGTTCACCCATTGGCCGGGGAAATACGATTCAGAGGATTTACTAATTTTTACGAAGGGCCGAAAGGCCCTTGTTTTTTTATTAATGATTGTATATATAATTGTTAATATCTATTGGAGGGAATCACGATGGATACTATTGATAATCAGGACGATCTTAGGCTTGAAAAGAAAGAAAAAAAGCAGTGGATCACTGTCACAATATTATTATTATTCTTTCTTTTGGCCGGTGGCGTTATTTCGCTTTTGATTTCTTAACCATAATTATCAAGTCCTTAATTCTTGGAAAATTTTATATTTGAATGAGCAAGAGAAGAATGTAGACCAAAAAGAAAAGATAAAAGAATACGGCTTGACTATTAGCGATTTAGAAGCAACCAACAATAAATTGAAGAAACGAGCCATAAAGTGTTCAGATGATTTATTGGAAAATTTAAGCATCTCTAATCAGGTTTTATGTAAGTCAAAAAGAATTGGCTATGATTATTCCAATACTAACTTCACCTATAGTGGAAATACTACTATTAACGGCGAATTAAAAAAGGTTTATAGAAAAGAATCTTGATTCGAGTGAAAAAATCGTAAGCGGCACATGGAATCCGATTTGGAACAACGTTGATGATGCTATGCATAAAATAACAATAACTGGAAATATTAGATTCTATTTCATTACACAATTTGAAAATCCTGATTTTCCTGATAATAGAAATTTGATTTATTGGGTTGATGGGGGTTGTTACTTGGATTTACCAAGTTAACCATTTATTCCAAGATACTGAAATAACAAGGGTTGAAAGGCTCTTGTTTTATTTAATAAACTATATTTATAATTGTTGGAGGAGGAAAAAATGGAAGAACAGATCAATTATCTTTATGAAGAATATAGGAAATGTCTTTTAAAATATTCTAATGTGCAAGAGAAAATTCAAAAACTAATCCAAAACCATAAGCCTATTGCGGGTTTATATGACGATCTTTTGAAAGCAAAAAACGAATTTGAGGCGGCTGGTAAAAAGTATGGTGAGTGGATTGCAGAATATGCAAAATCACATTAATGGTATTGAAATATGTAAATTATTCTTGACAGATTGGTACTTGTAACTAAACAAAATCTGTCTATAATGTAGTTAACAAACAGGCCCCAAAGTGATAGCAACACTTCAGGGACCTAACCCAACCACCGAGGTTCGCGGTGATCAAGTTACATTGATTATAGCAATAAGCCCCGGTGATTGCCGGGGTTTTTGTTTAGCGAGATTGCACATTAAAAGGCAAAGGACTATTTCAAAATGGTTGAAATTAGTCCAAATCACCACCCCCACAGGTAGCCAAATTAAGCAGAAACACCCAAAAAAGACAAGGCTGGGGGCAAAGGATTCGAACCTCTATATACAGATTCAGAGTCTGCAGTCCTGCCGTTAGACGAGCCCCCAGAATGGGTGCGGCAATTATTTTACCACCAAACTTTTTTGCTTACCCGATAATCTCAATCGCCCGCTGAATTCTTTCAATGCAGGCGCTTTTACCCAAAACAACCATGCTCTCAAATAATGGAGGCGTCACTCTCTGACCGGTGACCGCTTCACGCAGGAATCCAAGCAACTGGCGGGGCGATAGTTGGTTTGCTTCCATATATTTCTTCATTTTGGAATCAATTTCATTGACATTCCATTCCGAAATACTTTTCAACAATTCCAGTACCTCACGCGCGATTTTTCCTGTTTCCTGTTGTGTTTTTTCAGCAATCACCAGGTCAGATAATTCACAGGAAACGATGTCTTTAAATAAAAATTCACAAAACTCCACCGCGTCATCCAGCGTGGTGATGCGTTCGTTGATCACCGGGGCTATCGCTTCCAGTTTGGTTTTATCGGGAGATAATCCCCTATCGACAAAAAAGGGATAAATCCTTTCAGCCAGGTCTTTGTTGGATAATTTTTTGATGTGTTCTTTATTAAAATGATCGAGTTTTGAGAAATTAATGGCAGCGGGTGATGGATTCAGCCTTTCAAGCGTGAATTTTTCAATTAGATCCTGCATACTGAAAAATTCCGTATGGCCATCAAAGCTCCAGCCCATGAGCGCCATCCAATTGATCACTGCCTCTGGCAGATAGCCCAGCTTTTCCAGGTCTTTAATAAAAATCGAATACCCGTCATTGGTCAGTTCGGCGGCCTCACGCTTGCTCATTTTGCCTTTACCGCTCGGTTTCAGGAAAACCGAAAGATGCACCCACACGGGCTCCTCCCAGCCGAAAGCCTTCCAGATCAGGCTGTGCAGCGGCGAGGTCGGCAGCCATTCTGAACCGCGGATGACATGCGTGATTTTCATCAGGTAATCATCCACTATCGCAGCCAGGTGATAAAGCGCCCAGCCGTCAGTTTTAACAATAATGAAGTCATCCAGGGTCTTGTTTTCATAGGTAATTTCGCCGCGCAGCAGGTCTTTTACGACGGTTACGCCATCTTTGGGTGATTTGAAACGGATGACGTGCGGCTCCCCTGCATTGACCCGTTTTTCTGCTTCTAAGGGCGTTATTGCCCTGCACAGGCCATCATAGTGCGGGTCAAGTTTTAACGCCTGTTTTTCCTGTCTTACTTGATTTAACCGTTCACTGCTGCAAAAACAGTAGTATGCATGACCTTTTTCAACCAGTTCCTTTGCGTACTTCAGGTAAGTCTCTTTTCGCTCGGATTGCCGGTAAGGTGCATAGGGGCCGCCCTTGTCAGGGCCTTCGTCCCAGTCGATCCCCAGCCAGCGCAGGCTGTTCATCAATTCATCCTCCGCGCCTTCCACCAGCCGTTTGCGGTCAGTATCTTCAATCCGCAGGATGAATTGCCCGCCGGTCTTTTTAGCGATCAGATAATCATACAAGGCTGTACGGGCCGAACCCAAGTGCATATGGCCTGTTGGTGAAGGGGCGAAACGGACGCGAAATGCGCTGTTTTCAGTCATGGTTTTCCGATTATTATGCGATATTTCCTTTTCTTAAATTGACACTCTCCACCAGGCCAACTCCCATCACAGAGCTGAGCAGTGAACTGCCGCCGTAGCTCATGAAAGGCAGCGGCAGCCCTGAAACAGGAACGACATTCAGATTCACGCCGATATTAACCGCTGCCTGGAAAAAGAGCATGGCCGCAAAACTATATGCGATCAACGAACCATAAAGGTCGCTGGCATTCCTGCCGGCCTGGATGCAGCGCCAAATAATGAACACTAGCAGCGCCATGATCAGCATGGTGCCCACAAATCCAAATTCTTCAGCCATGGCTGAAAAAATAAAGTCGGTATGACGCACTTTCAGGTACCTTAGCTGTACCTGAGTGCCCTGCCCATAACCTTGGCCGAACCAGCCTCCTGAGCCAATGGTAATCAGCGCCTGCTCAACATTATAGGTATCCCCATGTCGTGCTTCCGGATCGGGAAACAAGAAAGTGACTATACGCGCACGCTGGTAATCTTCCAGAAGCGGAAAAGCGATCGCGACCAGTACCAATCCAACCAATCCAAGGATAAGCAAGTATTTTATAGGCAGCCCGCAGATCCACAACAGGGAGAACCAGATCACAAAGATAACAATGGAGGTGCTCAGGTTGGGCTGAATCAGGATCCAGATCACCACGCCCATGGTCATGAGAAAACTCTGCGCGATCCAGCGGAAATCATGCGGTTTATCCTGGTTCCTGGCAAAGAAGTCTGCTAAAACCATGATCATAATGATTTTCACAATTTCGGAAGGCTGGATGAGGATCACACCGGTATCCAGCCAGCGTGCAGAGCCGTATCTTGCCTGGCCGTAAACATAAATGACCAGCAGCGAGATAACGGCGAAAGCATACATGAATCTGGCCAGCGATCCCCAGTAATGGTAATCAATGGCGGCAATGACCAGCATCAGCGCCACTCCCAGAGCCAGGAAAATCGGCTGCCTGGAGACCGACTCCGCCAGCACCTCATTTCCCGCGATGGCAGATTGGATCATCATTATCCCGAAGATGCTTAAGAAGAGGGATGCACCAAAAAGCCAGAAATCAAAATTGCGCCAAAGCTCACGTTTCATTAATTTTCAGTTTCCTAACCGCTTGTCTTCCGTTCATGATGCTTTAATTGAATATCCGCCACAAGGCGCTGCTCCCGGCCTTCATGCATCATTGTGATTTTCACTGAATCCGGTTCAATTTGAATGTGATGCGAGATTGTTTTGATAAGGTCGTCTTTCAACTTTTCCATTGTATCCGGATTGATATCGGTGCGGTCATGGATTAAAACCAGCTTTAGGCGTTCTTTTGCCTCATGCGCGCTGGATTTTCTTCCTGTGATTTTGGATAGCCAATCTGCCATGTTAATTCCCTCCCGTTTTGAATACCTTTGTCAACCGGTGCAGAAAATCTTCCTTGAACTCCAGGTCCATGAGTGGGATCTCGTCCCCCATCAATCGCCGTGCGATATTCTTAAAAGCCTGGCCTGCTCTTGATTTTTCATCCAGTACAACCGGTTTGCCGATGTTGGTGCTTGCAATTACATGCTCATCTTCAGGAACTATACCGATAAGTTTTATTGCCAGAAGATCAAGGACGTCGTTGGCATCCATCATATCTCCGCGCTGGATCATCTGTGGATTGATACGGTTGATGATCAGTTTAGCCGGACCTTTTTGTTCTGCTTCAACTATTCCAATGATTCTGTCAGCGTCCCGCACTGCTGATACATCCGGATTGGTTACGATCAAGATTTCATCTGCCGGTGCAATGGCATTTCTAAAGCCGCGTTCTATCCCGGCTGGAGAATCAATAATGATCCAGTCAACTTCGTCCTTCAATTCATCCACCAGCTTAATCATGTCAGATGGCGAGACGGCGTTCTTGTCTCTGGTTTGAGCGGCAGGAATTAAATGTAATTCTTCAAAGCGCTTGTCGCGGATCATGGCCTGCTTCAAGCGGCAGCGACCTTCGATCACATCTACCAGGTCATAAACAATCCGGTTTTCCAGACCCAAAACAACATCCAGATTGCGCAGCCCAATGTCGCTGTCAATGCATACCACTTTTTGTCCCAAATTGGCCAATGCGACCGCTAAATTGGCGGTCGCTGTGGTTTTCCCAACCCCGCCCTTGCCTGATGTAATCGTTATTGTTCTGGCTGCCATTCATTCCTCTTTTGATTGATTAAGTAATTTCCCTATTTTAACGGGTTATCCTGTTTCCAGTCGGAAATGGTGATAATTCCATGATGGATAGAAGCTTTTTGAGGGTTTTTCTTTATTTTTAATTTAATTATTTGGCCATCTTTTACTATATTGGCTATGCGCATTCCAGATGGATTAAAATCCAACGCGCATATAACCGCGTCTTCAAATCCATCTACTCCCGCTACCGCTGTCCCGCGCAGCTTTCCCCATACATAGATGGATCCCCCGGCAATAATTTCCGATCCGGGATTTACATCCCCATCAATGATCACATGCCCGGGATATTTTACCGATGCCCCTGACCTGAGTGTTTTTTGGAGCAGAATGGCTTTTTCTCCGTCAATGACCGCATTTCGGATGTTCTTCGCCGCGTTCTTTCAACAGGCTTTTATGGGTGGATAATCCAAGCGTTTCGGCAACTGTCTCAGTAAGCGTGGATTTGCCAATCACAGCGAACAAGGCCAGACCTCGTTCAGACAGCCTGTCACGCAGCAAGCCCATTTCTGCTGCGTGCATAACCCGCTCTCCCACATCTACAGCGATTTTCGCGCCTTTAAAGAAATCCGGTTTTTCATCAATTTGAGCTAACACAGCTTGCATGACAGAATTCCAGTCACCTTCGCTCAACGAAATAAGCAGCCCTTCTTTAAAACCCTTAATTGGGAATTTTTTTTCAGTCATATTCAGAATATCCTGTTGATCTCTCTAAGGAGCAACAATTTCAGGTTCCACATATTCAGGCTCCCCGGAATCAATGGCTTTCAGTTCAAAATAAGCTTCTAATATTTTTCTCGCGATTGGGCCGGCAACACTCGCGCCTTCACCGCCGTTATAGACAAACGCGACCACAGCAATCTCTGGATCTTCATATGGCGCATATCCAATAAACCAGGCATGTGTCGGCCAGTTTCCCGGCTGGCAGAGGTTTTTTTCCTGGGCAACATTATCGCAGTATTCGGCCGTACCTGTCTTACCGGCTATTTGGATTTCTTTGCCATTAATGATGAAATTTCTAAAGTAATTTTCTGCGGTGCCTTCGGTGATGGTCATGCGCATCCCTTGCTGGGTCAGATCCACCACCCAATCCTGTACGACCTTTTTTTCTTCTGTCGGGATGCCGTTTTCATCAAACACAGCTATCAATGGGTCTTTCGTAATATCCCATTTCACCTTGGGCGTAAAAGGTTGGATGACATTGCCTTCACTATCCTGGATCTCTTTCACCAGGGTCGGCTGCATGTAAACGCCGTCATTCGCGACTATGGCTGCTGAAACCAGTACTTGCAGCGGGGTTGAAAGCACAAAGCCCTGACCCATGGCGGCAATATACGTATCGCCAATGGACCAGTTTTCGCTAAGATTGATGCGTTTCCAGGCACTGGTTGGCACCAGTCCTGTAGTTTCGCCAGGCAGTTCAATGCCGGTCACCTGCCCATATCCCAGCGCTTTAGCGTATTCTGCCATGCGGTCAATGCCAAGCCCCACCGGGACTTCTCCCGGATAGCCGCCGCCTATTTTATAAAAATAAATATCACAGGATAAAGCGATACCCCTCAGGTAACTGACACGCCCGTGGCCCAAGTCATCATAACAAACATAATCCCTGGGTGTGCCTGGGTCATTCGGCGCGTACTTTTCAATAATTGAAATCTTGCCCGGGCAGGCCACGCTTTGGGTCGGCGAGATCACGTCTTCATTCATCGCGCCGATGGCGGTGGATAATTTGTAAACAGATCCCGGCGGATGCTCTGCGCTGATCGCATGATTAAATAATGGCCGGTTGGGGTCATTGCTCAATTGTTCATAATAATACGCAGGGATGAAGCGCGCCATGCGGTTATTTTCAAAAGTCGGAAATGACACCAAAGACAGGATCTCACCGGTTTTAGGATTCATGGCAATTGCCACACCATTTGAGGAGCGGATATTATTAAAATAACGGTTCCACCATTCAATCTCTCCAATCAGGGCGGCTTTTGTGGCAGCCTGCAGCCGGGTATCAATCGTCAGCACCACATTATTTCCCGGAACAGCCTCCTGCGGTGGCTGCAAATCGCGCAATTCCTTGCCTGCAACATCCACTTCAACCATTCGGGTGCCATTTTTTCCTGAGAGTTGTTCATTTAATGATGATTCCACGCCAGCATATCCCACCTTGTCACGGTTTGGCACAAAGCCCAAATCCCGATATTCTTCTTCCAGCACTGCCGGAATGGGACCAAGAAATCCGATGATTTCGGATGTCATTTCTCCAGTCGGGTATTCCCGGATGGGCAGAACTTCAATTTCCACACCCGGCCAATCACTCGCTTTTTCCCTGATCTGCATCGCAATTTCTTCGTCAATATCGCATGCCACTCTAACAGGGGTATAAGGCGCGTTCGTATCTGCAATAATGACAATCTCCTTTATCCCAAAATCTGTCTGGCAGGGTGTGAAAAGCCTTACAGTGTCTTCATTAAGCTGGCCATTTGAAACCGGGATATCGATTAAAGGCGATAGTTCGCGATAGACGTTCTCAACCGCCCCGGGGAGAGGTTCTAATGTGGGGTCTCCGGGCAGGTTGGCGGGTGTAATGGTGATATTGTATGAGGCGATATTACGTGCCAGGACCAGCCCATTCCTGTCAAGGATAATTCCGCGTTCAGTGGGGATGCTTATTTCTCGGGTGCGGTTTTCCTCGGCTTGTCCCAGATAGGTTCCCCGCTGCAGAATTTGAAGGTTGAATAATCGGATTGCATAATACCCAAAAATAGCGACAATCAAAAAATAGATTATTCTTACCCGCCACGCCTCGAGCTGGTTGGTCTTATTGCCTCGGTTATTCATAGTTTTCTTCCGGAAAAACCCATTTTCCTATGTCAGAGATTAGAACATAAATCGGGAATAAAAAAAAGAAATTCAAAAGCAAACTGGGTAGAGTAACTCTTTGCAGGCTCTCAAGAAGGCTAATATTAATACCATTCAATTGAAGCACAATGATATTAAATATATGCTGAAATAATGTGCCTATAAATACAACGATGATCAATGAAAGGATGGGCGCCTGCCAAAGCCTGTCTTGAAATATTCTGGCCATCAAAGCAATAGCCATATAAGGGATGATGGGGGTGAATAAAGGCATCGCGGTCATGAATGAGATCAGTAATCCGCCAATAAACGCCCATAAAAATACATTCTTTCCTCTTTCTCTGATACCCCATGCCGCAACTGCCAGCAGAACAAGATCTGCAGTTCCATTAAAAAGGACGATTCTGCTTACTGCGGTAATTTGCAGCACAGATAAAACCAGCATGACCGGGATGGCAATAAAATTTCCAAACATTATGGCGCCGCAGTTGGTACTAAAGAATTGATGTTGATTGTATTAAAGTTAGTTATGACAAGCACAGCCCTTAGCGCATTAAAATCCACGACCGGCTGCACCAGGGCGGATTGGAATAGCTGATTCTCGGTTTTACTAATCTCAATCACCTGGCCTACAATTACATCACCCGGGTAGTTGCCGCCTAAACCGGAAGTCAGCAGAATTTCTCCAGGCGCAAGGTCAGTTTCCTGCGTAAGCATTTCAAGGGTCACTTCGCCGGTAACTGACCCAACAATCTGGGCATCCGCAGTCTGGTTTTGCAGCCGTACGTTTACTACTGAACCTGGATCGGTAATCAACTGAATGCGCGCTGCGCTGGCAGTGACAGCATCCACTTTCCCCACCAAACCTTGCTGTGTCACCACCGGCATCCCATGCTGGATCCCATCGTCAGATCCATGGTCAATAATTATGTAGTGCAGAAATGGGCTGGGATCACGCCCAATTACGGCTGAAGCGATATATTTATCTTGGGGTCGTGAGCGGGCAAAATCCAATAAAGAATATAAAACATCTGCTTCCCGTAATTGCTCCTGTAGCTGGATGACCTGGCTTTGCAAGCCGGATACTTCATTCTTCAGCTCTGCATTTTCCTGCAACAGGTCGGCGACATCTCGAGGAAGCGAGAAAAAATCATATACTTGCATGAATCTCTCGGAGAGCCAGCGCTGTGCACTGACAAATGGATCCATCACCACACCGAGAATAGGGCGTAAAAAACCGCCCAATGCCAGAAACAAAATTCCGACAACCAAAAATACAACAACTGCATTTCGCAGTGTTTGCGGAGAAACAGATTTCATGGTTTTATTGGATTAATTATGCCAGATATAATGCTATCGCAGTTTGGAGCGGTCAATATCTACTAGCAGATGTTGGAAGCGAGGTAAATCTTCCAGAATAATACCAGCTCCCCGGGCAACGCACGTCATGGGATCTTCCGCCCGCCAAACGTGCATTTTAAGGTCATTTGTCAGCCTTTCAACCAAACCCTGCAGTTGGCAGCTCCCTCCTGCCAGGCAGATACCGCTATCCAAAAGGTCGGCGCCAATTTCAGGGGGAGCTTCATCAAGAGCATCTTTGATCGTATCGATGATGACCTGCAGCGATCCATTGATTGCGTCCCTGATTTCAATGGAAGAAACCTCGATCGCCTCAGGCAAGCCTGTGACCAGGTTTCTGCCGCGGATGGTCATGGTTTTTTCACTTTCCAGAGGATAAGCCGATCCAATCTCTATTTTGATCTGTTCGGCCATCCTTTCCCCAATAAAAATATTGTATTTATTGCGGACAAAATTAATGATGTCTTGGTCTATCTCATCACCCGCGACCCTGAGTGAGCGTGAAACCACAATTCCGCCCATCGAGGTAATTGCGACTTCAGTCGTGCCGCCGCCTATGTCAATGATCATGGCACCCTTGACATCCGCCAAAGGTAATCCGGCGCCAAGGCTGGCTGCAATGGGTTCTTCTATCAGATAAACTTCACGGGCGCCCGCGGCCATGGTCGCGTCAAAAACCGCCCGCTTTTCCACTTCGGTTGCACCGGATGGGATGCCCACAACCACTCTCGGCCGCGGCATGGGGACGATGGATTGCTGGTGTACCCGTCCGATGAAATAGCCGAGCATCGCCTGAGTAATCTCGAATTCCGAAATGACGCCATCCCGCAATGGGCGGATGGCAATGATATTCGCAGGGGTGCGGCCAACCATTTCTTTAGCTTGAGCCCCGATGGCCAAAGGCCGCCGGGTTCTCTTATCAATTGCGACCCATGAGGGTTCATGGATCATGATGCCTTTCCCCTTCACAAAAATCAGTGTATTGGCAGTGCCGAGGTCAATTCCCAAATCGAGTGAAAAAAGCCCCATGAGCCAATTAACTGGGTTTGTTATCAAATAACGCTCCTGTCTATTAAAGCGAAGTTATCAGTATATCCCAAAAAAACGAGCAACATTATAACATTATACAGATTTTAGCAAATTTTTTACAGGTCTTCAGAAAATTTACATTATCTTGACATTCAATGCCGGCATCGCTATAATCCGGTTAGTTCGCGGGCGTAGTTCAATGGTAGAATGTCTGCTTCCCAAGCAGAAGGTTGTGGGTTCGAGCCCCATCGCCCGCTCTTATTTTCTAATCTGGTTTAACAAATCCCGAAGGTCATTCACAATAATATCTGGCTTGAATTCACTGCCTTCCAGGTCTTCCATTTTTGTCTCACCGCTGAGCACCAGAACAGTTTTGATCCCCGCCCCGCCAAGCGCGATGTCTGTATACAGGCGATCCCCAATCATGGCAATTTCATCTAGTCGGTAACCAGTCTTTTCAACAACCGCATCGACGATATGGCGGTAAGGCTTTCCGATGATTACATCCACTTTATGTCCAGTGGATGCCTCAATCATAGCCATGAATGAACCAATATCCGGCATGAACCCCGTTTCGGTCGGGCAATTGAAATCCGGGTGGGTCGCGATATATGGTTTTCCTTCTCGAATTAAGTCACAGGCTTTCCAGATTTTTTCATAGGTCAGTGTCGTATCAAAGCCAAGCACGACAGCATGCGGGTCATTATCTGTCAATTCAAAGCCTGCTTCTCTAAATTCCTTTTCCAAAGCCGTAGTGCCTATCAGGTAGATATTTTTGTAACTTGTGTGCTTCCTTAAATAAATGCAAGTTGCTTCACCGGATGTGAAAACCCTGGCAGCATCCACATCAAATCCAAGCTTGCGGATTTTTTCGGTATACATCTCCTTGCTTTTTGAGGAATTATTGGTCAGAAAAAGGTAGTCCAGTTTATTCTCCGCAAGATAGTCCATAAAATCCAGGGCACCCGGCAGCAGACGGTCGCTTAAATAAAAAGTCCCATCCATATCCAACATATAACACTTGATCGTTTTTAATTTATCAATCACAATCCTCATCCTTGAAATCTAAAAGATAAGTCCCAATTGTAACAAAAAGGACTTGCAAATATAATTCAGGCGATAACCAATGAAAAATTCTAAAAATCAAATCACTTTGGCGGAATACACCGCTCAAACCAGGTTCAGGCTGATTCTCTGGTTTATTTTGATTTTATTTTTTGTGGGTCTGGGTTTGATCTGGTTATTCTATGGCAGGAATGCGGCTTTCTTTGGTTTATTGTGTTTGCTGGGTGCCGGCATACCCATCGCCTTAATTGCCTTTTTCCTTCTTGGCCTGGATGCAATTGTCAAGAAGTCAGAAAAAAAATAAATGGTTAATTAATCTATTCGGACTCGGCGCAGCGGAAACCCATATTGAAATTCCAGTAAATAGCTACTGCGCGATAGCGGAAACTGGAGCGTTGATACCAAATGCCATCATTCCACGGCCCGCCGCGCAAGATGCGTTCAGGCCATTTCTCGCCATCCGCGATTTCATATTGCCCTTCCCGTCCGTCATTAGCGTCATAAGGATAAGGCTCTGCGGCAGTACTCGTCCACTCCCACACATTGCCGGCCATATCCAGACCGCCATAAGGGCTCGCACCTGCAGGAAAACTACCAACAGGCGCAGGGCCTGCAAATCCATCATTAAAGTTGGGATTGCTGATATTGCCTTTCTTCGCAGGCGGGCAGTTCTTGTCGCAAACATTGGCAAGTTTCTCATTGTAGGGTTCGTTCCCCCAGGGATATTTCCTTCCATCCGTTCCGCGTGCAGCCTTTTCCCATTCGGCTTCTGTTGGCAGGCGTCTTTCAGCCCAATCGCAATAATCTCTCGCCATATACCAGGACACATTCACGACCGGGAATTCTGCGAATTCCGGTGAAGTGAAATATTCTGTCCCTTGCGGAGGAATATTATTTTGATTGCACGGCCTGCAAGCCCCGCTTTGTACGCATTGCTGATACTGGCCATTGGTAACTTCGTATTTATCAATCCAGTAACCATCCAAATTTACTTTGTGAACCAAAAAATCCGGATAAGGTCCCGGAAGAATTGAAACCGTCGAATCAGTGTCTTCCCATCCAATGGTGAATTCACCTGCCGGAATATAGGTCATCTCCATTTGGTCCTTTTCAGAGACTTTAATATTTGCTTGCGTAGGCGTGGGTGGTATTTCGGTTGGAGCAGGTGTTGGTGGCATCTCAGTTGGCATTTCTGTTCCTATTGCTTGAGGTGTAAAAGAAGAATCTGATTTTGAACCTGAAAATAAAGCGGACTGGCACGCGCCCAAGAATAGTACGACACCTATTAAAACCAAAACCTTGTGATGATATCTCTCAGCCATAATTCCTCCAGCAATGTAAAAGCAAAAAAGTATTATAAGCCTGCCGGAAAATTCAATTTCTATTGAATTCGTTCGTTTTCAAGTATTTAAGATCCTGAATATATTTTAATGACGTTTTTTGAAAGCAGACAAATCATTATTGCTTTACCATAATTAGGTTTTGTGCTTTTTAGCAAGTGATGAATGATATCCAAAATAATGATTTATAATCAAACCTTAATATTTAACAAAGGAGGTTCTATCGGAAAAAAGCCAATAATTGTTTTATAAAACCCAAAATTAAAAAATCCTTAAAGGAGGAGAGATGAGTATAAAAAGTAATTTGAAACTGCTGGCGATTTTCGTTCTTGTTGGAATGCTCGCAGTATCGTGCGCCCCGGCTGCAGCACCAGTAGTTGAAGCACCGGCAGTAGAGGAAGAAGTTGCAGAAGCCGCTGAAGAAGCAGCAGCTCCGGCTGGACCTTTGTGGACGAAAGAGTTAAGGCAGGCAATTGCTGCCTCAATCGATCGCGAGGTAATTGTTGATCGCGTTTTTGAAGGCAGAAATACCCCAGCCTATCATATGGTCCCCGAAAGTTATCCTTATGCAACCGAGCCTTTCCTGGATAAATATGGTGTCCGCGATTTGGAAATGGCCAAGCAGTTATTCGCTGCTGCCGGCTATACAGAAGCTAATCCTTTTGTATTCGACCTCTGGTATCCGCCCGAACATTACGGCACCACCACCGCGGATGTCATGCAGGTTATTAAAGAACAAATCGAAGAGACTGGGCTATGCAAAGTCAACTTGAAAAGTCAGAACTGGGCTGAATATGTCGATGCCTTTGTTGCTGGCGAAGCACCCTTCTTTATGCTGGGCTGGTTCCCTGATTTTGTGGATCCCGATACCTGGCTGACCCCATTTGCTTCATGTCTCCAGTCACCTGACAACGGCGTCAACTATTGCAATGAGGAAATGGATGCTCTCCTGCAGGCGGCAGCTTCAGCCACAGATCCTGCTGAACGCGAAGCTTTGTACGCCGAAATCGGTACTTTCTATGCCGAGGATGTGCCGACCATTCCTTTGTTCTTTGAACCTGAATTCATTACCTTCCGCAATGGCGTTGAAGGCGTAAAGATCGGTGCACCCTTTGAATTCAATTACAACATTCTCAGCTTCAGTGCAGACGCAGTTCCGGTCTCCGGCAGTAAAGATACCATCATCATCGGCACGACTGACGAAGTCAATAGCCTGGATGCAAATGACGCCTATGCCACCCACGACTGGGAAATCATCAAGAATACCGGCATGGGTCTGATGGGATATACACCCGGCACAGCAGATCTTGTCCCCGCTGCAGCAGCCGATTTCCCCGTGATCAGCGATGAAGGCAAAACTTACACCTACACGCTTAAAGATGGCCTGGCATTTGCCGACGGCACACCGCTCACATCAGCGGATTTCGTGAATGCCTGGAACCGTTTCAACACCTTACAGGGCCAGGTTTCCGGTCTTGTCCAGGTATATGTGGAAAATGTTGAAGCGCCCGATGCCAAAACGGTTGTTTATACATTGAAATACCCGATCGGATTCTTTAACGCGCTGGCAGCAACCGCTCCCTTTGTTCCGGTAAATCCAAACACATTCACTATAGATGCGATCGTAGCCTTCCCGGAAAAACTGGATGGAATTGGACCTTATCGCATGGTCTCCAATGTTCCCGGCGAGCAACTGGTGCTGGAAGCCAACCCATTTTATACGGGTGAAGGCGCCCCCATTATCCCCAATGTGATCATCAAGTATTTTGCTGATCCCACCACCATGGGCAACGCTGTGGAAAAAGGTGAAATCGATATTGCCTGGCGTACTTTAGGCCCTGTCGAATCAACCCGTCTGCAGAGTGTGGCAGGCTTGACAGTTCAAAAGATTGATGCGCCGACCTTAAGATATATGGTGTTCAACCATACTTATGGCGTGGCCGCAGCCGAGTAAATTTTTCGGAAAATAATAAGTTGGTGAGGGTTTAACCGATCCTCACCAACTTAAAACTATTTGGTAATTCAATAATTAATTTAGCATTGTTCATTGTAAGATTTTTAGGATTGGAATTATTGGAATGTCATCATCTTTACGAAGATTCTTAATAACAAGGTTCTTATTGACCATCCCGATGGTGTTGATTTTAGTGAGTTTGGTTTTCTTTATTATGCGGGTTCTGCCGGGAGATCCCATTCGATCACAGCTCGGTCCGCGAGTGAGTGAAGAACAGGCAGACCGAATTCGGGAGCGGTTGGGGCTGAATGAGCCGATCCTTGTGCAATACGGGACGTATCTTAAAGACATGGTCACCCTCAATTTCGGCAATGCACTCACGCAAGGAGAAAGGCCAATCCGTGATGAGTTGGGTGAACGCTTGCCCGCAACTCTGGAATTATCCATTCCGGCAATGATTTTTACAAGCATTATGGGGATTGGCTTGGGGGCTATTGCTGCCAAGAGCCGAAAAAAGCCGCTTGATTATGGCATTCGCATTTTTAGTATTTTTATTTATTCCATCCCAATTTTCTTTTTAGGATTGATTTTCCAGATCATTTTTGGCGTCCGTTTAAATTTATTGCCTCTTTCAGGCAGGATGAGCCCAATACTGCTTACTACTTTTGAATCGAGAACAAATTTCTATTTAATTGATTCAATTCTCACCCAAAATTGGCCGGCATTGAAATCCGCATTGCTTCACCTGGTGATGCCTGTGGTTACTTTGGGATTAGCACTGACTGGCGTTTTCATTCGCCTGACCCGTGTGAATATGATTGAAATTATTAAATCGGATTTTATTATTGCAGGCAGAGCCCGGGGAATTTCCGAAAACCGGTTGGTTTACAAACATTCGCTGAGGAATACTTTTATTCCAATATTGACGTTGATTGGTTTGCAAATGGCAATTCTTATCGCGGGTGCGGTATTAACAGAAACGACCTTTTCCTGGCCGGGTATGGGCCGATACCTTGTGGAAAGAATTGCTTTGCGTGATTACACAGCGGTGCAATCCACGATAGGCGTATTCGCGTTTTTCGTTGCGATTATTTCTTTGTTCATGGATGTGCTGTACGCGTTTATTGATCCCCGAATACGATACTAATGCCCATCAAAATATTGGACCCTAATTATGGATGATAAAAGAGAAATATTGAGTGAATCTGTTCCGGAATGGCAGCTTGAATTAGACAAAGTTGGCTTCTTCCGCCGGTTGCTTCTGGCCAGAAAATGGTATCACGGTGATTGGTGGTTTGTATTAATCAGCGCGATTATGCTGCTCTTTATCATTACCGTTGGAGTTTTTCCCCAATGGTTCGCCCCATTCGATCCAAGAGAGGAAGTTGGCCCTTCTTTGTTGGCACCCGGTGAAAAGACGCCAGGTTTTCTGCTGTTAGTCGACAAGAGCAGCAGCGCGGCGGCATTTGCTGATATTGCTCAAAAATCTAACAAGATTGGTTACATTATGGGCAGCCCTGCCACTCAGGTGCTGCGTGAGACATTAAAACAATTAAATATCCAATCTGAAGAAGAAGGTTTGGGAATTGTCTATCAACCGCGCGGCATACGTGCTGAGACAATTCCTGAGGGATTGGACGCCCTTTCAGCAGGGGAAATCGACGGGTTTATTACTTCCGAGGATGAATTAGGCGCTAATCTTTCAAAATATAAGAATATTGTTGTTCTGGAGGAATTGAGGACCGGTAAGTCAACTTCATTTGTTTTAGGGACAAATCAAATCGGCCAGGATATTTTCAGCCGCATTATCTGGGGAACAAGAATTGCCTTGATTGTAGGTTTGACCTCCGCACTGATTTCCTTTGTAATTGGTGTGCCGCTCGGCTTGATCAGCGGATTCATCGGAGGACCCATTGATCGCGTCTTGACTCTGGTAATGGATAGTCTATACACCTTTCCGGGCCTTATTCTGGCAATCGCCATTGCTGCTGTCTTGGGCGCAGGAATAGGCAATATTATTGTTGCGATCGCGGTATTGTATATTCCAACGTATTTTCGCATTGTCCGCGGCCAAACACTGACGGTGAAAAATGAACTCTATATTGAAGCTGCAAGAAGCCTTGGCACCAAACCATTAACCATCCTTACCAAATACATTTTTCCAAATGTGCTGCCTTCTGTCGTAATTATCTTTTCGGTCAATGTTGCAGATGCTATCCTGACTGAGGCCGGGTTAAGTTTTATTGGTTTGGGCCTGCCGCCTGATACGCCAGATTGGGGGATAGACCTTGCCCGCGGGCAGGATTATCTCAGGCGGGCCTGGTGGCTGATCACCTTTCCAGGAGCCATGGTCAGCATGGTGACCCTGGCCTTCAGCATGCTGGGCGAAAGCCTTTCAGAAATACTCAATCCCAGATTATCAGACCTTTAATATGGCAAACAAGATATTAGTAGAAATTAAAGACTTATCCGTCACCTATCAAACGAGAATTGGGCCTGTCAGCGCGGTCGATCACATTAGTTTTAATATTCATAAAGGTGAAATCCTCGGTTTGGTGGGCGAAAGCGGCTGTGGAAAAAGCACCTTGGGCAAAGCGCTTCTGCGAATGATCGATCCGCCGGGGAGATCAGCAGCGGGCAAATTGTTTTCTGCGACGACAATATTATGGACTTTACTGATGAGCAGATGCGCGATTTTCGGGGAAGGCGCATCAGCATGATTTTTCAGGATCCAATGACATCCTTGAATCCCGTACAGCGAATTGATGAGCATCTGATTGAGGCAATTCAGGTTCATAAGAAAAACATTAATCACCAGAAAGCATTAAAACGCACTAATACCTTAATGGAAAGATTGGGGATTGGGGCTGATCGATTGATCAGTTATCCGCATCAATTATCCGGTGGGATGCGCCAGCGCGTTATGACTGGCATTGGGCTCGTCCTTAATGCAGAATTGATCGTAGCGGATGAAGCGACAACTTCATTGGATGTCATTGTAGAAGCCAAACTTGCCGACCAATTAAAAGAGCTTCGGGATGAGTTGGGCATAACTTTACTAATGATCACCCATAACATCGCCCTGGTTGCCGAAATGGCGGATCGCATAGCGGTAATGTATGCCGGCCATATGATTGAAATCGGGGATATTGAGGCCGTTTTTGAAAAACCCATGCATCCGTATACCCAGGGTTTATTGGCATCAGTGCCAAATATTCGTTTTGATACCCGGGAAGTCCTTTACAAAATGCCAGGTGAACCGCCCAATCTCACTCATCCGCCCAGCGGATGCCGTTTTCACCCGCGCTGCCCGCATGTTATGCCAGTATGTTCAAAAGTTGAACCGCCGGTGATTAAATCAGATGATTCCAGATTCATTAAATGCTGGTTGTATCAAAATCAACCCGATATTAAATGAATCTTAAGGAACAGAAAATGAATTTAGAGTCTAAACAAAATAGCAACCAGGAATATTTGGTCAGGCTGGAAAATATTAAGAAATATTTTCCGGTACAAAAAAGCATTATCGATCAAGTTTTTGCTGGAAAAATTGATTATGTAAAAGCCGTCGATAACGTGTCAATCAATATCAAACGCGGTGAAGCTTTTGGTCTGGCAGGGGAAAGCGGGAGCGGAAAGACAACCATTGGCCGATTAGCCATCGGGTTGGAAGAATTAACAAGCGGCAAAGTGATATTTGACAATGTAAATTTGGATGATTTGCACCCGGAAGAACTGCGTAAATTACGCCGGCGGATGCAGGTGATTTTTCAGGATCCGATGGCTTCCTTGAATCCGCGCATGACTCTGGGTAACGCGGTGAGACAAGGACTGAAAATCCATTATCCCGAAAAATCCGAACAGCACCGTGACATGGTTTTATCGATTTTTGAAAAAGTAGGCCTCACGCCGCCGAATTTTTTTTATAACAAATTTCCCCATCAAATTTCCGGTGGCCAAAGGCAGCGCATTGTGATCGCAAGAGCGTTAATTACAAAACCCGACCTTATTCTGGCAGACGAACCTGTCTCAATGGCAGATGTCAGCGTCAGGGCTTTGCTGCTTGATCTGATGGTCCAATTAAAAAAAGAGTTTGACCTGACATACTTGTTTATTACGCATGATTTGGCAACCGCCAAATACATTTGCGATCGCATCGGCATTCTCTATCTGGGTAAATTGGTTGAAGTCAGTATCTTGAAAGAAGTTTATGAGAATCCGCTGCACCCCTATACAAAGGCGCTGCTAGCCGCAGTGCCGGTACCCGACCCCAAGAAAAGGCGAACAGAAACAATGCCTGTGGGAGAAATTCCAAATCCAATTAATCCCCCTTCCGGCTGTCATTTCCATCCTCGCTGCCCAATCGCCCGGCCCGATTGTTCAGAAGTAGAACCTGAACTGGAAGAACTGATCCCGGGGCACTTTGTAGCTTGTCGATATGCGGGTGTTTAATTAACAAAATTGATTATCCTTAACAGCAAGGACTGAATATTGCGGGTTTTTAATAGTTTGAAAATATCTGCCAATTTTTTCCCAGACTTATAATCCTACAAAATGACAAATAACAAGATTTTGCAGAAATTAAGAAACCACCAGCCGACACGCGGCGTATGGCTTGGTATCCCGAGTGTGCACACCGTTCGACTGCTCTCTCGCCTTCCTCTTGATTGGATGATCATTGATATGGAGCACGCTCCCACTTCATTGGAAACAATGACCAATATGGTTGCGGCCATGAGTGATGCCCATGGGCCTCAGCCGGTGGTGCGCCTCTCGCAGGCCAGCTCGGAAAATATCAAATCAGCCCTGGATGCCGGTGCCGCCGGAATTATTGCGCCCATGGTCAACACTGGCGAAGAAGCCGCCCAGGTAGTCTCGTGGGCGAAACTGCCTCCGATCGGCTCGCGCTCCTTCGGTTCATCCTATGCGGGTCTGGCTTGGGGCCAGACCATGGCAGAAAACCAAAAAGCTTCAAATGATCAGGTTTTGGCCGCAGTGCAGGTGGAAAACAAGCTCGCCCTTGATCATCTGGATGATATCTTCAGCACCCCGCATCTTGATATGGTCCTCGTCGGCCCTCTGGATCTGTCCCTTTCGCTTGGTCTCGATTTCTTTGCGAGCGGCGTTTCACCGATTTTTGACGAAGCGCTCGAAGCCATTCTGGCGGCTTCCCGAAAATATGATGTCCCCCTTGGAATTTTCTGCCCGACAGCCGAGGTCGCCAATAAGCGCATTGAACAGGGCTTTCTCTTTGTCAATGTCGCCCTCGATACAACTGTGCTAGTGGAAGGCGTCCGCCAGGCTCTCAAAACTAGTGGACAATAATCTATAATCTTGACTTTATAATTTATGGGGAAAATAATTTTCTTGTAATAATCCAAACGATTAATTAATCGGTTAGAGAACACAAATACCGATTGAAAGACAAAGCCAAAACGGTTAAGATTAATAAGAAATTTTTATTTCGAATATGACTTGATGGAAATTCTCGATAACCAAAAAGTGTGAAACGGTGAGATTTCGAAAATTCCACAGCAAGATTTCAGGGGTGCTGATCATCGTGATTGCGCTTTTGTTGACTGTGACTGGCTGTAAGCCCATAATTGAAGAAATCACAGCCAAAGGCGATATTTATGGATCGAAAGATACTCCTGAAAACAAAAAAGCTGAAACCCAAACAGATGATGTACTTAAGGTCAGCGATAATTACTATCTATTGATAGATGAGCACGTTTATATTCAGAAACCGGCGATTCTGACAGACAGCCTCACTCAGATTACCAACCTTCGTATCGAAAATTATTCGGAATTGATCCATCTTTTTCCCAACCTGAATTTCTTTGTCTTCTATCTGGAACGAATGGCTTTTGCTCCTTATAATCCCCTTGCTTCTAGTTTTTCTGAAGCGGATAGCAGGCGTTCTTTTCAATATTTTCTTGAAAACAAACCAGAAAAACTGGGGGTTTCCTTTATGCTCCTGGAGAACCTGGAACAGCATAAGGAGTTCTTCTTTCGAACTGATCATCATTGGAATATCCGCGGCGCATGGCATGCCTATGAAATTATTTACGACATGCTTTCCAAAACAAACTCGGGAATTAGCCCAAAAATAGAGTTATTTGAATTCGTTAAGCTTAAAGATGTTGCGTTTTGCGGGTCTTACGCCCTCCGTACCCAGTATCCTTGCGTCCCGGAGCAATTTGAATATGCCCGCACTAATATTCCGGATTATCAGACATGGGTTAATGGTGAGCTAAAGAATTTATGGAAGTGCACAGAAATATTTCGATGGGAATTTTGACAGGGAAAAATACACGAATCATTATGCTGAATTTTTTGGATATACAACAGCTCTTGTTGAATATAAGTTTGAAAATGCAAGCAACCGCAATCTATTAATTATTGGCGGGTCTTATACCCGGGCAATGCAAATGTATGTGGCATCTCACTATAAGACCACTTATGTGGTTGACCTTCGGGAGTACGAAAATTTTTCTTTAGGTGAATTCATTCAATCTCACAAGGTCGATGATGTCTTGATTATTGGTGATATCTCTGTATATGGCCGTGAAGGATGGCTGATCAATCCCTGAATAGTAGGGAATAATTTACACGATTATAAAAATATTTTATGGGGAGTGGCTAAAAGAGATCGTTAAATAATCAATATGATCACTCTTGCATAACCATAAACTTCTTTTTAAACGCTTCATTATGGGTTGCTATGAATGCAAAAAGGATCAACAATTAATTATTAACATTAACATTAGTCTACTGCCCAATCTGATATCCAGGCGCTCCGGCAGCACAGTGAGAGTGGTGGACTTGAGTAAATTTTCTCCTTACATAGGATAATTGCACTTCAAATCAATATTCTATATACTTTAGATTATTGGATGAGAAAATCATTAGGAGGAAAAAATGGTGAAAAGCCCAAATCGGAATATCGCCAAAAAGAAAGATCAAGGTGATTTTGAAGCCATCATTCACGATTTAGGTAACAGTGATTGGAAGATCAGAAGTGAAGCCGCATCAGCATTGGGTGATTTTTATGAATCCAAGGTTGTTGATGCGCTCATTCTTGCCTTAGAAGACCCAGAAAATGTTGTTAGGAGGAGTGCTATTGATGCTCTCTCAAAAATAAAGGACCCACGTACAGTTGAACCACTTACTCTCTTGCTCTGGCAAGGTCGTTATGATAGCTATATCACAAATCCCGTGGAAGATACCCTCATCAAGATAGGACCTGAATCCGTCGATGGTATTATCAGAACAATTGAGAATAATCCTGCTTATAGACTGAGAATTCCTGCCATTGCTATTCTGGGTCGCATTGGAGATCGGCGGGCTGTTGATTTTTTATGCAGAATTCTAAAGGATGCTGGAAAACCAAAACCTGTAGACTATTTTGATGATACGCCATATTGGCAAATACGTGAGACTGTAGTGACTGCGCTAGGGGAAATCGGGGATCCGATCGCAACTGAAGCAATTATTTCTGTACTGCTTAGAGAATCAACTATTGATTCTTGGAAAACACAATATGCTGCTGCTTATGCTCTGGACAAGTTGGGCTGGAAACCAGGTGCTGATGAGATTAGTGCATTTTACTGGGTAGCAAAATTAAAGTGGGATAAATGCCTGGAATTAGGTTCGCTAGCTTTTGAACCATTAGTAAAACTTGTTAATGATGGTGGAAACACTTCGATTGAAGCTGCAGTATGTCTAGGCCAGATTGGCGATTCCCGTGCTATTAAGCCACTTCTTAATCTGAAGAAAAAATTAATATTTTCAGATAATGAAAATCTTGATGATGCGTTACGAAAACTTGGCTGTAAGGGATGAAATTGTTTTACCTATCAAAACAATAACAATTTTGAAAAAGGAAATGCACCTAAAGTCTTATAACAAAATTACCAGGTTAGGCTAACACAAACAAGGAACAAAACCAACATCAACCTTTTCGTGGAAAAGAAAATTTGGTCATTAATGCAAGGTTTACACACCCTTGATCACATGGTAATTATAGAAACCTTGAAATAATAAACAATTTTCTAGTGAGATGAAGGACGTTAAGAAAAGGCTCAATTATCTGGGTGGCTAATGGGGGTCAACCCACAACACCGTGATCCGCCGTTAAGTAGCAAAACCAATCTGAGCTCCACAACCATTTTTTGCATCCTAAGGATCCTTAGTTTCCATACCCTCAGTACCCGAAATATAATAAACATACTCTTGCATTACCACTAAATTTCTGTGTTAAGGCTTCATTATGAGTTGTTATGATAACCAACAGGATCAATAAATTTCTTGATGAGGTTACAAATTGGTCTGCTGCCCAAGCAGATATCATGGCGCTTGCATTAGTCGGATCTCATGCTAAAGGGACTGCAACTGATTCATCCGATGTCGACCTGGTCTTGATTACTCTCAAACCAGTTATTTATTTAGATAATTTCGACTGGATTGGACAATTCGGTAGAATCGCAAAAACACAAATTGAATATTATGGTTTGATTACCTCGATTAGAGTTTGGTATATCGATGGGCTTGAAGTCGAATATGGTATCACGGATAAGTCCTGGGCAGCTGAACCGCTGGATGCCGGAACTCAGCAAGTCATTAATGACGGCATGCGAATTTTGTTTGAGCGGAATAATATCCTAAGTCGTCATCAAGCATCTTAATGGTCTTCTGATATCGAAGAGGTTAGATTTATTTCCTGATTCAAAGAATTGAAGTCATAATTCAAAATGAATCTTTAGATAAAATACGGGTATAAAAATGCAAGTTTCTTTATAAAAAGACAAGAGTCAATAAGCAATTGACTTTGTTTTTATGTTGGCTGAAGGGTATAGAGAAGCCTGACCTGGTGAGGGAAAACTGAAATGGCAACCCGCACATCATTGTTTTTAGGTGAAGGGGTGGCTGACGGGGGTCGAACCCGCAACATCTTGATCCACAGTCAAGCACTCTGCCATTGAGCTACAGCCACCATGTGACTGCCATTCTATCATGACCCGGTTTTACGGGCAAGATTTGCTGAAAGAAAAGAAATAACTTCTCCCTGTTTCAGGCTAATTTGCTCGCCGCTGGTTAGATCCTTGATCTGCACCATACCCTGGGCAATTTCATCCGGTCCGAGGGTGAGCGCATATTGCACCCCAACCCGGTCGGCATATTTAAATTGCCTGCCCAATTTTGCCGGCTCAGGATAAACCTGCACAGCGATACCCGCCTTACGGATATCTGCCGCCAGCGAAAAGCTTGCCGAGAGAGTACTCGCGTCAAAGACTGTTACAAGAACCGCAGCCGGATAAATCTTGAATTCCGGCAACTTATTTAATTCTTTTAAAATGATGGGCAGGACGACATCTCCCATCGCAAAACCGACACCAGGCAGCGGATCCCCGCCGACATCCCCCACCAGGTTATCATAGCGCCCGCCGCCCAGGATTGCCCTGGCATTTTCTCCGATATCGCGCGCTTCGAAAACAATTCCAGTGTAATAATCCAGCCCGCGCACCACTCTGGGATCAAACTCAACATATTCCCGCACGCCCAGCGCATCCAACGCCTTGAAAAATCGGGTCAGTTCCTCCGAAGTATCTGCAATTTGTTTATCTGTAAGAAGCGCTAGCAAGCCATCTACCTGCGCCTGTGTGAGCCCATTTTCAAGGGCGTACGCGATCCACTCATTCGTCGCCATTTTATCTCTGCGGTCGATCAAGCCGAAGACCTTGCCTTTCATCTCCGCTGATATGCCCATTTTGGTGAACTGTTCATCCATCAGGCGCCGGTCATTCACCAGGATTTTTACATCACCTGAAGTCAATCCAACCGACCTGAAGAGTTCAGCGCAAATCGCCACCAGTTCGGCATCCGCTTCGGCAGATTCAACTCCAATTAAGTCAATATTCCATTGAAAAAATTCACGTGAGCGCCCTTTTTGCGGTTTTTCATAACGCCAGAACGGCCCAAACGACCACCATCGTAATGGATAAATGAGCTCATTTTGTTTTTGCGCCACCATGCGCGCCAGGCTGAGAGTCAATTCAGGGCGCAAGGTAATTAGATTCCCGCCGCGGTCCGGGAACACAAATGATTGTTCTTTAACCAGCTCTTCCCCCGATTTGGCCGCATACAGTTCTATGCTTTCCAGAAAAGGCCCGTCATATTCCTGATACCCGAATAATTCCGAAATCGTTCGTATTTTTAAATACAGCCAGGACCTTAAAGCCATCTCATATGGGTAGAATTCTCTGGTACCTTTTACCGATTGAATTATTTTTTTCATTTTCGCGTCCTGGAATCCAAAAATTTTAACATATAATTACTTTTGAATTTTTTCAGATTAGTGCCATTAAAAGTGAATATTGGATAACATGAATATAAAAAACCTGCTTGAATACATCGACGGTGAACTATTAACAAAATCTGCAGACCTCTCCAGAGAAGTCAAAGGCGGATGTGGCGCAGATTTGATGAGTGATGTGCTCGCTTCTATCCAACCCGATGCGGTCCTTTTGACCGGTTTATGTAATCCCCAGGTGGTCAGGACTGCCCAAATGTCAGATGTGGCCGCGATTGTATTTGTCCGCGGGAAAAAGCCGCCTGAAGAGACCATACAGCTTGCCGATGAAGAAGGCATTCCTTTAATCACATCCCCTTTCGGGATGTTTGAGCTGTCCGGCCGTCTTTTCCTCGCGGGATTGCCCAGCCTGGAGCGGCCAATCACCAACTAATAACCTTAATGCCTGATACGCAGTCAGAAAAAACGCCTCTCCGTTTCAAAGGCAAGGTCATCACTGATGAACTGGCCGGCAACATTACGCGTGTTGAAGAGCTTGCGTATATCCTGAAAATTTCAGATGTCATGACGCATGAGGTAAAAACGCTGCGGCCTCAAGACACAATGCGTCATGTCATGGACGCGCTGCGTGAATATAGAATTTCCGGCATTCCGATTGTTGATGACACCAAAAATATCATCGGCCTGGTCAGCACAGAGGACCTGATTAAATGCCTGGCGCATCAGGACATTGACAAATGCGTTCAGGAATATATGACCACCGACCTGGTCACTGTTAATTCCTTCGATCACCTGACAGAAGCTCTAAAACTCTTTGCGAAAACCAAATTGGGCCGGTTGCCTGTGTTAGGTGTCAAGGGCGAATTGGCCGGCATTATTACCAAGGGCGATGTCACTTACGGTATCCTTCGCGCTTTGGAACATGAATACCAGGAAGAAGAAGTAAGAAAATACCGGGCATCCCACCTATTTGAAGATATCGAATCTTCGCGAACCAGCCTCATCCTCCGATATGATATCCAACGTTATAACTTCACAGACGGCGGCGCTGCCTCAAGTAATATCAAACGGGCTTTGGTGCGGCTCGGGGCAAATCCCCAGTTGGCGCGCCGGGTGGGCATTGCGATTTATGAAGCCGAGATGAATTTGATCATACACACCACCAAAGGCGGATCAATACATGTTGAAATTGAGCCCAACCTGATTTCAGCTTATATCTGGGATGAAGGCCCTGGCATTAAAGATGTCAAGTTGGCCATGCAGCCTGGCTATTCGACCGCAACAGAAGAAATTCGCGAGCTTGGTTTTGGCGCGGGCATGGGCTTATCTAACATTTCCCGCTGTGTGGATGAGATGGAATTGAAATCAGAGATCGGAAAAGGCACACATCTCACCCTGAAATTCCTGCTTAAAGGAGAGGATATCATGGGGGAAGGGCATCCAAGTATAAAGGAGAGCAAAAATGACGCTTGATCAAATCATCAAGGAACTTGACCTGAAGGTTATCACCGCAAAGAAAGATTTTTCGGAGGTCACGCCGACACATGGGTACGTATCCGATATGCTCAGCTGTGTCATGACCGGGGCAAAAAACAAAAGCATCTGGGTGACGCTTCAGGCGCATAATAACATCGTGGCAGTCGCCTGCCTTTTGGAAATTGCGGCAGTGATAATTACCGAAGGCGCCAAGCCGGATGAAGAAACGATCAAAAAAGCCAATGAAGAAGGCATCACGCTGCTCTCAACTGATAAGAATTCTTTTTCTGTCGTCGGCAGGCTATGGCAATTAGGCCTTCGGGATAAATAACACAATTATCCGTGTGCGGCTCGCAGGAAAACCTTAAATCATTTCGAGCCGAGTTTCATATTCACACTGTCCTCTCGCCTTGCGCAGCTGTCGAGATGATCCCCCCGCTGATCATTGAAGAAGCCCTTGCCAAAGGCATCAATCTGATTGCAATTTCTGACCATAACACAATTGACAACGTGGGCGCGGTTATTGACGCCGCTGCCGGCACCGGCATCACCGTTTTGCCGGGGATTGAATTACAGACTCGCGAAGAAATTCATAGTTTATGCCTCTTTGACACTTTGGATCAGGCATCACATTTTTTCGCCCAAATTAAGAATACTTTTCCAAAAATAAAAAACAACGCGGAATTTTTTGGCGAACAATTTGTGGTTGATGCGACTGGCGAATTTATCAGGTGCGAAGAGCGGTTGTTGATAACCTCCTCTTCATTGACTCTAAGTGAAGCCTGGGGAAAAGTCAATCAAGCCGGTGGGATTTTAATTCCTGCTCATGTGAATCGGACCACGTTTGGCCTGCTGCCGGTACTGGGAATGGTACCAACGGATATAGACCTTCAAATCCTTGAAATTTCAAGGCATTTATCATTTTTACAGGCTATTGATCAATATCCGCAATTAAGCAACTACAAGCTTATCCAGGGTGGCGATGCCCATACTTTGGAAGATATTCAGGGATGGAATCAATTCACGATTCTGGAGCCAACAATTAAAGAAATTTTGCTCGCTTTGAAGGGTCAATTCGGGCGGACTTACCATAACTTGCATATTTCTGGTTGACAATCATACAAAATCGGTCAATTTTCGTCATATTTATCTGCAATTTTGTTGGCAAAAAATCAATTTGTGATAAAATCATTTGGTTTTTAGAAAATCCAACTTTTGGCAATCCAAATGACACAAAACAAACAAATTAACACGCTGATTGACCCAACTCAAAACCCCGCACTGGCTGAAAAACTTGTTCGAATTCTCGAAGAGCATAAAAATAAGCCCGGCAGCCTGATGGTGATCCTTAATGATGTGCAGGCAAAAATCGGGTTTGTCTCCGAACAGATCCAGCAGTTCATCGCCAATTATCTTAAAGATGCCTGTCAGTAAAGTCCATGGGGTAATTTCCTTCTATTCGTTCTACACCACCCAGCCTCGTGGCAAGCATACAGTGAAATTTTGTATCGGTACTGCTTGTTATGTTGGTGGAGCTGAACAATTAATTGATAAGGCTAAACAATTAATTGGCATTGAAATGGGCCAAACCACCAGTGATGGCAACATAACTATGGAGGATTGCCGATGCGTGGGCGCCTGCAGCCAGGCTCCGGTAGTGGTTGTCGATGAAGTAATTCATGGCAGAGTCCAACCCAGCAAGATGGCAACAATTATCCGCACGATCGAACGGCAAGATAAAGAAGGATAATTTTGAGAGAGCTATCTCTGCATATTCTCGATATTGCAGAAAACAGCGTCAATGCCGGCGCGAAAACAATCGAGATCAGTGTCACTGAGAACTTTAATAAAGATGAGTTGATCATCATCATCCGGGATAACGGCAAGGGCATGGATGCAGAAAAACTGAAAAATTTGTCTGATCCTTTTATCACTTCACGGACTACCCGAAAAGTAGGGCTCGGCATCCCCTTCCTGAAAGCGGCTGCTGAAGCCTGCGAGGGTGGCTTCCAAATAAAGTCCGAAAAAGAAGAGGGTACCGAGGTCAATGTGCGCTTTAAACACAGCCATATTGATCGGATGCCGCTCGGAGACCTGAAAAGCACCTGGTTGAATTTGCTTGTTGGTTACCCGCAAGTTCATTGGGTGCTGGAGTATAGTGTCAATACGAAGACCTACAGGCTGGATGACCAACCCATCAAAGAAGTCTTAAATGAAATACCGCTTTCCGATCCTCAGGTGATTGGATATTTAAAAAATGAAATAGCGAACGGATTTGACTCGGTAAGAAATTGAACAATATTCAAATCGGTTTTTAGGAGAAGAAAATGAATGCAATAAAAAGTTTGGATGACCTTAAAAGGATTCGTGAAGAAGCATTAGCGAAGCGAAAAGTCACCGAAACATCGGGGGCCACCCAGGTTATTGTCGGTATGGGGACTTGCGGAATTGCTGCTGGCGCCAGGGAAACGATGAAAGCAGTTTTGGAATATATCGAAGCCAAAAACCTTCCGAACATTGTGGTAACTCAAACCGGTTGCATCGGTTTATGTGAACAGGAGCCCATCCTTCAGGTTGTCATGAGCGAGAAGGAAAAGGTCACTTACGGAAAAGTCTCCCCTGATGTGGTGAAGACGATTATGGAAAATCATGTAGGAAAAGGTGAAGTGGTTGAAGCGCATGTTATCCCGCTCCAGGGATAAGCAAAATTTCTTTCAATCCAGGTAGAAATGGCATATTTTCGATCGAATGTATTGGTGTGCAGTGATCCCGAGTGCATTGGGAAAGGCTCTGAAAAGATCCAGGAAGCCCTTTTGGCAGAACTCAGCCTAAAAGGATTGGCTGAAGAAGTAAAAGTAATGGATACTCCCCGCATCGGGGATTGCGATAAAGGCCCAGAAATTTTGGTTTATCCGGAAGGCTATCATTATGTCGGCTTGACGGTTGAGGATATTCCTTTTCTGGTCGAAGAACAGTTTCTTAAAGGCCGCCCTGTAAATAAACTGCTCGCACCTCCAAAGAAGGAGGAAGCGCAGGAATTAAGTGAGCCCACCCCCAAAGAAGTCCGCGTTGTATTGCGCAATTGCGGCAAAATAAATCCTGAAAATATTGAAGACTATATTGCCGAAGATGGCTATGCGGCTCTGGCAAAGGTATTAACAGAAAAATCACCTGATGATGTCATCCAGATGGTTAAAGAATCGGGGTTGCGCGGCCGCGGCGGCGCAGGTTTTTCAACCGGAATGAAATGGGCATTAACGCGCGATACTGTCGGTGATGTGCGCTATATCATCTGCAATGCGGATGAAGGCGATCCGGGTGCTTTTATGAATCGCGCGGTTCTCGAAGGCGACCCGCATTCTGTATTGGAAGGGATGATAATTGCTGCCTATGCGATCGGTGCGCAGCAAGGGTATGTATACTGCCGTGCTGAATATCCTATCGCGGTTAAAACATTTGAAATTGCCATCAAACAGGCGCGTGAATATGGGTTGCTCGGTGAACACATCTTTGGCACCGATTTTTCCTTTGACCTCGAAATAAGGCAAGGTGCGGGCGCTTTTGTCTGCGGTGAGGAAACCGCCTTGATCGCGTCAATTGAAGGCAAACGCGGCGAACCCCGCCCGCGTCCGCCTTTCCCCTCAGTTCGGGGTCTGTTCGGCAAACCCACCAGCATCAATAATGTTGAATCCTATGCCAATGTACCTCAAATCATTCTCAAAGGACCTCAATGGTTCTCTTCGATGGGTACTGAAAAAAGCAAAGGCACTAAAACCTTTGCCCTCGCAGGTGATGTTAAAAAAACCGGCTTGATTGAAGTTCCCTTTGGCATTACTTTGCGCGAGATAATTTATGAAGTTGGCGGCGGAATAAAAAATGATAAGGGTTTTAAAGCCGTTCAAACCGGCGGCCCGATGGGCGGCTGCCTGCCTGAGGAATACCTTGACCTTCCGGTGGACTATGAGCAACTGACCAAAGCAGGCTCCATCATGGGATCCGGCGGTATGGTTGTCTTGGATGAAGACACCTGCATGGTGGATATCGCCAAATTTTTCGTTAAATTTATTCAGGATGAAAGTTGCGGGAAATGCGTCCCCTGCCGGGTGGGTACCCGCCGTATGCTCGAGATTCTTACCCGCATTACAGAAGGAAATGGTCGGCCGGATGATATTGAGCTGCTTGAGCAGCTAAGCGTCGAAATCCGCCAGGATAGCCTGTGCGGTTTAGGCCAGGGCGCGCCCAATCCGGTTGTCAGCACCCTTAAGCATTTCCGCAAGGAATATGAAGCTCATATCAATGACAAGGTATGCCCTGCCAAGGTTTGCCGTGCGTTGATTTCATATGAAATTGACCCCGAAAAATGTGTCGGCTGCACATTGTGCGCGCGCAACTGTCCGGTGAACTGCATTAGCGGTGAGGTGAAGAAAACACACCATATCGACCCGGATATCTGCATTCGCTGCGGAATCTGCAAACAAGTTTGCAATTATGGAGCTGTTTTGGTTAAGTGATTCTCTTGATTTTGGTTTATTCTCCATCAAAACTACTTTGATACAGGAGGAACTTGAATGACAGTGGATACAAAAAACAGTAAGGATGTGGTGAAAACCGTCGATTTGGCTATCGATGAGTTTCATGCGAAGAAGGAAGAATTAATTCCAATTCTGATGAAAATCAGTACGGAATTGGGACATATCTCTTCCAAAGCGCTTGAACAGATCAGCACGCGGATGCATATCCCGCAAAGCCAGGTATATTCTGTTGCCAGCTTCTATCGCCTGATTAACACAAAACCCGTTGGCAGGCATGTCATCAAATTCTGCGAAAGCGCTCCCTGCCATGTCGCCGGCGGCAGAGAAGTCTGGAATGCCATTCAAAAAGAATTGAAGATTAAACCAGGTGAAACCAGCCCGGATGGAAAGTGGACGTTAACCACCACCAGCTGCCTGGGCGTGTGTGCGGTTGGGCCGGTGATGATGGTTGACGAGGACATTTATGGCAACCTGTCCCCCGATCAGCTCCCCAATATTCTGGGAAAGTATGAGTAAAGGAGATAACGATGAAGATCAAACGTTCAATGGTGCTTGTCTCCAACGACCCCCTGAGCATTGAAAAAGGGGCAGAAAAAGTATACACGCGCTTATCTGAAGAAATCAAAGCCTTTAAACTCGAAGATGAGATTTCGCTTTCCATGGTATCTGATATTGGCCGCAATGATGCCTCACCGCTTGTAATTGTTTATCCTGAAGCGACCATTTACGGTCCTGTTAGCCCGGACGATGTGCATTTCCTGGTGGAAGAGCACCTCTATAAAGGTCGGATAGCCTCAAAACTTCAGGCTCCAACCAAGGATGTGGCTGGCAAAATTGCCTGGCTTTCCAACAGAAGCGGCACCGTTCCAGCGGAACAGCGCATTGTGCTTGAGCGTGCCGGAGTCATAGACCCGGATTCCATCGAAGACTATATCGTGCATGATGGTTATCAGGCTTTAGGTAAAGTCCTGACCGAAATGAAACCCGCGGATGTGATCGCCCTTCTTAAAGAATCCGGCCTGAAAGGCCGTGGTGGTGCTGGCTTCCCGCTGGGTATGAAGTGGGGTTTTGTGGCGGCTGCCCAGGGCGACAAAAAATATGTTGTCTGTAATGCAGATGAAAGTGAACCCGGCACATTTAAAGACCGCCTGATCCTTGAAGGCGATCCCCACAGCATTATCGAAGCGATGGCCATTGCAGCCTATTCGGTCGGAGCAGATGAAGGCTATATCTACATCCGCGGCGAATACACCATTGCCCAGGCGCGCCTGCTGAATGCCATTCTGCAAGCCAAAGAATTGGGCTTCCTTGGAGAAAATATCTTTGGATCGCAATTCAGTTTTGAGCTGCACATTCACGCCGGTGCTGGCGCTTATATTTGCGGGGAAGAGACTGCCCTGATCGAATCCATCGAAGGCAAACGCGGCGAACCCCGTCCGCGCCCGCCCTATCCGACTACCAACGGTTTATGGGATAAACCCACACTGGTCAATAATGTCGAGACTTTGGCCAATGTTCCTGCCATTATCCGCAACGGGCCTGCCTGGTTCAAGTCCTTTGGTACTCCCTCCAGCCCGGGCACCAAGGTGTATACCATTCTCGGCAATGTCAATGCGACCGGTTTGATCGAGGTCAATATGGGCATCACCTTGCGTGAAGTTATCGCGATTTACGGTAAAGGGATGAAAAACGGTGCGGCGCTCAAACTGGCGCAGACCGGCGGTTCCAGCGGTTCAATCATCCCGGCTGACTTGCAGGATGTGCCCATGGACTACGATTCCTACACCAAAGCAGGCGTTGCCATGGGTTCAGGTGCCCTGCTCATTTGCAGCGACGAAACCTGTGTGGTGGATCTCGCGAAAGTGCTTATCAACTTCTTCCGTTTCGAAAGCTGCGGCAAATGCAATCCCTGCAGAATTGGCAATCAGCGCGCTTTTCAGATCCTTACCAATATTTCTGAAGGTTTGGGAACCATGAAAGATCTGGATGACCTGCAGAGCATGAGCAAATGGCTTTACGAGATGTCCAATTGCGGCCTTGGCCAGACAGCAGGCTCGCCCTTGAAGGATATTCTCAACCATTTCCGCGATGAGGTTGAAGCGCATATCAAGCTAAAAGAATGCCCCGCAGGTGTCTGCCCGATGAGCGGCAGCACGACTGCGTTCTAATAACCATTTTGGAGAGAGAAAACATGGTAAATCTAACAATTGATGGAAAGCAAATCGAAGTCAAAGAAGGGACGACCGTCCTGAATGCGGCGCGTCAGGCCGGAATAGAAATTCCGACCCTTTGCGATCATCCCGAACTGACTCCTTACGGCGGGTGCCGCCTTTGCCTGGTTGAAATTGAAGGCGCTAAGACCTTGCAGCCCTCCTGCACGATGCCGGCTTCAAATAATATGGTTGTCAAAACCGATACTGAAAAGATCAAGGAAGCCCGTAAATTCGTGCTTACCATGATCTTCAGCGAACGCAATCATTTCTGCCCATACTGCCAGGTCAGCGGTGGAGATTGTGAACTTCAGAACTCCGCTTACGCTGAAGGCATGACCCATTGGCCTATCCAGCCAAATTGGAAACCATATCCTGTCGATGCGTCCCATCCTTATATCATTTTGGAACACAACCGCTGCATCCTCTGCCGCCGCTGTGTGCGCGCCTGCGGTGAGTTGGTTGGGAACTTCACGCTTGGTTTTGAAGAGCGCGGTGCTGAAAGCGCTTTGGTCGCAGATTTGGGTCTTCCTTTGGGTGAAAGCTCCTGCATCAGCTGCGGTACCTGCGTTCAGGTTTGCCCAACCGGCGCCCTGATTGACCGCTGGAGTGCATACCTTGGCAAAGAAACCGATGTGGATTCAACCAAAACGATCTGCCTGGGCTGCAGCATTGGCTGTAGTATTGATGTGTTGACTCGCGATAACCGCCTGGTCAGAATTGAGGGTGACTGGGAAGGTGAGATTAATGATGGTGTGATTTGCGATATTGGCCGCTTCCACCCCATGATCGAAGAGCGCGATCGAGTGCTTACACCCATGGTTCGCAAAGACGGTGCTCTAAAAGCTGCTACCTGGGATGAAGCTCTGGCTGTTATTAAGCACTAAGGCTGAAGCATCCAAGGGAAAAATTGCAGCCGTCACTTCAACCAGATTATCCCTGGAAGCCCTGGATATTTTCAATCAGGTTTGCAGAGGATTAGGCGTCACCAAAGTTGGCAGCACCGAAGAAGGCTATGCTGCTTCTCAAACCTTTTCCAATTCTGCAAAAAATGGCAAAGCCTTCGAAGCAAAATTCAACGATATCAAAGACGCCGATTGTTATTTGGTTGTGGGTGAAGATACAACCAAAGACCATCAGGTCGTCAGTTTCTTTATCAAGCGCAGGCTGCCTGCCGGCGCTAAATTGATTCAAGTCACCTCAAAAGCCACAGGCTTTGATAATTTTGCCAACTATACGCTCAATGTTAGCGAAGGAAAAACCGCGGAGTTCCTTAAAGATTTCGCAGGCACAGTCCAATCAGGTTCCGAGTATGCGAAAGTTGCTTCTCAGTATGGACTTGATGAAAAAGCTCTAAAAGAAGCGGGAGCGGCAATTAAATCCGCCGCCAAATTGGCAGTCGTTTATGGCAGCCGCTTTGAATCTTCAGATAGTGCTTCACTTGCCGGGGCGGCTGTTGATTTTGCAGCTAGCCTGAAAGGCAAGCTGGTTTCTACCAAAGGCAATATCAACAGCCTTGGTGCTTCACAGCTCCAGGTCAACAATCCCGTTGATTTGAAGGGTGCAGACATGGTGCTCTTGGCTGCTGGCGACGAAAAGCTTTCACAAGCGCAGATGAAGAAATTTGAGGGCGTGCCTTTCCTGGCTGTCTTCAGCAGTTACATTACTCCTTTAACTGTTGCGGCGGATGTGGTTTTGCCTGTGATGAACTGGATGGAGCAGGATGGGCATTTCCTGAACTTTGACGGACACCTGCTCGAGGCGCATGCCAGCTTAAAGGCGTTGGATAATGTAGTATCCAATGCAGATGCGTTTGGCAAACTGGCGGCAAAACTTAATATCAAAACCTCACCCGCTTGGGAAAGCGCTTTATCAACTCCCTCTGTGGTTGAGATCAGCAAATAAGGAACTTCAGGAGAATAATATGGCAAAACCCAAAGTCGCGAGTGATTGGTTGGCTGGTTGCGCCGGCTGCCACATGTCTTTCCTCGATATTGATGAAAGGATTGTGAAACTGGTTGAACTTGTGGATTTGAGGGCTACCCCCATTACCGATTTTAAAGATCCCGATGAAAGTGGAGTGGTGGTCGGTATTCTTGAAGGCGGCATTAATAACACGACCAATGAACGTGTCGCAAAACAAATGCGTGAACGCTCGCAAATCCTGGTCGCGTTGGGTGATTGCGCAGTGTTTGGCGGCGTACCAGCGATGCGCAATTTTTTCACCTTGGAAGAAACGCTCAGACGGGCTTATGTTGAAACCCCCAGCACTGACTCAAGCGGCAAGATCCCTACTTCACCTGAATTGGGAGTTCCGACGCGTGTGCGCGCGATCAGTGAAGTTGTCAAAGTGGATGTTTTTATTCCCGGCTGCCCGCCCGATGCAGACATCATCTTCTTTGCCTTGAGTGAGTTGGCTCAAGGACGAATTCCGAAGCTTGAAAACAACAATCTGATGTGGAATTAAGGAAGAGGATAAAATGGTATCCCAAAAAATCACTATTGAACCCGTAACCCGTGTTGAAGGGCATGGCAAAATCACCATCAACTTGAAACCGGATGGCAAAGTGGATCATGCCTATTTCCACGTGAATGAATTTCGCGGCTTTGAAAAATTCTGCGAAGGCCGCTTAATTTTTGAAATGCCTACCATTACACCGCGTATTTGCGGCATCTGCCCGGTGAGCCATCACCTGGCTTCCGCAAAAGCCGGAGATATAGTCTTCGGTGCTCCTCCGCCGCGCACGGCTTCCCTCCTGCGCGAATTGACGCACATGGGTCAGATCATTCAGAGCCATGGCATGCATTTCTTTGAACTGGCCGGACCTGATTTGATTTTAGGTTTTGATGCCGATCCCGCGATCCGTAATGTGGTCGGACTGATCCAGGCAGATGCCGGGCTGGCGCTTAAAGCTGTTGCGCTTAGGAAATACGGGCAGGAGATTATCCACATGGTTGCCGGCCGACGCATTCACCCGAACTTTGCTGTACCTGGCGGCGTCAATAATGCTTTAAATCCTGAATACCGCGATGTCATTTTAAAAGATATTGATGAAATGATCGCCATCACCAAAGTGGGCTTGAAAATATTCAAGGACTGGGCAGCGAAAAACAGGGAAGATGTAGATAAATTCGCCGTTTTCCCAACTGGCTATTTAGGTTTGGTGACCCCTGAAAATGGTCTTGAATTGTATCAAGGTGATATTCGCCTGGTTGATTCCAAAGGCGACCAGCTTGAGAAATTTGATGCCAACAATTACCTTGAAAATATTGCCGAACATGTAGAGGATTGGTCTTACCTCAAATTCCCTTATTATAAGAAAATGGGTTATCCCGCGGGCGTTTATCGCGTTGGCCCTCTGGGTCGCCTAAACGCTTCAGTTAAAAATCGACACCCCGCTGGCTAACGAAGAATTTAAGGAATACCGCGCGCTGTATGACTGGAAACCGGTCGAAAATACACTGAATTATCACTATGCGCGCCTGATTGAAATCTTGTTTGCGATTGAAAAAGTAAAAATTCTGCTGGATGATCCTGATATTCTGGGCAAGGATATTCTCAACACCCGCCATAATTTCAAAGGTGAAGGTGTGGGCGTTATTGAAGCGCCGCGCGGCACTCTGCTTCATCATTACATCGCCAAAGAAAATGGGCAGCTGGAAAAGGTCAACCTGATCGTATCTACCGGCCATAACAACTGGGCCATGAGTGAAGCGGTTGATTCTGTCGCCAAAACCTACATCACCGGTCCTGAGATTACTGAAGGAATTTTAAACCGGGTTGAAGCAGCAATACGGGCGCACGACCCCTGCCTCTCATGCTCAACCCACGCTGTTGGAAAGATGCCCCTGGTCATTGAAATCAACGATTCAGAAGGCAACCTTGTAAAAACCCTTCGCAGAGATTCGTAGCTTCATTGAATAACCAAAAATGCCGCCCTTCTGATGGGCGGCTTTTTTAATGGTTTACAATTTTGGCATGAATAAAAAGACTTTATTTCTTGGATATGGGAATCCTGACCGCGGCGATGACGGCGCTGCCTGGCATATCCTCAATCAGCTTTTCATCGATGCGGGCAAGCCTGAGACTGATTTATTCACTTCAGATTTGGTGCCTTTAACAGAAAAAATCGACGTTTGGTTCAATTTCCAGCTGCTTCCCGAATACACCGAGACAATCAGTGAGTACCCGAAAGTGGTTTTCATTGACGCGCATACGGGCGAAATCAAGGAAGATTTGAGTTTTCAGAAGCTAACGCCTGCTTATGCCATTTCGCCTTTTACCCACCATATGACTCCCTCCTCCTTGCTCTCGATAACTGAATCCATCATGGGCAAATGCCCTGAAGCATGGATGCTCTCGGTTCGGGGCTTTGATTTTAAATTTGACTGTAATCTTTCAACCAGGACAAAAGAATTATGCAGTCAGGCAATTGCTTTATTGAGAGACAATTTTATTAAATAATCTTATATTTATAGTATTTTTATCTTAATAGTATAATATCTCCGATGCACGAACTATCCATTACAGAATCCCTGCTGAAAACCGCCAGCGATTATGCCCAAAAAAATAAAGCCAAAAAGGTTGCTGTGTTGAATCTGGTCATTGGCGAGTTGTCGGGCATTATTGATGAAAGCGTCCAGTTTTATTGGGATATGATCAGTAAAGATTCGATCTGCGAGAATTCCATTTTGCATTTTGATAAACGAAAAGCCATCATGAAATGTACGGCTTGCGGGAATGAGTTCGCTCTGGATGGTGAACTGGCGCCCTGCCCCGTCTGCACCTCAATGGACCTGAAATTTATTTCCGGCAACGAGTTCTTGCTGGAAAGTATTGAAATCGAAAAATAGATTGATTGACAATGGCCAAAACAAAAATACAGATCGTTGAAAATATCCTCAGCGCCAATGACCGCATCGCCGAGGAGAATTTGGAATTTCTGAATGCGCGCAGCATTCTTGCCGTGAACATCATGGCCTCGCCGGGCGCGGGCAAGACCAGCGTTATCCTGCAGACGATAAGGTCTTTATCGTCTGAAATTAATATCGCAGTGATTGAAGGCGATACTGCCCCGGTGACAATTGATGCCGACAAAGTCGGCAGTCTGGGGATTCCTGTAACCCAGATCAATACCGCAGGGAATTGCCACCTGGACGCTATGATGGTGCAAAAAGGGCTTCAAAGTCTTGAATTGGAAAAAATTGATTTGATCATCATTGAAAATGTCGGCAATTTGGTCTGTCCAGCGTCCTTTAAACTTGGAACCCATTTCAGCATGGTCATCGCCAGTGTGCCCGAAGGAGATGATAAGCCTTACAAATATCCCGGTATTTACAGGGGAATTGATTGCTTGATTCTCAATAAAACCGACCTACTTCCCTATATCAACTTTAATCAGGAATATTTTATGAAAGGGATTGAGGTCTTAAATCCTGGCATCCCTGTTTTTCCTGTTTCGTGTACAACGCTGGAAGGCTTTGATGCCTGGACTGGCTGGCTGCGTTCCAAAATGCCGGGAAAGTAGTCTTTATCCATGCTGGTTGGCAGGAAAATTCAGGTCAAAGGTATTGTTCAGGGTGTGGGTTTCAGGCCTTTTGTCTACAAATTGGCCGAATCGCATCATATCAGCGGCTGGGTAAAGAACTCAAGCGCGGGAGTTGAAATTCATGCCGATGGGCAGGCATCCGATATTTCGTCCTTTATCGCATCGCTCCAAAGCAAACCACCGCTGCTTTCAAAGATAGATTCAGTCGTCATTCAAGAAATTGAACCTGAAGCCTTTTCGGGATTTGAGATCCTCCAAAGTGAGGCTTTGCCAGGTGAGTTCATGCCGGTATCGCCGGATATGTCCATCTGCGGCGATTGCCTGAGAGAACTTTTTGATCCCAATGACCGCCGTTTCCGCTATCCTTTTATCAATTGCACCAATTGCGGCCCCAGGTTTACGATCATTAAAGACATTCCTTATGATCGCCCTTTGACCACCATGGCTGGTTTCAAGATGTGTGAAAAATGCCGTGAGGAATATGAAAATCCGCTTGACCGTCGGTTTCATGCGCAGCCGGTTGCCTGTGAAGATTGCGGTCCGCAGGTCTGGTTTGAAGACCTTGCCGGGAATCGCACCTTTGCTGAATCCGGGCTTCATACTGCCCGTCAGTGGCTTAAGAATGGCAAGATCATCGCGATTAAAGGCTTGGGTGGTTTTCACCTGGCTTGCGATGCTTTCAATGAGCAAACCCTGGAAAAATTAAGATCCCGAAAGAAGCGCTCGGATAAACCCTTCGCGGTCATGGTTTTTAATGCTTCCATTGCGCAAAAACATTGCGAATTGAACGCTGATGAGCTGGCTTTGCTGGAATCCAAAGAAAAGCCGATAGTTGTCGCGAAAAGAAAATCAGGCTCAAGCATCCCACCTTCCATATCTCCAGGTGTCAATACTTTGGGCGTTATGCTGCCCTACACACCCTTGCATTATCTGCTATTGGAACCAGAACCCGAATTTCCTGAAGTATTGGTGATGACCAGCGGTAATTTGAGCGAGGAACCAATCGCTTTCACCAATTCCAATGCGATAACTGAACTTGGTGCTATTGCTGACGCCTTCCTGTTTCATGACCGTGAGATTGAAACCCGTATTGACGATTCGGTTGTAGCGGAAGTAAATACAAAGCGTTATTTTTTCCGCAGGTCACGTGGTTTTGCGCCTGATCCGATCAGGCTGGACATGAAGCTGAAACCGATCCTGGCAGTCGGCGCAGAACTGAAGAATACTTTCTGCCTGACAAGAGAGAATTATGCCTTTCTCAGCCATCATATCGGCGACCTTCAAAACCTGGAAACGCTCCAGGCATTTGAAACCGGCATCCCTCTTTACGAAAATCTGTTCAAAATCAAACCCGAAGCCATTGCTTGCGACCTGCATCCTGACTACCTTTCCACACGGTATGCTGAAAAACGAGCTTGCGCCGAAAATCTTCCTTTGATTCCCATCCAGCACCATCACGCCCATCTTGCCTCTGTTCTGGCTGATAACAACTGGCAAGCGGATGAGCCTGTTATCGGCGTTTGTCTTGACGGCACTGGTTTTGGCACCGATGGGAATATTTGGGGTGGAGAATTCCTTTATGGTGGCTATGCGCAGGTCGAAAGAATGCTGCATTTGGAATACATGCCCCTGCCCGGTGGTGACAGCGCAACCCTTAACCCGGCCAAAATCGCTGCAGCTTACCTATGGCAATGCGGGATTAATTGGTCAGATGAGCTTTCCCCGATTCAATCTTTCACTTCTGATCAGCGGTTGCTGCTGCTTTCGCAGTTGGAAAAAGATCTAAACTGCCCCAAAACCTCAAGCATGGGCAGGTTATTCGATGCTGTCGCCAGTCTGATTGGGCTTCGCCATTCGGTTAATTACGAAGCTCAGGCTGCCATTGAATTGGAAAATACGCTGAATCCCGATCAGGAAAAAGCCTATCATTTTGAAATTGAGTCTGGGCAGGTTAGAGTTGCTCCATTACTGGAAGCTATCATCGTGGATATCAAGGATAAAGTATCAAAATCAGATATGTCCGCCAAATTCCATAACAGCATCCGCCTGCTGGTATTGGAAGCCTGCCATCATATTTCTCATGAGGTAGCATGTAAAACAATAGCGCTTTCAGGCGGTGTGTGGCAAAATAAATTCCTGGTTCGCCATATAATCAAGGATCTCGAAGTCGATAATTTCAGAGTTCTGGTGCATCATCAGGTTCCCGCCAACGATGGCGGCATATCCCTGGGGCAGGCTTTGATCACAAATTTTCAGTAATTACGCAAAATGAGGAAATAAAATGTGCCTTGCAGTTCCCGGAAAAATTACCAAGATCTATCAGAAAAATGACACCAGAATGGGTGTGGTTGATTTCAGCGGTGTTGAAATGGATGTCTGCCTTGAAGCAGTCCCGGAAGCCCTTGAAGGAAATTATGTTATTGTGCACGCCGGTTTTGCCATCAGCACTTTAACTGACGATGAAGCACAGGAAACGCTTGACCTCTTCAGCCAGATTGACGCGCTTCAGGACCAGGAAGATAAGAAAACGGATTCATAAATGGATGTCTTGGAGAAATACCGCAGCCAGGCTTTAGTGGAAAGCGTCCTGACGCAGATCAGTAAAACGATCACGCGTCCCTGGGCGATCATGGAAATTTGCGGCGGGCAGACGCACGCCTTTATGCAGTATGGCCTGACTGATCTGCTGCCGGCTGAAATTGAGCTCATCCATGGCCCGGGCTGCCCTGTTTGCGTCACCTCCCTGGAATTGGTGGATAAGGCAATTGCCATCGCATCCAATCCAAAGGTAATTTTCACATCCTATGGGGACATGCTGCGCGTTCCTGGTTCCCATCAAGATTTATTCTCCGTCAGAGCCTCGGGCGGTGATGTGCGCGTTGTGGTTTCTCCAATTGAAGCGCTGCGGATTGCCCGGGAGAATCCTGACCGCCAGGTGGTCTTCTTTGGGATTGGTTTTGAAACAACAGCGCCTTCCAATGCTATCAGCGTCATAAAAGCGAAAGCCTCGAAAATTCATAATTACTCCATGCTGGTCTCGCATGTATGCGTCCCGCCTGCCATGCGAGCCATCTTGGGCTCGCCTTCCAACCGCGTTCAGGGTTTTCTGGCTGCCGGCCATGTTTGCGCGGTGATGGGCTATGAGGAATATGAACCCATTGCCCGGCAGTATCAAACACCCATGGCCGTGACCGGATTTGAGCCGCTCGATTTGGTTTTGGGGATTTATGAGACTGTCAGGATGCTGGAAAGCGGCACTTTTGAGGTCCATAATGCCTATCCGCGTGCAGTGACTCGCGGGGGAAACAAAGCTGCGCAAGGTATTATCAATAAGACCTTCGAACCATGCGACCGCAACTGGCGCGGGATTGGCGAAATTCCCATGAGCGGCTGGAAATTGAAAAAAGAATTTGAGGATTTTGATGCGGAACTGCGTTTTGATGTTGCAGGCATTAAGACACAGGAGTCGGAGATTTGTATTTCAGGGCTGATCCTGCAGGGTCTCAAAAAACCATTTGATTGCCCTGCGTTCGGCAATCCGTGCACTCCGCAAAATCCGCTGGGGGCTACCATGGTCTCTTCTGAAGGTGCCTGCTCGGCATATTATCGCTATGGTAAAAAATAAAAAATCAATGCCTGAATCCTCTAAACCCTCCCTGGATAATCTGGTTTGCCCGCTTCCTCTGGCGCATAAGGATCGCATCGTGATAAGTCACGGCAGCGGCGGCAGAATGACCAAAGACCTGGTTGATATGGTTTTCGCCAAAGCCTTCAAAAATGCCGCCCTGGCAAAAGGCAATGATTTCGCTGATCTTCTGCTTCCGCATGATTCCGTGCGCAGAAAGTTGATCATTTCAACGGATGCCCACATTGTCAGCCCCATTTTTTTTCCCGGCGGTGATATCGGCCGTTTGGCAGTCTCCGGCACGGTCAATGACATCAGTATGTCCGGCGGCGAACCTTTATATCTGACAGCTTCCTTTATTATTGAAGAAGGCTTCCCTATAGCCGACCTTGAAAAGATTGCCGATTCCATGCGCCTGGCAGCGGAGGAAGCCGGTGTTCTGATCGTCGCGGGGGATACCAAGGTGACCGAAAAAGGCAAATCTGACAAGATTTTCATTTCTACTGCCGGAATCGGTCTGGCTTCTGCCGATCTCGAAGTGGGCGGTCAGTACGCTCAGCCCGGCGATAGCGTCATCATTTCCGGCACGATCGGTGACCACGGCATCGCGGTCCTGGCAGCGCGCAACGAATTGGGATTCAGGACCGCCATCCAATCGGATGTGGCGCCGCTAAACAATCTGATTCAATCTGCCCTTGCAGCAGCTCCGGATATCCATGTCCTGCGGGATCCGACCCGGGGCGGTTTGGCCACTACTCTGAATGAAATCGCATTGCAGAGCAAGGTTTCAATTCAGCTTATTGAAAAAGACATCCCCGTCAAGCCGGCTGTCAAAGGCGCCTGTGAAATGCTGGGTTTTGATCCCTTATATGTTGCCAACGAAGGCAAAGTGATCATCATCTTGCCGGAAAATCAGGCGCAGAATGCCCTGCAGGCATTAATAAACCATCCGCTTGGCCGTGACGCTGCCATTATCGGGAGTGTGGCGCAATTCGATGCTACTCCGCGTGTGACCATGAAAACTGTCATTGGTGGCACTCGAATTGTGGATATGCTCACAGGGGAAATGCTCCCAAGGATCTGTTAAGTCGGGTTTTTCAGCCTTGACAGAAATTCGCCTGTCCTTATACTTAAAAAATCAAACTGACACGAGGAACCATGAAAATTGAGTACAGAGAAACCACATCAGATTTGTTGGCGCGCATCAATATCCACGATAAATTCGGGGGAAGAAATATTGATGAATGGATGCTGGATTTGCTCCCTTGAAGAAAGGGATGAGAATACTGGATGTGGCCTGCGGTGCAGGAAAACAATGCTTTTCCTTTTATAACGAATTGGGCGGCGATTGCGAGATTACCGGAGTTGATGTAAATGCCGAGCTGCTTGCCAAAGCCCGACAGCAAAGCTTGGAAAATGAATACGAGATTGAATTTGAAAGCCTGGATTTCAACAAGGCGTTTGATTTCGATGATGAAGAATTTGACTTGATTTCCTGTTGTTTCGCCATTTATTATGCCGAAGATATTCCTTTCACCATCGGTGAAATGCACCGTGTGATCAAACCCGGCGGAAAGCTGTTTACCACCGGCCCTATGCCTGAAAATAAAAAGGTTTTTTATGATATCATCCGCGAAGCCACCGGCAAGGTTATTCCTCCAATGCCCGGCAGTTCAAGGTATGGCAGTGCTATCCTCGATGCGGTAAAAAAATACTTTAATAAGGTTGATCTTGAGATCTTTGAAAATCCCCTCACATTTCACAACCGCTGAGCCGTTCCTGGAATATACGCGCGCCTCACTTTCTGAAGACCGCAAACTTTGGGCTGATTTCTTCAGCGGCAAAGAGGGTTTTGAAGAAATCATGAAGAAGATTACCGATGTCGCAAACCGCTGGGTGGAACGTGACGGTAAAATAGTAATGACCAAAGTTGTTGGCGGAATTTTCGCCACGAAATAAGAGTATGGATCACCAACCTGCCTGTTAAATGCAAAAAGAATCCTCTTTCATCGGCGCTCACCCCGATGATATTGAGTTGGGCTGCGGGGCCTTGATTGCTAACATATCCGCCTCTAAAGATATCATCTGCGTGACGCTTTCGGATAATCAGAAAAATCCGTTACTGAGAAATGTGGTTGCTGAGCATTATGAAAGCATGGCCGTTCTGGGAGTTGAAAAGCAAAATGTGATTTTCGGCTCCTTCGAAACCCGCCGTTTTGCCCATCAACGCCAGGAAATCCTTGAATTTCTGATAACTATTGAAATAAAAAGACCAATCCCGATGTGGTCTTCGTGCATTCACAAGCTGACCTTCACCAGGATCATAACGAGCTTACCCAGGAAGCACTGCGCGCTTTCCGCGGTACCTCGGTTTTCGGTTATGATGTCATCCGCAGCAGCCAGGGATTTTTCCCTTCTTTCCTGGTTGAAGTTACCGAAATAGGATGTGAGACTGAAAATCGACGCTCTGGCTGCATATAAGACTTATGCGGATAAATATTATTTCAATCCGGAATTAACAAAAGCCATTCTCATCCGGAATGGCGCCCTTTGTGAAAGAAAATATGCTGAAGGATTTGATATTCTGAGAATTGTGGGTAAGTTTTCCTGAAAAATAAACTGTAGGTGCGAAGCATGCTTCGCACCTACCAGTTTAAATAAAAAATCTCTGACAACCAGAGATTCTTTTATTCCATCAAGTCGTCGTCGGCTTCCTTGAGCTCATAAACCGCTGCTTTGGCCACCTTTAGTGCAACAAGGCGCATTCAAGCCGTACCGGGCTCAGTTCGATGCCAAGCAGATCAAGGATATCCTGTTTTGGTTAATTTTTTACGTCATCCAGGGTTTTACCAATCAATGACTCAAGAAGCAGGTCAGCGGATGACATCGAAATTGCGCAGCCATGCCCTTCAAATTTCGCATCAGTGATGACACCCTTTTCATCTGCTTTGATATCAATATGCAGAAAATCGCCGCAGAGGGGATTTTCATCTTCAAAGGAATAATCGCTTGGTTCAATTTGCCCTTTTTGGCGTGGGTTTTTATAATGGTCCAGGATTTGTTCTCGATAAAGATCGTCCATTTTTTCCTATGGAAAGATTTTGCGTACTTTGGCCAATCCTCTGACCAGGGCGTCAATATCATCAATTGAATTATATAAATACAGGCTCGCGCGGGTGGTCGCAGGAAGGTTGAGGTGCTGATGCAGCGGCATGGCGCAGTGATGCCCTGCCCTGACGGCAATGCCTCCGCTATCCAGAATTTGCGCGACATCATGCGGATGAACACCTTCAAATGAAAAAGATACAACCCCACCGCGCTTTTCCGCTTCCGGCCCAATGATATTTACGCCTTTTTCTGAACCCAAAACCTGCATAGCATATTGCGTCAATTCCTTTTCGTGCTGTGCGATTGACTGCATCCCGATCCCTTCCAGATAATCAATCGCGGCGCCAAAACCAATTCCTTCTGCGATAGCGGGCGTTCCGGCTTCGAATTTATAGGGAACGAATTCGCCGCGAATCCTTCAAATGTAACCTTGCGGATCATATCCCCGCCCCCCATGAAGGGTGGCATTTGTTCCAGCAATGGGAATTTGCCGAATAACACACCGATGCCGGTTGGTCCGCACATTTTATGGGCAGAGAAAGCAAAGAAATCCGGGTCAATTTCAGTCAGGTTTACCGGAAAATGCGGGACTGATTGCGCGCCATCGATCAGCACCAATGCGCCTGCGTCATGCGCCATGCGTGTGATACGCCTGTGCCGGATTGATCGTCCCCAGCACATTTGACATATGTGTAAATGCCACCAACTTTGGCTTTTGTTCTAAAAGCGATGAATATTGCTCCAGGTCCAGTTCGCCGGATTCAGTTAATTTCAATAAAGGAAATACGAAAGTTTTTCTCTTCCTTGAGCATAAACCAGGGACTAGATTGGAATGATGTTCCATGCGTGTCAGCAGGATGAGGTCGTCTTCTTCAAAAACTTCTTGCCCCATGTATGGGCAACAAGATTGATCGATTCTGTTGTGTTGCGTGTAAAAATGATTTGCCGAGCGTCATCAACTTTCAAAAATCGCGCGATGCGCATTCGAGCGGCTTCATACAATCCGGTAGCTTCTTCGGCCAGCTCATGAATTCCGCGATGGATATTAGCATTTGAATCGCGGTAGAAATCATTCATCGCCTCGATTACCTGTTCCGGCTTCTGGGATGTTGCTGCGGAATCAAGATAAACCAGTTTTTTGTCCGAGTGGATCTTTCGTTTGAAAATCGGAAAATCCGATTTAATTTTTTCGAATTTTCTTTCTGAAGCATTCTTAATTTATTTGTTTCCACCAGCGGGTTTCTTACGCAGCTGTGCTGAATGCATCGGGTACCAGAGAATATGATCTGGAACCATCCATCCGTCGGTTAGGTAAACATTAGTCCGGAATTGAACCGCGACCAATTTCGGATCAATTTGAACAACCGTCCCTTTGAGCCAGCCTTTGATTCTCTGGTCGCCTTTTTCGTGGTCGCAATGCGCCTCCACGATTTCTCCAACATGAAAAGTGTCGTCCAAAACAGGCGGGCGCATGAAAGGTACATCTGCCATTTAATTCTCCTAAAATGTCTTAATCAATGGATTTTAGCATAAAGGGGTTGTGATTTCAAAAAACCGCTTCTGTTTCATCCAATATTTCCTTTTACATAATCCTGCAATTCAATACTTTTTATTCTGCTTAATGCGGCAGCGGATAAATCCATCCACGATAATGCTTTTACCTTCTTTTCGTCAATGCCGCGTGTCTGCAGATAAAATAGCTGGTCTTTATCCACACTGCTTAGGTTACCCCATGTGAACATTTCACATCATCCGTGCTGATTTCCAATCCCGGGATGGATTCAGCATGCGCGGCTTGATTGAGAAGCAGTGTATTGCTCAGTTGGTAGCCGTCCGCTCCGCGAACACCTTCAGCTACCAAAATATTTCCTTTCCATACGGTAAAGGCTTTATCATCCAGAACCCCTTTGAATAATAAAGAACTGGTGGTGTTAGAAGCGGTATGGTTTTGCTTGTATCATAAAAAATTTTGAGTGCCGTCGGGAAATAAACTCCGGTCACAGTTCCGCTTCCGCCAGATTCTTATAAATCGGCTGAAAAAGCCCTGTGGTGACATTGGCTGCCCTTGTCCAGGATAAATCGGTTCAAAACGGCTTTCTCGCCAATTTCGATAGTTTCGTTGGGGAAAGAAAATTGGCTTCTGATCCGAGGTCCTGGATTTCAACGAGTTCGAGTTCAGATTCATCACCAAGCATTTCCGAATGCGTCAAAGGGATGAAACACGGCCGGTTATCTGATTTATCGGAAATAAACTCAAGCAAAAGTTTTATACTGGATCGCTTTTCCTAATTCGGTTGCTAAATACAGTGGCATGACACTGGCGGATTACCAGAAAGCCTTCACAATAATTTTGAAAGGCTTTCCAGCTCGAAATCCTTCAGGTACAGAGAGATAGAAACCATGATCGGCCAGGCCATATACCATTGCATTCAACCGATCAATGGAATTTTCATTCGGAGATTGACCAGCAGTTTTTCCAAAGAATCTTGATTGCTACAAAAAGCAGATGACAATATCATTAAAGATGACACCAGCAGATTGAAGTTCATTTGCTCAAATATACTTTTATCCTGTCTTCGTGATCTCCATAACACCGGACCAGTTTTCAGGACAGGATCCAGGCTCACAGGGTCAAATTTCGGAAGTCCGGCAGTTTTAATCGGGGCTTTCAAGCGCGACGTCTGCAATTCTTTTCCAGAATTTCGATTTGGTATTGATCTCATCCAAGGCCTGGTAGCGTTTGAATGGCTTTAATTTTATGTGAGTCCATTTCGCGATTGGCGCCTGTCATGCTGGATTTAATCAGCTCTTCAGGCAGCGAATTGATGACTTTGATAAGATTTTGGATTGTGGCTTTACCGTTATTCATGTCTAACCCACTGAACCTTCCATTTGGAGCTGGATCAGGCGGTTCATTTCAACTGCGTATTCCATTGGCAGTTCTTTGACCAGCGGTTCAATAAATCCGGATACCACCATGGTGGTCGCTTCTTCATCTGAAAGCCCGCGGCTTTTTAGATAAAACAACTGCTCATCGCTCACTTTTGAAACCGATGCTTCATGCGCGATCGATACCTGGTCTTCCGCGCTTTCAATGGTGGGATAGGTATCTGATCGTGATTTGGATCAAGGATAAGCGCGTCGCATACAATATTGGCTCGCGAATTAACCGATCCTTTCTTGACAAACAGCAGCCCCCGGAAAGAGGATCTTCCGCCGCCCTTGCTGATAGATTTTGAAGTGATCTTGCTGGATGTGTTAGCTGCGAGATGCAGCATCTTGCCGCCGGTATCCTGCGTCTGCCCGGGGCCTGCAAAAGCCATGGAAAGGATCTCGCCATGCGCGCCTGATTCCAGCAAATAACAGGAAGGATACTTCATGGTGGTCTTTGAACCAAGGTTTGAATCCACCCACTCCATGGTGCCATTTTCATATACCATTGCGCGCTGGGTGACCAGGTTATATACATTTGTTGACCAATTTTGGATGGTTGTGTAGCGGACGCGTGCGTCTTTTTTTACAAAAATTTCAATCACACCGCTGTGGAAAGAATTTCGTGAATACTGCGGTGCGGTGCAACCTTCCACATAATGCACCTGTGAGCCTTCATCCGCAATGATAATGCTGCGCTCAAATTGCCCGATGCTGGCCATATTCAATCGAAAGTAAGCCTGAAGCGGCAGGTCTACATGCACGCCTTTGGGGATATAAACGAATGACCGCCTGACCAGACTGCAGAATTAAGCGCGGCAAATTTATTATCATGCGATGGGCACTGCCTTGCCAAAATGCTCCCGGAATAATTCAGGATACTGCCGCAGACCTTCTTCGATACTTAAAAAAATAATGCCCTGTTCTTCCAACTGCTTTTGAATGCTGTGATACACCATTTCGGATTCATATTGCGCGCCTACGCCTGCCAAAAATTTTTGTTCTGCCTCGGGGATGCCCAAGCCTGATCGAAGGTATTTTTAATGTCACTTGGCACATCATCCCAGTTATTTTCCTGCTGTATCCATTGGCCGCACATAATAATAAAGATCATCCAGGTCCAGATCCGCTCAGATCAGGGCCCCAATCCGGCATGGGCATTTTCAGATAGTGCCTCCAGCGCTTTCATACGAAACTGATACATCCACTCGGGCTCATTTTTTATTTCGGAAATTTGCCCGACAACAGAGCGGCTGAGTCCCTTTTCGGTTCTGAAAACAAAATTCTCCGGATCTTTAACGCTGTACCGGCTGGTGTTTAATTTATCAATGAAATCTGCGGAAAAATCTTTATTCATTTTTGATTTGGAAAATATAATTGAAATAACCAGAGTCAGGAAATTTCAGAGGACTTGATCCATTCATAGCCTTCGGCTTCAAGCCGCAGTGCCAGCTCGGGTCCACCGGACATTAATATCTTGCCGTCAGCCATCACATGAACCACATCGGGTTTTAGATAATTTAGCATGCGCTGGTAATGAGTGATCACTAAAATGCCCAGATTGGTGCTTTTCAGGGTATTAATGCCTTCAGAAACAATTCTCAAGGCATCAATATCCAATCCGGAATCTGTTTCATCCAGGATGGCTATTTTCGGATTGAGCATGGCCATCTGCAGGATTTCAACACGTTTTTTTTCGCCGCCCGAAAATCCATCATTCAGATAGCGACCCGCCATGGATGGGTCCATCTCGAGCAGGCTCATTTTTTCAAGCAGTAATTTTCTGAACTCCAGAATTGGGATGCCCTTATCCTGCGGATCCTTTGCTTTGCGGTGCGCGTTCATTGCTGTCCGGATGAAATTCGCGACAGTCACGCCGGGAATGGCAACGGGATATTGAAAAGCCAGGAATATGCCGGCTTTTGAGCGCTCTTCAGGTGAGAGGTTGGTGATGTCCTTGCCATCCAGTAGGATTTGCCCTTCAGTGAGAGTATATTTGGGATGCCCCATGATTGTGTATGCCAGTGTTGATTTACCTGTGGCATTCGGCCCCATGATTGCGTGCACTTCACCTTGAGGAACTTCGAGATCTACCCCGGCCAGGATCGGCTGGTTTTCAATTGATACTTTCAAATTTTTTACGACAAGGCTGCCCATCGCATGATCTTTCTATAAAAAGAATGGTTTTAAATGCGCTACTGCATTTTGTCCTGCGCGAGCAGTAGTATACCACGAGCGGCATTTAAGGTCAATATTTATTATAAAAATAATATTTATTGACAAAATACACCCTTATGGGTATACTTTTTCCTAATCAAAACAGAAAAAAACTATGAAAAGTACACGTGAAAAGGTTTTACAGACTCTGATCAGCAATCCGCGTTCTACCATTTTGGAGATCGCCAAAGATGTGGGCATCAACGCTATTTCCGTCCGCCATCACCTCACCAGCCTTCAGGCAGCCAGTCTGGTTTCGGCTGAAGAAGAGCGCCATGGGGTTGGGCGTCCGCGCCTGGTGTACTTCCTCACAGACCGCGGTATGGAAAAGTTCCCCACCCGTTATTACCGTCTGACCAATAACCTGCTTTCCGAGATGAAAGCTTCCATGCCTGAAGCGGAAGTAAAGAATATCTTCCGAAAAATGGCCGAAAAACTTTCTGAAGACTACAAGCCGGCCTTTGAGACATTGAAATTTGAAGAGAAGCTTGCTTTGCTGAAAACCGTTATGGCAAAAGAAGGGTATGAACTGACCCTTTCAAAATCTGGAGATAAATATCAGCTTAATGAAGTTTCCTGCCCTTTTTATCCAAATTGGCAGGGAACACCCCGAAATTTGCCTGTTCGATAAGACCCTTATCGCCAAACTGCTCTCCATTCCCGAGGAACAGATCGAGCATATTCACACCAAAGAAAATCAGTGTGCGTTTCAAATCAATAAACCTTGACAATGGCTGAAGAAAAGAAAAACCTGACCATCTGGGATGCTGATGCGCCTTATCCTGAAACCTGCGAAAAGATCCGTTTGGCGCTGCGCGACGTTCGCGACCCGGAACTGGGCATGGATGTCATCCAGCTTGGCCTGGTCCGCAATGTAACCATTGAGAATGACCGCGTGATGATGGTGATGATCCTCACCACGCCTTACTGCCCTTACGCACCCATGATGCTGGAATCCACCCGTAAGAAGACTGAAGAGATAACTGGCTTCCCCACCGAGATCACCTACGGCACCGACGTCTGGAATCAGACCATGATGGAAGAAGGTTCCGGTTTCGATTGGGGGATTTTTTAAATTCTCGGATATCTGATAAGAAATTACTTGAATTCAAATAGTTTTTCCATTGAAGTACTTTATTTTTTAGATTGCCCATCCTGGAAGCAGACTATCCAGGATTTAAATGCTGTATTGGACGAGTTAGCCTTATCCGCAAAAATAATATTTACCAAAGTTGAATCAAACGAAGAAGCGGTAAGCCATAAATTCCCTGGTTCACCAACCATTCGTTTTAACGGACAGGATCTTTTCCCTGTAAATCATTCTGGCTTTGCTTTACAATGCCGCGTTTATCAAACGCCCGGCGGTTTAAAAGGCACCCCCAGCAGAGAAATGCTCAAAGAACGAATATTACTTTTTTTCAAAAGCTAGTTACTTTTCTCTGTTCCAAAAACTCAATACTTGTGATTGGAACGATGAGGGAGATCTAAAAAAGGTAATAAGTGCTTAATCAAACTCCCCCTTTGTCATCCTTGTAGTTCATATGAAGTGAAAGATTTTAATATTTTTTTAAATTTTGTTTTACATTTATTGAAGATTATTCTGGTTTTTACTTTTGAGGCGTGCTGTTTGCGATTATGTTGACCTTTTGCACATCCTCAATCTTCCCATACTTTTGCATGTAATAAGTATAAAGAATATCGATAACATTTAGCATCCCGATGCGTGTGTTGGTATAAGCAAGCGGAATATCCGCGCCATAATAAGTGGAAACGTAAAATAACAAGTCTACTGTCTTGGCAACCTCATTATCGCTGCGGAAAGATGTAACACCGATCGTGTAAACTCCCAACTGCTTTGCCAGTTTGGCCAAATCCAAGACAAGATCGGTCTTACCAGAGTAGGAAAAAAAGATGGCTACATCCCCGGCTCTTAACGTTGCGCAGGCAGTACGCTGCGCTGAAGTGTCGTGATATGCTCCGCACAGGTGCTTTAAGTTTAATAAATTTCTGTTGTGCGTCCATTGCAATCAAGTTTGAAACACCCATCCCATAAAAATCTACCCGTTCAGCTTTGTATATCGCTTTGGCAGCTTTTGTCAGAGTTTCCTCATCAATTAGTGTTTTCGATTCATTGATGGTGCGTACATTATTTTCACTTACAAGATTGATAATGCCATGCGGATCATTGGCATCCATTTTTTCCGTGGCTGCAATTTGCAGCGAGGAAATGGCGCTTGCCAAAGTAATTTTAAAACTGCGGTAATCGCTTTCTCCCAATTTCTTCACCAAACGCAGGATGGTTGCAGTTGAGGTAAAGGTTTCGTAAGCAAGTTGGTCGATGGTCATATAAACCACTTTTTCAGGATTTTTCATGATGTAATCGGCCACGCCCCGTTCCGAATTGCGGATGTCGTTGTAACTCTCCCGCATGGTCAGAAAGATATTTTTCGTGACGTTCATTTTAGTTTCCCAGCAAGGCTTCAAAAATCAGGTCATAACGCCTCAGTCCGAAATGAATGCCCCGTATGGATTTAATTGGCGTTGTTACTCCCAGTTCAGCCAGCCTTTCACGCGTGGCTTTATTCTCTGCCAAGAGTTCAGGCGACATTGCGATGATATCCCAGCCCTTCTGCAGCGCCTTTTTCTCATAGTCCGGATAAAACGCGAATTCAACACTGGCTTGCACCTTATTATCTGCGATGAATTTGGGCAATTCGCGGATGAATTTTTGTGATTGCCCGGTATCTTTGGTGATAATGAGCAGTTTTTTCATTACTTCCCCATTTTTCGCTTTTCAAGTTCATCAGTAATGGAAAGAAATACTTTATTTGCCTTTTGTTTGGCGCGTTTTTTAAAGATTATGGATGCCATGATTGCGTTTGCGCTGCCAAAAAAACCAGGGGTTGTGTTCGTTTCGGTTAAGGTCAGCCGTGTGTTATTCGGGCCAACAGCTGCAAAATCATAGCGCGACACAAATTCCTGCTTATTTGAAGCATGTGTGGTCAATTCATAAATCTCGTTCTCCTGGTAATTTGTTATCTCGAGATTTAATTGAAATGTGTAGCCTGAAATCCCTTTTGTATCCTTCTCCGCTGTAGCGCCAATGGCTTTGGAGGGATTGACATTGGGAAAGGTCTTTATTAATTGTTCACGGAATATTGTGAAGACTTCTTTGGGAGGATACGGAAGTATTTGCTCGTAGATAAATTGTGCCATGGGTCCCGCTTTTTTAATATCTTATCAGATTTTAAATTCATTTTAAACAATGCTATAGCCCTGGTTCGCAGGGCTATAGCACAAGAAGAGTCAAATGGGATTTCGTTTACTATTTTTGCACAGCGCCTTGTTTGTTGGTTGCGATAACAAAAGGAATGTAAAGCACAGTGGCGATGGCAAGGTTGATCAGTGCCAACAGCGGAGCGAAGAACCAGTTGCCCACAAATCCGGTATTGAGTGCCGCGGCCAGTACTGGGGGCATGGTCCATGGCACCAATCCATTGGAAGGCGGAACCAGGCCTGCACTGACCGGAAAATATGCGATCAACGCCAGGATGGGTGGGATTAATACATAAGGCAGGAAGAAATATGGATTCAGGACGATGGGCATGCCAAACATAATCGGTTCGTTGATCTCAAACAAGCCGCTTGGCACAGAGAATTGCGCTACAGCCTTATGGTCAGCGCGTTTGGAGAACATGTAGATCGCGATAATGAGCGCCAATGTCGCCCCGCCCCCGCCCAGGTAAACATAGTCGTTGAAAAACCCGCCGGTGAATTTAAACAGCATTCCTGCAGCTTCAGCTTTAGTTACCACGCTGTCTGCCAATGCCGCTGTGATAGTAGCCACGTTTGCGCCAGCTGCTGTTGCAGCATCAGTAATGGCTTTCAATTTATCAGCAGCCAATGTGGTTCCCACATTTTGAAGAATGAGCGTGTTAAATGTCCCCAGAGGACCAAAAACGGTCGACATCACCGGATCAAGCACATTGCCGCCATGGATGCCCATGAACCAGAACAAGCTGTTCAGCAGAGGGATAAGGACCACGATCCATAACGAATCTGCGGAACCGGAAATCCTGGATTGGACGTTTTTGGCGATAAAGTCGAAAATATTGTTCTGCGCGATTGTGCCGGCTTCCCCCAGTTTACTGAAGATGATCGCCACCAATCCCCAGAAGGCAATGGTCACAAACCCGGGGATGACAGCCGTAAAGGCTTTAAGAATGGCAGGTGGGACTTGCTCGGGTAGCTTGATGGTGAACTTCTTGTCTATCAACCAGGTATAGATGTAACCTGATACCAGACCGACTGATCAACGCGGTAAAAATGGAGACTGAGTTTGTATACCCCCAGCCAATAGTACCCCAGCCGGCATCCGGCGCGTTTTGCGGCATGGCAGCGAAGTAAGCGCCTAATCCGACCACACCTGCAAACAAGCCTTCCTGTCCTTTAATCCTGGCCACACTGTATGGAACTGTAAAGGCAATAAATAGGGCAATTACTGCCAAGGTGCCCCACCAGACATTGCCCATCAATGGCTGCAACCAACCGGAGAAGAAAGGCTGGATGGTATTGGCGTAAAACGCCGATTTTCCTGCATAGGTTCCAAGAATGGACCACGGCGCAAAAACGACGTTATTCAAAAGCACAGCCGTTGCACCCGCCAGTGTGATGGGAACGATCGAGATAAATCCATCGCGAATGGCCATTAATGGTCGGAATGCTGCGACTTTACTTGCGATTGGAACAATGGTTTTTTCGATCCAGGCCGCAAATCCATTCATGCGGTTCTCAAAATTACTCATAGCATCTCTCCTAATTTATTTGTTTTAGAACATTCATTTATTGAGGTTACTGATTTTTGATGAGTGTGAGCGCCTGTTCCAGGACATTCTCTGCCCGGCAAAGTCCGTAGTCCTGCATATTAATTCCATCGGCTTTAATTCCTGCAGCTTTCGATCTTTCCTGGATTTTGGCTAATTCATACCTCATCTGCGGTCCAACCAGGACCACATCTACATCTTTTGTGTTCAGCTCTGCATCAAGGTAAGTTGACCCTATTGCCCAGATTTCTGCGTCAATGGATTTTTCCTGCGCAACTTTTTTCATTTTTTCAACCAATAGGCTTGTAGACATTCCAGCTGAACAAACCAGCAAAATATTGATTTTTTTCATTCTCCTTTCTTTTTTCTCCTTTCATTTTTCCCGATTTCCGGAATCAGGTGGGTGGAAAAGGCGACTGATGTAATAGCCAAAACCGCTGCAATCACTCTTTGCATGGGCAATCCACCCCAATTGTTCTTGTTCGCTGATGCCAGAACAAGAATTGCCATCAATGCGCATACAACGGCCATAACTGCATAAAAATGAGTTGCCCTATTATTGCGTTTCATAACTTGGCTTTTAAGGTATCCATTTTCATATAAAGTTCGATCAATTCATTGGCCATGTCGCGTACCGCCAGGCTGTCCATCATAATATCAAGAGCGTGTACCAATAAGACTGAAAATTCATTTTTACCGCCTTTTGCCTCCTTCTGGATTAATTCCATTTGGTGAGCATGTAGCCCCGCCAGAACCTTTCCGGTTTCTTCAATTTTTTCTTTTGCAGCCTGGAAATCACCATTCTTGGCCGCCCTGAGTCCTTCATACGTGATTGATTTGGCATTCCCCGCGGTTGAGATGATCCCGAAAATGATACCTTCGTATTCAGTGAGGCTCATTTCTTATTCCTCCCTTAAAGTCGTAATTTAAATTTTTGCCACGGTTTAATCTCATCGATGACGATTAATTCTTCAGGCCGAATTCTGCCGACTACATTCGTTTTGCCGGTGTTTGGAAAATCGGATATGGCTATATGCATTTCACCGGCATATTTGTCATATTGCTCTGAATTGACCACCACATCTCCTCGCCGGATCGTTGCAGCTGGATTGAACAATTGAATGGTCGCGTCAGCATATTTCACTCGCGGCCAGGTGGATCGAATGATTTTATCTGAAACATCCCCGCGGTTGATATGCAGCTCGTCGAATAATATCCTGTGTTCGGTTGTGCTTGTTCTTTTATCAAGGATCACGTCCAGAATAGCAACTGGGCTGAATTTTTCCCTTATTGCCTTAAATTCGCCCTCAGGTGCAAAACAGTTGGAGATCAAAATGTCATCAATATCTCCAATCGCCAACATATGGGTCACCTGGCATTCAATCGGCAAATCACGGTGGCATTCAAGGGTTGGCAGCCCATCCATCCACGGCCAGGGCCCAAAGCTGTTCTCAGCTTGTGATGTGACAAATGCTGCCAGCCGTAGGCCCAGGCTTTTAAATTTTGCGGTTGTCTTTTTAAAATGCACACCCGAAAGGCCTGTGTATCGTTGTGGATAAAAATTATGGCAGCCGATTAAATTGGAACGCACAGGTTGAAAATCGAGTATGCTGTCGGCAAAATGTGAATATACAGAGGCATTTATCTCAACCAACAATCCATAAGGATTGCAGGTCATGATGGATTCTTCCATCCCGGAATATCCCTCATCCAGGCGGAATCCATTGACTCCCAGTTCATTGAAAAAGGTAAGGTTATCCGGTGTCACGCCAACTTCTTTTAGGATGTTTGGCGCCACATCCACAATGATCTCATAACCCATTTTTTGGGCAGCAAGGTTGATGGGTCTGTAATCCGCAATTATCTCTTTCCGGTTTTTTCCAGCCAATTGTATGAGTGATTCAAAAATGCGGGTAAATCCATACTGTGATGCGAGCTCAAGATATTCCATCCAGCGATTTGCTGGTTCACGATCTGGATATATTGAAATCCCCAATTTTGCCATTATCTTCTCAATTTACTTTTCGTTATAAATAATTATTTAATCCAGGTTCAAAATAAAATTCAATTCCATTGTTTTTCTAATTTAAATATTATTGTTATTTATTCACTTTAATTCAACATATTGATGTAACTTATTAACATGTTTGTAACTCACCATACTTCGCGGATTTATGTCAATAAATAACATTTCTTTCTTTACCCGTTTCTTCAAACCAATTTCTCGTTAAGTGCCATAATAGTGGTATATATTGGGTTATTACCAGGTGTAATTATGGTCTTATTATTTAATAGGAGGAAGAATGTCTGAAAAACAAATTTCCAAAAAAGAATTAATTAAACTTGGTCGTTACCCGGGTATTGATTGTCATTGTGTGTTTTTTGATTGCTTTTTTTCTTACCGCCGGGACATTTAATTATTGGCAAGCCTGGGTCTATATGGCAATCCTTTTAATCCCAATGATTTTCGTGATGCGTTATTTTATTAAAACAAAATCCCGAATTTATCGAACGCCGGATGCGCTTGGGTGAAAAGGAATCGGCGCAGAAAAAGATAATCAGGTTTTCTTTTATTTTTTCTTGCTTGCGTTTATTCTTCCGGGTTTGATAAACGCTGGGGTTGGTCCAACGTACCCTTTGGGATTGTGATAGCTGCTGACTTGCTTGTCTTGTTAAGCTACGCTTTTATCGTCAGGGTATTTAAGGAAAATATCTTTGCTTCCCGGATCATAGAGGTTGACAGTGAACAAAAAGTGATCAGCAGCGGCCCATATTCAATCGTTCGCCATCCAATGTATGTTGGCGTCGCGCTAATGTATTCCGTATCACCACTTGCATTAGGCTCCTGGTGGGCTTTGATCCCCGGCCTTATGATCATACCGACGCTTGTGGCAAGAATCCTCAATGAAGAGGAAGTTCTTTCCCGCGACCTGCCGGGTTACATTGAATATAAACAAAAGGTTAAGTATCGCTTGCTGCCAGGTATCTGGTAGGGATTGCTTCATTTCCGAATACACTACATATATACCTATACGCATTTAGTCTTTTTTTCTTGGATTTCAAAAATAAATATCCAAAAAATGTAAAAAAGTGTCAAGTTTTGTCAAGTTTTGCTACCTTTAAAAATAAAAAAAGCCCAAAACTTTAGAGTTGAGGGCTTTTAATTTACTTACTTTGCTTTTAGATGATCCCAACTTCCTTGCCGACCACTTGGAAAGTGTCCATAACCCTATCAACCTGTTCATCGGTATGTGTAGCCATATAGCTTGTTCTAAGCAGCTGTGATCCCTGTGGGACTGCTGGCGAAATAACCGGATTAACGAACACGCCGTTCGCGAAGAGCGCTTTCCAGGATGCAAATGTTTTCTGGTCATCGCCGATGATAACTGGAATGATGGGTGTCACTGAATCAGCTAAATTGAAGCCCATGGCACGCATGTCTTTGCGAACTCGCTCTGCGATGGCATTAACACGGTCAACGCGTTCTGGCTCCGTGCGGATGATATCCAGTGCTGCCAGGGCAGCCGCGGCATTGGCAGCCGGAATGCTGGCGCTGAAGATCAATGATCGCGCAGTGTGTTTGATATAGTGCACCACTGCTTCATCCCCGGCAATAAATCCACCCAATGAAGCAAAGGATTTGGAGAAAGTGGACATGATCAGGTCAACTTCATCTGTGAGACCAAATTCATGGGCGGTGCCTCTGCCTCGCCCGGTAACACCCATGCCATGGGCGTCATCCACCATCACGCGTGCGCCATATTTCTTGGCAATGGGAACAATGCTCTTTAGGTCCGCCAAGTCGCCGCCCATGCTGAAAACGCCGTCCACAACCACCAGCTTACCCTGGTTGTCCGGGATGCTTTGCAAAACCCGTTCGAGATGTGCAGCATCATTGTGGCGGAAGCGTTCAATCTTGCCATAACCCAAGCGTGCGCCGTCCACAATGCTGGCGTGATCGTCTTTGTCGAGGATGACAACGTCATCGCGGGTGATAAGCGAACTAATCGTCCCCAGATTTACCTGCATGCCAGTTGAAAAAATCAAGGCTTCATCCTTACCGACGAATTCAGCCAATTCATGCTCCAGCTGTTCATGCATCGCCAGCGTACCATTTAAGAATCGCGATCCGGTGCAGGATGTGCCAAATCGTTTGATGGCATTTAGAGCGGCTTCTTTTACTTTGGGATGCGTTGTTAAGCCCAAGTAGTTATTGGAACCGCACATAATCAGTTTCTTGCCTTCAAACTCAACTTCGGTCCCTTCATTCTCATCCAGCGGGATGAAGTACGGATAAAATCCCCCTGCCATCGCTTCTTTTGCCTGTGTGTAATTACGGCATTTTTCAAAAATATCCATGATAAATCCTTTTTAAAGTGTTAATAACCGGGTTTCAATAAATTAGATACGATAAACCAATAACTGCTTCATTATAACTGACCACAAAAATAATATTAAACCGTCCTCAAAGATAATATTGAGTAAGACAAATAATCAGTCAACTTATATTTGAATTAATCCATATGCGTTCATTTACTTCAGTGGTTCATTGCAAAACTAAGATACAAGGCTTAACCCGGAAAATCAGATAACCAGCTTTGAAAGTCCAGTAAGAATGGAATTTCCCTTTTTAATATGCAGCCTTAATACATGCCGGTTCTGCTGTTGCAAAGCCCGCATGTCGCCTATTGCCTGAGCAATCTGGAGGGTTCCAAAATTCATTCCCTCGCCCGGGATTTCAATATCCTTATCCCGTTCAGAAGTAATAATGAGGAAATGCCCGTTATTTTTGCCGCCCTTATGAAGCTGTCCAGTTGAATGCAAAAAGCGCGGCCCGAAACCCAGCGTGGTTGCTGCTTTTGTCTTCTTTGCTAACCTTTCCCTTAATTGCTGCAGGCTGGCGAGGTTTTCGGAATTCCTGGCATATAAAGGCATTAATTGCCACAAAATCACCCTGCCGTACCTTACCCAAAAACTCGGCGAGAATTTCGTTGATATTGACCGATTTATCCGACACTTCTGGATTACCAAATAATTCAATTTCTCCGGTGTCGAAAAATGGGCTTTCTCCACTTATGCTGAAATTTTTCTTTATTTCAGATATCATCTGCTGAGTGATAGCCTTGCTCAACTGGACATTGGGCTGGTCAAAGGCATTCACGCCAATTAACGCACAAGCAACTGCGGTCGCGATTTCCCAGCGCAGGAATTCAGCTCCGATATCATAAGGATCTCGAATATGAAATGTCAATGCAGGAAAGCCAGCCTGGGATAGACTTTCAAGAAAAGCGGCATGCCTTCCATCGAATGAATAGTAAATAAAAATACGGTCTTCCCCATAGGATTGAGATTCACGCGGAGGTTCAAGGTCAATGGGTAATATTCCAACATTGTCCTTTCCGCTGCTTTCCGCAATGAGCTGCTCGATCCAGGATCCAAAGGAAGCCAATTCAGGATCGGCGATAAGGGTCAATTTATTTCTGCCAGCCTTATAATTTTCCGCCAGGAAACCCCCCAGGATCAAACCGGGATTTTCAGAGGCGGATTGCTGCTTCTGGCAGGATATTTCCATGGTCTGTGCTTTTGCCAATAGTCTTCTGCAATCAATACCCATTAATGCAGCCGGCACTAAACCAAATGCAATTAGAGCGGAATACCTGCCACCCACATTGGGATTAGCCAGGATAATCTGCCGGTATCCCTTTTCTTTTCCTTTCTTGGAAAGTGAAGTGCCGGGATCCGTGATGGCAATAAAATGACTTCCAGGTTCCTTGATGCCTGATTTTGTCAATTCGGTCCAGAAATACGCTTCAAGCGCATTGACTTCAGCAGTGCCGCCCGATTTACTGCTGACAATAAACAATGTTTTTTCAATCGGCAGCTCTGACTCTTTTCGCCTGGATTTGCTCTGGATCGGTAGTATCCAGAATGGAAAGGTCAAGCCCACTTTTTCTAAATGACTTGAAATTTAGAAATATTTCACTAAAAACTTCCGGTGCCAGCGAGGAACCGCCCATGCCAAGCACAACCGCATGAGAGAATCCCTCTGAAAGCAAACCATCCAGCAGTGATTCTGCATGCTGGATGGTGTCATTTCCAAAATGGGCGGCATCAAGCCAATCTAACCGATGATCAACCTCTTCCTTATCAACTTCACTTTCAGCCCAAAGAGTAACATCTCGGTTACAAAAGCGTTGGATGAAGCGGTCATTAACCAAAGGCTCGTTCGTTCTATCCTGGTCACTTAAAGAATTCATTTTCAATAGCTTTATATTTTTTGATACGGTTTTTGTATCGTTCCAGGTCCATTGGTTTGGCATTCAAAAAAGCGCGTACCAGCTCTTTCGCCAGTTCGGGGCCGACAATTAAACCGCCAAGGCATAAAACGTTCATATTGTCATGCTCAACGCCCTGGTGAGCACTATAGGTGTCCATACAAAGGCTGGCATAAATGCCTTTCATCTTATTCAATGTGATATTGACGCCTATGCCCGACCCGCAGATGACGATTCCGCGCTCTGCTTCCCCATTGATGATTGCTCTGCCTGCTTTCTCGGCGAAGTCAGGATAATCTACCCGTTCCTTATTAAAGGATCCCAAATCCAGGACCTCATGCCCCTCACCTTTTACCGCATCAATAACAGCATCCTTGATCGTAAATCCGGCATGATCGCAAGATACAACAATTCGCATAAGCTGCCTCTTTAAAATAATCCTTTCGCTATCGAGTAAACATTATCGACTGTAAAACCGAATTCCTTAAAAAGTACTTCAGCGGGAGCAGAAGCGCCATAAGAACTCATACCCACAATCGCGCCTTTAGTGCCCACCCATTTTTCCCAGCCTGTTTTGGAACCCGCTTCAACAGCCATTCGCCTTTCAATTGCGGGATCAAGCACCTGGTCTTTGTATGATTGCGGCTGTGCATCAAACAGGTCCCAGCTGGGGAATGAGACCAGACGAACACATTTTCCTTCAGCCACTAACTTTTCACCAGTTTTAATGATCAGGTCAACTTCTGAACCGCTGGCCATGAGGATGATCTCCGGTTTATTATCTCCCAAATCAGCAAGGACATAAGCGCCTTTATGTAATCCATTTTCGTTTGCATATTTTGTCCGGTCGATAGTAGGCAGGTTTTGACGGCTTAGAATCAAGGCAGTCGGCCCATTCTTACGATTGATCGCTGCAATCCAGGCTTCTCGCACCTCATTGGCATCTGCGGGACGAATGACCGAAAAATTAGGGATCAATCGCAGCGACATCAGGTGTTCAACTGCCTGGTGCGTCGGGCCGTCTTCACCCAAACCAATGCTGTCATGTGTGAAAACCCATATGGAGGGTAAATGTGAGATTGCAGAAACGCGAAGCGCACCGCGCATATAATCGGAGAAGACAAGAAAAGTCGCGCCAAACGGGATCAATCCTTTATGGTAAGCCATGCCGTTCACTACCGCGCCCATTGCGTGCTCACGTACGCCGAAATGTAAATTTCTGCCATCGGGATTATCCGCTTGAAAGGCATTGCTCGCATTAATCCAGGATTTGTTTGAGGGTGCCAGATCAGCCGAACCGCCCATCAATTCCGGGATCTTCGCTGAAATTTCATTTATCATTGTTCCAGAAGAAATGCGCGATGCAATCCCTTTGGGGTCTGTTTCGAATTTCTTTAATCCCTCAGCCCAATTTTCTGGCAATTTGCCGGTCATTCTGCGTTCAAATTCAGCGGCTAATTCAGGATATGATTTCTTATAATTATTGAATGTTCCATCCCACTGTTTTTCTTTTTCGATGCCGGAAGATTTTATTTTCCTGAAGTGCTCAAGCACATCATCCGGCACAAAGAATTTTTCAGTGGTCGGCCAGCCGGCATTTTCCTTTGCTTTCGCCAATTCCTCCTCCCCGGGCGGCTCGCCGTGCGCCTTTTCAGTCCCCTGTTTGGTTGGCAAACCAAAACCAATGATCGTTTTACAGATAATGATTGAAGGCCGGGGATCAGTTTTAGCCTGCTTTATGGCCGCATCGATTTTTTCAACATCATTTCCATCATCAACCCTCAAAACCTGCCAACCGTAAGCCTCAAATCGTTTCGCCCGGTCTTCAGTAAAAGCAATAGCTGTTGAACCTTCGATGGAAATGTGATTGTCGTCATAGAAGTAAATCAGTTTGCCTAATTTCAAGTGGCCGGCAAGTGAAGCGGCTTCCGATGCCACACCTTCCATCAAATCGCCGTCAGTGACTATTGCGTATATAAAATGGTCTACGATTTTTTGGTCAGGCTGATTGAATTCACTGGCAAGGTGGGCTTCAGCGATTGCCATGCCCACACCGTTAGCAAACCCCTGCCCCAAAGGGCCTGTGGTCGTTTCAACACCGGGTGTCAGTCCATATTCCGGATGGCCGGGAGTCTTGCTGCCCCATTGACGGAAATTCTTCAACTCATCGAGCGAAAGGTCAAATCCTGAAAGGTAAAGCAGGCTATACAACAACATTGAACCGTGCCCGCCGGATAAGATAAAGCGATCCCGATCAGGCCAATTCGGATTGGCAGGATTGATTTTCAGGTGCCTGGTCCACACAGTATAAGCGATTGCAGCTGTGCCCATCGGCAATCCTGGATGTCCGGAATTTGCTTTTTGAACGCCATCAGCTGATAAAAATCGGATGGTATTGATCGCCTGCTGCTGGAGATTGTCATTATTGCTCATTAAAACCTCTCAGAAAGGAATTTTTGACAATTCTACCATGCAGAGCCGGGAATGATTTTTTGGCTAGATTTTGGCTTTTCGCAGTCTAAGGCTGTTGGTTACAACAAACACGCTGCTGAATGCCATTGCACCTGCTGCAAGCATCGGATTCAGTAAACCTGCAGCCGCAACCGGAATTAAAATTACATTATAGAAAAAAGCCCAAAAGAGGTTCTGCCTGATGGTTTTTAAGGTCTTTTTGGAAAGGGCAATCGCTTTGACAACGCCGCCCAGATCGCCGCTCATTAGGGTCACAGGCGCTGAAGCTACCGCGACATCCGTACCGGTTCCAATGGCAAGCCCAACATCCGCTTGTGCCAATGCAGGCGCGTCATTGACGCCATCACCAACCATGGCAACAATCTTGCCGCTTTTTTGGTAATCCTTGACTTTCAATGCCTTTTCACCAGGCAATACTTCCGCAACGACTGAACTTACACCTACCTGATCACCAATCACCTTGGCTGTTCGGGCATTATCACCCGTCAGCATAATCGTTTCAATCCCCATTTTGTTTAGCTCGCTGATTGCCCTGATTGAATTTTCCTTAATGGTATCTGCAATCCCAATCACTCCCTTTATTTTTTCATCAATCGCAAGAATGATTGCTGTTTGAGCGTCTTTTTCCATTTCCTGCATCGCATCAGGAAGCTGGGAGATATCAATTTTAAGGTCCTGCATCAGGCGGAGATTCCCAATCGCAACAGAATGGGAGTCAATTATTGAGGTAACGCCTTTGCCGCCAATCGCGGTGAATTTTCCAGGGTCGCTAAGTTTTAAATTTCGGTTGCCGGATTCAGCGATTAATGCTTCACCCAAAGGATGTTCACTGCCTTTTTCAACGCTGGCGGCTATCCTTAATATTTCGTCTTCGGAATAAGAAGGATCAAGGGAGACAATTGTTTTTACTTCTGGCTGTCCCTTTGTTATTGTTCCCGTCTTATCAAGGATTACTGTTGTGACCTTGCCTGCCCTTTCGAGCGCATCAGCTGACCGGAATAAAATACCCATCTCCGCGCTTTTGCCTGTTCCCACCATGACAGCGGTTGGGGTTGCCAAACCCATTGCACATGGGCATGCTATGACTAAAACAGACACCATATTAATTAACGCCCGGGTTAATAGATCCTGACCATGAACAGCCATCGCTGGTGGAAAAAAATACCAAATAATAAAGGTGGCTGCAGCCACTAAGATCACGATAGGAACAAAAACTGCGCTTACCTGGTCGGCCAATTTTTGAATTGGTGCTTTGCTGCCTTGCGCTTCTTCCACAAGTTTTACTATCTGCGCCAATGCTGTCTCTTTGCCTACTTTGGTCGCCTCAAAGCGGATCATTCCCATTTTATTCAAGGTACTGCCGATCACCGGATCGCCAATTTTCTTTTCCACCGGCAGCGATTCTCCTGTAAGCATTGATTCGTCAATGGCAGTAAATCCTTCAGTGACCACGCCATCCACCGGAATTTTCTCGCCAGGTTTAACGATTAATACATCACCTGTTTGGATTTCATCCACCGGTACTTCAAATTCTTTTCCATCTTTTATTAAAGTTGCAGTTTTCGCTTTTAGGCTAAGCAGTTTTTTAATCGCTTCACTGGTTTTACCTTTTGCCCTGGCTTCCAGGAATTTTCCCAGCCGAATGAGTGTGATTATGACTGCACCTGTTTCAAGGTAAACATGGGCATGGAATAAACCAAAAACAATAGGCAGAGAATAAAAGTAGGCTACTGATGAACCCAAGGCAACCAATACATCCATGTTGGCCGATCCACTGCGAATGGCTTTATAAGCTCCTTCATAATATTGCCAGCCAACAATAAACTGGACGGGGGTTGCAAGAGCCAGCATCACCCAATTGAACCAATTTTGCATGCCTATTGCTTCTGGAATGATTCCCAAATCGCGACCCATGGATAAAAGAAAGAGCGGTAAAGTGAAAATAATTCCAAGAATAAGCAGCTTCCGCTGCTTCTTGATTTCTTCCTCCCGGGCTTTAGCCTCAGCATCCTCGGCTATGTCACCTTGAACCACAGCTTCAAAACCTGATTTCTTGATTTTGTTGCGGATTTCAAGCTGACTGGTTAAAGGTAGGGATATATTTAACCAGAATTTTCCCGGTTGTTGGATTAACTGATACACCAGTTATTCCCTCCTGTTTGGCAATATCTTTTTCCAGCCGTAACGCATCAGAAGGATCAGAAAGACGTTTTACAATAAATTCGCCCTCGGCTACTGCAACATCATACCCAGCGCGCTGAATCCGAGCGACAAATTCAGGTATGCCGGTTTTACTGGCATCATAACCCACTGTCGCCCGTTCGGAAGAAAGATTAACAGCAGTCTGTTCTACGCCATCTATTTTTTTCAAATTGCGTTCGATGGTCGCAACGCAATTCGCGCATGTCATGCCCTTGATTGGGAGGATGATTTGCTTCGTTGCCACAGATTATTTACCTATTTCCGGAGGATAGTTCAACTCCTTAAGGGTTGCGATAACCAAATCTTCGGTTGCGGGGGGAGCAAAGTCAACTTCTACGGTTTTGGAATCCAAGTCAGCTTTAACTTTGCCGACACCATTAATCTCGCCTAATTCCATTTCAATTGTTTTTACACAATGACCGCAGTGAATTGAGGGAACTGAATATTTTACTGAATTCATTTTATTTTTCCTTTTAGGTTATTTATTCTATTCTTATTTTATTAGGTTTTTATTAATAATTTATTATTTATTAATAACATCATTATTAACATCCAGAATTCCAGATGTCCTTCTTTTATTCAACAATTACTGTGATTGGCTCAACCATCCACATTGAGCAAGAAACCTGGTAAGTCCCTGCAGCCGGGGCGACAAATTCAACCGAATTTACGCCAGGCTCAAGCAAAATAACATCCGGATATATCCCCCGGGCATAGACTGCTCTTGCGCATCCGATGGATCCGTTATCAATGATTTCAAATTTGGTTGGAAGGCCGGCCTTTATTGTGATCGTCTTGGGAAAATATTCAAAGCCTTTTACTTCCATCTGCATCAATTGAATTGAGGGTGATTCAGATTGGCTTTCGGTGGGTGTAACTTGCATTTCAGAAAGCTCAATCTGGCTATTCGGTTGTATTATCTGGCTGTCCACTTCAACACTTGGTATTGAAACATTCTGTGCAAAAGCTTTGCTACCCCCAAAATTGGGCAATTCCAAAATTCCCAATTGGGAATTAAGGGTAAACAACGCAAAGAAAATAATGAGAAGTCCGGAAAGAAGCCTGAAAGAATTTGAGAACTTGGGATCTTTATGGAATTTCAAGCTTGAAAAACTGATCAATAAAAGCACTGGAAGAGTGCCCAAGGCAAAAGCTGTCAGGACCGATAATCCGCGGAAAAAACTGGCAGATTCCAAAGCCTGAGTTTGGGCAATCAATGTAAAACCGCAGGGCACGAAGAAAGTGATGGCCCCAAAGACTATTGGCATCCAGCGGCTTTTTATCTTATCTCCTGTGGTCACCGAGTTGATGAAGCGGCCAGAATAATTCAGCGAAATTTTTTGAAAGACTCTGACTCCCAACATTTGCATTCCAATGATGAACATAAGAATGGTTATAAAAATTGTTAGTACAGCAGACGCTTTAAACGAAAGTTGAAAAATCCCACCCAAAGCGCCCAACAATCCTCCCAGAATTGCAAAGGTTATGAGCCTGGAGGCATTAAACAAAAGAAAAGGGAAAAACCTGCCATTGCCTTTGTTTTCTTTGTCATCTATCCAACTTTCCTGAACGGATAACAGAAGTCCACCTACCAACGCTGCGCAACTTGATAATCCGGCGGCAATTCCGAAAAGAAAGAAAGCAGGCAGATTGGAACTGGAATCGACATAAAACCTGGAAAGTAACTCAGAGCCGTTAAATGTAAAAAAAATCAAAACAATAATAAGAAAAATTACTAAAACGCCAATAATATTTTTTGAGCCTGGTTTTTGCGATTGGTTTTGCTTTTTTTCAAAAAAGAAATACCCATCTTTATTAAATAATTGGTTCAGCTTAAATAATGTCGGTATCGTCTGGTTCGATTCCGTTTCAATCACGATTTGAGAACGGGTTAAAGAAACATCGACTCTTTTAACCCCTTTAAGGTTACGAACCGTCTTATGGATAAAACTTTCACAGGCCGAGCAGTGCATCCCCTGAATAAAGTAGGTCTTTTTTGCCATTTAAGATCCTCGGTAAATCTTTTCTTGCAGTTATTTGTAGGTGTAAATAGCGATTAATTCATCTGTGATTTTTTGAAAATCGCCATTTTTTGCTTGCTCAACCACACAACACTGGATATGATCTGCCATGATGACTGTATCCAGCATTTTTAATGCCTTTTGAACCGCCAGAGATTGGTGGACAATATCAATGCAATAGACATCATCCTCGATCATTCTTTCAATGGCTTCAACGTGCCCTTTAATTATTTTTATTCGATGTAATTTTTGATTTTTTGTTGTCATCCCGATAATCCCCTCCATGGGGATGGGGTCTATTATATCAACCTATCCAGTAAAGTCAATACTCTAAGAATTTCCTTTCTGCTTTCCTTTTAGAGTTATAGTGTATTATTTCTAGTAGAAATAGGAATAAGATGCAGAAATGATCAAAGATAGAACCGTTTTGATTACTGGTTCAGCCAAGAGACTGGGGAAAGAAATTGCCCTTGCTGTTGCCAACGCTGGATACCAGGTAATTATTCATGCCAGCCAAAGCCAAAAAGAAGCGGAGGAATTAGCTGAACTTATTAATCATTCTGGGGGAAGGCAAAGTTCATTTCCGCAGATTTTTCCGATCCCACTAAAGCTAACAAAATCATTGAAAAATCTTTTTCGAAAGAGGATAATTTGTTTGCGCTCATCAACAATGCCTCTGTTTTCGAGCCGGGTAATTTTTTGGAAACTTCATATGAAACCTGGCAAAGCCACTTCGCAGTTAACCTAACTACCCCCTTTCTGCTATCGCAGACTTTTGCGAAAACACTTGGAGAGAAAACAGGCAGGATCATAAATATTTTAGATTGGCGGGCACTACGTCCTGGAAAGGACCATTTCGCTTATACCATTTCAAAAGCAGCGCTGGCATCGATGACAAAAGCCCTGGCATTAGCCCTGGCGCCAAACATTACCGTCAATGGGCTTGCGTTGGGTGCAATTCTCCCGCCATCGGATGGCGGCTCAACCGCCATCATTGAATCAGTGCCAGCTGGCCGCTGGGCTAAAATAAAGGAATTAACCGATACGGTTTTATTCTTATTATCGGGGCCGCAATACATTACCGGCGAAATAATCCACCTCGACGGAGGAAGACACCTAATATAGAAGAAAGGTTTTAATGGATAAATTATTTATTGAAGATCTGCTTGTCAGGGGAATAATCGGTGTTTCCGACCGGGAGAGATCACAACCACAGGATATCGTCATCAATATCACACTTTTTACTGATATTTCCGAGGGCGGCAGGACTGATGACATTGAAAAATGCACTAATTACAGGACTGTTGCAAAAGCTGTGGTCGCCCATGTTGAAAAAGCTGGCAGGTTTACTGTTGAAGCACTCGCGACAGACCTGGCTAAAATCTGTTTTGAAATGCCCGCTGTCCAGGAAGTAACTGTGAGGGTTGAAAAACCGGGGGCAGTACGGTTTTCAAAATCGGTCGGGGTTGAAATTCATCGCATCAGGGAAAATGTCGGATAATTCGGTAATCCTGCTGCTTGGATCAAATATCGATCCAGCTGTCAATATTCGAAAAGCGCTTGAATTGCTCAAGGTCTCACTGAAAATTTCCAGAAAATCCAGATTGTGGAAGACCGAAGCCATCGGCAGCAGCGGTCCTGATTTTCTGAATATGGCGGTGGAGGTGAAGACCAAATTAGACGCTGGTCAGATCAAAATAGAAGTTATTGATCCTATTGAAAAGAAATTGCACCGAATCCGAACCGCGGATAAATACGCACCCAGAACAATCGATATTGATACAATCATTTTTAATGGATTAGTAAAGGACTTAAATATCTGGAACAGATTATTTATCGCCTTACCAGTTTCCGAAATTATCCCGGATTTGATTAACCAAACAACTGGGGACACTTTGATTGAAACTGTTGAAAATCTAAAAAGCTCGGCATATGCCGAGCTTTTTGAAATTACATGACAAGAAATCTAAAATTCGAGCGGTTTTGCACCTCGAGAAATATTATCCAAAAACTCGATTCTGGTTGCTTCATTATTACGAAAAGCGCCCAACATTGACGAAGTTGTCATTCTGGCGTCATGTTTCCGAACACCGCGGATCATGCCGCAGAGATGCACTGCCTCCACCACTACTGCCACGCCGCGCGGTTCAAGAAGCGTTTCGAGGAAATCTGCTATTTGGCGTGTCATCTTCTCCTGAATTTGAAGCCGCCTGGAGAACATGTCGACAATCCTTGGAATTTTGGATAGGCCGATCACTTCGCCTTTGGGCAAGTAGGCAATATGCGCCCTACCCAGAAAGGGCAGCATGTGATGTTCGCACAGGCTATAGAATTCAATATCCCTGACAATCACCATATCATCATAATCCGCTTTAAAAGTTGCCTTGTTTACCAGTTTAAGCGGATCCGTTCGATACCCTTCAAGCAGTTCTCCATACGCCCGCGCCACCCTGTTGGGAGTTTTCAATAATCCATCTCTGTCAGGATTTTCCCCTACTGCAACCAGGATATTATGAATGGATTTTTCGATAGTCTTAAAATCAATTTCCGAATCACAAAATAACTCGGCTGCGGTGTAGACAGGAGAATCATCGCAATGCTCTAATTTATTCTTGGCCATAATCATTCCTCATCAGTTTTTTTATTTATTTCGCATCAATAATTTTTCTGCAAGCTCATTTAATACTAATCGTATTCCGTTATCGCATTTTAATGCGGCCAAACTTCTCAGCCCTTTTTGATTCCATAAATTAAATTGCTCCATAACCAAATCTTCTATTCCATCTTCCCTTAACCATGTGGCTAATTCAGCTGCATTATCAGATGTAATAGATTTCGACTCCCATTTTTCAAAGAACCGTTTAGAATTTTCCATCCCTAAAAGAATTGGTAGAGATTTTTTCCCTTCTAACAAATCGCTGCTGGCTGATTTTCCCGTGATCTTCGGATCTCCCCAAATGCCGAGCCAATCATCATACATTTGAAAAGCCATTCCCAATTCAATGCCAAATTGGTGGTAGTTGATTTGTTCTTCTTTATCCAACCCAGCTATCAAAGCGCCCATTTCAGCGCAGCAAGCCAATAAAGCTGCCGTCTTTCCAGATATCATTTCATAATATTCCTGGATCCTGACTTTTTCGCAACTTTCAAAATCAATGTCCTGTTGCTGCCCGGATGTTAAGCTTTAAACACACAGAACTTAACAATTCAACCGCCTCAACTACTATCTCAGAAGGCAAATAATTTTTTAAATTACTGATCGCTTTAAACGCGGATGAAAACATCGCATCCCCCGCATTTAATCCTTTTGGCAGCCCCCATTTGACCCAAACAGCTTCTTTGGCTCGCCGGAATAATCCATTATCCTCAATATCATCATGAATTAAAGAGAAATTATGAATTAATTCAATGGCAACAGCAGCAGGGAGAGCGGTTTTCCAATTACCCCCACCCCCCTCTGTACACAAGAAGCGTTAATAACGGTCGGATTCTTTTGCCCTGTTTTTATGGGTCATCATCCAGACCCAAATGATAGCGAAATATTTCATTTAATTCCGGGTGATCGGTTTTAAAAAGACCACTTACGAAAAACTCTATTTCATTCAAAAAAGGCAGGAAATATTTTTCCTGATAATCATTAATTGACTCACTTAACCCACCCGGACAATCTTTTTATGATTCAATTCAGATAAATTTTTGGCGCCAACTGTGAACATCGCAATTCTTAATTGGTTAGTTATTACCTGGACTTTTGCCATTAATGCCTCTTCTGAAACTGCTGCAGCCATGAGGAATTCGTGAGCCATTCCACCCAAATTTGCGCCCAAGGCAAGGCATTTTGCAATGTCAATACCATTTCTCAATCCTCCAGAGGCAATCAGAGGGAAAGTGGAAAATTGCTCGCGAATTTGAACAATGCACTCGGCAGTTGGTATGCCCCAATCTTTAAAAGCGCCAGAGATTTCTTTCAAGGTTTTCTGAGTTGCACGGTGCTTCTCAACCTCAGACCAGGAAGTTCCACCGGCACCTGCAACATCAATCGCTTGTACACCGGCTTCGATCAGTTGTCTGGCTATTTCTACTGAAATTCCCCAACCAACTTCTTTTACGACTACCGGAACGGACAAATGTTTACAAAGGGTCGCGATCTTCTTTTGTAAACCGGAAAAATTAACGTCCCCACCTTCCATTAAGGCTTCTTGTAATGGATTAAGATGCAAAATTAAGGCATTCGCTTCAATCGCATCTACAATCTTTTTGCAGTGTTCAATAGTGTAGGAAGAATTCAACTGCACTGCGCCTAAATTTGCAAACAAAAGTACATCCGGCGCAAATTGCCGAACCTTAAAAGTACGCATATTATTTTCGTTTTCCAATCCTGCCCGCTGGGAACCCACACCCATTGCAAGATGGAAAGCTTGTGCACATACTGCCAGATTTTGGTTAATCTTTTCAGCTTCCTTCGTGCCGCCTGTCATTGATGAAATCAATATCGGGAACGTTTGTTCTTTCTTAAGAAAAACTGACCTGGTATCAATTTCAGCCAGATCAATTTCAGGCAAGGCGCAATGCTGCAGTCGGTATTTTTCCAGCCCATTAGACAAACCAGATTCGACATCCTGATTGAGATTTATAGCAATATGATCTTTTTTTCTTTTTTCGATGTGTGTGTTCATTTCAATCGTTTAAAGTATACACTTATGAAGGATATTTAATGATATAATTGGCAAGAATTTCTGAGAGGAGCATTGCAATGAGTGATTATCTTAAGGGTGTTAAAGAAGTGATTGTGGATGTTTAAAAATTGATGAGAAAGAGATTTCATTAGATACAAAATTTATTGAAGACCTTAAAGCAGATTCAATGGATCAATTTTTCCTGATCGATGGGCTCTGTGAAAAATTTGATATGTCGATCTCTGACGAAGATGCCCGAAATATTAAAAGCGTGAAAGATGCTGTCGACTATATCGAAAAAGTAAAGAAGTAATCCTTTTATACTGATCCGATCAAATTAGGGATGTCCTGGATTAGCGCGGCTATTTTTACACCCGCGCTTTTCAGAGCATCTATTTTTTGTGCTATTGAACCTGAAATAAAACTTTGCCCATTTTTATCAAACACGGAAACCCCTTCAACTAAACCATATCCACCTGCGATATAACCAAAAACTGGTTTGGTGATGTGTTCCGAAATATTAGCGGCAGCTCTTTCTTCGAGCACAGAATCATTCTCGCCAATTAGCAGTATTTTCTCTGTCGCGGGATCCATTTCATAGGATTCCAGTATATCGGTAAAATCTGAACCGACGATTGATTCTGCCCCCAGTCCAATAAATGAGGATATCCCCAAATCCGCCTGCATCATCTCAAAGATTATTTCATAAGCGAGCGGTCCTGACCTTGAGATTACACCTATATTGCCTTTAACAGATATCCCGGAAGGGACAACTCCCAAACCTAAGTTCCACGAGGTTATCATTCCAGGAGAACCAGGCCCTATAATTCTTATGGATTTATTTCGAAGGTATTCTTTTATCTTGAGCATATCCTGGACAGGCACTCCACTTGTGATACAGAAAATCAACTGAATGCCTGCTGAGATTGATTCCATAAGCGCATCATAAGCATTTCTGGCTGGTACGAACACAATACTTGCATCTGCTCCAGTCGCATCTACTGCTGCATCAACCGTATCGAAAACCGGGATTTTCCCATCCATAATCCAATCACCACCCTCACCAGGCGCAACGCCGGCAACAATTTGGGCGCCATTTTTTAGCATTTGTTTGGTATGAAAAGTCCCTTTATCGCCTGTGATCCCCTGGATAAGTATTTTTGTATTTTGGTTTACAAAAAGGCTCATTGAATATCCATATTCATAAGATCTGAACATTTTCTCACTGCATTGTTTAATGAATCTTCAAATAAAATATTGGCGTGATTCAGAAGAGATTTTCCCACATCGGAATTCATTCCATTCAGATAAATTATCATTTGGGGTATTTTTGTGGCATGTGCAATTGATTCGATAATTCCGGCCGCGACATTATCACAGTGAGTTTGGCCTCCAATTATTGCTATAAGGATGCAATCGGTTTTTCCGTTTTTAAAAAGAAGATCCAGGCCTGCAGAAATCTTTTCATCACCTGCTCCGTCCCCCAAATTCATTTGGATCCCAATTCGGACGCCTTGTGACAGAAGCATATCTCTAATGGCGCATCCCAAAGCCTCATCGTTGACTATGCAGCTTACATTCCCTTCACTCTGTAATACAGAAATACCAAATTTTTCAGCTTTAACGGTAAGCTGCCGTTTTTCCTCTGACTCTTTCATTTCCAAGACTGCAGCTTGCCTGAATAAGGATTGGTCATCAATATTTACAACACCCCCCAGCGCGACCAATTGGTTTCGTTCATTTATTATTAACGGATTAATCTCAATTAAATCTGCGTCCAGGTCCCGAAAAATCCTCCACATGCTTGATAAGATTTGGGAAAAATCCTTCCACAAGTCTTTACCAATTTCTACTGTGAGGGCGAGTTTTCTTAACTGATAATCTAGGGGGCCGGTCGAAAATTCGATAGGAACACGAATGCGATTTTCCGATGCTTCCATGCCATTCAACAATGATTTCTTAATATCAAATTTCGAAGCAACAAAAACAGGTTTTTCAAGATATGGATCAATTTCTAATTTTAGGAAAAATTCCTTTTGAACCTGGACTGCTTCTTCGATGAGGATTTTTTTTACTTTTTTATTTCCGATTGATAAACTTAAGATTTCTGAAGCGGCGTCTCCAACATTTTCATAGGGATGAACTAACTTGATTCCACCTGCTTTTGACCTTCCGTGAATTAAAACCTGCGCTTTTAAAACTACTTCTTTCCCAATTTCGTCACGAACCTGGTCGGCTAAGGCTGCGTTGGATATTACTTGACTCTTAGGTATTGGAATACCATATTTCTGAAAGATCCCCTTCGCCTGATATTCGAATAATCTCATGCGTTAATAAATTTTCCTCCTTGATTATAACAATTCAGACAACAAAAAAGCCCGATGAAGGTCACCGGGCTTTCAAATTTCGTCACATTTATCCTTTCAGGAAATCCTGCAAAGATTCTTTGCTGATCCTGTATGCGTTCCCAATCTTTTTTGCCTTCAAGGTTTTATCCGTTATTGCTGCGACTACATCCTCTTCAGAAACCTGAAGTATCTTTGCCGCCTCAGCAGGTGACATAACATCCGGGATACCCATGGCGGTTTTTGCCCCACCAGATCCGCCTGATGCTGAACCTTTAATGATTCTGTAATTACATTTCCAAGTCCGACACCCGCCCCAATTCCGGCAGTCAGCCCCGCGCCACCGCTTGGATTTTTGGCAGCATCCCGTAGCGCATCGGCTGCTTGGAGTTGGGTATAAGTGGCCATGTCAAGCATCCCCATTGCCCGCAATTCTTCTGCGGATTTATCGGAAGGCTTAAGATTGCCAACGTAGAATGACTTCAAGGTTAATCCTAAAGCAGCAAAATCATCTTGCGCTTTCGCCCGCACCCCGGCACCCAATTCTTCTGTCAAACCAATCAATTCCAGAACTGAGCTTTTTCCGGTGGTCTCTCCAAGCAAATCCTGCAATTTGGATAAGAGCATTATTCTGAGGCGATTTTCAATATCTTCAGTCCGGTAGACACCCTGCGATCCCACAAGCTGAGTAACAAACTGCTGGGCATCTTTGATTTGATAGCTATAGGTGCCAAAACCCTGAAGCAGGGCTATCCCCAATCCCACTCCAGTATTGCGGACAATAATTGGTTGAGGCGTGCCCCATTTTCTGTCGGCAAATTCTTTTACCGAGACAAAATAGACTTCAGCTGTAAAAGGCGTGCGATTATCAAATAGTTTTCCAACCAGGTTTACAAGCAGCGGTATATTTGCGGTTGAAATAGTATGACGGCCGGCATTAAAAACATCCAAAGCCTTGCCATCCCTGAAAAATACTGCACGCTGAGACTCACGGACAATAACCTGAGAACCCATCCGAAGATCCGCAATGCCCTGTTCAGGGAAGCGATGAACGAGCTCCTCTTTCATTTCACTTGCGTATTCAACAACATCAAATATTCTAGCCATTTCTAATTCTCCTGTTTATGAAACAATTACTTGGTTTCATCCTCGGGGAAACTGAGGATTACTTCTTTTCGCTTTTCAAACGCATCAATGCAATCCTGAGATAACTGAGTCAAGTGCCTGATAGCCGCTGCTAAACCATCGGTTCCCATTGAAGATGCAACGTTATCAATAGCTCGACCAACTTCCTCTTCCATTGCCAATAGTTGATAGTCGTATTGGTAAATCTGGTCAAGTTCTTCAGTCCTTACCTGCACAGCATCAAAGAAACCGGCATAGCCATATGAGGCCGTACGAATACGATCAATAAATTGCCTCAACTTTAACGCTGATGCCTCCAAATCATCGATCAGATCAATATTTCCATTAGAAATGGCTTCTCTCTGAAGGGTGGATATCCTCCCCCATAAAGAATCGAACTTATCAGCGATACTCTCTCGCAGGAGTTTATCAGCCGCACGGCGTTCTCTCCTCTCAAAATAACCGCTGAATCCGGGAAGCTTTCCAAGAATTTTCTTGAAGATATCTTTCTCGGAATCAAGTTTCTGCAAAATGTCGTCCATTTTTCCTCCAGTAAATTACTGTATTATCAACACGATTATAGCCAAATTCAAATTCTAAAACAACCATATTACAATTTTTTGTATATTATTAATAATTAATACGATGTTTACACTTATTAGTTGCTTTTTCATATTCTTTTAATATATACTCAGTATAAATCGAAAGGAGACCTCATTTATGAAATCTCCCCAATACCAGGAAGGGCAGGGGATAATCGAGTATCTTCTTCTGGTTGTAATAGTCGTTCTTTTCATTATGATCCTATCAAAGCTCTTCGGACCTGCGATTTCGAATTTCATTCAGGACCTTTTACAAAATGTCTAGCCATAGGTAAAAATCAATTAGACAGGACCTGAGAATGCAAAACCAAACCCAACCCTTGAATCAACTTAAGAAATTTTCTTCAATTGGTTGGAGTTTGTTGGATGTTTTGTTACCGCCATTTTGCAGCAATTGCGGGACGTTTGGATATGAGCTTTGTGCAGAATGCCAGAAACAAATCGAAGTAATTAACCAGAATAATATTTGTCCCATTTGCGGAGGTGCATCAAATAAAGGCAAAACTTGTAAAACCTGCATCGAAACCAAACCGCATTTCGATCAGTTGAGAGCTTGGGGCGTATACTCTGGAGTATTACGGGAAGTGATCCAAAAGGTTAAATTTAATCGGGGGATTGGATTGGTTCGATATTTAGTTGAACCTGGAGCTAATTTTATTAATGAATGGGGTATCAGAATCGATCATATAGTGCCTGTGCCATTAACCCAAGCTCGGCATCAAATTCGCGGGTATAACCAGGCCGCATTAATTGCCAAACCGATTTCCAAACAGCTGCGAATCCCATTCAAACCAAAAGCAATTTCACGTATTAAAGAAACAAAATCTCAAGTTGGTTTAAAAGAAGTTGAAAGGGAGGAAAACGTCCTTGGTGCGTTTGAATCTGACCTTCTTGAAAACCAAAACAAGTCAGTATTAGTGATTGATGACATTACCACGACCGGATCAACCCTAAATGAATGCGCAAGGGCATTAAGAAATCAGGCGCCAAAGAAGTATATTGTTTTGCGATTGCCAAAACACCGTTTAATAAAAATCAAAAAGAGCAGGAGGTCATATGAGCAAGAAATTAGACATCTTTACGAAAGAAATGGAGTTGAATGAGGAAATCCGCGACTTTATTGACAAGAAAATATCACGGCTTTACCGCTATCTGGATCAGATAGATGAGACCCGAATTGATCTATCTCATGCCAAAACAGCTAAAGAGGAAGCAAACCGTTTTGTAGCCCAAATTACTTTACGGGGTAGGGGATTCATTTTGCGGGCAGAAGAACGCGCGGATAATATAAAAGCTGCTCTTGATCTGGTTATTGATAAGATCGAGCGCCAGATTGAAAGGTATAAAGGCAAGAAATATCGCAGCCGCGCAGGAGCAACACCGGCATCTGAACTTCTTAAAGAGGGCGTTCCAGAAGAACCCTCACCGGTAATTGTCCGCAGGAAAAAGTTCACGCTCGTACCGATGGATGAGCTTGAAGCGATCGAGCAAATGAATCTTCTGGGGCATGAAGATTTCTTTATTTTTTACAATATTGGGTCAAGTGCTATCAACGTCCTATATAAAAGGCGTGATGGTAGTTATGGGATTATTGAACCAGAATTAGGTTAATAAGTTAAAAGTCTAAATTCAGGCTGCCAAAATCCGGCAGCCTGAATTATTTTAGGGATAGCCAATCCTTGCGGATTTTTTATCCTTAGGACTATAATTGTCCCGTTAAACTACCTGAAGGAAAAAACATGATTGATGTCAATGACTTACGAAAAGGCGTTACATTTGAGTTCGATGGGCAATTATTTAAAGTTCTTGATTATCACCACAATAAAACTGGCCGTGGGAATGCATCGATAAAAATTAAAGCCAGAAATCTACGCACCCTTGCGACTCTTGAAAAAACCTTTAATTCCGGTGAACGAATACAGGATGTCCGGCTTGATTTCCATAATGTCCAATTCCTATATACAGATGGGTCCTTATACCATTTCATGGATATGGAAACTTTTGAGCAGCCCGCGATTTCCGGTGAAGTCATTGGTGATTCCCGTAAATTTCTGAAGGAAGGTGTTGAAATCAAGCTCACTTTATTCGAAAATGAACCTCTGGACGTTGAATTACCGACCACAGTGGATTTACTAGTCACCAAAGCGGAATCAGCAGTCAGGGGAGATACTGCTACTGGCGTAACAAAAAAGGTTATGCTGGAGACTGGCGCTGAAGTACTGACACCCAGTTTCGTTGAAGTTAATGATGTCATCCGGGTTGATACCCGCACCGGTGAGTACGTTACTCGAGTTTAATAAAAAAAATAATTTAATTTTTGAACCCGCCCGAACAGCGGGTTTTTTATTAGAACTATCTTAATTAATTTATTTTGACGTTTCTCTAACACATGGTTGGTATAATTCCAGCCGAATTGAAAAAGGTAAAGTTTCCAATCGGAGGATTTTGTGAAATCAAGTGGTCAAACTAATTTCGTTTATTTACTGATTCTCATTGCGATCGTGGCAATGGTTTTCATGAATATCAATCAGGACAGCGCCAAAGCGGTAATGCCGATCAATGAACTGGCTGCTGAAATACGCAAGGGTTCTATAGAAAAAATTGTTGAGGATGAAAACACCCTTGAAGTAACCCTTAAGGGAGGACAGGAAAAAACTTCAACAAAGGAAAGCAATACATCGCTTGTTGAGCAGTTAATAAGTTACGGCGTTACCAGCGAAGAGTTGAACGCTGCCAATGTTTCTATTGAGGTAAAGCAGCCCGGCCCCTGGGTAAATATTATTTCTTTGCTGGGATATCTACTGCCTTTCCTGATCGTCGGTGTGGCATTTTTTTTCATATTCAGGCAGGCACAGGGAAGCAACAATACAGCCATGTCGTTCGGTAAATCGCGCGCAAGAATGTTTTCAGGAGACCAACCAAAAGTCACTTTTGCAGATGTGGCAGGGGTTGATGAATCCAAAGAAGAGTTGCAGGAAGTTGTAGAGTTCCTAAAAGAACCTCAAAAATTCATTGCCCTGGGCGCCAGAATCCCCAAGGGTGTTTTACTGGTCGGCCCTCCAGGCGGCGGAAAGACTCTTTTAGCCAAGGCTGTCTCTGGCGAAGCTGGTGTACCTTTCTTCTCAATTTCTGGCTCTGAATTTGTGGAAATGTTCGTTGGCGTTGGCGCCAGCCGTGTCCGCGATTTATTTGAACAGGCCAAGAAGCATTCTCCCTGCATCATATTCATTGATGAAATTGATGCGGTCGGCCGTCACCGCGGCGCAGGCCTGGGTGGAAGCCATGATGAACGTGAGCAAACTCTCAACCAAATGCTGGTGGAGATGGATGGTTTTGATACCGATACAAACGTCATCATTATGGCTGCAACTAATCGGCCTGACATTCTTGATCCCGCCTTATTACGACCAGGCCGTTTTGACCGGCGAGTTGTGCTTGACCGACCTGATATGCGCGGAAGAGAAGCGATATTCAAAGTTCATGTCAAAGGCAAACCGCTTGCCACTGAGGTTGACCTCGTGGTTATGGCCAAGTCAACACCCGGATTTGTTGGTGCTGATATTGAGAACCTGGTAAATGAAGCCGCGATCCTTGCCGCCAGGAGAAACAAGAAACAAATCGGCCAAAGTGAATTTCAAGAAGCCATCGAACGTGTTATTGCCGGCCCGGAGAGAAAGAGCCGCTTGATCAGCGAAGATGAAAAACGGATCATCGCTTACCATGAAGCCGGCCATGCGATTGTGTTGGCTGCTACTCCTGCAGCCGACCAGGTCCAAAAAATTTCTATCATCTCTCGAGGTATGGCTGCAGGCTATACCATCGCCTTGCCTGATGATGATCGCACTTTGATGTCAAAGAATAAACTGACCGCTGAAATGGTCGGCATGCTTGGCGGCCGTGCATCAGAAGAGCTTATCTTTAATGACATCACATCGGGTGCTTCCAATGATATTGAAAATGTAACCAAACTAGCCAGAAAAATGGTCACACGCCTTGGTATGAGCACTGAACTTGGGCCTATGGTTTATGGCCAGAAAGAGGAACTGGTTTTTCTTGGAAGGGAGATCAGTGAACAGAGAGATTACTCTGAAGCGGTGGCTGAAATAATTGACTCTGAAGTCCAAAAGCTTGTGAATGCTGCCTATCAGCAGGCTAAAAAGATTTTGGTTAAGTATCGGTCCAAGCTTGATGCAGTTGCCGCAAAATTGCTGGATGTTGAGACTCTCTCACGCGAAGAATTTGAAAAGATTTTTCCTCCTCCGGTAAAAAAGACCGGTGGAACTCCAAAATTAATGGTGAGTTAATAAAAAAAGACCCGATTTTATATCGGGTCTTTTTTCGTGTATTCTCTGATCAGCTCGCGCCTTAATATTTTGCCCACACCTGTTCGCGGGATTTTTTCAATAAATATAATTTCAGCTGGGATTTTATAATAGACCAGATGTTTTTCGCACCATTGGATAATTTCTTCCGGCCTTAACTTCTGCTCTGGTTTTATTACAATCCAGGCGAGTATTTTTTCACCTTTTTCAATATCAGGTATTCCACCCACCGCAGATTCCAGAATTAATGGATGAGAATTTATCACCTCCTCAATTTCATTAGGCCATACTTGGAAACCCCCAACTTTAATCAAAGATTTTTTTCGGTCAACGATATAATAATATCCATCCTCATCCATTTTGACCACATCTCCAGTAAATAACCAGCCTTCACGTAGTGCAAGATTGTTTTCAATCGGATTATTGTGATAGCCTTTCATAACCTGAGGTCCCTTTAAAATCAATTCGCCTGGTTCGCCAACCGCCTGATCCACTAGACCTGTTTCCAAATCGACAATCCGACAATCAACATTCGGCAGCGGCAAACCAATGGATCCCGCTTTATTAATCCCAAAGAGAGGATTGCAATGCGTTGCTGTGGGCGCTTCGGAAAGCCCGTATCCCTCAACCAGCTTGCCGCCAGTCAAACGCTCAAATTCTTCTTTAATTAGTTTGTGAAGCGGTGCCGAGCCGGAAATGCAGGCTTTAATTGAAGTCAGATCACATTTTCCTTGCCTGACCCTTGAATTCTGATTAATTGCGTAATACATCGTTGGGACACCCGGATAAAAAGTGACCCGATGTTTTTCGATTTCGTCGAGAATTAGGTCAATATTTCTTGGATCATCAATTAGGATTAGTTTCGCTCCGATACTGGCACTCATGTTCAACGCTAGCACCATCCCATACACATGATAAAGCGGAATAACAGCCAGAATAACTTCTTGACCTGTTTTTAAATCACACCAGATCTGAAACTGGGTTACATTGGCAGTGATGTTTTGATGTGTTCCAATAGCCGCTTTGGGAATTCCGGTTGTTCCTCCGCTGTATTGAAACACAGCCGGGTCAGTGGAATTGATTTTCGGCCAGGATTTTGTCTTCCTTAATTTGCTTGACCTTATTAGTTTTAAAAAACTGTTATGTTCCGGGTTTATTTCTTTTTCATTCTCATAATTTATTAAGAAGGGAATGTCTGATAAAGAAGTTGTAATGATTGATTCAAAATCAATCCCAAACCCTAATTTTTCGATAATTTCCCGGTGAGCCTCCAGGCAAAATACAAACTTCGGACACGAATCATTAAAGAGAAATTCATATTCATCTTGCTTGTAGTTTGGATTCATCGCTACTACTATTCCCCCAGCATTTAAGACTGCATAATAAGCGATAACAAATTGGGGTGTGTTCGGTAAAATCAAAGCAACCCGGTCACCCTTAACCATCCCCTGCCTTATTAAATTGTTTGTGAGGTTTTCTACCAAATGCTTCACATTACCGAATGTAAATTCATACTCTTTCCATTCAAGAAATGGTTTGTCTTTGAATTTCTCGGCTGTTTTTTTAAATAAAGCGTTAATTGAAGATTGCGGGTAATGTATTTTTTGCGGGATATGGGGATCGTAATTCTTCAGCCAGGGACGAGGTTCTTGCAGCGGTATGAATTTATTCACAAATCCATCCTTCCTTTGATTTAATGTAAGAAAATATTTCCTCTTTCCTGTCAATCGTTACATCAAACCATTTGATGCGCTCATCCGTGCTTTTAAACCAATTAGCCTGCCGGCGTACAAATTCGCGTGATTTTTTTTTGATTTGGTTAATGCACTCGTTCAACTCCAAGGAACCCTCGATCAATTGGATTACCTCCGGATAACCAATAGCTGACATAGGTGGATCTTTTTTCGAATATCCCTTTTCCAATAAGGCTTTGACTTCATCAACGAATCCTGCCGCAAACATTGCATCGATTCTTTTATCAATACGATCATAAAGCTGACGGCGATCGCGATTAAGCCCGATGATTTTATATTTGAAGTCTGGTTTACCTTTGGTCCTTTGATCGGAGAATTTTTTTCCCGTATGAAAAATAACCTCCAGGGCTCGGATTGTGCGGCGTTTGTTTCGATAGTCAATTTTTTTTGCGGCAACAGGATCAATTACTGATAACTTTTTGTGCAATGCTTCTGCGCCTGACTTGTTAATCCAATTCTCAAGAACATTTCGAATATCCGGATCAGGGGCTTTGGCAGGAATCTGCCATCCTTCAATAATTGCCCGGATATATTGCCCGGTTCCACCGACAAGAAAAGGCAATTTCCCTTTTTGAATGATTTCATCAATTGCAGAGATAACAGCTTTTTGGTATACTGCCAAACTCCAATTATCACTGATATCAGCTACATTTATCAAATGATGATTGACTCTGGATAGCTGAGCCCCATTCGGTTTGGCTGTCCCTATATCCATACCGCGATAAAAATATCGCGAATCAGCTGATATTATTTCTCCATACAATTCATCAGCAAGTTCAATCGCTATATCTGTTTTTCCAACTGCGGTAGGGCCGACGACCACTACCAATTTCTTGCTACTCGTTAACGACATTTTCAAACCATTTTATTTCTGATTTGTTGCTTGAATCCAATTCAATTGACACGACATCAATTCGCCAGTTATTTGAAAGTTCGTCATGATCCTGAATATATTTTTGCGCTGCTTTGCTCATATGCTCTAATTTTCTGACTGTTACCGATACCTCTGGAAAACCATATTTCCTAGTACGGGATGTTTTTACTTCAATAAACAAAAGTATATTTTCTTTAACTCCCAATAAATCAATTTCGCCGTATTCCGTAAAGATGTTTCTACCAAGAATCACCACCCCATGTTTTTGAAGGTAATCCACCGCTTGATCTTCACCCCAATTGCCTAATTTTTTTCCGGTCAGTCTCATTCCATATACCTGGTCAAAATTATTTTTCATGAATGCTTAATTTATTTGCCTGTTTATTTTACTGTGATTGACTTTGCCAGATTCCCGGTTAAACTTATTAATCTTTTAAATAGAATCAGGTCGACATATGCCAGTTGCAGAAATAATTACCATCGGAACAGAACTATTGCTGGGTGTGATCCAGGATACTAACACCAGTTATATCGCAAAAACGCTTAATTCAGCTGGTATTGATATTTTTCACGCGTCAATAATTGGCGATAATGAAGTGAGAATCGCAGCTGAAATTAAGAACGCATTAAAACGGGCAGATATTATCATAACAACCGGCGGACTTGGGCCTACCATAGACGATCCAACCCGCGGCGCCGTTGCAATCGCATTCAATCGAGAAATAGAATTCAAACCGGAATTATGGGATCAGGTATTGACCCGCTTCCAAGCATACGGCCGCACTCCATCCGAAAATAATCGGCGCCAGGCGTTTATACCTGTTGGCGCAGTGGCAATTACCAATCCAGTGGGAACTGCACCGGCATTTTATATTGAGGAGAATAATAAAATTGTTTTTTCTTTGCCCGGCGTTCCCTCGGAAATGAAGACCTTATTGAATAATGATGTCCTTCCAATCATCAGGTCCAAATTTCCTATCAATAACGCAATAATTATTCGCACGATTCGCACCGCTGGCATAGGCGAATCCAGCGTGGATGAACTTGTATCCGATTTGGAAAAGATGTCCAATCCAACTGTGGGTCTGGCAGCCCATCCTGGCCAGGTCGATGTCCGCATTACTGCGAAGGCCGCTGATCGTGAACAGGCTTGGGAGCTAATTAATCCCGTTGAAGCGCAAGTAAGAGATTTGCTCGGAAAATTCGTTTACGGCGAAGATGAGATGACGCTTTTTGGTGTTGTGGCTGATTTGATCAGCCGTAACAAAATTGACCTGGTACTCCTTTTTAAAAACGAGTTTCAGGAAATCTCGGAACTGCTATCCGGATGGCTTAATATTCCCGATGATCATAAATTTGGCTTCCAGGACAAGCGATCTCTGCAGAAAGAAAGTTCATTGTACAATCAAAGAAACAACAAGGAAATGCTGATCTTGAATCTTTACCAAAAGGAAAACAATGAGAACGCCATGCAGGTAGAGATTTCTTTTCTTGAAAATAATTACGAAAAAATAATTTCTTTTGGCGGGCATCCCTCCCATTTCAATCAATGGGCAGGCAACCATATATTAAATTTATTGAGAGAAGTCATTCTAAATAAAAAGGAAGCGAATGAATAAATCTGACTTGATTCTAAGAAATGCAATTGTCCTGACAATTGATGAGAATTTCAACCAATTTAATCCGGGTGCCGTCGCAATTAAAGGTGACAGCATCGTCGGTGTTGGAAATGAAAGCGAAATCCTTGCATCGTTTTCGGCAGATACTATTGTTGATTGCCTCGGCAAGGTATTAATGCCGGGCTTCATTAACACACACACGCATGTTCCCATGACCATGCTACGCGGATTATCGGATGACTTGAGACTGGATGTCTGGCTGCTGGGGTATATGATGCCGGTCGAAAGAGAATTTGTTTCCCCCGAATTTGTTGCTTTGGGAACAAAAATCGCGTGCGCTGAATTTATTCGAACCGGTGTCACTTGCTTTAACGATATGTATTATTTTGAAGCAGAGGTTGCCAAGACTACTGCGGAAATTGGGCTGCGCGCGGTCTGCTCACAGACGGTGATGAAATATCCAACCCCTGATGCGCATTCCTTTGAAGAATCTCTTGAATATACCCGCGATTTCATGCAAAAATACAAAGGCCATCCCCTTATTATCCCTTCTGTTGCACCTCATGCGCCTTATACTTGCCCTCCTGAAATACTGAAAGCCTGTACTGACCTTGCTATGGAATTTGATTTACCGCTGCACATCCATATTTCGGAAACGAAGGAAGAAGTTGAGAATATGCGCAAGGAGAACGGCATGCCGGTTGTCCCTTGGGTGAAAAAACAGGGCGTTTTTGAAGCAAAAACTATTGCTGCCCATTGTGTACACATTGATGAAGGGGAAATTCGTACTCTCGAACATTCCCACGTAGGTGTTGCCCATAATCCATCATCCAACCTTAAACTTGCATCCGGAATCGCGCCAGTTACTAAAATGCTTGAACTTGGGCTTAATGTTGGAATAGGCACAGACGGGACTGCCTCAAATAATGATTTGGATTTCTTTGAAGAAATTCGATTGTCAAATTTCATCGCCAAAGGTTCCAGCGGCGACCCTACAGTAATTCCAGCCCGGCAAACGATTGAAATGGCCACACGCATGGGTGCTCGGGCGATGCACATCGGCCATCTCACTGGCTCACTTGAACCAGGCAAACGGGCCGATCTTATCCTTATTGATTTAAAAACCATTCACAACAGTCCTCAATTCCGCCATAATCCGGATGGGATTTACGCTCAAATTGTCTATGCGGGAAAATCCACCGATGTAACCGATTTAATGGTTAATGGCAAATGGTTAATGAAAGACCGCATCATATCTGCTATTGATGAAAATGAACTGATTCGCAAAAGCCAGGAAATTGCTGTAAAAATCGATAAATTCATCACCAAGCGCGAAAAATCAATCATTTCCAAATTGATCGCTATTGGCGGCGCCACTCAGGAGGAAAGTTTTGAAATCCAAGTCAAGGTTGCAATAAATGACCCGGCGCCAATTATCAAGAAACTCGAATCTGGTGTTCTTAAAATCCTACGTATGCGCCATTACCATGAATTTGATACCTATTTTGAATTCGAGGAAGATAATGAAGGCCGGCTGAGATTCCGTGAAGACCATTTCATCACAAAAGATGGAAAGATATCTACTGTAAGATCACGCCTAACGCTGGTCGGCCCCTCACGCGAACACCGCTTTCCCAAGGACGTTTTACTCTCACGAAGCCGCTTTATTGCTCCTGCTGACCAAAGTTTGCGCTTTTACCGGGAATACTTCAAACCCGCAGCTGAATCTGAAATTGAAAAGGACCGCATTCGCTATCTTGTTGAATACAAAAATGAGGAGTTCTTTATTAATATTGACAAAATGATTAAGCCGGATCTTGGGTACTTCCTTGAGGCTAAATCAAGAACCTGGAGCGAAAAAGACGCAGAGGAAAAATCCACCATAATAATTGAGCTGATCAATTTATTGGGAGTAACAACGGAAGAAATACTAACGAAGGATTATATTGAAATTGTAGAAGATAAAAAACCTTGACGCCGCTTGAGATGGAATCACCATTGCGAGTTCTTTTTATCACTGCTGAAGCGGAGCCTTTTGTAAAGATTGGCGGACTGGGTGATTATGGCGGTTCACTGCCAAAAGCACTTTCTGATTTGAATTCCCCTGATGCTCCAACAATTGACATCAGGGTTGTGCTGCCCTTTCACGCAGGAATTAAAGAACATGTTCCCAATTTAACAAAAATTACGAATTTCAACGTGCCAACGCGAAAAGGTTATGCAAAAGGGCAAATTTTTCAATTCGCTTTCCATGACATCATTTATTATTTGATAAAGCGATCAGGAAATCCATCCGGGTATAAGAATGTCTATAATCCAACACCCCTAGAAGATGCCCGGAAATATATTTTTTTTTCATCAGCCTGCCTTGAGATTCTTAAAATAATCAACTGGGTGCCCGATATTATCCACGCCAACGACTGGCATACAGCAATTTCAGCATTCAGATTAGATGAAATGAGAAGAAAGGATAAATTCTTTAGACAAATTCGGTCAATGCTCACGGTGCATAATCTACCATTTATGGGTGAAGGCAGCCAATCCGTCTTAAATAAATTTCAGCTTGCCCCTCTAAAATCTGCCGTTCTCCCCAACTGGGCAAAACATCTTCCGTTATCGATGGGATTGGAAAAAGCCGATGAGATTGTGGCTGTCTCACCATCTTATGCCGAAGAATTAAACAGGTGGAATTCGGCGATGGGCTTGCAAATTTCTTTATCCAAAACACAAAAAAAACTACCGGTATTTTGAATGGAATTGATACAGAAATCTGGAATCCGGAGACTGATAATTGCATAACCCAAAATTTTTCAATTGATCACCTGAATCTTCGAAAAATAAACAAAGAAAAGATCCTGCAGGATTTCGATTTGGAAAAAAATGCAAGGAAACCGCTTCTGGTCCTGATTTCAAGATTGTCACACCAAAAAGGCATCAATCTTATCCTCGAAGGCCTGCCTTTGTTGCTAAATGAGGGTTGGGTGGCGATTTTTCTCGGAAGCGGTCAGGTTGAACTTGAAAATGGTTTAAAGATCTCGAATCTCAAGCGCCAAGCCGCATCAAGACAGTATTTGAATTTAATAACGATTTGGCTCATCGCCTGTATGCCTCCGGAGATATGTTATTAATGCCTTCACTATATGAGCCCTGCGGGCTTTCACAGATGATTGCCATGCGGTACGGCTGCATCCCGGTTGCGAGAGCCGTTGGCGGATTGAAAGATTCCATCTGCAACTCCCCCGCTCGATTAAAAACTGGATATTTGTTTGAGAAGGCAAATGGTCTTGCTTTTGCTAATTGCCTGCGCCAAGCTTTTAACGATTTTGATGACCTCAGAAAGTGGGAAGCAATTCAAACAAGAGCCATGAAAGCAGATTTTTCCTGGAAAAAATCCGCCATGCAGTATCGCGGCCTTTATCAAGCCATGCTAGCCAAATAAGAAAGATCCTCGAAAATGTCTGAGATATCTCGTTCAAGCGGAATACTCATGCACATCAGCAGCCTTCCTGGAGGATTTGGAATTGGCGACCTGGGTCAAAAAGCATTTGAGTTTATTGATTTTCTCTCATCGACCGGAACGAAATACTGGCAAGTCCTTCCCCTGAATCCGACTGGTTTTGGTGATTCCCCTTATCAAGGCTTATCCGCATTTGCCGTTAACCCATTATTCATTGATCTACAGCATCTGGTGAATTTGCATTTGTTGGAAGAAAATGACTTAAAAAGCTCCCAAAGATTCTCCAATAATAAGGTTAATTTTAACAAGGCCATAAAATTCAAGCGAAGCATCCTTGAAAAAGCATTTTCGGCATTTTATAAGAATAATAAAGCCCCGTATAAAAGAGAGCTTGAGTTTTTTAAAGAAGAAAACCAGGGATGGCTTGAGGATTACTGTCTTTTCATCGCCATCAGGGAAAATTATCAGATGGCAAGCTGGAAAAACTGGCCGGTTCCTTTGAAATTTCGAGAACCACAAGCCCTCCTATTTTTTGAGGAGATGCACACAGAGCAAGTTGAATTTCACGCATTTCTGCAATTCATATTTCAGAAGCAATGGCAGCAATTAAAAACATATTCCCATAACAAAGGAATTAAATTTATTGGAGATATTCCTATTTTTGTAGGATATGACTGCGCGGACGTCTGGGCGCATCCGGAATTATTTAAACTTGATAAGGATCTGGAACCAGTTGTAGTTGCTGGCGTGCCTCCAGATTATTTTTCCCCGACAGGCCAACTGTGGGGCAATCCAATTTATGATTGGGAGATCCATCAAAAAGAAAATTATTCCTGGTGGATATCCCGAATAAAAGAGACTCAAAAATACGTAGATGTGATCCGACTGGACCACTTCAGGGGTTTTGCCGGCTATTATCAAATTTCATCAAACGCGAGAACTGCAATAGGTGGTCAGTGGATAGAAGGCCCTGGAGCAGAATTCTTTAACAAGCTTAATACAGAGTTGGGACATCTGCCTTTTATTGCAGAAGACTTGGGAGTAATTACTCCGGATGTGATCGAACTGAGGGATCGATTCAACCTGCCTGGAATGAAAGTCCTTCAATTTGCTTTTGAGGGCAACGCTGAGAATGTTCATCTGCCAAGCAACTATCCCGAAAATTGTGTTGCCTATACTGGTACGCATGATAATCCAACGGCATTGGATTGGTATAAAAATTCTCTCTCAAAAAGTGAAAGGGGATTAATTAAGAAGTATTTTGGTAAGATTTATGAAAATATTTCACAATTTATGATTCGCGCCGCCTGGAAATCAAAAGCTAACCTTGCCATTGCACCCATGCAGGATTTCCTGGGTTTGGGCCGTAGAGCCCGAATGAATACCCCGGCAACTGCTCAGGGTAATTGGCGCTGGAGAATGCCTCCTGATGCACTGACAGGAATGTTGTTGAACTGGATAAAAGAAATTAATATGACTTACGATCGGTTTTTAAGAAAATGACTTGATTCAAAAAAGTATTGACATGGACGTTTAAAAACTATAAGATTTATTTATCAAAAATCAAAGGAGAAGAAATGGCTTTCACATTACCTGAATTAACATATGCTTATGATGCCCTGGAACCTTTCATGGATGCCAAGACAGTTGAGATCCACCACAGCAAACACCATGCAACTTACACAGCAAAATTGAATGCAGCCCTTGAAAAATATCCTGATTTCTTCAAAATGGATATCGTGACAATTTTGAGCGATCTTGAAAAAGTCCCTGAAGACGTGCGCGGGGCAGTTCGCAACCATGGCGGCGGCTATTATCACCATAATCTCTGGTGGGAGCAGTTAGGCCCAAAAAAGGGTGGTTTACCAGGCGGGAAATTGGCTGAAGCAATCAATAAAAGATTCGGTAGTTTTGATGCCTTTAAGAAAGAACTCAGCGATGCTTCCATCGGCGTTTTTGGCAGCGGCTGGGGATGGTTATGTAAAGACAAGGCAGGTGACTTGGTTAATCACTACCACACCCAATCAGGATTCACCGGTAAGCAAGGGTCTTCACCCCATTCTGACAATTGATGTCTGGGAACATGCCTATTATCTGAAATTTCAGAACCGCCGCCCGGAGTTTGTTGAAACCTTCTGGAATATGGTGGATTGGGAAAAAGTAGCCGCCCGATTTTAAGTGATTAATCCCTCTCAAGGAGGTAAAAGATGCCAAGAGTCATTACCAACCTTTGCCTGCGCGATAGCAGCTGCGTGGAAGTCTGCCCGGTTGATTGCATTTCCCCCGGTGAACCTATTGAAGAATATCCCACCTATTACATAGATCCAGATGCCTGCATTGATTGCGGGGCCTGCGAAGCGGAATGCCCAAATTCTGCGATTTTCGAACTTTCCGAAGTACCATCAGATTTTGAAGCGGAAGGCGGCGAGGTCCTTTCTGCACCCCTGGAAGCCAATGGATTCACAGAAACTTATAAAGGTGAAGACCGCGAGGGTGAGCCGGTTCAACTTCCGGCCACCAGGATCCTGAAACCTGGGGAAATTGTTGACCTGACCGGTGCGATTGAGATGAATGCATCCTTTTATTCTGAAGGCCCAGGTTACGCAACCCAAAAGTAATTTTTAGGAAACTCTTGATGAAACGCGGGATTCTCAATCTAACCCGCGTTTTTTGATTTTTTTAGAATCCAATAACCTCAGAATTTATTTGCATGCGGCTTTCAGGTGGTCTTCATAAGTCAAGCTGAAAACATGCCTGCCCGATCCATCACATGCCGCGCGGAAGTAAAGAAAATCAGTCTGGGCAGGTTCCAGGACTGCCTTTAGTGACGCTTCTCCAGGATTGCATATCGGAGCGGGAGGCAAGCCCTGGTGCAGGTAGGTGTTGTAAGGGGAATCAATCCCAAGGTCTTCACTGGTTAAAGGATTCTTCCACCAGGTGCCTTGCTCGGCAGAATATCCCAGGGCATATTGCACAGTTGGATCACTCTGCAAAGGCATACCTTCTTTCAACCGATTAATAAATACGCTGGCGATTAGCGGCACTTCATCAGGAATTATCGCCTCCTTCTCAACCATTGAAGCAAGAATGATCGCCTCATTTAAGGACAGATTATTCTCCTTAAGCAAATCCTCATAATTCATTGGCAGCTGGTTTTTAAAATTATTAAGAACCAGCCTGATGAGTTCTTCTGAAGATGCTGATTTCAATACTTGATAGGAAGCGGGAAACAAATACCCTTCCAGTGATGTTAAGTCAGATGAAATTAAACTTGAGACTGAAGGTGGTGGATTATGAACAAGATTCAGGAATTCTTCGGCGGGGATAGCCAAACCGGAAGCGGGTAAAAGCACAGCTACCTCTTCTGCCCGCCAACCTGCGAGGAAGGAAAAAGCAACATCCTGAGGTGTGGCATCGTAAAGCAATTCAGCAATTTCAACTGGTGTCAATCCAGGGCTCAAACGATAGGTTCCAGCTTGAAGTAGTCGGTCGATGCCCTTGTAAACAAGATAATCAGTAAATATTTCAGGATCTTGAATCAACTTTACTTTTGATAATTCATCGCTAACTAATTTTGCCGTCTCGCCGGACTGGATAATAAATATTTTGTCAGATCTCTCTTGTGAGTAAGGTTTGAGAAGCAAATCCCTGTTTAAATATAATTTTGCGGAATACAGGATGCGGCTTGCATTATCAAACGCGGGGTTTGGAGATCCCGAACAAATGCACTGTTGCATCAGGTATTAAGACACTTAAGGCGATTATGGAAAAGATAATGACAAGCAGGACAGCCAGAAGGATTCCACTCAGGACCAAGATTTGGTTTTTATCTTTCATGGATTGGTTTTCTCCAGGTAGTCATTTAAAAGAAGGACTGCGGCAATTTCATCCTGGTGGCCTCGGCGCTTCTTTTGAGAAATCCCCTTTTCAATTTGCAGTTCTTTTGCATCTTGTGTTGTAAATGCCTCATCCCATAAGATGACAGGCTTTCCGAATAAGCTTTGATATCTCGTCAGCCAGCCGGCTCGCGCTCCGCCCTGAAGGCGACAGGCAATTTTCATCATCATAGGTCACCCCGACGATGATGACATCCGCATTATTTTTTTTGATAGATCAACAATTTTTTCAGCATCATTGGTCCGGGACGTATGAAGGACTACGCCAAGAGGCCGCGCGATTTTCCCTGTTGGATCGCTGACTGCGATCCCAAGCCGCTTGGAGCCCCAATCAACAGCTAGAACGCAAGATGAATATTGAGCCTGCATTAATAGCGCATTATACATTAGCCGCCAGATGGTACTGCTTTGACAGCAATCTCTTATATAATTGATTCAGGATAACCAAAGGATTCAGCCATGCGAAAGATATTTCCACTCTTTATTCTGCTAATCTTCACACTCTCCTGTACCCTGACAACACCTGAAACCTTATCGTTTGATGATAAAGTTGCCACTCAGGCCGCCGTCGCGTTCACTGCAACCGCCCTGGACCAATATTTTAGAAATCCTACTTCAACACAGGAACCAGTCTCTCCAGCTGATATTCTGCCGACAGAAACTTTAGCCCCCACCCCAACTCTTAATAGCGATGACCCCGTAAAATCCCTCGGCCAACCGAACTGGAAAGATGATCTGGCAAACGCTGGCAACTGGTTTTTATCCAGTAGCTTCACTACTGATAATACAGAATTCTCTCCTTCTGCAGGAGGAATAGTTGCGACAAGCGTAAAAACCAGTGATGGGTTGCGCTGGTATTTGTTTTATGAAAAGAAACCAAAGAATATTTATTTAGAAGCGAAATTTGATAATTCTGCCTGCAGCGGAAAGGATCAATATGGGATAGTGTTTCGCGCTCCTAATATGGAAGATGGATATGCCTATTTTTATGGATTAACATGCGATGGCGGATACAACCTGAGAAAATGGGATTCATCAGGTTTATCCGTATTGCTTGAAAATGCGGTTGGAGACTCAATCAACACCGGCTCCAATAAAACCAACGTCCTGGGTGTGTGGGCGAAAGAAGACCGCTTAAGGCTATACGCAAACGGCCAGTTTCTACAGGAAATTACTAATTCTTCCCTTATCAATGATGGCCATTTTGGACTGTTCATCAATGCCAAAGAAACGCCTGGATTTACGATAAAGATGGATGAGATTTCTTATTGGCTGATTAACTGAGGAAAATAAAGATGAAAAATCCAATCCCCGCGTCAGAAATCACGCCTGAAGCGCTTTACCTTTCAAGACGCAGGTTCATGAAGAATGCCCTGACATTATCCGCAGCTTCAATATTAGCCGGATCCTGCCGGCCCGCAATGCCAGAAAATCCACTGCCGACAGCCACGGCGGATGTATCCCTCCCAGCCGTGCTTGCCAGCCAGGATGAAATGGGCAACAGCCTTACCAGCTATGAGGATATAACCGCTTTTACAAATTATTATGAATTCTCAAGCGATAAATCCGAGCCAACGGAAATAGCCAAGAACTTTATCACTTCTCCCTGGTCTGTTAAAATTGACGGTTTTGTCAATAAACCCCAAACCTTCGACATTGAGGATTTGCGTACTTTATTTGATCAGGAGGAGAGGGTTTATCGCATGCGATGCGTGGAAGGCTGGTCAATGGTCATCCCATGGATCGGCTTCCCGCTTTCCAAACTATTGGAAATAGTAGAACCGACTTCGGATGCCAAATATGTGCGCTTCGAAACCCTGCTTGATCCAGATCAAATGCGCGGCCAGAGGAACGCTTCCTTTCCTTGGCCATATGTCGAAGGGCTGCGGCTGGATGAAGCGATGCACAACCTGACCATTCTGGCAACGGGTTTGTATGGAAAAAACCTGACCCCGCAGAACGGCGCACCAATAAGGCTGGTGGTGCCATGGAAATATGGTTTTAAGTCAATTAAAAGCATTGTCAAAATCGACCTGGTCAGTGAAAGGCCAATTTCCCTCTGGATGGCTGCCGGGCCAAGCGAGTATGGATTTTACGCGAATGTTAATCCTGAAGTATCCCACCCGCGCTGGTCTCAGGCGACTGAGCGGCGCATTGGCGAGAGCGGCCGGATTGATACGCTTATGTTCAACGGTTATGGAGATGAAGTCGCCAGCCTCTATGAAGGGATGGACCTGACCATCAATTTCTAATCATGAAAATCAGCCGAGGTCAGCTCATCGCCGCTGGATTATGCCTGGTTCCGTTGGGATTAATGGTCTTTAAAATATGCTGCCAATGATTTAACTTCCAATCCAATACAGGCTGCCACCTTGCGAACCGGACGGACAGCCATTACGCTTTTGGTGCTTTCCCTGGCTTGCACCCCCATTCGCAATTTTTTTGGGTTGACCTCTTTTCTGAAAATCCGCAAAACGTTGGGGCTATTTGCTTTTCTCTATGCGGCGCTGCATTTTACGATCTTTGCGGTCCTGGATTATCAATTGAACCTTGCCTGGATTATGGATGAGATACGAATTAAGCCCTTCATCCAGATTGGATTGGCTGCCCTTGTTCTGCTGATCCCGTTGGCGATTACCTCGATAAACAGTTTTCAAAAAAGGTTGGGAAAAACATGGAAGGCCCTGCATCGGATCGTATATTTGGCAGTGGTTTTAGTCGTTTTCCACTATCTATTGGCTGTCAAGGGGGATACGATTAAGCCTCTCATTTACATGGGCATAACGGTTTTCCTGCTCCTGTATGAGGCTTCCGGTTTTAAGCAAATTCATCATTAAAAAGGAAAACAAATTCATCACCGTAATCAATAACTTTTTATTGCATCAGGGTTTGGCATAATGCTGCCTGCAAGTTTCACCGAAGAACAGCAAAAGCTTTTGGAAGTCCCTCCTCATGGTTCGATTTTTCTGGAAGGCGATGCCGGTACAGGAAAGACCATCTGCGCTATCGCCCGCCTGAAAAAATTGCTTACGGATTTTCAGGGGCATCAAATCCTGGTGTTGGTCCCCCAGCGCAGCCTTGGCGCTCCTTATGAGGATTTTATTCATAAAGAGCTACAGCATTCTGGCTCCCTGCCCTCCATATTGACACTGGGAGGCTTATCCAGAAGAATGATCGCATTATTCTGGCCGCTGATTTCCAAAGAGGCAGGTTTTTCGCATCCAGAACAGCCTCCCCAGTTCCTTTCCATTGAAACTGCCCAATACTGCATGGAAAAAGCAATTCCCCAATATTTAGACCAGGGCTTTTTTCAGTCTGTGGTTTTATCCAGAAACCGGTTATACGGCCAGATTCTGGACAACCTCAATAAATCAGCCTTCATACGATTTCCGGTTGATGAAATTTCCCTCTGGCTAAAATCTGTCGCCAACCTAGACGCAGGACTAACGATAGCCTTTGACCAGGTTGTTATATGCGCAAAAGAATTTCGAAAATTCTGTTACGCTAACAATCTGCTTGACTATTCCCTCCAGGTGGATGTGTTCATTAATCATCTATGGAAACAGGAAGTTTTCAAAGAATACTTTTTCAGAAATTTTCGCGCGCTGATCGCAGACAATATCGAAGAAGATGTCCCAGCCACACATGACCTGATCAAAGAGTGGCTGCCCGAGTTTGATTCATCCCTGGTTATCTATGACAACCATGGCGGCTACCGCTCCTTTCTTGGCGCTGATCCGACCAGCGCTTTGAGCATAAAATCCTTCTGTGGGGAAAACGAGCATTTTGAAAAAAGGATCGAATACGATGAATCATTATCAAACTTTTCAAAAGCTCTGAACGAATGCATATCACATGAACATGGCACTTTGCAAGGCTTGGACTTCAAGGACGTCCTTAAAATCAGCGATTTTCATTTTTATCCGGAGATGATAGCCGGGATTTGCAGCCAGATTGGCGAATTAATCAATACCCAGGGAGTGAATCCTGAAGAAATTGTGGTCCTATCTCCTTACCTTTCGGACGCGCTGAATTTTTCACTTTCCATCAGCTTAAAAGCCCTGGGGATTGCACATCACTCCTCCCGCCCATCTCAAAGGTATATTGATGATCCAAAAGTCCGCGCCTTTTTCACTTTCGCCAAAATGGCCCATCCGCAATGGCAGCTGCCAATCTCCATGTATGAGCTGCGGGATGCATTAATGGTAGTCCTTCCGGACATGGACATTGTCCGAGCTGATTTGATCGTCCGCACTCTTTTCACTCCAAAACAATCACAGGATGGGCTGAGGTCCTTTGACACCCTTACCCAGCCAGCCATGCAGGAAAGAATTACTTTCAAAACGGGAGAAAAAATTGAAGGTATCAGAACCTGGATGAAAGACTATCTGGAAAAAGATCCTCTACCCCTTGATGTCTTTTTCAGCCTTATTTTTGGAGAATTATTCTCGCAAAAGAATTACAGCTTTTTTTCAGATCCCGGTGCAGCCAGCAGGATTTACCAGATTATTCAATCCATCCGCATCTTCCGCCAGTTTATGACGCAAGCCATGGGCCTTGATGATATCTCCGCCGGGTTTGAATACATGCGCTCGGTTGAAAATGGTCTTCTGCCGTCAGCGATTCATGATATCGAAAAGGAACATGAAAATGCCGTTTTAATCGCTCCAGCGCATACTTTCCTCATGGAAAACAGAAAGGTGGATTATCAATTCTGGCTCGACATTGGCAGCCTGGGATGGTGGGAGAGATTGAATCAGCCGTTGACCAATCCCTATTTGCTCAACCGCAACAGGGACCAAAGCCAGGTTTGGACGGAGGCACATGAATACAATGCCAACCAGGCAGGGATGTTAAGGATCATTGAAGGTCTGGTTAACCGGTGCGGAAAAATGATATTTGTTAATTCAATCCGGACCAATGAGAACGGATCAGAACAGAGAGGACCGCTTCTGCAGGCTTTCCACACCCTGCAAAAAAGAGTGTATCAGACCAAAGGCGGCAGCCATGTTTAATCCCCGCCCAGGTCAGAAAGAGGTACTTGAATATAGCGGCGGGAAAATGGGGATATCCGCAGTCCCCGGCAGCGGTAAAACGCATACACTTTCCATGCTGGCTGCCAAACTGGTCGCCAGTGAAACATTGGCTGAAGACCAGGAAGTACTTATCGTGACATTGGTTAATTCCGCGGTAGATAATTTTGCCGCACGCGTTGCGGGATTTCTTCGAGATTACCAGCTCATGCCCGGCATAGGTTATCGTGTAAGAACATTGCACGGGCTGGCTTATGATATCGTGCGCGAACACCCGGATTTGGCAGGAATTGATAACCGTTTTTCTATTGCGGATGAGCGGACAAGCAGCGAGATTCTCAACCAGTGTGTTTCAGGTTGGATAAGAACCCATCCTGAATTCTTACAATCCTATGCAGATCCTGGTTACCCACCCGAGAAGAACCTTTACCACTGGAATGACCTGCTCCGGTCGCTTTGCGCAAACTTTATCAAGCAAGCCAAGGATAACCAGATCACACCGGAAGTTTTGCATGAGGGTTTTTCACTGATAAATCCACCAAATCCCTTGCTGGATCTGGGGTATTCCATTTATGCTGAATATCAGCGGGCTTTAACCAATCGCGGCGCAGTTGATTTTGAAGACCTCATCCGGCTGGCCTATAAGATACTGCGCAATAATCCAGATTTTTTGGAGAGGCTGCGTTACCGCTGGCCTTATATACTGGAGGATGAAGCCCAGGACAGCAGCCTGATCCAGGAAAAAATGCTGCGCCTGTTGTGCGGCGACGATGGCAATTGGGTAAGGGTTGGCGATCCAAATCAGGCCATCTTTGAGACTTTTACAACTGCCGACCCGCAGCTTTTGAAGGATTTTATTAAAGAGTCCACTGTAATTCAGGTTGACCTCGAGCATTCAGGTAGGTCCACACAGAGCATCATGGATTTAGCAAATTATTTAATCCAATGGACAAGCGAAAGCCACCCAGCGCCGGAATTGAGGGATGCATTGAGTTCTCCATTGATTCAGCCGACCCCGCCCGGTGATGCCCAGAATAATCCGGATGACGAACCTGAAGGAATTCATTTTGTGGCTAAACCCTTGAAACCTGAAGAAGAAATCAGAAATGTCGCCAAATCAGTCAAAAATTGGATCAATGACCATCCGGATGATACTGTCGCAATTTTGGTCCCAAGAAATGCCCGAGGGGTTGAGCTCGCTGAAGCTTTGGCAGGTTTAGGTGTGCCATTAAAAGAGATGCTAAGCAGCAGCCAGAATACACGTGATACAGCGAAAATTATTCGGGACGTTTTGATGTTTTTCGTTCAACCGAGTGCGCATCGTCATTTAATTGAAGCCCTTCTTTCCATCCTCAAGCTAAATCCAGCCTGGCTGGAACTGACGAAACAAACCGAACAAGCGATGAGAAATAAAATTCAAAGCCATCCGGTGGAAGAGGTTTTATCAAATCCCGAATCCATCTTTGAGGATTTAATTGGCGAGGGGATTGACACAGCCCAATCCGGATTGGTCATTTCTGCCATCTATCAAATCTCCCGCTGGCAGAAAGCAGTGCTGCTCCCAATTGACCAAATGATCATGACCATCGGCATGGAATTATTCACAGAACCTGCGGATCTGGCGCTCATGCATAAATTAGCCCTGATCATGAAATCAACTGGCAATCTCAATCCCTCATGGGAGCTGCCGGATTTTTGCGAGGAATTAAATGCAATCCTTAAGAACAGATTCAAGCTATATGGATTCTCGGAAGATGACCTTGGATTTGATCCGGAAAAGTATAAGGGCACTGCGGTTATTTCAACCATCCATAAAGCTAAAGGGCTTGAATGGGACAGGATATACCTCCTCTCAGTAAACAATTACGATTTTCCATCGATGCAGGATTATGATCGTTATTATTCGGAAAAATGGTTTGTGCGCCAATACCTCAATCTGGAAGCCGAAGCCTTGTCACTGCTCGAAGCGATGAACACAAAAGACTTGATTGGCCTTAATGAAAAAGAAGGATCAGCAACTTTAAAATCCCGCCAGGGATATTGCGCCGAGAGGCTGCGCCTGCTTTACGTTGGGATCACCCGTGCAAGAAAGCAATTGGTCATTACCTGGAATACAGGCAGACAAAATGATTGCCGGGAAGCGCTACCGCTCCAGGCATTGAGGAGTTGGTGGGAGGTGAAGCATGCCTCTGGATAAGAATTTTATTTTCAGCGCCCATAACCTGCAGGATTTTCTGGATTGCCCGCGGCGGTTTGAATTGAAGCATATTCTCAAACAAGACTGGCCGGCAATCATCAGCCAACCTGTTCAGGAAATGGAAAATAAAATCCAAACGGGCAACCGTTTTCACCATTTGGCCCACCAATACTTGTCTGGAATTCCAGGTGATTTATTGCTGAATTCAACCTCGGATCCAGATTTGCTCAACTGGTTTGCCAAATTCCAGGAATACATCTCACGATTTGAAACTTTCCCGCATTTCAGCGAATTTTCTATTTTCATGCCTTTTGAAGGATACCGGATGGTGGCAGTCTTTGATTTTATAACCATGACCGATAAAAAGAAAATGGTAATCGCTGACTGGAAAACAACCTCCCGATTGCCAAAGAAGGCAACCTATATCCAATCCATTCAATCTCATTTATATCCTTTCATCGCGTATGAAACCCGGCAGAGTATTTTCAATAATACTGATTTTCTGCAACCGCAGGATATCTCGATGGAATACTGGTTCCCCGCCTTTCCAGAAGCTGCGATCACCCTGGAATATTCAAGCGCTGGCCTTGCCGCCAGCCGGGAATTATTAGCCAGGTTGATTTCCGAGATAAGCAATACAACATTAAGCGCGTTTGAAAAAACCACAAATGTTAAACGCTGCGCTTATTGCCAATACCGCTCGTTATGCGAGCGGGGAATTCAAGCCGGCGAATTTGAGGACACGGAACATGAATCCGATTCCGATGCAAGCCTGGATGATCTGGATTTTGACCAGATAGATGAGATTGCTTTCTAAAAATGCCGATGAAATGGATAGAGCCTAAACCACTGAATCCAAGTGACGAAATACGAGAAGCCTTTGGCAATACGTTTCTAATCGCAGAGCAATTAACCAAAAAAGGATATTCGACAACCCAACAAGCAAAACACTTTCTTAAACCTTCATTATCGAACCAGGCCTCTCCTTTTGACTTTCCGGATATTGAAAAAGCTGCGGAACGGATTATTTCAGCCATAAAGAATAACGAACACATCGGTATTTGGGGAGATTTTGATGTGGATGGCCAAACTTCCACCGCGGTCCTGGTGGACGGATTGCGCAAGTCAGGAGCAGAGGTTACTTTCCATATCCCGGTCCGCGCCGAAGAATCCCACGGCATCCCAATTGAAAGCTTGAAGGTTTTTCTAAAAAAAAGTAAATCTGGCTTAATTATCACCTGCGATACAGGCATTACTGAATTTGAATCCATTGCCTATTTGGCTTCCATCGGAATGGATGTAATCCTCACCGATCATCATACCCCTGCAGACAAGCTGCCCCTGCTTTCGCGACCATCAATCCCAGGCTGCTTTCATGCCGATAATCCGCTACATACCCTGGCAGGCGTCGGCACGGCGTTCCAGTTGGTTAGAGCGCTGCTAAGCTTGCAAAGTAAAGAAGCCGTTGCAGATTCTTATCTTGACCTGGTTGCGCTGGGCACCATTGCCGATCTGGCCGAATTGACAGGCGAAAACCGCCTTTACACCAAAACCGGTTTGGCAATAATCAATGATCAGCCCAGGGAAGCCTTTAAGACAATGGCCAGGCTGGCTGAGTTTCGCGGCCAGGAAATCAACGAATCCCATATCGGTTTTATTTTCGCTCCCCGCCTGAATGCGCTTGGGCGTTTGGGCGATGCCAATCCGATCGTCAACTTTTTACTTTCAACCGACACGCTGGCGGTTGCTGAATTAGCCAAGGTTCTTGAAGGACTCAATACCCAAAGAAAACTGGCGACTGACATGGTTTTTCAATCTGCAGTTGACCAACTGGATAAGAACAAGGAATTGCTCCAATATCCGGTAATTGTGGTTGAGCGTGAAGGCTGGGAAAAGGGTGTGGTCGGGATCGCGGCTAGCCGCCTGGTTGAAAAATACAACAAACCGGCGATCCTGCTTGACAATCGAAACGGAGTGGCGGCTGGCTCGGCACGCTCGGTCGAAGGCATCAATATCATCAAAGCAATCCAGGAAAATAGCCAATTTTTGATATAAATATGGCGGCCATCCGATGGCAGCCGGCTTATCCATCGCAGCAGAAAATATCCCAAATTTCAGGGAAGGCTTATCCCGATCAATTTCCTCTTTGAGTCCGGAGTATCATGACTGACAAAGTCCCTGGAAATTGATGCCTATCTTCCTCTGGCTAATGTCAATGAATCCATACTCCATGAAACCGAGCAATTAGCGCCTTTTGGGCCTGGCAATCCACCCGTCGTTCTGGTTTCAAGGAACCTGGAAATTGAGAAAAGCACGTTTATTGGCAAATCAGAAGAACACCGCAGGATGATAATCAAAGACCGGGAAGGCAATTCCAAAAATGCGCTTTGGTGGGGCTGCGCCGATGCACCCATTCCGGAAGATCTATTTGATTTGGCCTTTTACCTCCGACGGGATGATTACAATCCAAAGGGCGATGTTACGCTTGAATGGCTGGATTACAGAGATGCAGCTCCTGACACTATTGATCTCCAGCCGGAAATAAAAAAATTCATCATCCATGACTATCGCGCCGCGCCCAACCAGATTGAAATCATTGAGAAACTGGCAAGCCAGCCGGATTTGGTTCTTTGGTCTGAAGGCAGCGCCAGATATTCATTCACAACCTGTACACGGAAGGATATTACAAAAACTAGAGGTTTGGCCTTCACTTCCGCACCGCCAAACCGGGAGGTACTGAAAACACTGGTTGAAAAAGCAAATCCTGCAGAAATTTATCTTTTCAATCAGGCGCAAAACGATGATGCCAGGCGTACCTTCGTTGAAAGGTTAATGGGTTTACTTAATTACTGCCTCACTCACAAAGCTGGAAAAACAACGCTTGAGGATCTGGGTGCCGCGTTAAACCAAAGCAGGACAACTGTACTGGCCGGACTTGAGTATCTCAGAGCGAAAGGAGATATTGAATTTATCCTTGAAAACGAAGCGGTGGCTATCAAGCAGGCGAAGACTGCAGAGTCTGAGAAAAAAAGGATTTGGGAGAAGAAGCTGGATACCCTTCTCAATGAAACTGCAGCCTTCCGGTCTTACTATCAGCGCATTGATCCAGCGTACCTTTTGAGCGGCGTCTGAGTGTAAATCCCACTAATCTTGTCCACATTATTGGTATAATGCCGCTAGTGAACAGAATGATTGACCGCCGTGAATTTCTAAAAACCGGCGCCCTGGGGTTGGCTGCCCTGGCGCTGCCAAATAATTTTTTATCCCCTGGCAGCTCTCCGATTTCCAAAATAGGAAGGGTTACGTCTGAATCGCTTAGTGTCTATAAAGAAGCCTCAGACAAGAGCAAAATACTTTTCCAGCACTTCCGTGATGATATTTTGAATATCTACCAAGACGTCATTTCTGAAGACGGCCCCGGCTATAATCCTTTATGGCATCGGGTCTGGGGCGGTTATGTCCACAGCGCCTGGGTGCAGCGCGTTCGCAACCAGTTGAATCCCATATTAAAAACCTTCCCAACCTCCGGACAATTAATGGAAGTTTCCGTGCCGTTCTCTCAATCCTACCGCATCCGCCAAAATGGCACGTGGGAGTCCTTCTACCGCCTCTACCATTCCTCAACGCATTGGGTATTTGATGTCACGGAAGGACCGGATGGAGAAGCGTGGTACAAAGTGAATGATTCCCTGCTGACGCTTTCATACTATGTGCGCGCCATCCATATGCGTAAAGTGGAAGATGATGAATTGCTCCCCATAGATCCAGAAATAAATCCCAAAAACAAGCGTATTGAAATTCCTGTGGATCTGCAAAAAGTCCGCGCTTTTGAAGGAGAAAGCCTGGTCAAGGAATTTACAATCTCAACTGGCTTGCCCAGCACTTTGAGAGGTCCCGGGATCATTCCGACGGATACGCCGAAAGGCGATCATATCATCCAAAACAAGCGCCCAGCGGTGCATATGGGCGACGGCAGCATTGCCCGCTTTGATGTGGAAGCGTATGAACTGCCCGGCGTGCCCTGGGTCTCTTATTTTGAACCGACCACCGGTGTAGCGATTCACGGCACTTATTGGCACAATAACTTCGGCGTAACCATGAGCCATGGCTGTATCAATATGCGCTCTGAAGACGCCAAGTGGATTTACCGCTGGAGCACGCCAACACCGCAGGAAAAGAACGTCAATTCTGTTTACCATACCCCCGTTTTGGTTTATTAGCGGTCAGGTGCGGATAAATTCCATAAAAACCTGATTGCCAAGCAGCCTGCCTTCTTGAGTCAACCGCAATCGCCTGGTGCCATCCTCCCCAATCCATTCCACCAATCCCCGAGCCCGCAATCCGGATATCTCATGGGCGTAATACTTCTCCAGGTCAACTCCAAAGCGCCTTAAGAAATCTTCACAGCCAACCCCTTCATCGGTCAGGCGCATCCCCATCATCATGGTTTCGGATATTTCATCTTTCTCAGATAGCGTGATTTTATTTTTCCCTGCAGGTGAAACACAATCCCCTATATATGGATATTCAGTAACCGAATTAATATAGCCAGGAATTGTTTTAGAATTTTCCCATCGCGTTTTTCTATAATGGCTATGCGCTCCTGCGCCAAATCCCAGATAATCCAGATTCCGCCAGTATTGAAGGTTATGCAGGCACTGGTTATTTCCCTCCCGCGCCCAATTGGAAATTTCATATTGGCTGAATCCGGATTTTTTTAGATATTCCATCGCCATGAGATACATATCCGCTGCCAGGTCCTCATCCGGTTCTGGCAAAAGCTTGTTTTCAATTTGTTTTGCCAAAGGCGTTCCATCCTCAACCGAAAGCGCATAAAGCGAAAGGTGGCTGGGAAATAAACCAACCGCAGCCTCCAAGGTTTGACGAAATGATTTTAAAGACTGGTGAGGAATTCCAAAAATAAGGTCCAGGTTGATGTTGGAAAAGCCCGCTTTTCCGGCATTCTTCACGCTGATTTCCACGTCTTCAAAGGAGTGGCTTCTGCCGAGAATCTTTAAATCTGTTGCGGAAGCGGATTGCATCCCAAGGCTGAGGCGGTTGAAACCAAGATCATTTATCTCTTTAAGGTATTCATCCGAAAGACAGCCGGGATTTGCTTCTGTGCTAATTTCGATATCCGGAACGCAGACAAACCTATCTCTGATACTTTTAATGATTCTTCCCAGCTGTTTTGATGAAAGCAAGTTGGGCGTCCCACCGCCAAAATAAATTGTATGGACCAGATAGCTGCCATCAACCTTTTTTGAAGTCCTTGAAATTTCCTCAATGACTGCGTTGACATAAGGCGCCATCAGATAGTCGAAGCCCGCATATGTGTTAAAATCGCAATAGCCGCAGCGCGTCCTGCAAAACGGCACATGAATATAAATGCTTATTAAATCACTCATCAGATTTGCCTAATCATACCCAAGATTCTATCCACTTGACCAAAATGGTATAATGATTCGATTTTTTGAGGTAAAACCTGCCTATGGCACCTGAATTGAATTCCCAAACAAAAATATGCCCAACCTGCGGCACAAAGCTGGCTGAAAATGCTTCGCGCTGCCTGGTATGCGGGCGAACATTTACTGTGAAATCCGCACCTAAAACCAGGCAGACTGTGCAAGCCCAGAGACTACCCGAACTGAAACTAAGCCTGCCTTTGGCAATTGGTTTGCTTTTTATTATCCTGGCAGTCGGCGGCGGTTTGATCTTCATGATACTGAGGGGAACCGGCCAGGTTGCCGCGCCTGAAGCGACAGCCACTGCCAGCCCGTCGCCGACCTTTGAACAAAGCCCGACACCGACCATCACATCCACGCCCGAACCAACCTTCACGCCCCTGCCTCCAAAGGACTACCAGGTGCGCGCTGGGGATACCTGCAGCCTGATCGCGGTGATTTTTGAAGTAACAGTAAAAAGCATCGCGGATTTAAATAATCTCGCACCCGACTGCGGCATCCTGTCGGAAGGGCAAACTCTGAAAGTACCCCAACCCACTCCCACCGCCTCACCCGTGGCAACCAGTACCCTGAGCGTGAACCAGGCAACTGAATCCGCCTGCCAGAAAATTGAATACCGTGTGGGTGACAATGACACCTTGAGCGGCATCGCAGCCAATTACGCGGTGAGTGTTGAGACCTTAAAAACTTATAACGGGCTGACCTCGAATAACATTTTTACAGGCCAGGTTATCACTATCCCGCTTTGCGAACGCCTGCCAACTGCCGGCCCTACCCCTACAGCCACACTTCCACCGCCCTATCCGCCAGCCAACCTGCTGCTGCCCGCAGACGGCACAATTTTTACAGGCACAAATGATACCGTCACCCTGCAATGGGCTGCCATTGGCGGCATGTTGGAGGGAGAATCATACGCGGTCACCATCGAAGACCTTACTGAAGGCCAGGGCAAGAAACTGGTGGATTACACCAATGATACCAAATACATTGTCCCGGTCACGTTCCGGCCAATAGAAAACGCACCCCATATCATTCGCTGGTGGATTCAGCCTGTGCGCCAATCCGGTACAACCGAAGCCGGCGATGCTATCTGGGTGCCTGCTGGTTCGCAAAGCATTCCACGCGTCTTTTCATGGTCCGGCATCGGGGCAGCGGTTACCCAAGCGCCTTAAAAAACCAAAAGGAGCTCAATAAGAGCTCCTTTTATTTTTTTATTAAAGAATTTTTTATTCGTTTTCCAGAAAGCGCGTCGCCTCAATGGCCGATGCAGCACCCATCCCGGCTGACGTCACCACCTGGCGGTAATGCGGATCGCAAACTTCGCCGGCGGCAAAAACACCAGGGATTTTCGTTCGCAGGCGATTATCGACTTTAATATACCCTTTTTCATCCAGTTCTAACTTATCCCTAAATAAATCGGTGTTCGGCGTGTGCCCAATAAAGACAAAGACGCCATCCATTTCCATTTCTTTTTCGGCGCCATCATTGACATTCTGCAAAACAATGCTGCTTACCCCTTCCCCGCCTTTAATTTCGCTAAGGACAGTATCCCAGATGAAATGGATTTTGGGATTGTCCTTCGCGCGTTTTTGAAGAATTACCCCAGCCCGCAATTCGTTTCGCCGGTGGATAATCGTCACCCCGGTTGCATAACGTGTCAGGAATATCGCTTCTTCAAGCGCGCTGTCGCCGCCGCCAACAACCGCGACATTCTTGCCTTTAAAAAACCAGCCATCGCAGGTCGCGCAATAAGAGACACCCCTGCCCCGGAATGTATTTTCACCGGGGATGTTCAATTTATTGGAACTCGCACCTGTACTGATGATCAGTGTTTTGGCGAAAAACTCTTTGCTGTAAGTTTTAACCTTTAAAGGGGCTGTTCGAAAGGTCCACCTCTGTGGCAGCGTCATACTCCAAGCGCGCACCGAACCGTTCGGCGTTTTTTTGGAACAGATCCGCCAGTTCCGAACCCCCCACACCTTCCGGAAAACCAGGATAGTTCTCAATGCGGTCTGTCAGCGCAGCCTGGCCGCCTATTTCGGTACCAGTCAAGACCAGCGGATGTAGGTCCGCACGTGCCGCATAAAGCGCCGCAGAAAAACCCGCCGGGCCAGTTCCAAGAATGATGACTTCCTCGATTACTTTTTCTTCTGCCATATACTTTCCCTTGAGTTGATTTGATGTGAAATTGATGCTGAATATCTACCGAAATACTATATCATTTATCTAAGCAGTGTGTTAATTTCATATATCAATTATTATAGATTTTGAATAATCTTAAGGAATGAAAATGAAACCATTTGAAGGTAAAGCTGCATTAATTACCGGTTCAGGCCGCGGAATCGGGAGCGCCATTGCCATCCATTTTGCAGAGCTCGGGGCTGATATCGTTATCAATTATATTCATAACCAACAGCCTGCTGATGAGACTGCGGAAAAAATCCGATCTTTTGGAAGAAAAACACTGGTTGTGCGCGCCAACATCGGCAAACCAGAAGGACTTGAAAAATTATTCAAAGCGGTGGAAGGCGAATTTGGGAAGTTGGACTTTTACATTTCCAATGCCGCTTCTGGCTTTAACCGGCCTGCAATGGATCAAAAAGAAAGCGGTTGGGAGCATACACTTAATGTCAATGCCAAGGCTTTCCTGTTCGGCGCACAATACGCAGCCCCCCTTATGGACAAGGCAGGCGGCGGAAAAATGGTTGCCATTACAAGTCCTGGTGCGGAACGCGTCCTGCCGGATTATGTGGCGGTTGGAGCCAGCAAAGCCGCGCTAAATGCTCTGATCAGGTATCTCGCTGTCGAGCTGGCACCCAGGAATATTGCCGTAAACGGGATTGCGCCCGGGGTTGTTGAAACCGGTGCATTGGCGCATTTTGCCTTTATGGAGGACAAAGACGTGCTTGCGCGGGCAATCACAAACACTCCCGCAGGACGGCTGGTCACCCCCCGAGATGTGGCTGAGGTTGCTGCTTTTCTGTGCAGCCCTTCTGCGGATATGATCCGCGGACAAATCATCACAGTGGACGGCGGTCATACCCTGCCTGTGCCAGGGTGATTATTCCGAGGTCAGAACTGCACGAACCGGCGCCCCATCCGTACCGACCAGACTTAATGGCAGGCAGAAAAGGGTATAAAATCCCGGTTCTACATTTACCAAACAGGCATTCTCAAGAATCACAATTCCCGCTTTTAAAAGTATCTGATGTGGGGCAACCAGGTCGTTGTAGGGCGATATCGAAAAATAATCGATCCCAATCAGGGAAACGCTTTCATCGATCAGGAATCTTGCCGCGCTGGAGTCAATCGCTGAAAAATTCCTGTCGAACTGATGCGGTTTTTTTAACCAATTTTCCGAATTCCTGGTTTTCAGCAACAGCCGCTCAGTATTCTTTTTGAAACCGGATTCAAGCAGAACATCATCGGTGATCAAGTTTAATCGATTCATCAATTTTTAAAACCTGGACAGGGCCGATCAGCTTATCAAGCGGAATTTTATCAACGGTATAGCCTTGATCAAATAAATGAAAAGGCGCGTCAATATGGGTTCCGGCGTGAACACCAAATTCTGCGCGCGAAATATTAAAATCAGAGCCATTGTTTAGATACTCAGTCTGCTCGATATGGACGCCTTTATCGCCTTCCCAAACCAGCGTATCATCAGACAATGGCAGTGTGATATCAATGATTTTCATGACGGTCTCCTCAATCAGGAAATTCTACCTGAATATCAATCCGATAGATAATGAGAGGGGATGTATTTATAATTGAAGTGTTTTTTGAAGGAGAAATTTTATGCGCGAAGTCGCGGTGATAGGGATCGGTCAAACCGAGATCGGCGAACATTGGGAGAAATCTCTGCGTGAACTGGCGGGCGAAGCAGTACTTAATGCAATGGCCGATGCGGGTTTGGATTATTTTGACGGCCTGTATGTCGGCAATATGATGTCCGCCACCGCCAATCACCAGCAGCATCTGGGCGCTTATATCGCTGATTGGGTTGGGCAGCGCGGCAAGGAAGCATTCCGGCTCGAATCTGCCTGCAGTTCCGGGGCGGCAGCTTTCCGCGCGGCCTTGATCGCGGTCGCATCCGGTGACATTGATGTCGCTGTCGCTGTCGGGGTTGAAAAAATGACCGATTCCCCTTCAACAGAAATCACTGCCAGCCTGGCGACCGCCGCGGATGGGGACTGGGAGGTCAGCCAGGGTGTCTCTTTTGTGGCGCTGAACGCACTGATCATGCAGCGCTATTTGCATGAATACGGCTGGCAGCGCAGCGATTTTGCGAATTTTTCAATCAACGCGCATGCCAACGCGATGCATAATCCTTTTGCCCGCTTTCATATGCTGCTGACTGAAAAACAATTTGATGAAGCCGGGGTGATCTGTGATCCGATTACATTGATGGACGCGTCTCCAATTGGCGATGGGGCAGCTGCAGTGATGCTTGTTCCTGTCGAGAAGCTTATTCCCATTACCAAATAAACCCGTCATCCGTGTTGCCGGATCAGGGGCAGCCAGCGATACAATCGCCGTGCATGACCGAAAAGATCCGTTATGGCTGACCGCGGCAGAACGCTCATCCAAAGACGCGTATTCCCAGGCAGGCATTGATCCTGTCAGTATTGATTTTTTTGAATATCACGATGCATTTACTATCATGGCTGCCCTATCGCTGGAAGCCAGTGGATTTGCTGAAAGAGGCAAAGGGCCGCGCCTGGCGTTGGACAACGAGATAAGCAAAAGCGGGAAAATCCCGGTAGCAACGCTTGGCGGATTGAAAGCCCGGGGCCATCCGGTTGGCGCCACCGGCATGTACCAGATTGCCGAAGTAGTGACGCAATTGCGCGGGCAGGCCGGTGAAGCCCAGGTGGACGGCGCTAAATGGGGTATGGCGCAGAACATCGGTGGCAGCGGTTCAAATATCATCACCCATATCCTGACCAATGCCGGCTGAGAAAGTCATTCGCCTTGAGAAGCTGCGGGAGTATCAGGCGGAGACTTTTTATTTCCTTCCCCGCAAACGCCTGCGCAGCAAACAAGATGCAATTGATTTTGTAAACACGCGCGGCGCAGTTTTTTTCTGGCCGATTCAAGGCATACGTTTTCCAAGCCTTTGGGGAGGCGTGGCGGGTGACCGGCTTGTGCCAAATAACCATGATGATCCTGCTCATGTCACCTGGGGCTGGAAAGATGATCTGCTGGGCAAGAAGGTCTGGTTCTATGCCAAGATCCTCAGGCAAAAAAGCACCATCCTGTCTCTTGATCTCCTCCCATATTTCTATGCGCTATCGCCGAATTATCGGGAATCCTGAAGAAGATTACAGGATAAGCTATGAAGAAGGCGTCTTGAGCAGTGAGGAAAAACTTGTCTATGAAGCGCTGCTGAAGAACGGCCCACTGGATACACTAAGTCTGCGCAAGGCAGCTGCACTGGCATCCAGCGAGAACACCTCCCGGTTCAACCGCGCCCTACTGCTTTTGCAGCGCGATTTTCGCATTCTGCCGGTCGGGATCGCTGAAAGCGGCGCCTGGCATTATGCATTTATTTTTGAAGCAGTACACCGCCAATTTCCGGAGCTCAGCGACCAGGCTCATGAAATCAGTGAAGCCGCGGCACGCTGCGAGATTCTGAAGTCATATTTTCTCTCGGTTGGTTCTGCGGTCAAAAATGATATTAAAAAACTTTTCCAATGGGCTGATTTTTCTATTGACAGAACACTAAGAAAATTGATTGAAGAAAATTTCATCGTTGAAGGTGTCCAGATCAAAGATCATGCGGGAGATTGGTTTACAATAAAAGAATTAATCGACTGAACTCAATCACTGATATATAAATACCTTTTAACCATGAATCCACTTCCAAATCCTTCTGATGGCAAAAGATCACTTATAACTGCTGACTGGCAGCGCAATTTGGTTCTGATAGCCAAAAATACGCCTGTCTGGCTGGCGCAATTGAGCAAGGAATATCAGCGTGACATTCAGACGCTGGACCAAATTCCTGATGAAGAGTTGGACATGCTGATCCATTTTGGAATAAATGGTTTATGGCTGGTGGGCGTCTGGCAGCGCAGCCCTGCTTCGAAAAAAATTAAACGTCTGTACGGTTATGACCAATTGATTGCTTCCGCATACTCAATATATGACTACAAAATCTCGAAGAATTTAGGCGGTGATTCTGCCTACCTGAAGCTAAAAAGAAGAGCATTAAAAAAAGGCATCTATCTGGCGTGTGATATGGTGCCCAACCATACCGCGCTTGACTCCCCCTGGCTTATCAACCATCCGGAATATTACATTCACACCGCAGTTAAACCCCACCCCGCCTGGAAATTTGAATCCCCTGACCTCTCGAGCGATCCCTCTGTATCCATCCGCCTTGAAGACGGTTATTACACCCGGACCAACACAGCCGAGGTTTTTCAATACCAGGCTAAAAAGAAAGAAAATCCCCTTTATATTTTTCACGGCAATGATGGAACCAGCATGCCCTGGAATGATACAGCAGCAGCTTAATTATCTCAATCCTGAAACCAGGAAGGTCATGAAGGCAAACATCATTGCGGTTGCCAAAAACTTTAATATTGTTCGCATGGATGCGGCCATGACCATCCTCAAACAGCATTTCAAGCGCCTCTGGTATCCGGATGCAGGTGCTCACAAGAATATCCCAACCCGCATTGCAAATGTATTGACCCAGTCTGAATTCGATGCATTAATGCCAGATGAATTCTGGAGTGAAGTCCTCGAGGACCTTACTCGTGAAGCGCCGGATACTCTTATCCTTGCTGAAGCATTCTGGATGATGGAAAAATATTTCGTAAAATCGCTGGGGATGCACCGGGTGTATAACAGTGCCTTTTTAAACCATCTGCGCAATGGGGATAATAAAAAATTCCGAAATTACATGCTTGAAATTTTGGGCAGCGACCGCTATATGCTCGATAGCTTTGTGAATTACCTGACAACGCCTGATGAAAGCCCGGCTGCTGTTGCTTTTGGAAAAGGAAAGAAATATTTCGGCGTATGTGGATTGATGGCTGTTTTACCAGGCCTGCCTCTGATCGGACACGGGCAGCTCACCGGATTTTCCGAGCAATATGGCATGGACTTTGGCCTTCCAATGCATGCTGAAATTCCTGATCAGCAATTCATGAGAGAGCATGACAAGCTAATCTCACCGCTGCTGCATAAGCGCAGCCGGTTTACAAACAGCAAGAATCTGCGAATGTACGATTTTAAAAATAAATCATCCAAACTGGATGAAAACGTTTATATACTCACCAATAAGGTCAATTCGGTGAAGACATTGATTATCTTTAATAATCAAGCGAAAAAAGCCATCGGCAGTGTTAAACAGTACCTCCAGGATACATGGATCCAAGGGCGCAAAATTAGCTCAATTTTTACATTCCAACAGGAAATCTCAGGTAACATTGAGAGAAATCAGGCTTGGCAGTGAACAAAGAATATCAGCCGAAAAATTGATGACAAATGGATTAGAGCTTCATCTGAAGCCCTATGACTTTTTTGTATATGATGTGAGCTGATTTAATCAGCCCGAAAGATAGTCCAAATGATTCTGCAGCCGCCCCGGCAGTATTGCAAAATTCCTCGGCAGCGAATCCAGGGGACAGGTCCTGTCCATCGCCAATAAATCCAGCCAGCGTGTGGATAAGGGGAAACTGCCTTTGTACGGCTTGAACCACAGGTTAATAATTCTAAGGTAGGCGGGAGAGAGCTGGAAAAGAAACTTATTCTTATTGATAATGCGCATTATTTTTTTGGCAATTTCGAAGAATTCAAAAAACTCTCCGCCGCCGATCTCAAAAATCTCACTATTAAAGCGCTTTGTTTCCAGAATGAGCATGATCACGGAAACCAGGTCTTCAATCCATAGCGGCTGCACAATGGCTTTTCCGCCGCCCGGGTAAGGCAAAACCAGCGGTGCATGGCGAATGGCAGCCGCAATCTCGGTGGTGAAATGGTCATTAATCCCAAAGACGTCGGTTAATCGAAGCGTACAAAATGGAATTTCACTTTTGCGCACCTCTTCGTCAGCCAGAGCTTTAGCCCTCAGGACGGGGTAGGAAGAACTTTTATCCGCACCGACCCGCCCCAGAAAAAGGATGTTCTTTACCCCAACTTCTCTGGCAGCGGAAATCAGGCTCTGCGTCCCGCGGACATCCACACTTTCCAGGTCAGCGTCCCGCCCCTGATGCTCGGCAGTCGCGAAATGCAGGATGGTATCCACATTTCTTAAGGCTGCGCGAATTCCGCGTTCATCCTCCATGTTGCTGACAGCGATATCCAAAGAAATATTCTTTGGCAAACTGGGAGATTTACGGTGCGGGCGCAGCAAAATACGGATCTCTTCCCGCGACTGGATAAGCTGCCTCACCACCCTGCTGCCGATAAAACCCGTGCCACCCGTCACCAAAATCATGCTGGCGATTATAGCAGACTTGAATTCCAGGGATGGCATACAACTTGTAACAGTATGAATGACATTAATTTATTTAACCCAAATCATGGAACATCAACCGAAAAAAAACTATCATCTGCCCAACCGGTTTGGATTTCATTATTTTCCGGATTGCCAGCATTATGCGGAAAAAGACATCCAACGCTGGCTGCCCGCCTTAAAAGAGGTCAATGCCCAATGGCTGGTCCTCCAGTCGCCGATAAACCGAGCAATTTCGGAAGATTTCATCCGAACTTTTTCGGAAAGCGGAATTCAATCTTGTAATCGATTTCAACTCCCTGCTTTCCACCGCGGTAGACTGGCATGACCTTGAACTGCTTCTATCAAACTACGGAAAATGGGGCGCCAAATACGCGATGCTCAATCAATATCCGAACCAACAGGCATCCTGGGCGCACAATCAATGGGGCAATTCCGACTTGATCGATTCAGTCATAACCGAATTCATCCAGTTCGGAACGCATTGCCTTGAAAACGGCATCCGACCGGTTTTTCCACTGCTCACCCCGGGAGGCGATTACTGGGACCTTGCCTTTTTAAAAATAGCGCTTGTAAAGCTCAAAGAGAAAGCGCCGCTGTCCATCCAAAACAATTTTGTCTTATCAGCGGCTGCCTGGGATTGGGGAAAACAACTTGATTGGGGCGCGGGTGGACAGGAACGCTGGCCAAAAGTAAAACCTTATAAACTCCCTCAGGAAAGCCAGAACCAGCTTGGATTCAGGACCTTTGAATGGTACGCCCAAATTGCCAGCGCAGTATTTGGGAAAAGCATCCCGATTTTACTGCTGCAGGCAGGCATTACAAAATTTTCAACTGATCCGGAAGAAAACGTAGAGCCAGCGGATCTGGAAAAATTAATCGCCATTTACAGGCTTCTCAAAGGCGAGAATGTTTACGAAGGGATGGGTAATTCCAGCCTCCTGCAGCCAATTTCCGCGGATGTGATCGGCTGCTGTTTTTACCTGCTCGCTTCAGAATCGCCCGCGCACAACGCTTGCCGCTGGTATTCAGCCGACGGATTGCGCCTTCCCCCAGCCCAGGCTATCCATTTCATCGAAAATGGCAAGCAGGAGCAAATAGAAGAAAATAGTAATGAAAAGCCTTCATCCAAAGTCAGTTTTCTAGCACAATCGTTATATTCTCATTTCCCCTGCGTTGGAGTCCGATGCTTCAATAATTCTGGAACTGCTTCACCCCTATATCGCCAAATTCAGGCCGATGATCGGTTTTTCGGTTGAGGATGCCGCTGAATCAGCCATGGTCCTGGCCGTTCTCCCTGACGATGGCTCAGAACCACCCAAATTTGAAATTCTCAAAAACAACGGCAGCCTGGTGAAAATCATCCATCCGGGCGAGATTCCCGCTTATCTGAAGGAGTTAGACCATGCCATCCAATAACGCTATTCCCTGTTCGAATCCAACCCTGCCGCGCATCACCGTGCTTGGCCTGGGCGGCGGCGGATGTAACACCATCAATCGCCTGTCCAGCCTGCGCCTGCCGGGCATTCATCTTGTGGCAGCCAACACCGACGCGCTGGCGCTGGAAACCTGTTCTGCAGATGAGCGCATATTGCTGGGTAAAGGCCTCACCCGTGGGCTGGGCTCCGGCGGTGATCCTGCGGTCGGACAGCAAGCCGCAGAGGAGTGCTTCAGGGAGCTGATCGGTGCGATCAGGGGCAGCGGCGTCCTTTTCCTGACAGCGGGCATGGGCGGCGGGACGGGTTCGGGCGCCATTCAGATTGCCGCCAGGATCGCCAAATCCCTGGGAATTCTGACCATCGCGATTGTCACCACGCCTTTCTCCTTTGAATCCGGCATGCGCACACAAAACGCGCGCGAATCCAGCGCACGCCTGCGGCCTTTCGTGGACACGCTCATCACCATCCCTAACGACCGCCTGATCGGGCTTTCTTCGACTGATACCACCCTGAAAAGCGCCTTCGCGCTGGCAGATGACCTGCTTATCAAGGGAATTCACAGCATCTCGGGCATGGTCCATTCATCGGGAATGATGGCCGTTGATTTCTCGCACATCCTGCGGCTGATGCGCCAGGAAGGCGGCTGTTATATCTCCAACGGGACCGCAAGCGGCGCGGACAAGACCATCGCTGCCCTGCGCAGCGCCCTGCAGCATCCGCTGCTGGAAGAAATTCCGCTGCAGAATGCCAAGGGGCTGGTCGTCAAATTCAGCGGTGCGCTCAACCTGGCTGAAATCCAGGCCGCCATGCAATTTTTGAAAGAAAGCGTTTCACCCGATGCGGAAGTGATCACCGCCATGGAAGAAGACAACCTGCTGGAAGACCGGGTGCAGGCCATGGTGCTGGTCACCGGCATCGGCGCCATCCCGGTGCAGGATCAGGCGCCTTCCGAACAGGAGATGGCTGAGCAATTGCCGGCTGAAATTGCGGAACCGGCACCCAAATCGTGGATGGCCGGGTATTCCCCCACCGAGATGTCACCTGACGACCTGGAAGTGCCCGCCTTCATCCGCCGGGGCTATAATCAGATTGAACATGCAATGCGATGAGATGGAGAAAGAAGCCTTAGAAAAGGTTAACCAGGCGGTTTACAAGCAGTTCCCATATCTGCAGGGAGTGGATCCTGAAGTTTCTGCAATGGAAAATGAGCAGTTCCTTCTAATCTATAAAGGACAGGCCACGACCGCTGATGGGCACGCACTACCTATTTCGATAAGAATTGTCTCTGATATTAATGGATATATTCAAAAACTCACCTCCTCGCGATAAAATCAATTATTCAAATTTACATAAATAATTTTTAAACTCTTCAATGAATAGTGTGTCTTCCCTCTCCCACCCCAACATCGCCTTTATCAAATACTGGGGCAACCGCGATAATGCCCTGCGCATCCCCGCTAACGGCTCTATTTCCATGAACCTGGCTTCGCTTGAAACGCGCACCACTGTGGAAGTCAGCCCGGATTTTAAAGCAGACAGCCTGACGCTTAACAGCCGCCGGGAAACCGGTCCGGCGCTGATGCGCGTTAAAGCATTCATGGACTTGCTGCGAGAAATGAGCGGCAAGCCGTTCCACGCGCGTGTTACCAGCCAAAACAATTTTCCCCAATCCGCGGGCATCGCTTCATCCGCTTCTGCGTTCGCGGCGCTGGCAGCAGCTGGAAGCCGGGCATATGGGATTGAGCTTGGTGAGAAAGAATTGACAATTCTTGCCCGCCGGGGATCGGGTTCCGCCGCACGCTCCATCCCGGATGGGATTTGTGGAATGGCATGCCGGCAAAACAAATGCGGATTCCTTTGCCGAGAGCATCGCGCCCGCCGGATCACTGGGACCTGTGGGACTGCATTGCAGTTGTCTCCGAAACACCCAAGAAAACCGGCTCTACGGAAGGCCACCAGTCGGCCGGCACCAGCCCGCTGCAGGCAGCCAGAGTCAAGGATGCCGCGCGCCGGCTTGAGATCTGCCGAAAAGCCATTATGGACAAGGATTTCGAAGCGCTGGGAGAGATCATCGAATTGGACAGCAACATGATGCATGCGGTCATGATGACCTCACAGCCGCCCCTGATGTACTGGACACCCAAGTCACTTGAGATCATGCAGGAAGTATCCCAATGGCGCAAGAAAGGCATCCCGGCGGCGTACACGCTGGACGCGGGACCCAATGTGCATGTCATCTGCACCAGCGATTCTGCCGAGCGCGTCCGCGCCCGGCTTGAAAGCTTCCCAGGGGTTGCCTGGGTGCTGTCATCCGGGGTTGGCGGCGGCACCCGCATCCTGCCATAATCCGCACCTGTTTTAATATTCTTCCTACATCCAGTTTTCACACCTGCGGTTATAATCCCCTGCCGAAAAGGAAAAATGAATGAGCAATTCCACATTGAGCCTGATTGAATTTATCGCCGCCCTTAGCGTACTGCTTCTGGTGCACGAAATGGGGCATTATCTGGTCGGCAAGCTTTTTAAGATCGAAGCCGAGGAATTCGGTTTTGGCTACCCGCCCAAGCTTCTAAAACTGTTCAGGCTGGGCGGCACTGATTTCACGCTGAACCTGATCCCTTTCGGCGCGTTTGTGCGCTTCAAAGGCGAAAACGATCCAAAAGCCTCCGGCGGGCTGGCAAGCGCCAACAAATGGAAGCGCCTGGCTACTTTGGCTGCCGGCGCAGCCATGAACCTGCTCACCGGAATCCTGCTGTTTACCTTCGTCATCTCACGCACCGGCATGCCCCAAACCGATGTCATTGAGATTGCAGCTGTTGAGGCAGGCTCGCCCGCGGCACAGGCCGGCATTTTTCCGCAAGATATCATTGAATCGGTCAATTCAATCGAGATTACTGACATGGCTCAAGTGAGCAAGATCATCCAGCAGAATTTGGATGTCCCGGTGATCATGGCGCTTTCGCGCAACGATGAACGGCTGGAGGTGGAAGTCACCCCGCGCAGCAATCCACCTGAAGGGCAAGGGCCTCTGGGGATCGTGATGCAGAATCCCGTGCAGAAAATCGGTTTTTTCAAAGCCATTCCAGCCGGCGGCCAGCTCGTCCTGGAACAGGGCAAACAATTGATCGCCATGCCGCTGATGCTCATCCGCGGCCAAGTCCAATCGGCAGATATGCGCCTGCTCTCTCCAAAAGGAATTTATGATGTGTATTCCCAAGTCAGGGCTGTAGAACGCCAGTCAGAGCAGTCACAGCCTGAATTGGCCTTTTTGAATATCGCCTGGTTTTTCGGCATCATTTCAACCGCGTTGGGTTTCACCAATCTGCTCCCCATTCCCGCGCTGGATGGCGGCCGAATGCTCTTCATTATTCCAGAGATCATCACCGGCAAGCGCGTGCCGGCCAAGTATGAGAATATGGTCCATTTTATCGGTTATACCGCCCTGTTGCTTTTGATGGGATATGTTTTCTATCAAGACTTTGTCAACCCGATTGTGTTACCATAGAAAGTATGAGCGACAAGACATCCAATCCGCTTTTGAAGGCTGTCCTGAAGGCGCTGCTGGACAACGACCAGCTTTTTCCGGAAGAATTGCTGCCTTTTTTCTCTGATATTTATCCCGCTGATCTTGAGCAGGTCAAGAAGGTCTGGCCTGAAATCGCTTTGGAACGCAGGATCAGCATTTTGGCTGACCTGGTGGATATGATGGAAGCGGATACGATGCTTTCGTGCGATGGGTTGGCAAAATTCGCGTTGAGTGATGATTTTCCGGAAGTGCGCGAAAACGCCATTTCACTGCTGTGGGAATGCGATGATCCTGCCCTTGCGGTACGCTTTGCAGATATGCTGGACAATGACGAAAGCGAGCTCGTTCAAATAGCCGCGGCGACGGCACTGGGCAAATTTGTCCTCCTGGGAGAATTGGATGAAATCCCTTCCAAAACCGCCGATAAGACAATCAATGCGCTGCTAGAGAAGTTTAATTCAAAACCTGCCAAAGCTATCAGCCAGGAACTCCTAAAATCACTCGCTTATTCCAGCCAGCCTGAAATTTCGCGATTAATTGAATCGGCTTTTTTGGATCCCGACCCATCCTGGCGGCTGGCCGCCCTCACTTCCATGGGCAGGTCTGCAGATGAGCGCTGGGAAAAGCCGGTATTGCATATGATGAAAAGTGACGATCCAGATTTTATAAATGAAGCTGTCAAAGCTGCCGGCGAGCTGGAATTATCAAGCGCGCGTGCGCCGCTTCTTCAAATCCTCGAAGACGAGGCTGATGACGTTGAGCTGCGCACCAATGCCATTTGGGCGCTCTCGAAAATTGGCGGGGATAATGTGAAATCGGTGCTCCAACGCCTGTTGGATGATGCGCCGGATGAGGAAGAAGCCGAGATCATTGAACTGGCGATTGAAGCCCTGGATTTTTCTTCAGAACTTCCGGATCTGGATTTGGATTAGGCAGTTGAGGAGCAATGAGCACAGATAAGCAGCGCCTGCACGTGGTCGTCCGCGGAATTGTCCAGGGAGTTGGCTTCAGATTCTTCGCTTACCAGCACAGCACCCTTTTAAACCTGCGCGGCTGGGTCAGGAACCGCGCCAATGGGGATGTGGAAGTGCTGGCCGAGGGACCTCGAAAAGACCTTGATTATCTCCTGGAGAAACTGAAAGAAGGGCCTTCTATGGCCCAGGTCATAGAAGCGGATGCCGACTGGCAGCCCTATCAAGGCGACCTGCCGGTTTTTACTGTCCTTCCGACGGATTATTGATCGGTTCGTCCTCACCGGTCAGGATGGCAATTTTTTTCCAGGGCGGCAGGTTGGATTGGTCTGCCAGCATCTTGCGCAATTCATAAATCTGATCCCTTAAAACTGCCGCGCGCTCAAATTCCAACGCCTGCGCTGCGGTCTTCATGCGCTCTTCAGTCTCAGTGATGATGCGTTTCAATTCATTCTGCGGCAGGCGCGTAACGGCTTCACCCGCGTCATAATCAGCCTGCTGGTCGCCGATTGTAGCACTTGCAGTCAGACGGGCGGTGATGTCATAAATTTCTTTAATGATGCTGAAGGGCTGGATGCCGTGCGCCTTATTATATTTGTCCTGCTTTTCGCGGCGGCGGTCGGTCTCGTCAATTGCTTTCCGCATGGAATCGGTGACATGGTCAGCGTACATGATGACCTTGCCATTCAGGTTTCTCGCAGCCCGGCCGATGGTCTGGATCAAGGCTGTTGAAGACCGCAGGAATCCTTCCTTATCAGCATCCAGGATGGCAACCAGCGATACTTCCGGCAGGTCCAGGCCTTCTCTCAGCAAGTTGATGCCCACAATGACATCATAAATCCCCAGGCGCAGGTCACGCAGGATGCCCACACGGTCCAGGGTTTCCACTTCAGAATGCAGATAATGGACTGCAATATCCAGCTCTTTCAGGTATTCAGAAAGGTCTTCAGCCATGCGTTTGGTAAGCGTGGTCACCAGTACACGCTCTTTGAGCGCCACCCGTGCCCGGATTTCGCCGATCAGATTATCCACCTGCCCCTGCACCGGCCGCACCTCCACCGCCGGATCAATCAGGCCGGTTGGGCGGATGATCTGCTCAACCACGTCATCCGCGATTGACAGCTCATAAGCGGCCGGCGTTGCGGAGGTATAAATCGTATAACCCATTTTTGCCTGGAATTCTTCAAAGGTCAGAGGACGGTTATCCAGCGCGGAGGGCAGGCGAAAACCATAATCCACCAGTGTTCCCTTGCGCGAACGGTCACCGTTATACATGCCGCGAATTTGCGGGATGCTCATGTGCGATTCATCCAGGACCAGAATATAGTCAGACGGCAGAAAATCCATCAGCGTCCAAGGGGGAGAACCAATTGGCCGTTGATCAAGGTGGCGGGAATAGTTTTCAATACCGGAGCAATAACCGATCTCGCGCAGCATTTCGAGGTCGTAACGCGCACGCTGTTCAAGCCGCTGCGCTTCAAGGAGTTTTTCCTGCGACTTCAATTCTGCCAGACGCACTTCAAGCTCAGCTTCGATATCGCCGATAGCCTGCCTCAGCCGCTCTTCCTGAGTGATGAAATGTTTGGCTGGATAAATCTCCACGTGCTCCAAATCCTGCAGGATTTCGCCAGTGACCGGATTCAGGCTGATGATGCGTTCCACCTCATCACCGAAAAATGAAATCCGGTAAGCCAGATCCTTTTCATAAGCCGGAAACACTTCCAGAGTATCCCCGCGCAGGCGAAATATTCCCTGGCGCAATTCCAGGTCATTGCGGGCGTAATGCTCCTCCACCAGCTGGCGCAGCAGCACATTGCGGCGATACATCTGCCCTTTATTCAGTTCTATGACCACGCTGCTATAAGCTTCCGGGCTGCCCAGACCATAAATCGCTGAAACCGATGCCACGACAATAACATCCTTACGGGAGACGATGGATGTTGTGGCAGCCAGCCTCAAACGCTCGATCTCTTCATTTATTTCGGTTTCTTTTTCAATATAAAGATCCTGGCGCGGGATGTAGGCTTCCGGCTGATAATAATCATAATAAGAGACAAAATATTCCACCGCATTTTCCGGAAAAAATTCCTTGAATTCTGCGTATAACTGCGCGGCAAGTGTTTTGTTATGAGCCATCACAAGCGCTGGTTTCTGCACACGCTGGATCACATTTGCGATCGTAAAGGTCTTGCCGGTTCCAGTCGCGCCCAACAGCACCTGATGTTTCTTGCCAGCCTCGATATTTCTGACCAATTGGTCTATCGCTTCAGGCTGGTCGCCCATGGGTTGATAAGGAGAGTGCAGGTTAAAATCCATTTGTATTCACCTTTTCAGTAGTCTGGTTTTCCAAATTTGACAAAGCATTTTCCAGGCTGGTTTTCCAATCAGTCCGCTCGGAGATGTTAATCCAATACGCGTTTTTTCCCCGCCGTGATTCAATTCCGATATCCGGCAGATGCCGCTCTTTGATACCTTCCGGTAAAGCAGGAAACCGCAGCACCAGGTGGCTGCCTTCAACTGTGATGGAAGCCAATCCGCTGCGTTCGGCTTTCAATTTTACCCGCAGCTGCCAGAGAAGGTTTTGCAGTCCTTCGTCCGGATCACCGAAACGGTCAGTAAATTCTGTCTGAATATCATCCAATTCGGCTTCACTGGTGATATCCGCCAGGCGGCGATAGATTTGCAGACGCAGCGCTTCATCTGCGATGTAGGTGGTCGAGATGCCTACGGAAAGCGGCAGCTCCACATTGACCAAAGGCCTGAGCCTGGAATATGGCAAGGCGGTTTTCTTTTCCGATGAGGGGAACTCGGGTGTTTTGATCGCATTTACCGCTTCTGAAAGCAGGCGTGTATAAAGATGAAACCCGACTGCGGCGATATGCCCGTGCTGCATCGTGCCCAGCAGGTTCCCCGCGCCGCGCATTTCAAGGTCGCGCATGGCAATCGAATATCCTGCGCCAAGTTGAATATTTTCAGCGATGGTTTCCAGGCGTTCGAGACCTTCGGGAGTCGGCAGTTTTTTCCGGTGGTGAAAAAAGTAAGCATAAGCCCGCGATGCTCCCCGCCCCACCCGCCCGCGAAGCTGATAGAGCTGCGATAAGCCAAACGCATCACCGCGGTCAACGATGAGGGTATTCGCATTCGGGATGTCAAGCCCTGATTCAATAATGGATGTGGAAAGCAGCACATCCACTTCGCCTGCTGTAAAGCGCCGCATCACTTCTTCCAGACCTTTTTCCTGCATCTGCCCATGCGCAATGCCCACCCTGGCTTCCGGCACGATATTCTGCAGATGGGTTGCCATGGCGCTGATAGTCTGTACACGGTTATGCACAAAGAAGACCTGCCCACCCCGGTCAACCTCGCGGATGATCGCCCTGCGCACAATTTCTGGGTCATAACCGCCCACATAGGTTTGGATGGGCAGCCGGTCGGTGGGCGGTGAGTTGATGACGGATATATCGCGGATTCCGGCAACAGCCATGTACAAAGTGCGGGGGATGGGCGTCGCCGTCATGGTAAGGACATCCAGTTCGGTGCGTTTTTTCTTAAAGAATTCTTTATGCGTCACACCAAAACGCTGTTCCTCGTCAATGACAAGCAGCCCCAGGTCCTTAAAAAGGACATCCGGCTGAAGCAGGCGGTGCGTTCCGATGATGATATCAATTTCACCGGCTTCCAATTCAAGCAGAATCTCAGCCTGCTCGGCAGCGCTGCGAAAACGCGAAAGCATCTCAACTTTTACCGGAAAGGGCGTCAAACGCTTGCGGAAAGTATCGAAGTGCTGCTGCGCCAAAACTGTGGTTGGCACAAGCATGGCAACCTGTTTGCCATCCATTACCGCTTTGAAAGCCGCCCGCAATGCCACTTCGGTTTTGCCATAGCCGACATCCCCGCATAACAGCCGGTCCATTGGGCGGGGTTTTTCCATATCAACTTTTACCTCGTCAATTGCATTAGCCTGATCGGGGGTTTCAGTGTAAGGAAAACTTGCCTCCAGGTTTTTCTGCCATTCCGTATCCGGCGAGAAAACAAATCCCTGGGCGTCCTGGCGTTTGGCATACAATTCCAGCAGCTCCTGGGCGACCTCACGAACTGCCTCGCCGGCTCTCTGCCTGGCGGCCGCCCATTCACCGGAACCCAGCCGCGTCAGACGCGGGATCTGCTCATCTGCACCGATATAATGGCTGAGCCGGTCTGCCTGGTGGACAGGAACATATAAGAGATCATCATCAGCGTAACCAATCGTCAAATAATCGCGCTCGATGCCATCCAGCGTCCTGTGAACAAGCCCCCTGAAACGGCCGATCCCGTAATCCACATGGACAACCAGAGCGCCTTCCTTGAGATCCGCGTATGAAAATTCGGGCGCGTCAAAGGATTTCGCACGCCGGCGCCGGGTCCGTTCCCGTTCCCAGCCAAAAATTTCCTGGTCAGTTAAGAGGACTGCGCTGCCAGCATCTTTATAAATGACTTCCCAGCCTCCGCTCAGGCTGCCATCGTTTATATTCAAATTGCTTTCAGAACCAAAATCAATATGATTTTCCCGGAAGACCTCTTTAAGCCTGTCGGTCTGTTTGGAGATGATAAAGATCCTGCGGCTCTTCTCCTGTCCTGATCGGATAAAGTCGGTCAACCTGTCTAATTGGGCGCCGAAGCGCGGGCTGGGCGAGAAGGCTGCCGAGACAGGATGCACTTCGCTCCCCAACGGGAAACCCAAGTCAATCACGTGGAAGGAAGACAGTGTATCCATTATTTCCGACCAGGTAATATACGGAACCGGAAAATCATTTTCTATAATGCCATTTTCAACTGCTTCAACGCGCATCTTGACAGCCTGCTCTTCAATTTCCTCCGCGGTGACTGAAACAGAAGCGCTGTTATCGATAAGCACTATCGTACTCTTGGGCAGATAATCCAGCAGAGAAGCATTAGATGCATATAACCTGGGAATGCTAAATTCGGGAATACGATCAAGTGGATCCAGCTGTTCATCATTCGCAAATACCTTAATCGCTTCATTGGCAGGCGGGATAAAAATTTCTTCGACTGAATCAATGGTTCGCTGCGTCGCAGGTTCAAACGTGCGGATGCTTTCAATTTCCTCGCCAAAGAAATCAATCCGGATCGGCTTATGGTAATTCACCGGCCAGATATCCATCAATCCGCCGCGCTTGGAGAACTGGCCTTCGCCAACCACAATTTCTGCTGCCGAATATCCAATTGACACCCATTTTTGCGCCAAAGAATTCATGGAAGTCGATGTCTGCACCCGTAAGGCTGAACAGGCGCTGAGAAAATCCCGCCTCGGCGCTGTTCGTGTCATGATGGATTTGGCAGAGGTGAAAATCACAGGATTGGGAAAACTGGATTTTTGGTATGGCAAAAAGGATTGGGCGAGCGTTACCAGCGTCTGCAGCCTGTCGCGGCGCGTATCCATGTCCCAATTCGCCTTTTCGTAAAAAAGGGGCGTAGGTTCAGAAAAAACCAGGTGGTCATCAGAATTGGACCAAAATCCATATTCTTCATGCATGGAAAGCAGCCGGTCAGGCCGGGAAGTGATAAACAATATCGGTTTGGCGGTATCGCGCTGCAGCGCAGCCATGAAAGGCAGCCGTATGGACCTTGGAAGGCTGAGCGGGATTTGCTCAATCCCCGCCTGTAATCTCTCGATCAGGTCCGGGTATCCCTGAATTCTCAGGAAATCAATAAAAGAAGGATCACTCATCGTCCAAAACAGAACCATTGTAGCGGTTCATCGAAACCTCTATCCCGCTCTTGATAAAACACTCGACGGCGTCGGCGCATTTATCCAGGATGAAAGTAAGGTCCTTTTTCTCTGAAGCCCGGAACTTATTCAAAATAAAATCAACAGAATCCGTTTTTCCCGGAGGCCGCCCGATGCCAAGGCGGATGCGGGGGAATTCTTCGGTTCCAAGCTGCTCAATGATTGATTTCATGCCCTTCTGCCCCGATGAACCGCCTGATTTTCGAATGCGGATGGCGCCAAACGGCAGGTCAAGATCATCGAAAATAACCAGAACCTGGCCATTCTGAGGTTTATAGAACTGGATGAAAGCCCTGACCGCGTTGCCGGACAGGTTCATGAAGGTCTGCGGTTTGATCAGCATTACTTTTTCATGCGGTTTTCGGTATTCCCCATAAAGCGCTTTGTTCTTGTATTTATTAATTTCCACGCCCCAGCGCTCTGCCAACCGGTCAATCGCCAGAAAGCCGATATTATGGCGCGTCATTTCATATTCCCGCCCGGGATTTCCGAGCCCGATGATTAAAAAATGATCCATGCGGGCAAGCTCTGCTAATTTCTTGAAAATCACGCAATCCCTTTCGATTAAATGGCAATTAATCAGTTTAACATAAATGGATTTTTTTCGCAAAAGTGATTGCCCCAAAAGAAATCAGAAGAAAGCCATCGAAATAATAACTTATTAATAAAGATTTTATAAATCTGTCAGAAAATTCTGGTATGCTATAATTATTCATCCAACTGGAAACGAACCAAATACAGGAAAACAGAATGTCTCGACAACAAAAAACCGCAGTAATCCTCTTTTCAATCATCGCGGTTCTTTTCGTAGCTGCTGTCATCGCCGGTGTTGTTTATCTTTCGGGACAAGATGCCGAAATGACCGGGCGTGTCAGGGATATTTTCATCATCGTGCTTGCGCTTGAATCATTGCTGATCGGCGGGACGTTGATCATTCTCGTAATTCAGCTTGCTGTTTTGACCAATCTGGTCCAAAACGAGATTAAGCCTATCCTGACTTCCGCAAAAGATACCGTCAGCACCCTGCAGGGCACCAGCCACTTCATTTCGAAAAGAGCGGTCGCACCGATTATTTCTGTCACCAGTGCGCTGGCAGGTTTTAGAAAATTGGGTGACATTATCGGGCTTATCAGAAAAAAATAATAAATCGATTCTATTGAAAGGAGTCACTTATGTCTGACCATGATGATTTTGGAAGTTTTGTTGTAGGGTTTCTTGTTGGAGGTATTTCTGGCGCGATAGCCGCGCTTCTTCTCGCTCCCCAAAGCGGTGAAGAAACACGCACGATCATTAAAGATAAAGCCATTGAGCTGCGCGACCAAGCCGCAACCACCATTGATGAAACCGTGGAAAAAGCAGAAAAGACTGTCAATGAATCCATCAAGAAAGCTGAAGCGATGTTAGCTGATGCGAAGAAACGCGCCAATGAGATTGCCGAAAAAGGCCAGGTTATTCTGGATGAGGGCACAGATAAAGTTGTTAAAGCGGTAAAAAAAGCGACTGACGGCGGCGCAAAAGCCAAATCCTAATCAAATTTAGAGTTCTTTAAATTAAACACAATGCCGGCCTCAATTATGAGTGCCGGTTGTTGTTTTAAGCGCGTCGGGAATTGAAATAAGCACATCTCGCGCGGTAACCGCGGCAGTGCTGCCTAACCGCTGCCCGGCCAGGATGCCTGCCTGCGAATGCAGCCACACAGCCGTGATGGCAGCAGAGTAACTATTCAGGCCCTGTGCGAGAAAACCGGTTATCATGCCCGCAAGCACATCACCAGTTCCGGCGGTCGCCAGCGCTGAAGCAGCCACCGGATTAACCATATATTTTCCGGAGGGATCAGCGATAATGGTAAGCGCGCCTTTGAGAACCACGATATGGCCCCATTTCCGGGCAAATTCCATTGCGACTTCGAGCCGGTTTTTCTGAATTTCATCCACATCGGCAGCCCGGTTAGCGCTTCCATTTCTCCAGGATGCGGGGTGAGTATCGTTGGCTTCCTTAGCTTGTGAGGCCAATCCTTGATTTTTGCCAGCAACCTGAGGCCGTCTGCGTCAATGACCAGGGGCGGGAGGACAGCGGATGAAATCGTTTTTTCAGCCCGCTTTTCGCCGGAAAATCCCAGGATCCGCTTTGAAGAATCTGGCGAGTCTGACCCTTCCAATAGGTTAGAGAAAAAATCCCGGGTGGGAATTTCCGTGCCCAAACCAGGCCCAATCAGCAAGGCGGATATCCGTTTCAGGTTGCGCTGAAGAACGCTTGCGCCATCCGCGTTGATCACGCCATCGGTATGGGGCAGGACCAGCCAGGTGGATTCAGGCAAACGGCCTGCGATCGCATCATAAATTGCGCCCGGAATGGCCGTCCGAACCAGGCCTGCACCAACCCGATATGCGGCTTCAGACGCAAGCAAGGGCGCGCCGCAATAATTGACCGATCCGGCTGCCACCATGCAGGTGCCAAAAGTGCCCTTATGGGCGTCTTCAGGCCTGGAGGGCAGCAGGGCTGCTGCTTTGCGCGCCGTCATCACCTCGCCTTTAATTCCCTTCCAGGCAGGCAAAGACCCGGGCAAACCGATATCCACGACAGCAAGTTCACCAACCAGGCGGTGGGCGGGATATTTGAGCAAGCCCTGCTTGACAGCCGCCATGCAAACTGTGAGGTCCGCTTTCAGGCATTCATCTGCAGCAGCCCCGCTGTCGCAATCCACCCCGGAGGGGCAGTCTACCGCCACAACAATCTGGTTTTTCTTGAGGGATGAGATTTTTGAAAGTAATTCAGGGATGGCTCCGCGCAGCGGCAAGGAGATGCCGGTTCCCAAAATTCCATCCAGGATCACATCTGAAGTCTTAACCCAATTCGATAATTGCTTAAAGCCCAGGTCTTCAGTAATTGATGCAAGTTGACCGCCCGCAGCCAAAAAAGCAGCCAGCGCCGGATCATTTTTTTCTCTTTCTTTGACAAGCCAGGCTTTTGCTGACCAGCCTGCCTTTATCAAGTGAGTCAGCGCAATCAGCGTATCACCGCCGTTGTTGCCGCTTCCAACCAATCCCAGGACTGTGCGGAATTCAGCACCAAAGCGGACATGAATCACCCCGGCTAATTCTTTCCCAGCCCTGGCCATCATTTTTTCGTAGCCATATCCGCCCGCGTCTGCCTGGCGTTCAAGTTCCTTCATCTGCGCAACCGAAACAATCCGCATCTAAAACCTCCAGATTCGTCCTCATTATACTTTCCCCGTTCTTTCATTTTTTGTCCTCAGTTATAATTCCACGAATGCGGCGATACCTTTACATGGGCGTTTTTTTTGCGGGCTGCGCCAGCCTGGCGGTTGAATTATCCGCCTCACGGCTGCTGGGCAATTACTTTGGTTCCAGCAATCTGGTTTGGGCGGCAATCATCGGCCTGATCTTGATCTACCTTTCCGCCGGTTACACGCTGGGCGGCAAATGGGCAGACCGTTCCCCCGAATACCGCACCTTCTTTTCCATTCTGCTGTGGGCGTCGTTATGCATCGGATTGGTGCCGCTGGCTTCACGGCCGGTACTTCGCTTTGCCAGCCAGGCTTTTAACGAGATGCGCATGGCAGAGCTGTTCGGTTCCTTTGCCGCAGTTCTGGCGCTCTTCAGCATCCCGGTGATCCTGCTGGGCACCGCCTCCCCTTTCGCAGTCAGGCTGGCGATGGACGACACCCGCAAATCCGGCTCCGTTGCCGGCAGGATTTACACAATTTCCACCCTCGGATCGTTTATCGGCACTTTTCTGCCGGTTCTGCTGCTCATCCCCGCCATCGGCACCTATCGGACCTTCGTCGCTTTAAGCGCCATGCTGATGACTGCCGCCCTGATCGGTTTATGGAAGACAGCCAACATAAAAACAGCCCTGAAATTCCTGTGGATGCCAATCCTCCTGGCTGCCGCCACCTATTTAGGCCTGAGCGGGATGGATAAAAGTACTGGCAACATTCTTTATGAAGGCGAATCGGCTTACAACTACATCCAGGTACAGGAGATTGACGGCTTCCGCCTGCTGCGCCTGAATGAAGGCCAGGGCTTCCATTCCGTCTACCATCCTGTCCAGGAAAATTTCCACGGCCCCTGGGAACAGGTTCTGGCCGCCCCCTTTTTTTATGACTCCGCTGCGATTGACCAGGACGTCCCCCGCGCCGCGATCCTGGGTTTGGCGGCAGGCACCAGCGCCAATCAGCTGGTTTCGGTTTATCCTTCCATTGAGATCGATGGCTTTGAGATTGATCCCGAGATTGTGGAAGTCGGTTATTCCTATTTCCACATGAATGATACCAACCTGAAAGTATTTAGCGAGGATGCGCGCGTGGGTATCACCCGCAGCAAAGAAACGTATGAGATCATCAGCGTGGATGCCTACCGCCCGCCGTATATTCCCTGGCACCTCACCACCCGCGAATTTTTCCAGGAGACTTTCAACCATCTTTCGGACAAAGGCACCCTGGTCATCAATGTCGCGCGCATCTTTGAAGACCGCCGGCTGGTGGATGCGCTTTACATGACCATCGCTTCTGTTTACCCGAGCGTGTATGTGGTTGATATTCCGGATACATTAAATTCGATCATCTACGCCACCAAAGAGCCAACCCGCAGCGAAGCCCTCGTCACCAACTACATCGCGCTTGAGAAAGCCAACGCCATGCCCGACCTGCTGCGCTACGCGCTTGAAACCGCGATCCTGAATATGCAGCCAACTCCCAAAGAAGGCATCCTGTTAACTGATGACAAGGCGCCGGTGGAATGGATCACCAACGCGATGATCTTTGACCTGCTCTTTTCCGACAATCTGGAGGCGCTGCAATGAAAACGTTTATAAAAATCTTCCTGGTGCTGCTGGTCATCAGCCTGCCGATTCTGCTGGCCACAACCGCCATCCGCATCGCCCTGACGCCTGTTTATGTCAGTGTGGAATACCAAATGCCCGGTTTTCCCGCGGATGACTACGGCTTTACCACCGCCGACCGGCTGACCTGGTCGCGCTATTCCGTTGATTACCTGCTCGGCCGAATTACGCATGCAGCGTTGACCAACCAGCGCCTTCCGGATGGTTCGCCGCTGTTCAACGAACGCGAATTGAGCCACATGCTGGATGTCAGAAACCTGACCGCCATCGTCCTGAAAGTATGGCTGGGGCTGCTGGCCTTTTTTATCCTGGCCGCGGTTCTCAGCTGGGCAGCCAAGGCGCAAACCGCCTGGTTTAGCGCCCTGCGCAGCGGGGCTGCCCTGACCCTAGTGCTGATTTTCGCGATCCTGTTTTACCTGACCTTGAATTTCAACCAGCTGTTCACCCAATTTCATCAGCTCTTCTTTCAAGGGGATTCCTGGCTCTTCCTGATGTCGGATAATCTCATCCGCCTGTTCCCGATCCGTTTCTGGCGCGATATTTTCATCTTTATCGGCGGCTTGTGCATCCTGATGGCTGCCCTGCTGATAATGGTCAGCAACAGATATCTCAAAAAGAACAAATCAGACTCTTCGCTCCGCTCAGAGTGACAAAAAAATAAAGCGCAGGCGTAACCTGCGCTTTTTGAAACCACCTGTTTCTATTTAAATTGCTTCAGCGCGGATACCAATTCATCCATATCCGCGTCGGAGATCACCGGAGACATGTGCCCGATGCGGAAAATCTTGGGCTTAAGCGCACCCAAACCGCCCGAGATCTGGATATGATGCTCATTGAGGAGATAGGTCACCACTTTTCCGCTGTCAATGCCCTGCGGGGGGTAAGCCGCGGTCAGCACCGGGTTGAGCATCTCGTCCGGAGTGAAAGGCGGCATACCCGCCGCGCGCAAACCTGAACGAAGCCGCAAGGCCAGGTCTTGATAGCGGCGCATGCGGGCGTCAATTCCCTCGGCCAGCAGCTGCTCCAGCGAAACCAGCAGCCCGTTGGCAATGCTCACCGGCATGGTGATGGGCGTGGGGTGCCAGTCGCCCCAATCGCGGGCGTATTCCCGCCAAACCTGCAGGTTGGTAAACCAGCCATGCGCTTTACGGTCGGTCCGGTCAATCATTTTCCAGGCTTTTTTGCTGATGGAAACCGGCGCCAGCCCGGGGGTTGCGCCCAAACATTTCTGCGAGGCGGACGGGCACAGGTCGATGCCCCAGGCATCCACATCCATCGGGACGCCTCCAAGCGAAGAGACCGCATCCACCATGAAAAGCGCGTCACTCTCTTTGACCACGCTGCCAATAGCCTCGATCGGATTGAGGATGGTCGTGGACGTCTCGCTGTGCACCACAGCCACGATCCTGGCATCCGGATGGGCTTTCAGGGTTTTGGAAATTTCTGCCGGGTCAAGCGCTTCGCCCCAGGGCGCCTTGACCTCCACGATCTGCAGGCCATAATTGCTGGCGATGGCTGCAAGCCGGTCGCCGAAAAAGCCATTGTTGCCGATGATGATCTTCTCGCCGGTCAGCATGCTGCTGCCCATGCAGGCGTCAATCGCGCCGGTGCCCGAACCCGCCATCAGAAAAACATCCTGGCGGGTGTTATAGACCTGCTTGAGCAGCCCGTGATGCGGGCATATTTCTCCACCCAGGCCGGGCCGTAATGCGGTTCCACCGGGCTGGATAGCGCTTCCAGCACAGCCGGATGCACCTCCACCGGCCCCGGGATCATCAAGCGGTTGCGCACTGAAATTGCCATTCTTGTCCTTTCCCTTTTCGTCCTTTAATAATAGCTGCTGCCTTCAAATCGGAACAGTGACGATTGAAGGTTATTTCTCATATCATCCGGCGGTAAATGCGATGCATCTTGTAAAAGTCGATCCCGAAAGTGCTCAATTCCTGCTGCATGCGTTCATTCTCCAAGCCGATCTGCACCAGGTCGGCATGGACATAGCGCCCACCCCTGACGCTTTTAGCCATCTCATCAAACAGGACGGCGGTGCCGCCCATGCCGCGGTATTCGGCGATGATGCCGGCGCCGTTAATATTGATCCAATCGGTGCGCTTCAATTCGCGCAGCAGGCGCACCCACCCGAACGGCCAGAGCCGCCCCCCGGTTTTCTGCAGCGCGGCGGAAATATCCGGGTATGCCAGCAAAAAGCCCACCGGGCGGTCGCCCTTCATTAATATCTTAATCAGGCGCGGGTCAGCGAACCACAGGATCTGGCCGGCCATCTCGGCAACTTCCTGGTCTGTCATGGGGGTGATATCCTCAGTTCCCACCAGCGAACCGTTGTAGAGGTCTTTTAAATGCGGGAGCATTTTCTTCAGGTCGCCCCGCGAGGCGTACTGCTGCACCACCAGCCCGCGCTTTTCACGGACTTTTTCAGCCACCAGGCTGACCTTTTCCGGCAGGGGAAGATCGCGATTGAAGTAGCCCGAGGCCACATCCCGGATGCCTTTAAAGCCCAGCTTTTCCATGAATTCAGGGTAATAGGCATGGTTATAAGGGATGCCCAGCGCCGGGCGGCGGTCAAAGCCGCGCACCAGCATGCCCATGCCGTTGAGCGCGGTAAAGCCCTTGGGGCCGATGATCTCGGTCAGCCCGCGGGAGCGCGCCCAGGCGAAAGCCGTTTCCATCAGCAGCGAAAAGGCAGCATAATCATCCACAATCTCCAAAAGATAGAAAAGCCCGATGGCAGACTGGTTGAAACGGTTATGGCGCTGATTATCCAAAACCGCGATGCGCCCCAGCGCTTCACCCGCATCCGAAACCACCATCAAGAAAGCCGCGTCCGATTCCCGGTAATACGGGTGGCGCGCGCGGTTGAGCATCGCCCTGGCATCCATTTCCAGCGGCGGCACCCACTGGCTGCAGCCCCGGTAAATTTTGAACGGCAGCTCAAGGAACTCCCTGACCTGACTGCGATTGCGGGTATCGATTTCCAGAACGCGCACGGGCTCTCTCCTGAAACGCATGAGATAAAGACTGGTCTATTTTACCAACTTATCCTTTTTCAAAAGCCGCCTGAAGAGGTAAGTTATAATGAAACCCCGCATTATAGACTGGCAGGCAGGTTAAGTTGACCAACAAGCAGCAAATCCTCAGGTATGACCTCAAACGCGCCATGACACCCAACCGCCTGGTTGGGCTGTGGCGGCTGTTAAATGGCTACCATCTTGAATACACTGCCGCGACCGTGCTGCAGGGGCTTTCGGCTTATTCCAAAACCCTGACCTACCTGCTGCTCAGCTTTTTTGTGGACAACTACCTGATCCACAAGACCGGCAGCGTTCCCGTGTGGCTGATCGCGCTGGGCTTTCTGGCTTTTGCGGCGCTGCAGGGCGTTTTCACCTACCTGAGCGGCAGGCTGGCCGCCAAATCGGCGGAAGGCACTGTTGAGCGCCTGCGCAATTACCTTTACGACCACATCCAGCACCTGCCCTTTGCCTACCATTCCGAATCCGACACCGGCGAACTGGTGCAGCGCTGCACCTCGGATGTGGACGCGCTGCGGCGCTTTTACAACGACCAGGCCATCGGCATCGGGCGCATCACGCTGCTCTTCATCGTCAACTTCATCGCGCTGCTGCAGATCAACGTGCGCCTGACGCTGCTCTCGGTCATCGCGGTGCCTTTCATCCTGGCAACCTCGCTGGTTTTCTTCAAAAAGGTCACCAAGGCCTATGAAGCCTACCAGGAGCAGGACGCGGTGCTTTCGACCACGCTGCAGGAAAACCTGAGCGGGGTGCGCGTGGTGAAGGCCTTTGCCCGCCAGACGCATGAGATTGAAAAATTTGACCGCAGCAACTGGGAAAAGTTCCTGCGCGGCAAGAAGCTGCTCACCATCCACTCGCTGTTCTGGCCGATCTCGGATATCTTCTGCGGCGCGCAGATGCTGGCCGGTTTTCTGCTGGGCGCGCTGATGGCCATGCGCGGCGAGATTTCGGTCGGCAATTACATGGCTTACGCCGGGCTGCTGATCTGGATCATCTATCCCCTGCGCGGGCTGGGGCGCTTTATTGTGGACATGTCCAGCGGGCTGGTCTCGTATGACCGCGTGATGAAGATCATCAAGGAAGAACGCGAACCCCTGGATGACGGCAACCACAACCCGCGCGAAGGCGTGCGCGGCGAATTTGTGTTTGAGCATGTGTCTTTTGAGTATGAGGAAAAAGACAAGGTGCTGCACGACATCACATTCAGCATTAAGGCCGGCCAGAAGGTGGCCCTGCTGGGCTCCACCGGTTCCGGCAAGACCTCGCTGGTGAACCTGCTGCCGCGCTTTTATGACTATACCTCGGGCCAAATCCTGCTGGACGGAGTCGACCTGCGCAACTATTCACGGCGCTTCCTGCGCCAGCAGATCGGCATCGTGGAACAGGAGCCGTTCCTGTTCTCGCGCACCATCCGCGACAACATCACCTACGGCGTCGGGCGGGACGTCTCGCAGGAGGAAGTGGAGCAGGCTGCCAAAGTGGCGGCGGTGCATGACGTGATCCTTTCCTTCCCGGAAGGCTACAACACGCTGGTCGGCGAACGCGGCGTGACCCTTTCGGGCGGGCAGAAGCAGCGCGTCGCCATCGCGCGCACCCTGCTGAAGAACCCGCGCATCCTGATCCTGGATGACTCCACCTCATCGGTGGACACCGAGACCGAGGCGCAGATCCGCCAGGCGATGCGCGTGCTGATGGAAAACCGCACCACCTTCATCATCGCCCACCGCATCCAGAGCATCATGGACGCCGACCTGATCCTGGTGCTGGAGGACGGGCGCATCATCCAGCGCGGCACGCACAAAGAACTGCTGAGACAGGCAGGCATCTACCGCCAGATCTACGACATCCAGACCCGCATCGAAACGGAGCTGAAAGAGGAGATCTCAAGTGCCGTCTGATTATTTTGAGGAAGAAGAATTCACCAGCGAGGTGACCGGCGGCGTTCTGAACGCATCTTCGGGCTGCTGAGGCAGCACTGGATGTGGGTGGCCGGGTTCATCACCACCATCATCATCGTGTCCATCCTGGACGCGTATTTCACCTACCTGAGCAAACAGATCATTGACCAGGGCATCCTCAAAAACGACCAGGCCGCGCTGGTGCGCATCCTGATCCGCTACGCGTCCATGATCCTGGTGCAGTCCGCCGGCATTTTTGTGTTTGTCTACCTGGCGGGCGTGATGGGCGAGCGCATGCGCTACGACCTGCGCCGCATGCTCTTCAACCACCTGCAGACGCTGTCGCTCTCCTATTACAGCCGCACGCCGGTGGGCTGGATCATGAGCCGCGTGACCAACGACACCGAACGCGTGGCCGAGCTGGTGACCTGGGGGCTGATCGATTCCACCTGGGGCGTGGTCAACATCGCCACCACGCTGGCGTTCATGTTCGCCATCAACTGGCAGCTGGCGCTGATCGTGCTGGCCATCCTGCCGCTGCTGCTGTACGTGGCGGTGCAGTTCCGCAAGCGCATCCTGAAGCAGTACCGCAAGGTGCGCAAGATCAACTCGCAGCATCACCGCGTCGTACAACGAGAACATCACCGGGGTGCGCGTGGTCAAGGCGCTGGGGCGCGAAGACGGCAACCTGGACGAATTCAAGCGGGAAACCGGCGAGATGTACACGCGCCGGCTACCGCGCCGCCTGGCTGTCCGCGCTCTTCCTGCCGATCGTGCAGATCATCTCCGCCTTCGCCATCGGCGGCATCATCTGGTACAGCGGCGCGCAGATCAACTTTGAAGGCATCACCATCGGCGGCATCCAGGCCTTCATCTCCTACATGACCTTCATGATGTGGCCGATCCAGGACCTGGCGCGCGTCTTCGCCGAGATGCAGCACTCGCTGGCCTCGGCCGAGCGCATCTTCTAGCTGATCGATACCGCGCCCGAGATCCAGAACAAGCCGAATGCCATTGACCCGGGCACCATCCGCGGCGACATCATTTTCGACCATGTGCACTTCTGGTATGAGGACGACAAGCCGGTGATCAAGGACTTCAACCTGCACGTCAAGCCCGGCGAGACCATCGCCCTGGTGGGCTCCACCGGCGGCGGCAAGACCACCATCGTCAACCTGCTGTGCCGCTTCTATGAGCCCAAACGCGGGCGCATCCTGATCGGCGGGCATGACTACACCGACCTGTCGCTGCACGCCATCCAGTCGCGCATCGGCATGGTGCTGCAGACGCCGCACCTGTTCTCGGGCACCATCCGCGAGAACATCCGCTACGGCCGGCTGGAGCCAGCCGAGGCGGAGATCGAGAAAGCGGCCAAACTGGCCGGCGCGCACAAGTTCATCAGCCAGCTTCGAGAAGGGCTACGACGAACAGGTGGGCGAAGGCGGCGTGCTGCTCTCGGTCGGGCAGAAGCAGCTCATCAGCCTGGCGCGCGCGGTGCTCTCGGACCCGGAGATCTTCATCATGGACGAAGCCACCAGCATCGGTGGATACCCTCACCGAAGCGCTCATCCAAAGCGGCATGGAAGCCATGATGCAGGGGCGCACCAGCTTCATCATCGCCCACCGCCTGTCCACCATCAAGCGCGCCGACCGCATCCTGGTGATCGAGGACGGGCAGATCGCCGAGATGGGCACCCACGCCGAGCTGCTGCGGCAGCAGGGCAAGTACTACAGGCTTTACACCCAGCAGTTCCGCGCCGAGCGCGAAGACGCCTATAATATTTTCAAGGAAGAGCCCAAACCGGCGGTTGAAACGGATTTTGACTGAAAAACAGCCCTTGACATCCGCCGCATTTTGGCGGTATACAGTCGGTTATAATAATTCCATTAATCTGAAAGGGAGTTGATCCAAGATGAAAACTAAATCAAGACTATTTGCCTGGGTGAGTGTGCTGGCTTTGTCGGCATTGGTGCTATCCGCCTGCGGCGCAGCCGCGCCCGCGGAACCCACCCTGGATCCCAACATGATCTTCACGCAGGTCGCGGAAACGGTGATGGTGAGCATGACGCAAACCGCGCAGTCCATGCCGCCCACGCCCGAGCCCCCGCCAACCCAGACCCCGGAACCCGCGATGCCCCCGACGCCGACAGTGGATTTAAGCATCCCCACCCTGACGCCCATGCCGCTCGGCCCCACCCCGACCGTGCAGCGCTTCGGCGACGCGGCCAAATTCGGCACCAACACGCCCAAAGACGGCTCGACCTTCAAGATGGGCGAACAATTTGCCATCACGGTGTGCTTTGACAACGTCGGCACCACCGACTGGACCGATGAATATTACCTGGAATGGGTCAGCGGCCCGCGCCTGTGGAACAATACCAAATACTTCTATGTTGAAGCCCTTACAAAACCCGGCAAGCGCTGGTGCTTCACCATGCCCGCCGTGGCGCCCTACTCCACCGGCTCGCAGACTGATCACACGCTGGTATTTCAAGAATCCGGACGGCGTGAAAATGGAAGAGTTCTATTTCGTCTATAACGTCCAGTAGGGTATAAGGACTTTCCAAAACAGGAACTGGCAGGTGCGAAGCATGCTTCGCACCTGCCAGTTTTAAATAAAAGAGCAGCTTCGATGGCTGCTCTTTTTTGTTTAAGGAGGGTTTAGAAAGCCGGTTTCTTGTGCACCAGGTTGGCGCTGCCGCGGCTGAGGGCGCCGCTGAGCTGGGCGCGGGCTTCTTCTGCGGTGATGCTGCAGGACTGCACCCACTCGTTGATGAACTGGCGCTCGAGGTTCTCGAGGATCTTCTTCTCGTTGACGTGCATATCCTTCTGCACATCGCGCGCGTACAGGTCGCGGATGAGGGAGGCTTTGGAAAGCAGGGTGGCGTCTTCGACCAGGGTCTGGATGTGCATCAGCCGGCGGCGGAAGTTGTTATCGAGGGGCTTGGGCTCGCTGGCGAGGATCTCGAGCGCCTTTTCAAAGACCTCGGCGGATTCCACCTGGCGGATGCGCCCGGAATCCACTTCCGAAAGCGAGAGCCAGTAGGTGATGAGCTCGGTCTTGACGATGTAAAAGACCTTGCGGTCGCCGAAGAGCTCCTTCTTGTCCATGCCGATGATCTGGCCGAGGCCGTGGCGCGAATGAACGATCCAGTCCCCTTCAGCCAGTTCAAGTGTGATTTTCGACATATAAATGCAGTTTCCTTCGCGTCAGCCCGGATTGCCTGAAATGGCCTTTCCCCGCAGGGAACACGGACATGGGCTAATTATAACTTAGTTGGGGGGATAATGGGTTTGAAATGGCAGATACCTTCGTCTTCAACCGCTATGACCCAGGTATTTTAGGTCGTTGACCTTGAAACAGGTGTTGCTAAAGTAGACAAAAGTTGACAAAAGTTGACAAAATTTGACACTTTGACATTTTGGACATTATTCTGGATTTTTTTTATTCGAAATGAAGGAATAAAAAAACTATTTATAATACTATTGTACATATTTCCTTTTATATTACATTTTGTGCATCATTCGCACATCTTGTATATAAAAAAGAATTTCGTGATATCTAATGAAAATATATTCTTATTTTTAAAGACCAGAGAGGTATAAACAAAAATATTAATTTCCCTGTATTAAGGTAATTTTAAGAAAAATTCTTTTTCTAAGATACTGATCATTTCTAATTAATACAATAATCGAATATGGGGTAAAGTTGATACTTGCGCAATCATTAATAAAATAGTAATTGTTGAACCACTTCCAATTAATGAATCTACTATACTTATTTTCGATCTTTGAATATCCAACAAACCACAGTTGGAATATTCTTCAATTTTTGAGAATTCTAAAAGCGGTATAGATAGCCTATCATGCAATATTGATGCGATAGCAATACCATCGTTATCAATAGGTAATAAGTAATCTATTTCTTTATAAGAATTATTTTTTTTTATTCTGTTCACTAATTCTGAAAAATGAGTCTTTGCTTTCATTTGAGTCTAAGAAAAGCTTTTCAATTTGAAAATTATAATTGTTTCCATTTCTAATAAATTTGTTTAAATTGCTAATTGTCTATCGCGATTTGACAAAATCATTGCCTATGTCCCCATCCCTTTAACTTTTAATATTATACAAATGCAAAATAGATTTGTATTGCTTTGATAAATTATTTTCCCCATATGCATCTCGAAACATAAGAAGTGATCTTTTTTTATATTTTCAATTCTTTGCTCTAATCCTTCCTCATAAATTAATTCATTTTTTACTAATATTTTCTTGATCATGTCATTATTCTCATCAAGAATTGTAATAAAAAGGAAAAGAAAAATATCGCTCTCCTTAATACTTGTTTCCTTCCATTTCTTTATGAATCCAGGAAATTTTCGATATATATCTATTAATCAATTATTAATATCAAATTTTAATGAAGAGAAATAGGTTGGTTTATTTTGATTTGGGTAATCTATTTTTTTATTTGTGGCCAGAGAAAATACGATTCTGGCAATACCTGTGTAAAATAGAATAAAATTTCCGTTTTCTATGCCAGAAATAGTATCCTGAAATCCAGTATAAATGCTTCCTGTAGCCTCTTTGAATATTCCTGTTTTCTTTCCCCCTGTTACCCTCTCTGTCATAAAATCTGACGTGATTTTGAGAATTTTCCCGTAAATAATTGTATTTGAGATGATTTATTACTTTCAAGAACATATCCAATTGCTAATAACTTTTTTCCAATATCATCAAAATCAAAATGCTCTTCACTTTCACATGTTCCTTTGTTTAAGAATAATATTTCGATATCAGCATTTATTCTTGATGGCCGATTTTAACAACATCCTTCCAAATATTTTTTTCTATTTCATCATTTGATTTATCAGGTACTATTGTGCTATTAATTTTAATAAATTTGAGCGATATAATATTAGAATATATAAAAATAATAAAATAATAAGGGAGTATTTAGAAAAAAAATCTAAAATTACCGCAATGTCAAATATCTTCATTCCTTAATATTATTCCCTTCTTCTTCATCTTGTTCTTTTGTAAATCTTTTTATCACCCCTCTGTTAATACTTTCTCTAATTATGATCCATATTAAAATGAGCAAAGGAAGAAAAAATACTAAATTCAATCGCTCATCAGCAGAAAAATAATTTTTATATTCAGAAATAAGATATAAAACGAGAACTACACAAAATAAAGTTGTGTATATAAAATTTTCAATTTTCTTATCAAGCTCTGTCTGTGTAAAAGCTGTTTAATGGTATGCCACAATAGCAAAAGAAATGATACATTCAGATAAATATTTAATACTTATTCCTTTACGTGTGATAAAAGTTGTTATCCCAAATACCAACGATTGTAGCAAATATGCGAATATCAATATCTTCCGGAAATTCAATTTTCTCTCTATTTTCCATTATCTGCCTAACTAGATAAATCTTTAAGTCTGGACCTCTTGCGAGTACAATAATTGGGATACTTCCTGGAATAACTTTCTGCCAGTCATCGTCAACACCCAAATCAATAAAAACAAATAAACCACCAAGATCTGATCCGTTAGAACGGATAGCATCATATGTTTTTATAATAGCATCTCCACCCAAAATTACATCCTTTATTAGTAATACTTTTCCAGATTTTAAAACATTTGATCTATGATTAATTACAGGATGAATATGAAAAATTGAGAATCGCTCTTCATCAAAAACAGCAAGCGATTTTCTAGTTTCTTTTGCAAATACAGAAGCGAAAGGAACCGTCCCATATGCTGCATATCGTGTGGTAGTACCACAACGATTGAATAGTGATTAAGGTTAATCAAGGTAAATGGTTAAGTCAATCATAAGATTTTTCAAATGCATCAGAGAACCCCCATAATAAATCTAAATCAAACAGAAATTCAACTTTATCAACTAATGGTATTACTTGGCTGGGTAGTTGGGGTTTATAGTGGACATTATTTTTTGCAACAATTTTTAAAAAATCTTTTTGAATTGTTTCATCAAAATAATAATTTGACTTATTCATAGAACCCACTTTATTTTTATTATATTACAATTTATTTCCACTGAAAATAAATATCTATTTTGTTAGTTTAATTTTGATCCTTTTAAAAGTCTCCAAATTCACAAACTATAATTTTTTAGAGCTCCCATAAGTATCATTGCCAGTCTATATCCAACGCCTAAATAATAAGAAAAATCATTCTTCTGATAGTTGTTTTTGTGATTCAATTGGTAATGTTCATACTTTATGCAAACTGGAGACCACTAAGTGATATCGATTTGCCACCTCATCTGATAATGGAAATGTGAAAGCGATATCCAAGAAAAATGCATTATTTTCATAATCAAAGGCCAAACTTTTCATAAAGCCAGATAAAAATATTTTCAAAATTCTTTTTAGTTTCTCTGGTTAAAGCTAAAGCCTCCCCAGCTTCAACTTTTTCAAGGAACAACCGGGCATACATCTCTTTTCCCGAATCCTTTACAATATCGGAGTTATTTTTTTGCATCTCTTCCGGTTTTCTACTTCTGGAAAGAATAAATTTCTCAAAGTCGCCTTTTGTAAAACCTCCTCGATACCCATCGCATTATTTATTTTCAAAATATGCTCATGTGCCAAATCATCATTATTTTCATAAAATTGTTTCTTCAGCTGGTTATAAGCTGCTCGTCCTTGGCTTTTATCATCATCAAAAACAGCTTTGTAATTACATCCCCAACCAATTAATATGCTTACAACATGCTTCACATTATCAGCTCCACATGCTGGTATAAATCGGATTTTTTCATCCTTTATCAGGATGTCTTTAAAGGCTGAAAGGTAATAATGATCAGTTATACCTTCAACAACAACGTTGAGTTTATTGGCATCAACTATTGAGCCAATGCTGATAAGCCCCATAGCAATGCGAATTGGTGACAACGCATCCAAACTCCCATGGCCTTCTCTCGAAATAAACTGACCCACATTTTCAATTTTCGTTCCTAAGTCCTGATTGTTAGAAACTAATCTAATTCGTGTAAATTCCTTACCTTTTGTCCCTATCAAATTGGGATTATGCATTGGTCAATTATTTGTATATCATTTTCAGAAGTCTCTTCCAGTATCTTTTTTACATCATATTGAGCTATATCATGCAAGGTTTGTCCAGGTTCATCTATTAGTAATATGAATCGGATTTTCCTCTGTGATTTTTCGGATTTTAGAGTAGTACCTCCCATTTAAGTGGCAACGCAACCGTGAATGGAATGCACTAAACCACCGAAAACCTGCCTTTTTTGCTCCCAAATAAAGGCGTGTACCCTCTTTACCTTTAATGCATAAAAATTACTTTTTTGGGTACTGCGTTATCGATTTCGATAGAAAATCTGTATTTTTCCTCTCCTTTACGCTAGAGATTCTTTGTGTCCAAGATTGATTAAGATTTCTCAGTTGCGCGATCTTCCAACTCTTCGAGCTTATTCTTTTTATCTCTAATATCTTGGATTTCAGCCAAACTAACTAAATCAACTGAAAAAACCTTCTCAAAATCTTTTACAGCATTATTCTTTCCGAGCTTCGTTACCTCTTCTTCGGAAGGTAAAAGATCCCGAAATGTCTCATAAAAACTAAATGGGGGGATTGATTCGATTAATCTCTTTATACACGCGGATAATAATTCTTCCTTTGTTGGTTGGCTGGGAGTAGGTGGTTTAGGAGATGGCGGTATGCTTGTTAATTCTTCGACAGCTACTTCTTTTTTTTCAGGGGGTTCTGGATTATCATCAACCACTTCTTTTTGTGAGACTTCAGTTTTTTTTGTTTCCGCAGTTATAGTCTCCTATATTTTCTGGAATCAAACTACGTAAAATATTCAGCTCTTCAGTAAAAATGTCATGTACTTGACCTTTTACACTCTTTCAATAAAGCTTATATGTGATTTATTTTTAATAAATTCTCAACCTGCTCTCTTGATACGAGGTCCCCGTTAAATCGTAAGTCACCGGGTTCGAGAGCAAATTCGCACAAAACTTCAGTTTCATAGCTCCCTACGTCTCTGGTATTTCTCAAATTTTTCGTTCGGACCGTTCCTGAAGAAGTCGAGGGATTCAAGTACAGCAGTTTTTCCCGCCTCGTTCTGTCCGGCAAGTACAACAATGTTGTCAATTTCAGATAGCTTACATTCGCCAGTATCTTTGATTGACCGGAAGCCTTTAATTTTTAATCAATAGAGCCGCATGACTTACCTCCCATTTGTATAACAACTAAAACTAGTAAACACAATTTACTGGAGTTTGGATGTTTTTATCAAATAGAAATACTAATTTCCAACCTCTTACTGTGTATTTACCAAACAATCTTATTCAGGAATTAATGATAAAGTGCGAACATATCAACTTTTAAATCTATACATTGTTAATCTTATTCGATATTCAAATGCGAACATTTTAGCTATTCAACAATTCATAACAAGGGGCAAATTTGTCCTCTGCCCAACCTGGCAATTGCATTATCCTTTTGTGTAATATTTAATTATTATTTGATCATTATTCTTTACCCTTATTTGCCTTGATCCCAAGGTTCTGCCCCACTCAATACTTGAAACATACCTGTGAATCTTTATCCCACCTATTTTAAAAAACCAACAGCATGATTCCTAAAACTGGGTATAATGAACTCCACCTGCCTATGAATTACCATTACGGGCAGCAGCAGCGAAAGCATTCGCATTAACCAATCGGGTCAAGCGCACACCTTGGCTCTTAAAAGTCAAGGAGACATTATGCAGTTTGACCAATTTTCACTCGACGCGCGCATTGCCGCAGGCATTAAGAGCGCGGGCTACACCACCCCCACCCCCATCCAGCAGCAGGCCATCCCGGTTGTGCTGCAGCAGCGCGACGTGCTGGGCCTGGCGCAGACCGGCACCGGCAAGACCGCGGCCTTCATGCTGCCCATCCTGCAGCGCCTGAGCGCAAGCCCGGCGCGGCAGATCCGGGCGCTGATCATCGTGCCGACGCGGGAACTGGCCGAGCAGATCCACCAGACCGCCATCGCCCTGGGCAAGAACACGCACGTGCGCAGCACGACCATCTACGGCGGGGTGAGCAAGAACCCGCAGCTGGAAGCCCTGCGGCGCGGCACCGATATCGTCGTGGCGTGCCCCGGCCGGCTGCTGGACCTGCTGAGCGAAGCCAGGATCGACCTCTCGCACGTTGAGGTGCTGGTGCTGGACGAGGCCGACCGCATGTGCGACATGGGCTTTCTGCCCGACATCCGCCGCATCCTGAAGAAGGTGCCGGCAAAGCGCCAGACGCTGTTCTTCTCCGCCACCATGCCGGACGATATCCGCACGCTGGCTGACAGCATCCTGCACAACCCGGTGACCGTGCAGATCGGCATGATCGCGCCGACGGAAACCGTATCGCACGCGCTCTACCCCGTGCCCCAGACGCTGAAGACCGCGCTGGTGACAAGCATTTTGCAGCAGCTGGCTTCGGACCGGGTGCTGATCTTCACGCGCACCAAGCACCGCGCGCGCAGCCTGGCCGTGAAACTGGCGAAAGCCGGTTTGCGCACCTCCGCGCTGCAGGGCAACATGTCGCAGAACGCGCGCCAGGGCGCCCTGGACGGCTTCCGCAAGGGCAGCTACGACATCCTGGTGGCCACCGACATCGCCGCGCGCGGCATCGACGTGAGCGATATCACGCATGTGATCAACTTCGACATGCCGGACACGGTGGACGCCTATATCCACCGCATCGGCCGCACGGGGCGCGCCCAGGCAACGGGCAAGGCTTTCACGCTGTGCGTGCCGGAGGACGAGGGCATGATCCGCGACATCGAGCGCGTTCTGGGAGCCAAGATCGAGCGCGTGCGCCTGGCGGATTTTGATTACACCCAGCGCGCGCCGGAACGAGCAGCGCAGCCAAATATGCAGAATCGGGCCAACCGCCCCATGCAGCCCCGGCAGCCGCACCCCAGCCGGAACAGAAATTGGGCGAGGAACCGCCAGGGACGCGCGGTTTAAGGAATATCTTTAAAAAAGCTTTCTCAGTCCACCTGAATCAGGTGGACTTTTATTTTCTTAAGTGCCTTAAGCCCCGGCAAAACCCAACCTAATAGAAATATAAGAAACCTGAAAATAATCCGGTTTACCACAACGCCTTTGCTACAATCGCATTGTCATTTATAGATAAAGGAGAAAAAATGGAACTCGGCGCATTTTCAGTCAGCCTGGCGGTCAAGGACATCCAGGCATCCAAGGCATTTTACGAGAAGCTGGGATTCAGCGCTTTTCATGGAGAGATAACGCAGAACTGGCTCATCATGAAGAACGGCAACTGCGTGATCGGGCTCTTCCAGGGCATGTTTGACAAGAACATGCTGACCTTCAATCCCGGCTGGGACCAGAACGCCCAAAATCTCGAGAAGTTCACCGACGTGCGCGCACTGCAGCGGGCAATGAAAGAAAAAGGCGTGGCGCTCACCGGCGAAGCAGACGAGACAACCAGCGGGCCGGCCTAGTATTACGCTTGAAGACCCGGACGGCAACCAGATCCTGATCGACCAGCACGTGTGAGCCTCTTTTCGCGTATCCCAATTGAGACTAATGGCTACGCGCAGTTTATGGATTCAGATTTAATACAGGCGGAAGGACCAGCACGGGATAAATTCTCTGATAAAAGGCAAATATTTTTATCCTTACCGAGAGCATAAAATATATACAAACAAGCTCTGTATTTCAGGAGGAAAAATGAAGAAGCGCCCCTTACTGTTGACCCTGATCCTTGCGACCGCACTGGCTGCGTGCGCCAAGGCGCCCGCCCTGCCGGAAAGCCCCGCTCCAACGGAAATCCAGCCAAGCGCGACCCCGCAGGCACCTGTTGAATATGTGCCCATCCTGGCTGTCAACACCGGCGACCCGGGCAAAGGCATGGTCTATCTGGAAGATGCCGCCAGCGGCCAGCGCAGCCCCTACCTGGAGCTGGGCGACCTTTATTCCGACCATTACCACCCGCTCGAGTACCATAACGGCAGCCTGTTCGTCATGCACCGCTTTGAGTACAGCGGACCCGGCGATGACGACTGGCGCAGCGAATTATGGGTTTATGACGCCGCCAAAAAGGGCAAGCTGGTTTTCGCCAGCAAGAGCCTGGATTTCCGCGCCGCACCGGACGGGATGACCATTGCCGTCAGCGATAACGACAGGCTGTATTTCATGGATACGAATGGCAACGCCTTCGCCCAATTAAGCGCCGCGCAGCTGGGTGAGGGGTTGGCCGGGAGCGAGTTCGCGAGCATCGGCCTGGAAGCTGGGCGGAGGACGGCTCGCGCTTCTGGGGAAACCTGTTCGCGGCCAGCCAGGTGCTGGGCTTTTTTGAGGCCAACACCAGCGGGAGCGAGGTGAAAGCTTATGACCTGGCGACAGTGCCTTTCAGCCGGCAGGAATACGCGTTGAATCCGGACACCGGCAAGGTGGTTTTCAGCGACTACCCGCGCTTTTTTGACGCGGACAGCGCGGAGAAATTCAAGACCAGCGGCAGCAAAGTGACACTATACCTGCTGGACCTGCCCGGCATGCAGCTGACCGTAATCGCCGCGAATACGGCGAGGGAGTTCCACCCGCAATGGCTGGATGAAGGGCACATCCAGTATGATGACCCCAATGCCCCGGACCAGCAGCTGGTGTATGCCCTGAATTAATCAAGCGGATTTTTAAAACCCGGGAAGCAAATGCACCTATAATGATTTGAAAGCAGGCTTGCAGGCAAGCGAAGGGAAATTATTGGCTGCCTGACTTCACCTGATTTTGGATAATTCATTATGAGCCAATTTTCTGCGGAAGAACTGAAAGAAATCCTGGCCAGGCACGCCCAATGGCTGCGGAAAGAGGCCGGCGGCGAGCAAGCCAACTTCAAAGACGCTGATCTATCGGGCGCAAGCCTGGTGGCCGCGGCGCTTGAAAAAGCGGATCTGAGCGGCGCCAATTCTGGAAGGCGCGACGCTGACCGCCGCCAACTTAACGGCAGCGACATTGACCGGCGCGAAGGCGGCAGGCGCAGACCTGGGCGACACAACCCTGGAAGGCACCTTCCTCGATAACGCCACCCTGACAGGCGCAAGCCTGGCGAAAAGCACGCTGGTGTATACCAGCCTGAAGAACGCCGACCTGAGCGGCGCGAACCTGACAGGCGCGACAGTCCATAACGCCAATTTCACGGGCGCAGCCATGAAAGGCGCAAATTTATCACGGGCGCGCTTCAACAAGTCCATCCTGGCGGGCGTAAACCTGCAGGACGCCGACCTGAGCGGCGCGGTTTTTTATTACGTGAGCTTTTCAAACGCAAACCTGAGAGGAGCGAATCTGCAGGGCGCGCATTTCAGAGACCCCATCCTGACAGGCGCGGACCTGGAAGGCGCGAAGCTGAAAGGCTGCAATCTGAAAAGCAGCCAATTGAGAACAATCAAGCCCGGCCATGTGCCTTGAGCCGACGGCCCTGCAATTCAAAGAGAAAGGTTAACATTCGCCGCCTGCGATCCGGGCGGTTTTAATTAAGCTATACTATTGGTAATCAGCGTAAATAAATGCTTTTCATTGACACGAACTCTGCTTTCCAAAAAAGGGACAGACCAGCATGAAGAAAAGCAGGCTTTCCAATTTTATCGAGAAGCTTTTAACCAGGAATGGCAGGCGTTATCCATTCATCATCCTGATCGCCATGCAAACGGTCAATGCCATTTTAATGGTGCTGCTGACCATAATGCCTGCGCAAGAAAACGCGGAATTCACCCAATTTCAGGGTTCGCGCCTGCTGTTATTCCTGAGCGCAGCCCTGATCCTCAGAAATATCATCCAGCTGGTGCTGTTTTCAAGTTTTAATAAGGAAATGCTCGCCTGCCTGTCACCCGGAACGACCAAACCAGGCGCAAAAGACAAGCATCTGGCCTGGCGGCAGGCAACCTCCGCCAGCAGCCGCCATTTATTATTTGAAATCGCAGCGCTCTTCCTGATCGTATCAATTCCGACGATGGTCTACGGATTCAGCCGGCCTGCAACTCAGCATTGAGCAGCTCCTTTATCTCGGCCTGGCAATCCTGTCTGCCGGCCTGGCGACTTTCATCCTGGAAAATCTTCTGCTGGACCGATTTTTTGAGCCGATCCTGCAGGCATTACTTCCAAAACAGTTCAAGGTTCAATTATCCGATATGAAAGGCATGCGGCTGAGGGTCAAATTGACGCTGGCTCTGATCGGGCTGGTCGCAATCGCTTTGCTATTGTCCATCCCCAGCGCATATCATCAAATCAGGCTGATCTCACTGGAAACCGTCCAGTCTTCCCAATTTGAGAGAAATGCGCTGCTGAGGTTGATCAATGCAGGCATGGGCGCGCTGGTTGTGGGCATTTTCCTTTCCGTCCTGCTGGCCCATTATTTGTCCAACCAGTTCCGGAAAATGATCAGCATGGTCAGCGACGTTGAAGCAGGAGACCTGAATCGCCGTATCTCAATCTCTTCTCCGGATGAATTCGGCACTTTAAATCTTTACCTGAACCATATGATCGAACGCCTGCAGAGGCTGAATTCCAACCTGGAAAGCCAGGTGGCAGAACGCACAGCCAACCTCAACCAGGCAAACGGACAACTGCAAACCGAACTGGCCGAACGCAAGCGCATGGAAGCGCAACTGGTGCATTCCGCGCTGCACGATCCGCTTAACAGACCTGCCGAACCGCGCATTATTAATGGACCGCCTGAGCCACGCCATCAAACGCGCAAAAAGGAATAAGAATTATGCCTTTGCCGTGATCTTCATGGACCTGGACCGGTTTAAGGTCGTGAATGACAGCCTGGGGCACGCCATTGGAGACAAGCTGCTGATCGAATGCGGCAAACGCCTTGCAGCCAGCATCCGCGAAGGGGATACCGTCGCACGGCTGGGGGGCGACGAGTTTGTGGTTTTGATCGAAGACGTCAAGGATCCAAGCGACTATATCCGGGTGGCCAGGCGGATTGAACAGAACCTGACCGCGCCGGCTGAAATTGAAGGCAAAAAAGTTTTTGTTTCGGTCAGCATGGGCATCGTCCTGAGCGATGAGCATTATCGCCAGCCGGAGGAGATCCTGCGGGATGCCGACATCGCCATGTACCGCAGCAAGGACCTGGGCCGGGGCCGGTTTGAAATCTTCAATCAAGGCATGCTGGAGTCGGTCATGTCGCGGCTGGAGCTTGAGACTGACCTGTGGAAAGCAGTTGAAAAACAAGAGTTCATTGTCCAGTATCAGCCCATCCTGGATACGATGACACAGAGAATCGCCGGATTTGAAGCCCTGGTGCGCTGGCAGCACCCCACACGCGGACTGATCCCGCCTGCCAAATTCCTCCCGATCGCGGAAGAAGTTGGGCTGAGTCGTGCCAATCGGTTACAAGGTGCTCGAAGAAGCCTGCACCCAGATGCACGCCTGGCAGGAACAATTTCCATCTGATCCACAGATGACGATCAACGTTAATTTATCCAACAAACAGTGCAGCCAGCCCGACCTGGCCAAACGAATTGCCAGGATCCTGGAAAAGAGCGGACTGGACCCGCACTGCCTGAAGTTGGAAATGAGCGAGAGCCTGGTCGTGGAAGACTCGGATTGTACATCCGACAGGATTGCGCAATTGCGCGAACTGGGCATTCAGGTGCATGTGGACGATTTCGGTACGGGATTTTCATCCCTTAATAACCTGCACGCGCTTGAAATTGATACACTCAAGATCGACCGCACCTTCATCAGCCGGCTGGAAAGCAGCGACAGCGGCGCAGAAATTGTGCGGACCATCTTATCGGTGGCGCACAGCCTGGGGATCAAGGTAACCGCGGAAGGCGTGGAGACGGACGGCCAATTGGCGCTCCTGAGAAAAATGGACTGCGATTTCGCGCAGGGTTTCTTATTCGCCGAGCCGATGGGGAGTAGTGAAGCAAACGCCCTGCTGGAAAAGTCGCTCGTAGAAGCCAGGCATTGAGCCATCACCTGAAAGCGTTTTTCATGGTGAGCAAAAACCAAAAAGCACTTAGCTTAAATGGAAATACTCATCGCAGGAAGATGGCCGGGCCATCCTCATTGTTCGAACCGACCACATAATCTGCAATCGCTTTCACCTCATCAACCGCGTTGCCAACAGCAACCCCGATGCCAGCATGCTCCATGATATCGAGGTCATTCATCTGATCGCCAAAGACCATGACTTCATGCATGGATACATGCAGCACATCAGCCAGGCGGACCAAACCGGTTTTTTTGGAGACGCCGAAAGGCAGGATCTCAATCGAATTAAGCGTTGGCGTACAAAAGTTCACGCGCCCATCAAATGTTACCTGTAAATCCGCTTTGAGGCGGTTGATCAGAGGGATATCCAGGCGGTTGACAAAGATGACTTTGCAAACCCGAGAAAGGTGCGCCTGGATGGCAGCCCAGGCGCCAATCGCTTCAACCCTCTCCTTATAGATTTCTTTCATTTGGTCGGTATTGAAGGTCTCATTTTTGGCAAAAATATGATCCGGCGTATAAAGCACAAGGTCAGCGCCGCAGTATTCGCTGGCAGTCTAAAAGTTCTCTGACCACATCTTCGGATAGAAATTCTGCGAAAACCATTTCACGGTTCGGCTGTTGGACAAGCCCCCATTTGACAGGATAACCGGCACTTTTATATTGAGCACCTTAACCAATTCCTCTACTGAAGGAAAGGTTTTCCCTGTGGCAAGACTGATACCCACACCCTTTTGCTGTATTTCATGAAGCACTGAGACGGTTTTAGGACTGATGTCTTTATTGTCATCGATCAGGGTGCCATCGACGTCAAAAACTATCAACTTAATTTGATCGGCCGCGATTTTCATTAAGAAAAAGTTACACTTTCCTCAATCCAAAAGATTTTGCTATCGGGATTATTGCTGATCTTGCATCTCGCTTTTGTAGGGCGGGTTGGCGCCTTCCCGGGTGCAGTTTATGGCCGCCGCTTTGCCTGCGAAGGTCAGGCAGGCTTTTAATTCATCCAGCGTTATTTGATCCAAGGCGGAGCGCCGGGAGAGCAGCCCGTGATCATACAGCCAGGCCAGGGCCGCGGAAAAAAAGGAATCACCCGCGCCGACCGTATCCTTGACCTGGACCTTTTGGGCCGGCACAAAAACCTCTGTTCCGTTGGCCGTATACCCGCTCACGCCTTCTGCTCCCCTGGTCAGGATCACCAGGCTTAACCCGCTGCCAAACCAGTGCGGGAGCAGGGCTTCAATTTCCTGATGCGGATATAAAAACTCCAGGTCTGCCACACTCAGGCGCAGAATATCGACCAATGAAATCCATTTTAAGAACCTTTGTTTATACGCTTCCTTATCAGGGATCAAGGCAGGGCGGACATTCGGATCCAGCGTCAGGATCCTGCGGCGGCTTTCCCTTTTCATCAAGGCTTCCAAAGCGGTTGCCCCCGGTTCAAGCACCAGGGAAATGGACCCAAAATGAAGCGCCGTAACTTCATCCCCAAACTGCGCCGGCAGGTCGTTAATCGTCAGGCTGCGGTCAACCGCCCCATTGGCATAGAACGCAAACTGGGGTTCCTGCGCGGCTTCTTTGGGCAAACTGACAAAGGCCAGGGTGGTCTGCCCATCAACGCGGGGACAATATTCAAGCCCGACATTATTTTTCTCCAGATACTCAGCCAGCAGATCGCCGAACATGTCGGTTGACAGGCGGGACAAAAATCTGACTGGCACCTGCAAACGCCCCAAACCAACCGCAATATTCAAAATTGAACCACCCGGGCAGGGGCGGTGGGAAAGCCCATCCGGCATGGCAATAAAATCAATCAGCGCTTCACCGCAGCAAATAATCATCCGTTTCGTTCTCCTTCAGATTCAATTGAATAACTGCCAGGATATTCTATCAATCAACTTCACATATTGCGCTATGAATAAATGAAAGGCTGCCCATCAATTATGGACAGCCTCTCGGAAATTATATTTGATCTATGCGATCAATATCACGGTTATTATTTGTAGAGCAGTGCAGCGATGACCGGATCGTCAATATTGGTCTTGTCGAACCAGTGGAAGCCGGTGTCGATGAATTTGGGCAGGGTTTCGCCATTGACTGCTTTCACTGCAGCTTCGACGCATTTGTAACCGATGCCGATGGGATCCTGCGTGATCGCGCCGGATTCAAGGCCGGACATGATGGCATCCAGCTGCTGTTGGCCGGAATCGTAGCCGATGACCACAAGCTTGCCTTCCATGCCCAGTTCGGTGGTCGCATTGATGACGCCGATGATGGAGCCTTCGTTGGCGCCAAAGAAGCCCTTGATATTCGGGTGGGCTTGAATGATCGCTTTGGCAAGGTCGGTGGATTTCAGGTGATCGCCACTGCCATATTGGGTATCAACAATGGTGACATCAGGATACTTTTCTGTAATTCTGTCAGTAAAGCCCTTGACGCGGTCAATACCGGTGCGGCTGGTCTGGTCATGCGCAATAATCGCAACTTCACCGGAACCACCAATCAGTTCGACCATCTTGTCAGCGGCTAACGCTGCTGCAGCAACATTGTCGGTAGCGGCAGTGCTCAACGGGATATCGCTATCAACGCCAGAGTCAAAACCAATTACAGGAATGCCCTTGGCTTTGGCTTGCTCGAGCAGCGGGATGGCAGCTTTGGAATCAACAGCAGCAAAGCAGATCGCAGCTGGATTCTTGTCAATTGCAGCCTGGAGCATATCCATCTGTTTGTCAACCATGGCTTCAGTCTCAGGTCCTTCGAAGGTGATGGTCACATCGTAATCAACAGCGGCCTTCTCGGCGCCGGCTTTGACTGCGAGCCAGAATTGATGCTGGAAACCCTTTGAAATAACAGGGATGTAGAGTTTTTCAGCGGGCGCAGCTTCTTCAGCGGGTGCAGCTTCCTCAGCCGGCGCAGCTTCTTCAGCAGCTGGTGCTGCGGCAGGTGCCGCCGCAGGTGCGCAGGCGGCCAATAAAGCGCTGATAATCAGCAGGCCAAAGATGGTAATCAATAGTTTCCTGGTTTTCATTAATTTTCTCCTCTAAATTTGTTTATTTGTAAATCTGAACTATCTTTTTCTAATCTGCATAAAGTATTATCTTCCCGGCATAAACCTCCTCTCAAAATCTGTGTTAATTCTTTCGATCGGTCAGGTGCATTAAGTATTTATGCTCCCTGCAAATAGATTATTTCTTCCCGCGGCGGAGTATATCGAGATAGACCGCTGAAATGATGATCAAACCTGTCACCACGATCTGCCATTCCTGCGGAACGGACATGATGCGCAATCCGTTCGTAAGCGTGCTGATGATAAACGCGCCAATGATCGTCCCCAGGATCGTGCCTTCACCGCCGCTCATGGACGTGCCGCCAATTACTGCTGCCGCAATCGCATCCAACTCATATCCAACGCCCAGCGCCGGCTGGGCGGAATTGAGGCGGGCTGCGATAACAACTCCCGCGACACCAACAAAAAGCCCGCCAATGGTGTAGACCATCGTTTTCCAGATGACAATATTGACACCGGACAAGCGGACTGCCTCTTCATTGCTGCCGATGGCAAAACAATAACGGCCAATGATCGTTTTTGACAGGATCAGGCCGGCAACTACGGCGGAAGCAAACATGATAACCACGCCGTTGGGAATCGCAAAGCCAGGGATAATCGAACCCAGGACAGAGCCCATGGCGATATCGTTAAAATTCTTGTCAAGGGCAAAATAGATGGGCTGCAGGTCCGAGATCACCAGCGATAAACCCCGCGCAACATTCAACATGCCAAGCGTGGCAATGAAGGGCGGGAGCTTCATTTTTGAAATCATCAAACCATTAAAAAAGCCAGCCAGACCGCCAGTCAGAATCCCAGCCAGAATCCCCAAGGGGACGGGTAAACCCCAATAGGTAACAAAGACGCCGCAAATAATCGCTGAAAGCGTCATCACCGTGCCCACCGACAAATCAATACCGCCGCTGATGATAACGAAAGTGACACCCAGCGCAAGCAGACCGTTAACGGCTGTTGAAATGAGGATGCCAACGACGTTGTTAAAAGTGAAGAAATAAGGGGACGCAAAAGAGAAACCCACAAAAATGATGATCAAGGCGCCGAAGGCCATTAATCTTTGAAAGGTATCTGCACTTTTTCTTTTTTCTGTTGTAATGATCCCTGTTTTCATAAAAGATTTCACCCTCTCCAAGAAGTTTTTACAAAATTTCAACCACTGCGCTGTGTTGCCAATTGCATGATCCGCTCTTGCGTAATTTCTTTATTATCCAATTCGCCTGTAACCCGGCCCTCACACATCACCACAACCCGATGACTCATGCGCAGAATTTCAGGAAGTTCAGAGGAAATCATGATGATCGACTTTCCCTGCTGGGCTAATTCATTCAAAAGCGAGTAAATCTCCTGTTTGGCCCCAACGTCAATGCCGCGGGTGGGTTCATCAAATATCAATATATTCGTATCTTTGGCAAGCCACTTGCCAACGACCAGTTTCTGCTGGTTTCCTCCGGAAAGGTTTTTGACCTTTTGGGTCAGGCTGGGAGTTCTGATTGAAAGTTTGTCAACAATATCTTTGGCAATTGTGTGAATTTTTGAATTTTTTACCCATCCCAACAAACCCGTCAATTTATTAAGAATCGTGAGCGCAATATTGGTTTCAACGTCCAAACCCAGGCATAACCCATAGCGCTTGCGGTCTTCAGACAGGTAGCCAAGATCGTGGGCAACCGCATCACTCGGGCCTTTAATATGGACCTGCCTGCCTTTAATAATAATTTCACCCGATTCAAATGTATCCGCCCCAAAAATGGCACGCGCCGCTTCTGTGCGCCCGGCGCCCACCAATCCGGCAAAACCCAGAACTTCGCCTTTTTTCAGGTTAAAACTAACATTTTTTAATTCTTTGCCGCGGTTCAGGTTCTTTACTTCAAGCACAATCTCATCGCTTGGATGTTCGGGGATTTCAGGCGAGGATTCATAGATCACCCGCCCGACCATTAATTTAATAATCTGGTCAATGGTCGCTTTTTGGGTAGAGACCGTATCCACATATAAACCATCACGCAGAACGGTAACCCGGTCGGAAATTTCTTTAAGTTCTTCCAGCCGGTGCGTAATATAAATTATTCCGACGCCCTTTTCGCAAAGTTGGCGGATGATGCGGAAGAGTTCAGTGATCTCTACATCGGTCAGCGCCGCTGAAGGTTCATCGAGGATGAGCACATTGGAGTTAAATGAAAGCGCTTTGGCAATTTCAACCATTTGCTGCTTGGCAACGCTCATATCCGCCACCTTGGTGCGCGGATTCACATTCAGGTGCATCATGTCAAACAGCGCCTGGGCTTTCTCGGTTAAGGCATTCTCATCCAGAAAGAAGCCAAATCCCCGTTTTGGTTCGCGTCCGATAAAGATATTCTGGGCAGCCGTAAGATGCGGCATCAGATTGAGTTCCTGGTGAACCATGCTGATACCCATTTGCTGGGCAGCATGGGGGGTGGCAATCTCAACTTCATTACCTTTATAAATGATACGGCCGCCATCTTTTGAATAAATGCCGGCGAATATTTTCATCAAAGTGGTCTTGCCCGCGCCATTTTCCCCCACCAGGGCATGCACTTCTCCTGCCTTTAAGTCAAACCTGCACTTCTTGAGTGCATCCACTCCAGGAAAGGATTTATCAATTTCTTCCATGCAGAGCAAGACTTCATCCATGAAACATCCTCACATCGCTGTTATTTTTCAATTAATCAAAACAATGGCAAGGAAATAATGGTATCGGTAACATGATACCGTTACCATATTAGCATAATTAAAACCACTTGTCAATAACCTCTCTTATTTTTAAGAAATGGTCTGATAAATTTTGATGAGCGGTTTGAATGATCGAGCGCGATGCCCCTTTACGCCTTCGGTGCGATTTCTTAGTTTTATTATAGCAATTATTAATTTCTAATTCGATACCAACGTAAATTGCCATTACTTCTGGTTGATTAGAAAATCGTTTTTATGTTTCTCCAAAATTTTTTAGCTGACGATAAAAAAACCACCAATTTGATGAATCACTATTGACATTCATTTTTATTAATGCTAATATGGTATCGATACCACATATAAATGGTACATAAAGCACCAGGAAAAATAATTTCATCGCACAAAAATAATACAAACTTATGGCAACGATACATGATGTCGCAAAATTGGCAGGAGTCGCTCCCATCACCGTTTCACGGGTGATCAATAATTCAGGCTATATCAATGACAAAACCCGTGAAAAAGTGGAAGCAGCCATTGCGAAATTGGGTTATGTTCCCAATGTTCTTGCCCGGAGTTTGAAATCCAAAAGAACGAACACGCTTGCTCTTGTTGTGACGGATATTACCAATCCATTTTTTACCATCATTGCGAGAGGTGTTGAAGATACCGCCGGCAATGCGGGATTTAATGTGATCTTCTGCAATACCGATGAAAACCAGGAGAAAGAAGATAATTACGTTCAAGTCATCCTGCAAAAACAAGTTGATGGCGTCTTGCTGGTGCCAGTCGGGAGCAATACCAAGTCCCTCCAGATCATCAGAGACCAGGGCACACCGCTTATCATCCTTGACCGCCGTCTTGAGACAAATGATGTTGATGTCGTACGCGGTGATTCCATTGGAGGGGCCAAACAGCTCACACAACACCTCATTGATCTGGGCCATCAACGCATTGCATTAATCACTGGACCTCATAATGTTTCGACCGCCGAAGACCGTTTGATTGGATTTAAACAAACCATGGAGGCTAACGGCCTGAGAGATATTTATCAAAGCCATTATGGGGGATTTACACAGGCCAGCGGATACAGCCTGACAAAAGAAATTTTTAACAAGGATCCAAAACCCACTGCCATTTTTGCCGCGAACAACCTGATTGCGATCGGCGTGCTGCGGGCATTAAAGGAATTGGGTTTTCGAGTCCCTGAAGATGTTGCTTTGGTCAGTTTTGACGATATTCCAGAAAATTTGACCATGTTCCCATTCATGACGGCAGTATCCCAGCCGTCTTATGAAATGGGCAAAACTGCTACCGAATTATTAATTTCCAGAATTAAAAATGAATCTGCTCCCGGATTTCAGGAGATTGTATTTCCAGTGGAATTTATTAAGCGTGAATCAAGCGGGGGTCCACGAGGGTGAAAAATCGCGCGTCAAATAGCAAAAAGAAATATTTACCAATCCAATTATTTAAGGAAGATGAATAAAATGAAGGAAAACTTTATTGCAGCAACCTACCCAGGCCGGAAAAAAGATGACCTGATCCTGATCGCGGGCGCCGGCGGTTTTATCGGCGGCTCACTTACCCGATATTTCCACGACCAGGGATTCAGCCATATCCGCGCGGTTGACAAGAAACCGCTGCCCCTCTGGTACCAGAGAGTACCTGGTGTAGAAAGCCTTTGCCTCGACTTAAGTGAGCAGCTAAATTGCAGGCGTGCAATTGAAGGCGCTGTTGAGGTTTACAACCTCGCCGCAGATATGGGCGGCATGGGATTCATTGAAAAATACCGCATCGAATGCCTGCGCAGCATCCTGATCAATACCAATCTGATCGAAGAAGCTCACCTGGCCGGCGTGGACCGATATTTCTTTTCATCATCGGCCTGCGCTTATAACACTGACCTGCAAAAAGATCCAAATGTGAGAGCGTTGAAAGAATCTGATGCTTACCCGGCCAATGCCGAGCGTGGATACGGATGGGAAAAGCTGATGTCCGAGATTTTTTGCCAGGAATATGCCGCAGAGCGGAACATGAAAACTTTCATTGCGCGCTTTCATAATGTCTACGGCCCCAACGGTACCTGGGACGGCGGCCGTGAAAAAGCGCCAGCGGCATTAACCCGAAAAGTCATCGAAGCGCAAGAAAACGGCGATTTGAATATCACCATCTGGGGAGATGGCAACCAGACCCGCAGTTTCATGTTTATTGAAGACTGTGTCAAAGGTGTGGATATGATCATGCACTGTGATGAACTGATCGCCACACCCATTAACCTGGGGACAAGCGAGTTGGTTTCAATCAACGACCTGGTCGGCAAGATCGAAAGCCATTGCCAAAGTGAAATTAACCCGCCACTATGACCTGAAAGCACCCATAGGCGTGGCCGGGCGCAACAGCGACAACAGCTTTATTCTGAAAGTGCTCGGATGGGAACCCAATACCCCGCTTCAAGCCGGGCTTGAAAAGACTTATGCCTGGATCAAGCAGCAATATTTGGATCGAAAAGCCGGCAAGCCTACGCCTGCAGGAGAGTATTAAAAGCATTAATAGAGTTGGGATGAATCAATTGACTAAACAGAAGGAAAATAAAGATCTGCTTTCAGTGATCGGGGCCATGCCTTACAGGATGGCCTTTGCCGGAGGATGGCTGGATCAACCTTTCATTTCCACCCGCAATCCTTCTCCACCAGGATCGATGGTGGTAGTATCGCTTGAACCCACCTTCCCATTCATGCCCAAGTGCGGCATGGGGACAAGCACCCGGCAAGTTGCCATGGAAATCTGGGGAACGGCTTTACCAGATAAGGACCCGCAATTTTTGATGCGCGAGCTCTATCATGCGGAAAACATCAATAGAAGCGATCCATCCGGCTCGCAAGATATGGCAGGGATCGTTTTTTCAGGCGTCAACCGGCTGGATTATGATGTGAATTTTGAGGGCGGTTACTTTCCTGCCCATGTTGAATCCAACAACGATCCCAATGTCGCCCGCTGGCTGGAGAGCATCATTTACTGCCTGCCCATCACACAACGGTCAAATGGGTATTCGCCGCTGGGGGAGAAAAATTTGGACCCAGCCTGGATTAAAAGGTTAAGCCAATCGGGCAAAGACTGCTATCAGGCGATCCTTGATCAAAATGCTGAAAAGCTGGGCGCTTCCATGAACGAAACCATGCGCTGCTGGGAAGTCATTCTGCCGCATACCGTCCGGCATCCAACAATATCAATCGACCTGCTGGATATTTTGACATACTATCAGACGCGCTATTATGGCGCAATGTATTCCGGCTGCGGCGGCGGATATTTATATATCGTATCGGACGAACCTGTACCCGGGGGATTCAAGGTCAATGTCAGGGTATCAAGGGATGAAAACCAGCCTCATGGATAGGCTCTCCCCGCCACCCGTTGTATTCGTGAGCGGGATGTTTTGACGACATCAGAACCAATCAGATTCGGTTTTTGCAGGAAGCATCCAAACTCGGCAGCGTACATGTTTTATTATTTTCGGATAAAACATGCGAATCCCTTCAGGAGAAGCAACCAAAATATCCAGAAACTGAACGGCGTTATTATCTGGAATCCATCCGCTATGTGGACCGCCTGACTTTGATCGATAAGGTTAAAAGCACGGGTGAAATTCCGCAAATGAATGAAATGCTGAAAGACCTTCCTGCTCAGCCAGTCTGGGCAGTCCAGGAAGCGGATGCCAATTCAAGCCAAAAAGAATACTGCGCAAAGCATGGCTTGCGTTACCATGTCATTCCACATAAAGCGCTGGCGGGCTTTCCAATTGATAATACCCGTTCGACTTCAGAAATTTCCGGAAAGAAAAAAGTGATCGTGTCGGGCTGTTTTGACTGGGTCCACTCCGGACATATCCGCTTCTTTGAAGAGGTATCCGAATTTGGCGACCTTTATGTGGTCATCGGGCATGATGAAAATTTAAAACTATTAAAGGGAGAGGGCCATCCCTTGTTCCAACAAGATGAACGGCGCTATTGGGTGCAATCCATTCGTTTTGTGAAAGAAGCGCTGATTTCATCCGGGCATGGCTGGCTGGATGCCGAACCGGAGATCCTGAAAGTCAAGCCGGATATTTATGCCGTGAACGAGGATGGCGATAAACCAGAAAAAAGAAATTTCTGCCTGGATCACGGGATCGAATACAAGGTCCTGAAACGCCAACCCAAACCGGGTTTGCCGGTTCGCATAAGTTCTGTACTGAGAGGTTTTTAACCAGATTAGATATTAAACTGGGACCTTTTAATAATGGATATCAATTTATGCCTTTTTGATTTTGATCATAAACGCCACAGATTTGACAGGAGGAAAGCCATGCTTAAAACCGGAATTTTAAATCCACAAATCAATTCATTGCTCTCAAGAGTGCGCCATAACAACCTGCTCATCATTTGTGATCGCGGATTTACCAATTTTCCCCAGGTGGAAATTGTGGATATTTCCCTGGTGGATGATGTTCCGACTGTCCTGCAAGTATTCAATGCCATCAAATCCAATTTTGATATCAGCGAAATCATCATGGCGGATGAATTTAAATTAGAGAACACTGAAGAAATACAGGAAAAAGTCAGAAACGCCGCGGGGAACATCCCCATTACCTTTGAACCATCTGCCGCCATGAAAAGCCGCGCCCCACTAGCGGTTGGCATCATCCGGACCGGAGAAACCATCCAGTACGCCAACATGATTTTGGTTTCCGGCAGGGTAGCTTAATTATCAGGATTTTATATTGTTTATATTACGAGAAAAAGAGAAAGGAACATTTGAGATGAAAGCATCAGGAACCGGATTTGGAAATCGATGGATCGGCAGCATGCCAAAAATTGGCATCCGCCCAACCATCGATGGCCGTTTAAAAGGGGTCAGGGAAAGCCTTGAAGAACAGACAATGGGATTAGCCAATAAAACCGCGGAATTAATCAGCGCCAACCTGCGTTACCCGGATGGCTCGCCAGTGGAATGCGTTATTGCTGACACCTGCATCGGCGGCGTCGCAGAAGCAGCCCAGTGCGCCGAGAAATTCGCTCGCGAAGGCGTGAAGGTATCAATCACAGTCACGCCCTGCTGGTGCTATGGGTCTGAAACAATGGATATGGATCCGCTTAATCCAAAAGCGGTTTGGGGCTTTAACGGCACTGAAAGGCCCGGCGCGGTTTATCTGGCGGCCGTCCTGGCAGCGCATAATCAGAAAGGGCTGCCCGCATTTTCAATTTACGGCCGTGACGTGCAGGATTCCAGCGACAAGACCATACCGCCTGATGTGCAGGAAAAGCTTCTGCGATTTGCCCGGGCGGGGCTGGCCGCGGCAATGATGCGCGGCAAATCCTACCTATCCATGGGAGGCACATCCATGGGGATAGGCGGTTCCATTGTTGACCAAGTCATTGTTTGAAGTCCTATTTGGGCATGCGCGTGGAAGCGATCGACATGAGTGAATTTACCAGGCGCATGGAAGAGGAGATCTACGACAAGGAAGAGTATGCCCGCGCTCTGCAATGGACCAAAACACACTGTAAAGAAGGCCGCGAGTATAACACCCCTGAAAACCAGCGCAGCAGGGAGCAGAAAGACAAAGATTGGGAAACCGTTGTCAAGATGGCTCTCATCGGACGCGATTTGATGACGGGAAATCCGAAGCTGAAGGAATCAGGGTTTGGCGAAGAAGCCCACGGGCATAACGCCATCGTCGGCGGATTTCAGGGGCAGCGCCAATGGACCGACCATTCACCAAACGGCGATTTTATGGAGGCGATCCTCAATTCATCTTTCGATTGGAACGGCATCCGCGCGCCCTATATCCTTGCCACGGAGAACGACTGCCTGAATGGCCTGTCCATGCTCTTTGGCTACCTGCTGACAAACACAGCCCAGGTTTTTGCCGACGTGCGCACTTACTGGAGCCCGGCGGCTGTAAAACGCGTGACCGGCTACCAGCTGGAAGGGAAAGCAGCCGACGGCATGATCCACCTGATCAACTCGGGGGCTGCCACGTTAGACGCAACTGGCTGGCAGGAGAAAGATGGAAAGCCGGTTATGAAACCCTACTGGGATATCACGGAACAGGAAGTGAACAAGTGCCTGGAGGCGACCAACTGGTATCCCGCCAGCACCGGATACTTCCGCGGAGGCGGCTTTTCTTCAGGTTTTCTCACCCGAGGCGGGATGCCGATGACCATGTCACGGATCAATCTCGTTAAGGGACTGGGGCCTGTATTGCAGATAGCGGAAGGCTGGACGGTCGATGTGCCGGAGAAGGTTCACACAACGCTGAATGAGCGCACTGACCCGACCTGGCCGACGCACTGGTTTGTCCCCAACCTGACCGGCAGCGGCGCATTTAAAGACGTCTATTCGGTCATGGCCAACTGGGGCGCCAACCATGGCGCGCTGAGCTTTGGGCATATTGGCAGCGATTTGATCACACTTGCATCCATCCTGCGGATCCCGGTCAGCATGCACAACGTGGATGAAGAGAAGACCTTCCGCCCTAGCGCGTGGGGTGCTTTCGGTGTGATGGATCCCCAGGGCGCTGATTTCCGCGCCTGCAAGAACTTCGGTCCCATTTACGGCCATTATTCATAAAAAGACAAAACTGACCCAAAAGTTTTTTCAAAAAGGCTGGTAAATAAACACCCATGATATAAAATAAGTGGGTATATACAACAGATAATGGTTTTGCTCTTTTAAAATTCTTTTTGAAAGCAGGAGGAAATAATGGGCCAGTTGCTTTTAGGCATTGATATCGGTACTTACAGTTCCAAGGGCGTGCTGTGCCGCCCGGATGGCACCATCCTGGCTGAAGCCCGCGCGGAGCATGAAATGGCCATCCCGAAACCGGGATACGCGGAGCATGACGCCGACGGCGTCTGGTGGGCAGATTTCAGGCAGATCGCGAAAGAACTCTCCGGCAAAACGCCGGCGGGCGACCAGATTGCGGCGGTGGGGGTGAGCGCCATCGGCGCGTGCGTGCTGCCGGTGGATGACAGCGGCAAACCTCTGCGGCCGGGCATACTTTATGGGGTGGATACGCGCGCGGTCAGCCAGATTGAAGAGCTGGAAAAGAAATATACGCGCGAGGCGCTGGTGGAGTTCGGCGGCACGCGCCTGACCACGCAGGCCATCGGCCCCAAGATCCTGTGGATCAAGCAGAATGAACCGGAAATCTATGCCAGGGCTGCGAAATTTATTACCTCAACCTCGTATGTCATCCATAAACTGACCAATAATTATGTGATCGATGCGCATACCGCCACCGAGTTCAACCCGCTGCTGAATATCAAAAGCGTTGCCTGGGACGAGCGCTTCGCGGGCGACATTGTGGCGCTGGACAAGCTGCCTGAAATCGGCTGGTCGAACGAGATTGCCGGACGAGTGACGGCGGAAGCCGCCAAAGAGACGGGCATCCCGGAAGGGACGCCGGTGAATTTCGGCGCGGTGGACGCCTTATCCGAGGCGATCAGCGTGGGTGTGGTGAACAGCGGCGAACTGATGATCATGTACGGCAGCACCGCTTTCTTTATTTTCCTGATCGACAAGCCGGTGCCGACCAACGAGCTGTGGCTGGAAGCGGGCGCTTTCAAGGGGCAGTATGAATATTCCGCCGGCTTGTCCACCAGCGGCTCGGCCACCACCTGGTTCCGCGACCAGTTCGGGCAAGATTTGCTGCAGGCGGAAGCCGCAGGCGGGCAAAACGCCTATGCCGGACTGGCTGCTGAAGCAGCGGCCTCGCCCATCGGCGCGAACGGCCTGCTGATGCTGCCCTATATGAGCGGCGAGCGCACCCCAATCTTTGACCCGAAAGCGCGCGGGGTGTTCGCCGGCCTGTCGCTGAGCCACACGCGCGGCGACATCTATCGGGCGGTGCTGGAGGGCACCGCGTATGCCATCCGCATGAACCTGGAAGCCATGCAAAAAGCCGGCGCCACGATCAAACACGGCGTGGCGGTGGGCGGGGGATCTTCCAACGAATTGTGGCTGCAAATGGTGAGCGATGTATCCGGCATCCCGCAGCTGCTGCCTGAAAAAACCATCGGCGCCTCTTACGGGAATGCCTTCCTGGCCGGCCTGGCAATCGGCGCGATCGCGAGCCTGGACAGCCTGAAAAAGGATTGGGTCAAGATCAGCCGCGAGATCAAGCCGGACATGGAAAAGAAAACAGCTTACGACCGCATGTACCTGATGTTCAAAGACCTGTACCAGCAATCGAAATCCGTCGTGCACCAATTGGCGGATATGCAGATAAAAAAGCCAAACAGACTCTTCCAAAGGGCAAGCTCGCACTCACTTCGGCGAGCTCAGTGCAAGAACTGCGAATCGAGTGACAAATAAAAACGGCCTCTCAAGTCGACTTGAGAGGCCGCTATTTTTTTGCGGATGTCATTCCGCGTCCCAAGCCCAGGCGGTCATGTTCAACCCGCCGCCCGCCAGCTTAAGGGCTTTTTTCAGTTCGTACTGGCTGATTTCCGCCGTCAGCGAGCCGCGCTCGGGGATATCGCCGGTGTAATACTTTTCGAGCACCGGCAGGGCGCGGGCGTCACCCAGCTGCCCCAGCGCCCAGATGGCGGAATTGCGCGAGCGGAAGGATTGGCTGCCATCCTCCAGCCAGGCAATGAGCGACTGGACGCACTCGCCGCCATACTCCTCGCGGGCATCCGCACACAGGCTTTTGACTTCATAGCCGATGATGGTGCAGGTGACCACAAAAAACAGCATGCCGATGCTGAGGCCGACCGCGCCCAGGTATAAAACGCTTTCCAGGATTTTCTTTTTATTCATCAGCCGCTCCTTCTTCTTCGTAGAAGAAAATATCCTCAATAGCCACCTCAAACAGCCGCGCCAGCTTGAAAGCCAGGTCCAGCGAGGGATTGTATTTGTTGCTCTCAATCGCAATGACCGTCTGCCGGCTGACGCCGACTTTCTCAGCCAGCTGCTCCTGCGTGAGGTCGCGCATGGCCCTGAGGACTTTGAGCCTATTCTTCGCCATCGCCGCCAAACTTTCGGTTGATAAAGTAAAGGGAAAGGGCATACAAGGCGATCAAGAACAGCGAAAGGTAAGCCAGCACAATGCCGATCGCCTCCAAAAAATAGGACTCTCCGCGGCCCAAAAGAATCAGGAAGACGGCGCCCAGGCCGAGGGTGGGCGCGAAAATGGCATAGGACATCTGGGCGGCTTTTTCGCGCACCATTTTCTCGCGTTCATCAATTTCGATTTTGGTTTTAGAGCGCACAGCTGCCATAAAAGCCATGCCCACCACAATCCCGGCGGCTGCCAGGATGACATTATCCAGATTGACAGCCATGCCTACGATCACCGAAGTAAAGATGACAATCACAATACGAAATTTTTGATATGTTTTTTTATTCATGCCTCATAAATGTACAACTTTCTTTACATTTTGTCAAGTATATTGTACTTAACGATATTCAATAAAATACTTTCTGAAGGTAATTGCTCTCCAAAATCCCCTGGCTGGTAAATAAAGAAATGCGCGATGAGGATTCGAGATTGCCGCGGCTGGCTGCGCATGCCTCGCAATGACCTGTTTGACGCCAAAAATAATCCATACAGGAATCCACCCGGGCAAATGATTGCGTATTCAGCCAATTCGATATAGAATGCTGAACACCACTCAAATCAGAAGGGAAAAAGGAAAAATGAAAAGACATTTTCGAATATTTATCGCATTAGCACTTCTGGCATCAGTATTGGCTGCCTGCGGCAACACGGAGGCAGTTGAACCTGAAAAAGATATCCAGGCTGAAGAAGAAATATCTCCGGCTGCAACCGTTGAAGCGGAAGAACCGGAACCAGAAGATACAGTCACCCCCGAAATACCCACCCCGACCGCCGAACCCTGCCCAATTGAGTCACCCCTCAAATCCGAATGGGAAACAACCCTATGTGAAACCTTTGATTCAACCACTTCCCTCTGGGAAGGGGAGGACCAGGGAACCGTCACCCGGGTTGAAGGCGGAGAATACCTGATCGATAACTCCACCAAAGTGGCAGCCGGATATACCACCGGGTTCATTTTTCCAGTTTTCGTGGGCGAAGGCCAGGATTATATGATTTCTGTTGATGGAAAAATCGAAAGCAAATATAAAGATTTCACATGGGGCATTTTCGTCAGAAGCACAACGGATGAGATCGTATATTTCTTTATGATCAATAAAGAAGGCATATTCTCGCTGACCGGATCTTCAGATAAAGAATCCAACCGCTATCTGGGCAATATAAAAAGCGGCGGCAACAGCGCGATCGTCTGGGATGATGTCAACACCCTTTCGGCGGTGGTTGAAGGAACGACGATGGAATTCTATATCAATGATGAACTGATCGTCACCCACGAAGCGATCAATGCCGAGAATCCGATGTTCGGCCTGATCGTTTGGGGCGGCGAAGGCGTTTCCGCAATCAACCACTTTGACAATTTGCTGGTCAGGACGAAATAAGATCTATTTCTCGAAAATAAAAAGCTGACGAAAGTCAGCTTTTTATATTTAATTGAAACCTGCTAATCAAGAACTCACCAACAATCCGCCTTAAAAAGACGATTGCGCATTGGGCTTTTCAAATTGTATTTACGAAATTCAATCTTTATTTCAGGGCTTACTCAAGAAACCATTTCTCTTTTATCCGCTCAGGCTGCATGAATTCATCCAAAAGGAATTTTTCATCCTGCGCCTGCGTTTTTTCCAGCCAATCCTGCAAGGTATCACTGGTGACCAGCGGGATATCCACAAACAGGCTGTGACCATACTCGCCGGCCAGGGCCGCTTCATCGATCTGCGAACCCGTCAGCAGGTAATAGGCGGCATAGACCGCGTCATAGGCGACGCCGGGCGGGTTAAGCACTGCCAGGCAGTCAAAAGCGGGATTCTCTTTCAACATTTCGGTCCAGGCAAACAAGCCTTCCTTGCTCGCTTCACATAAAACCTGCGGCCAGGCTTGCCGGTTTAAACCCTTTGACAGCCCATTGCACAGAAACCGCGCGCTCATTGGACCAGAAACCTTTCAGGTTTGGATGCGATTTCAGAATTTCCGCTGCACCAGCTTCCAGCTTGTTGTGGTCATATTTGCCCGAAATCTGGTCAACGAGCGTGATGCCAGGATTTTCTGCGAGCACTTCTTTTATGAAGGTTTCATGCCCGTATGCACCCTTCAGGTCAATGTAGGCCAACTCGCCCTGCCCTTTCATCTGCTTAATCACCCATTCCAGGCCGGTGCGCACCCACTCGCGGTTATCGACCGTGATACTGTAGGCGCCGTCCGTCAGGGTCTCGGCATCCAGCAGGAAAACCGGGACGCCCTGATCGCGGGCGCTGAGGATGTCATTATGCAGCCCCGGCACGGTATTGGTATCCGCGTTGTGAACCACCGCGTCCACACCCTGCTCCAGCAAAGCCGGCAGATCGCCGTAAACGCATTGATGCCGAGCTCATCGCAGGCCTGCTGGAAATTCTGCTTGCGCTGCTGCTGCCATTGGTCATCGCCCGCGTAGCCGATCACCAAATCTTGCGGCGATTTCGGCTGCGGCTGCGCTGCAGCCGGTTCTGCTTGCGGCACAGCGGCTGCCTGGGGAGCAACGCCAGCGGGCCGCAATTTGCGGGCCAGTCGGGATTGCGGTCGTCGGCGGGATTGTTGGTGAGGTTCAAGAAAATATCCGGATAGATCTCGCCCACCAGATAAATCTCATTATCGCCGCCGTTCAGGTCGCCGCTCAATGCATTCCACGCGCTCGCCTTCCAGGGTCCAAAACGGCAGGTATTTCTGGATCTCGCCCTTGCCGCCCGCGGGGATGATATTTGCCCCGTCGGCATCCATGACGCAGTTAAAACAGCCGGCTTCCTGGTTATCCCAATGGGTGAAGAGCTGCCCGTCAACCGTCCATGCAACATCGGTGACCTTGCCGTCGTGGCTCAACTTGCGCACATTGCCGCCATCCGCATCCATGACAAAAATGTTCCAGTTGTTGTCGCTGCCGGAAAGCCAGACAAGTTGGCTGCTATCAGGCGACCAGGAAGAACGCCAATCCTTTTCAGGGCTGTTGGTGAGGTTGACAGCCTGGCCGCTGCCATCGGCATTCATGACGTAAATGTCGTCATTGACCGTGTAGGTGATGCGGCTGCCGTCAGGCGACCAGTCGGGGAAGGAAGCGGGGGATTCCATGGAAAGCTGGCGCACGTCTGCGCCAGCGGCGGTCATGACATAGATGAACTGGCCGCCACTCCTTACCATTATCGCGGTTGGAAACAAAGGCGATTTGATCGCCATTCGGCGACCAGGCAGGGTCTGTGTCGTCAGCGGGATTGATTGCTGAGATTGAGCGGGTCTTTGCCGTCCGGGCCCATCCGATAGACTTCGCGGTTGCCATCGCGGTCGGAATCAAAGGCGATCATGCAGGGCACGGGCGGGGCTGCGGTGGGCGCGGGAGCGAGCGTTGGCTCGGGCGCCTGCGCGGGAGCTGCGGCTTCTTGAGCAGGCTGCGTTTCAGCAGCCGGGGCAGTTGGGGCGCCAGCGCAGGCTGACAGGCAAAGGGTTAAGGCAAACAGAAATAAGGCAAGGTAAAACGGGTGGTTTTTCATGGCGATCCTTTCACAGTGATGAAGTTGTGGATTTATTTTACCAGCAGACGGGGAATTTAATAAATTATTCCAGGTAATAAACGATTGTATTTCAGAGAGCTTGAAGCCTTCACATTGATGGGATGAACTCCGAAGTCCTTACTTTTTTGGGAGACTCACGACCAAGGGCTTATGAGTCCTATGACTTAATTAAGACTCCACATACCCCCAGATGTGGCCTTTTTCGTAGTTTTTTTGCCTTTTAACCCAGATATGGTGGTTTGTAAAGTTCTTATAGTCCTATGCTCTAGATTACATCAAGGTTATTCACTTTATCGATTGACAATACAAGAGCAAACTTTATTTTTTCTGAATTAACAAAGAAGGTGGTAAAAGCATCATGTCTTGAGTATTTTCTGCTTGATGGGTCAGAATGGAAGTGATTTCATTGTTAGTCATCAAGCCCTGATAAGCATCCATTGTAGTGTTAAAATTTTTATCCCATACAGCATCTTGATCCTGATGTATACCCATATAATAAACAGAATTTTCTTGTAAATTAATATAAAACATATCATGATCAAGAACAGAAACTCCATGAGCCTTAGTCCAAAAATCGCTACCCTCTATGGCTAGTTGAGTTGTGTTGGGTATCATTAATGATAGTCTAAATAAAATAGGCACGCCATTTACATCAGTATCTGCCACAGTTATAAAGCGAAAAAGTGGGATGAAACCCTTTCCTCTTCCTTCCATAAAGATTTGCCCCATAGTTTTATCCAACAAAATAGCGGGTACAACGAAAGTTTTATTTATATTTCTAGGATGATCAGAGAGACGATAAGTAATTTCATCTAAACCGCCATCAATATCATTTGGTAAATTTGGCCAATCAATTCTGGGATCATTTGGATCAGTTACCCGCATATTCCAATCCACATCTGCAGAATTTTCAATGGTGACAATTTCTCCATCATGATTCACGATTAGTAAGTTACCATCACTATCCTTGCCTGCGATGGGCAGATACATTTTTATGGTCTCGTTTTGATCCGGATACCCATCATAGTCCATCATCATATAGTTGTCCGGACTGATGTAGGCTTCACCGTTGTAAATAACAGGGTTAACTCCCCTTTCAGCATTTCTCTGCTCTGCCAACTGAGTACTAAATTCCCTAAACTCAGCAGGGCTCAAGCTACTGACGTTAATACTCTCACCAGCTAAATATGCATCCAAGAACTTTTCTACTGCGCTGATGCTCTCAGTCGCGGTGGGCACAGGAGCGAGCGTTAGCTCGGGCGCCCCCGCGGGAGCGGCAGCCTTCTGAGCAGGCTGCGCTCCAGCAACAGAGGCAGTTGGGGCGCCGGCGCAGGCCGACAGGCAAAGGGTTAAGACAAACAGAAATGAGGCAAGGTATAAAGGGTGGTCTTTCATGGCAATCCTTTCACGGTGATGAAGTTACGGATTTATTTTACCAGCAGACGGGGAATTAAATAGTTATTGCTTTACAATTAGCATTTACATTGTTGAGGAATAGGTGCCCTTTCACGGTGGGGGTGAATTTCGGGATTCAATCTTTTTTGGGAAATTCAAAACCAAGTGTTTATGAGTCCCCTGCTCTTCCACCATGCCCTTATATCCCCACGGGTGGTTTTTTTTATAAATTCCCATGCCTTTTGCATATAGATAGCGATTTGTTAAGTTCAAATAGTCCTAAGCTCGTTATTAAATCAAAGCCATTTGTTTTTTTGTGATTACCCAATAGCTTCATTTCTTCTGGATTAGTAAGCTAGGAGGCAACAACATCATATCCCGCCAATTTTCTGTTTGATGAGTAAGAATAGAAATGATTTTGTTATCAGTAATTAAGCCCTCATAAGCAATCATTGAGGTATTATAATTTTTATCCCATACAGCATCCTGATCCTGGTGTATGCCCATATAATAAACAGAGTTTTCTTGTAAATTAACAAAAAAGCTTTCATGATCAAAAACTGTGAGTCCAGCTGAAGCTAAAAAATCGCTGTCTTCCATGGTCAACCCAGTTGAATTGAGTATTAATAACGATAGTCTAAATGAAATAGGCATTCCATTTTCATCGATATCTGCCACAGTAAGGAAACGAAAGTTAGGAATCATGCCCTTTCCTCTTCCTTCCATAAAAATTTGCCCTTTTGTTTTATCCAATAAAATAGTGGGTATGATGAAACTTTTATTTCCACCTTTAATAGTATCAGAAAGAATATATTCAGTTAAAGTTAAACCGCTAAAAGAATTTATTGGCAAATTTGGCCAATCAATCCTGGGATCATGTGGATCTGTCACCACAATGTTCCAATCAACGTCGGCGGAATGAGCAATGGTGATCGTTTGACCATCTTGGTTCAGGATTTGTAAATTACCAGCGCTATCTTTACCAACCACTGGCAAATACATTTGGATGGTCTCGTTTTGATCAGGATGCCCATCGTAATCCATCATCATGTAGTTGTCCGGGCTGATGTAGGCTTCGTTATTGTAAATAATTGGATTAATGCCTCTTTCAGCATTTCTCTTTTCTGCCAACTGAGAAGAAAATTCTCTAAATTCAGTGGGGCTCAAGATACTGACGTCAATGCTCTCACCACCAAAATGAGCTGACAGAAGCTGCTTAACCACATCAACCGCCTGGGTTGCGATCAGCGCAGGGGTCATCGTTGGCGCAATAGCCTCAGTCGCCAACGCCGATGCACCGTTTTGGCTACAGCCAGTAGAAAAAGACGATAAAAGTATTATTATGCAAAGGATTTTTCTGATCTTCATTTTTTTCGTTTCCCCAGGGAATTTCTTGGATTTTTTGTGGTTATCGCAAGGGCATTATTTTTTCTTAAGAAACATGCTTGCCGCCAAAACAATCAAGTTTTTATTAAATGAGTCAATTTTTAATTATGATGCTGGTTGCTAATAACAACATTTCTTTGTAATTTGTTATATTTTTCGATAAAACTGAATAAGTATTACCAGGATCAATAATTCCACGATAAGCATCAATATTTGCTTTCATTGTATTATTATAAAATTCAGTTTGATCTGTTGGCCCTCCAATATAATACACATAATTCACTTGAAGATTATCAAAGAATGCATTTGATGTTGGTATCGCAATAATTTCAGATTCTTCATCCAACGAAGATCCTTCTTCAAAGAGATTAAATTTTGGACCTCCCATATTTATGATTTCTCTAGCCAATATAGGATTATTTGCGTTATCAGTTTCAATTAATAAAAATCTGAGACTTGGAACCACTGCAGGTTGGTTTCCCTGTAAAAATAATTGTCCCATTCGATTATCTAATAAGATGGCTGGAATCAGATGAGTGGGATTTTTCAGGAGATATACTCGATATTGAGCTTCTACATATCCACTTTCTAAGACCTTGGTTTTCGGCCATTCAATTCTAGGATCATTTGGATCTGTGACCACCATGTTCCAATCCACATCCGCTGAGTTTTCGATAGTTACGATCTCGCCTTCATGATTAACGATTTGCAGGTTGCCGTCGCCATCTTTGCCAGCAATCGGCAGGTACATCTCGATGGTCTCATTTTGGTCAGGATGACCATCATAGTTCATCATCATGTAGTTATCAGGGCTAATATAGGCTTCATTGTTGTAAATAATCGGATTAATTCCTCTTTCAGCATTTCTCTTTTCTGCCAACTGAGTAGTAAATTCTCTAAATTCAGCGGGGCTCAAGCTACTGACGTCAATGCTCTCACCAGCTAAATATGCATCCAAGAACTTTTCCACAGCGCTAATACTGTCAATAACGGTGGGAACAGGAGCGAGCGTTGGCGCGGGTGCCTGCGCGGGAGCCAAGGCTTCTTGAGCAGGCTGCGCTTCAGCAAGCGGGGCGGCTGGTGCGCCGGCACAGGCCGACAGGCAGAGGGTTAAGACAAACAGAAACAAGGCAAGGATAAACGGGTGGTTTTTCATGAAGGTCCTTTCACAGTGATGAAGTTGTGGATTTATTTTACCAGCAGACGGGGAATTATTGACCAGTCAATAAATATTTTACCATTGTTGAGGGTTGGATGACATCTCACGCCGAGCAATCGAATTGCGAAATAGCTAATGCTATAATGAGATTTGAACTCACGACCAAGGGCTTATGAGTCCCATGCCCTTCCACTTACTATATTACCCCCACAGGTGGATTTTTCGCGAATTCTGATAACGTTTAGCCTATATATGGCGGTTGTTAAATTTCAATAATCCTATGCTCTATTATATATCAGTAATTTAGAAAATAGGAGAACCTACTGATTAAGAGTCAGTATTCAGCATGTCTACAACGTTATGCAGCGTCTATGTGTCCACAAAGTGCACAAAAAAGACAAAAATCGTCTATTGTGTCGACTATGTCCACCCTGTTTCGTCCCAATTTCACCCGAGTTGTACTCGCAAGAGGAAAGGCGACTCAATTCAAAAATTTCGAATTAATTGTAGTCCTTCAAGATGAAGCAACCCGGAAGTTAATTTATTATAAGCTTCACAAAAAGGAGACTGTTTATTTGATCGGCCATAAAATCTTGAAGTTAGAGTAGGGCATCCCCCTGTACACCAGTATCGCCACGAACAAGTTTTACACGTCTCTTTTTCAAATACAGAAACATTTTGAACATCGCTTCTATTATTAAAACCTGATTCATTGGGTTATTCTCTTTTATCGAGGAAACCGGATGTGACATTTCTTGTTGACATAATGAAATATCCCCACGGTGATCAATTATCAAATAATTCTTCCCGACGCCACAAGTAAATAAATGTGGAGTATTCAAATTCACTCGATCCAGAAAACAGCTAACAAGAGATCTTTCAGGAACTTTTGTGTAGAAATATTCCAATACTTCTTGCAAGGTGTCAATTAATTTTGTTAAATTTATTTTCTGTGGGATTTTCTTCAATATAATTATCATTTTCTCTCGCAAAATTCAAGCTAAATGATATTCCATATTTCAATAAATACTCAATTAATTTATTTTAATGTTTCCGCGCTTTGACCTGTTATCGTGACTGATACACATACCTCAATTTTATTATTTATTAATTTTCTTATTGTATCTAAGGATTGGTTAAATCGCCTTGACACCAAGTTTCGCTGGACGAATTGCATCATGAAATTCATTTAGGCGTCAATTGAAACCATAACTCTAATTCCCAGAGATATTAATCGTTTTAAAATTATCCTTTGAAACAACACCATTCGTCATTATGACTTCATCAAGCCCGATATTAATGCCTCTGCTTCTCGAATCGCGATATCATGAAATGACTCGACCAAATCCATATTCAAAGTAGGCTCACCACCAGCATATTTGATGAAGACATTTTTATATCCTAACCGTTTTGCTTCAGAAAATAATACGTTTAAAAGCCTTGTTGCCTATTTCAAATGTCATGCACTCATTTGTTTTTGTGATATAGCAATATTTACAATTTAAAGAACATTTGTTTGTTACATGTAACCAACATGTAAGAGTTGAAGAAGTATCTGGCTGTCTCAAAATTCTCATCCATGGCGTCGGGAATAAGGATATTCGCTTTTATTAGGTTTGAAATTATCAAAGTCTCATCATCTGAAATATTTTTCACAGATTTTGAATGGTTAAATTCCATCAGTAAATCATAAGTGTTTTGGTTAACAACAAAAATACTTGGGGTTGACATTGGATTTAGTAATGCAAGATAACCGTCTATTAGTGTTTGGATGTGAATGTTTACAGGAATTTTGTATTGTGTTTGGGATAAAAGAATATTATTTTGATATGAGATTTTTTTAGAAGTAGTGATATCAGTAGTCATATATCGTCCATCGCCCCCTCGACAATCATGTCCACATGCGCAATCACATGCACATGCACATGCACAATCCCCATGATTATAAAATTGGCTTGTTTGGGTAATTTTTCTAAATCAAGGATTTCATAGAACAATTCGTATTTCCCGAAGATTCCATCATACCATTTAAGCACATCCTTTACTAATTTCTATATTTATCATAATTACATCTTTATTTTATTTCCTTTTGTACGTCAGCCGCTTCTTTATGGTATGCTTCAGCCTGATCCATTTCACCTAACCTTTCATGAAGCATGGCTATTTGATTAATTAACGGAATTATTTCTTTTTTAGACTTTATCTTTTTCTATTGATATAGCTTTCAAATAAGAACTTAATGCGTCTTCCCATTTGCATAATTTCTCATGAATATTTCCCATCATACGATATGTATACATCAATCCTTGATTTGCTTAAATTTTTCTTGCTCATTCATAATATTCATTAGCATGGGATATAATTTTATTAAAATCATTTTGCTTGAAATATATATACGCAATATTATATTTGCTTCTAAGTTGATGAAATTTATCATTATTCTCTATTCGAAGCTCCATTGCTCTTTCATGATAGATTAACGCTTCCTTCCATTTTCCCAATTCACTATATGCAATTCCCAAATTATTCAGCGCCCATCCCTTTATAGGAAATTCCCCAATTTTCATACCAACATCCAATGCGATTTTAAAAAACTTGATGGATTCTTTGAAATCTTTTAAAATCATGAAGGACCATCCCAAAGCTAACAATGAATATGCATATGATTTTTTATCATTTGAATTAATTAAAATTTTCAATAACAATTTTAATATTTCTTTCGGATATTGGGTTTTGAGGTAACTTAAACAAGTCCCCTTACCAATAAGTGACTCAATTATGATTTCCTTGGGTGTTTTTTCCTGTTTATCAAGAATTTTTTCATAAACAGATAAAGGCATGAATCCAATTCAATTGAGTGCTATATATTTTTGCTGTATACAAATCAACCCAAATGATCTGTGAAAATTTAAAGTCCAATCTTGCTCTTTAACTAATCTAATAATTGTCTCCTTATTTTCATTAAATTGTGAAGGTCTAAAAATTTCTCAATATTGCTTCTAAAAATAGAAAACGCTTTCATTAAATCTATTACAAATAAATGATACATAACCTCATTGCAATTATTTTTTTCTTCAAACCAACTTTTGAAGATATTGCTATAGGTTTTAACCTTTCTCGGTTTTCCTGTTCTCGCCAATATAGCAAAACATTTTCTCTAATCTTAGGGTGATAAGTATATTTTTTGGAAGTTGTTTCAGAAATGAATGAGAGATTTTTTAATGTTTCGATTGAATTACTTTTCAAGTGCATATCTTCGTCATATCTCTGAATATAATCAATCATTTCTTTATCAAATTGGTGGGGAATTGCAATAACTTTAACGAATGTTGCGAGGATTTATCCTGTTGATCCATTGTCTCTAAAAAGCTGAATAACAGGTTTCTGATTAAAAAATGATTCGGGGTCTTCATTTGTTGAATAAAAACCATTTATTAAATCGGACATTTGCAATTTCTTTCAAGAATAAGTTTTTCAGCAATTTGTGCCATTATTAAAGGATCATTCTCTACTTACCTGATGGATAAATTCCAACTCATAAGGAAGAACTTCTAATTCCCTTTCCTTTAAATAATCAGCGATATCATCTTTAGAAAATTCACTTAACGCAATATTTCTATTAGAATATCCTTCCATTCATGACTAGGATAGAATTCGGCAATCGTTCCATTTGGTTTTCCGGCAATAACTATTGCAAGCTGCCTAATATTTTTTTCCTTTATTCGTTTGCATAAATTCATCTCAATCCATTTCGCAACGGATGAGAAAGGTTTTCAAAACTATCAAATATTAGAACAACGATATTTTTTTTTGAAAGAGCTTCCAATTCATTAATGAAGAACTCAAAAAGAAAATTGTCAAAATATCTCTTTCTATCAATATCCAAATCCGAAGGAAGGAAAATATCACCAATAGATATGATGTCTCTTCCCGAAACCATATCAACCGATGAGGAATGCAAATCCCCGTTAAATTTTTACTTTTCCCCCTTGACCGGTACCTCCAATTTGAATAGATGAAAAGTTTAGGAATTGTTTAAATTTTCTGTATATTTCGGAAATTTTTCAATTCCAAGTTGACACACAATATTAAACATAACAATTATAGAATCAATTCTATTCTCAATAGAAAATTCAATATAAGAGCAAGGTATGTTTAAGTCTGGCATTCTTCTTTGGATTTTTTTAAAAGTATTGATTTACCTTTACTACTTTCTTCCTTTAAACTTAATATTTGTTCTGGAATCTTTTTTGTTATAATATTATTAACAGATTTCTTTCCGGTTTTCTATTTACACATAGCACCATATTTATTTCCTGCTGATTCGATTCCAAAATCTTTAAATATTATTCGTTACTAATATTATCTCGCCCAGTAATTTCAGAAATTTCGACATCTTTGAATTCACCGTCAATTAATACTCCAGAACTTGAAGGATTTTTTTGACTTTTCGAATTAGTTCGATTCATATTATCACGTCCACGAATATTCTTAATTTTTACTTGTGAAAAATTTCCTTTTATCTCAACACCTTTTTGCATAAATGCTGTTTTAATATTTTTTTTCTCTTTCTTTCTGAATTTTGCCGAAATTTTTCCAATTCCAAATTCAATTTCATGCAGCCCCCATTTTTTATATAATTTTTTTATAGATTCTCTATTAATATAAATAGCTGTTAAACAGACAATAAAGAAAATTATTATCCAAAAAGACTTCGACTGCGAAAAATAAAAGATGGACATTCACCTCCACAACCATTATATTTCAAAAACCCATTCTACATTTGCGCCTTGATTTGGTCCTTTTCTCAAGATCAAATTTGGTTCCTGACTTTTGTAAAAATATATTCGACCCAATGGCGCCGCAAACCGCAAGCATACGACTATTCAATCTCATAGCTTTATGAACATCACCAGATACAGTTACATATCCTTTCCCTCCAATTCTTGCCGGTACAACGATTTGTTCAATAACATAAATACGGATTTGGTCAGCTAATATCATGATACTTCCATTTTAATTTTTCTGAAGCCATTGAAGGTCGAGGGGTTGTGATTTTTTATCAGAAATTAATACCTCCCATTTGTTTGCTTCTTTTTTAGAATAAATTCTTCC
>CAVVVE010000003.1:0-246376 GCA_963751635.1 uncultured Chloroflexia bacterium
TTGTCTCCAAGTCCGTAACGATTCCTGTAGGTCCGTAACTATACCTTTGCAGTAAAGCGCGGCCGTAATCGGTCGATAAGTAGTTCAGGAAGACACGTGAAGCGCACCATTTACCCTTGGCTGCTCGCCACAATACTCTTTCTTAGCTCGGCGGCGGCTAAGGACGTGCCAGGTCAGTACATAGTAGAGTTGACTTCTGATCCGGCCTTCGCAGTCACCGAGAAAGGTGTGCGCTCGGTAGCGCGTCAGCAAGCAGTGCGGTCAGCCCAAGCGCGCGTACGCGCCGCATTGGAGTCGAACCACATCCAGGTGCTTGCAAGCATTGGCGCCGTGATGAATGCTCTGGTCGTAAAGGCGGACGATCCAGCGGTCCTCCAAAGCACACCCGGCGTGGCACGTGTCTACCCCGTACGGCTCTACAAAAAGCTCCTCGATCGGGTTGTGCTTATTCACAAGGTGAACGTTGCGGGTGATGTCATCGGCGGGAGCGATAACGCGGGCGCGGGGATCAAGGTAGGGATTATCGATACGGGTATCGACATTTCTCACCCCGCATTTCGGGACACGGGATTCACCTTACCCGCCGGTTTCCCAAAGGTGAACAAGGACACAGACAATCGCTACACGAACAATAAGGTGATCGTGGCACGGAACTACGATACGCAGATTTCTGCAGTGGCCATGGACCGTGATGGTCACGGCACGGCGGTTGCCGCGATCGTCGGAGGTGTCCACAGCGACGCCCCTCGGGCAGCGATCACGGGCATTGCGCCAAAGGCGTATCTCGGCAGCTACAAAGTTTTCCCAGACGGCGAGGATGGCGCTCCGAACTCCAACATCTTGAAGGCCATCGATGACGCGGTCGCGGACGGAATGGATGTGATCAACCTGAGTCTCGGCGGATTCCCTGCCGAGTCGCTAGACTCGGACCCGGTTGTGCAAGCCGTCGAAAACGCGACCAAAGCCGGATTAATCGTCGTGATCGCGGCCGGCAACGAAGGTCCTGGATGGAACACGATCGGGTCGCCCGCGACGGCCCCTTCAGCGATCAGTGTCGGGGCATCGTCGTCCGATCGCATATTCGCGGCCAGCGCTTCGCTAGACGGCTTGGACCCGTTCCTCGCGATGGTCGCAGCCCAGACCAGAACAGTTGATGTCATCCGGGCCCAAATCGCTGATGTATTGTCCGTGGACGGCGACGGAATGGCATGCGCGGCCTTGCCCGCTGACAGCTTACAAGGAAAAATTGCGCTGGTCCTCCGCGGTACCTGCTTCTTCGAAGACAAGCTCAACAACGTACAACGTGCAGGCGCCATAGCTGCCGTCATTTATACGGACGCCGCCCGCCCGGACCCAATCACCATGGACGTAGGCGCATCCAGTCTGCCGGCCGTGATGATCGGGTATCTCGATGGACTCCGCGCCAAGGACCGTCTGGCATCGGGAGCAGTTGACGCGTCGGTGGATTTCATCACGAAGGCGCGGCCCGTGAACTCCGCACGGTTGGCGGCGTTCACAAGCAAAGGCCCGAATGTAAATCGTGCGATCAAGCCCGACCTACTGGCTGTCGGAACCTCCGTCTATACGGCCCAGCCGTCTTCAAACGGACAGCCTGCGTACGCGGCCCTCGACGGCACCAGTTTCTCATCTCCAATCGTCTCGGGGGCCGCCGCGCTATTGAAAGCCTATCGCCCCGGTCTGCGTCCGCAGCAATACAAATCGCTGCTGGCGAATAGCGCCGCGGCGTTCTCCTCCGAGCGGGATGTCTTACCGATTCAACAGACGGGAGCAGGCCTACTGGACGTGGGCGCTGCTGTTCGGTCTACGCTTGCGGTGGCCCCGTCCGCCCTTGATTTCGGAGTTGGCGGCGGGACTGTCGATTCAACGCAACGTTTCATGGTGCAGAACCTGAGTGGTACTGCCGACACATTCTCCATCGCCGCAACCGCCCTGAACGATGGCGTTATGCCCCAGGTTACGCCGAACTCTTTGGAACTCGCCCCTGGCGCTAGTGCGGAAGTCGCCATCAGCATCAGTGGCGCGAGTTTACCCGCGCGTGCTTACGATGGCTTTATCGTCCTGCGCGGGACTCAGACCGATGTGGCTACGCGTATTCCTTACTGGTACGCGGTAACGGATCGAACTCCCGCATCTATTACCGTAAGTGAGGCGCCGGACTCCGCGCGCCGCGCAAGCACACAGGATTTCCTGGTACGCACGCTGGATGCAACGGGAGTTCCGATAGAAGTAGAGCCCACCGTACGAGTTGTATCGAAAGGCGTGGATACAAGCGTGTCTCTCGTGGAGTCGTACGGCTCTCGATATCCGGGCTTCTATCACATAAGGGTCAGGCTAAGCAGCCAGAGCGGTGAGAATGTATTCGAGATTCAGGCCGGTGAGGTGACTGCCCGGGTGACCATCAATGGAGCCTGATACCTTCGTCAAGCGCCCCGGTCAGCTTCAAAGACGCATATAGACGCCGATACCGATCCTGCAGATCGATCCGATAGCTTGCAGGGTCACGCCTCTTTTTGCTCGCCTCGATTGCAACCTGCTCTTCAGAATCTCTCAGACCGCGCCAAACTTTATCGCCGATCGCTTTCAAGAAAACTTCGTCATATTCGAACCCGAAATCAGTGAGGCTCGCGAGCGGCAGATCATAGTTATTTGACAGACCCATTTCGGCGAACGGAAATCCGCCCGCCCAATCCGTGTGATACCCGATTCTCATATTGGAGGGGTTAACCGACACTTGCGCGTGCGTAACACAGAACTCGGGACGAATCTTGTATTTCGAGCGGAGCATTTGAGTTAGTAACCGGCCCGCATGAGTTTGCGCGCTGGTCACGGATGCGCTTTGCGCTTCAAAGGCAATCGCCAGGAAGCTGGCGTTCAGATTCACGAACGCCCACCGGCCATTCGCCCATAATGAATTGCCCGCGTGGTGCGCAGCGTCCGTCTCCTCGACGACACGGAACACCCGGCCGAACCGGTCGATCACGAAGTTGTACGACCGATTGTCGCGAATGTGCGTGAGCAGCGCTTTGCCGAGCCGCTGCAAAATCACGTTTTGATCCGCCTCGAAGGACGCCTGGGGGCTTTCCGTTGTGTGGAAAACTATGCCTACCGGCTCGGACTTCCAATCTTCCGACGGTTGCATTCCGGCGCTCCGGTCCAGCGCCTGATAGAAGCGCGGCTCATTCTGTACACGGTAGGTGTTATCGATGCGAAGCCCGTTGCTGTACCACTCAAACCCTTCTCCTTCTTCGGCCAGCCAGATGTTCCCGACATTCTCCGCCGGGCGGCTTCGTCCAGCCGTGGGGAACGGTTCAAACCCGATCATCGTGTGAGAAACGTCCGACACGACAACCGCGTTCGGCAGAATCAACATAAGCAGCCCTGCCGCAACCGTCACGTACACAAAGCGACGCCACAGCGGCTGTTCCGGCGAAGGCGTGTACGCCTCCACCGTCCGCCATACTGCGTCAAGGCTTTGTATTTCCGCCGACATTACTCCCTACGGGAATATCGGAAACGATGAACAGCCAGGATATAGGGGAAGGTCAGAGGTAAAGGTGATGCTCGTCCCTAGTACACCTTAAGGATCTCGTAACCTGAAGCGTTATGCTGTTAGCGCTATGGACACCATCGCGTGGCGCCCGGACCAGCAGACGCGTGAAAGTGCGCAACTTACTCGTCTCCTTCGCCTTACAGGCTGCAGCGATTTCGCCGAGCTGCACCGGTACTCCATCGAAGATGTCCCTGGATTCACCTCCAAGACTCTCGACTTCCTCGACGTCCGCTTCCGCCGGCCATGGACTCAGATTCTTGATCTCTCGGCCGGTCTGCCATGGGCACGATGGTGCATCGGGGGTGGACTGAATATCGCCGACTCGTGCCTGCGTCACCCTCCGGAGCGGCCGGCAGTGGTCTGGGAAGGAGAAGAAGGCGCCACTCGAACGCTGTCTTATGGCGAACTGAACCGTCAGGTGGACGCCGCAGCGGCGGGGCTGCGCAAGCTCGGGGTCGGCAAGGGCGACGCTGTCGCGATACACCTCCCCATGCTTCCCGAGACTGTTGTCGCGCTTATCGCAACGGCACAGATCGGAGCCGTCGCAGTGCCTTTGTTCTCGGGCTACGGCCCGTCTGCCCTCGCCTCCCGCATCCAGGACGTGGGGGCGAAAGTGGTGATCACCTGTGATGCTTTCCCTCGCAGAGGCAAACCGGTCCCGGCCCGGGCGGTCGTAGACCAAGCGATCGAAGCTTGCCCCTCCGTCCAGCATGTCATCACCGTCAATCGAATGGGCGGCGCTAGCGGCTTCACCTGGGATAGCCTGAGCGGGACAGAAAATTACACTGAGGTCTGATCGCTGTCGGGCCGCGCGGGCAGACGATAGCCGACACCGCAAAATTACGCGGGCTGCCCCCCACAGCCGTCACCTGGGTGGCGGACGCCCTGCAGGCTGCTGAAGTCCTTAAATACAATCTAAAAGCCGGAGATGTAGTTCTCATCAAAGGCTCGCACGGGTTAAGGATGGACCGCATCTCGCCCATTCTTGAGGAGGCTGCATGAGGGAGACTTCCTTATCACTAGCGCTGAGCTTTTTAGCCTTTATCATGACCGTAATCTGGGGCAGCCCTTTAATAAAACTGCTGCGCTTTTTCAAGGTCGGCAAATTGATCCGTGAGGAGGGTCCGGGCAGCCATATTTACAAACTGGGAACACCCACCATGGGCGGATTCATGATCATCGCGCCAGTATTATTGCTGACAGTCCTGTTGAACGCGGCAACCTTACTTGGATTTGACATCCTGGGCAGATCAGTGCTGGTCCCCTTGCTGGTCCTGGTTGCCTTTGGGATCTTGGGTGCGGTTGACGATTGGGAAGGCATCCGCGGTTCCCGAAAAGGCCTGGGAATGCGCGCCCGCACCAAATTCCTTAATCCAAATCGCGTTAGGCCTGGCAACTGCGTTTGCCCTTAAATACATCGTCAAAGTCCCGGAAATGTATTGGCCGGGATATCCCGAACCGCTTGCGTTAGGGCCCTGGTATATCCCGATTGCCACCATTATCATCGTGGGATTTTCAAATGCAGTGAATTTCACCGATGGCCTGGATGGGCTGGCGGGCTTGATTTCAGCCACAGCCTTCGCGGCTTACGGCGGTATTGCGCTGCTGCAGGAGCAGTTCTTTCTTGCGCGGTTCTGTTTCACAATTGTCGGGGCATTATTTGGCTTTCTGTGGTTTAACGTGCATCCAGCGGAATTATTCATGGGCGATACAGGGTCGCTGGCAATCGGCGCAGCTTTGGCCACCTTTGCTCTGATGACCGGCCAATGGCTGGTGCTGCCCGTGATAGCCATCATTCCTGTAAGCGAAACGCTCAGCATCATATTGCAGGTAGGTTATTTTCGGTTGACCGGCGGAAAGCGGCTATTCAGAATGGCCCCGCTGCACCATCATTTTGAACTGCTCGGCTGGAGCGAAACCCAGGTTGTTCAGCGCTTCTGGCTGGTAACCCTGATCGCGGCAATGCTGGGTCTCGCATTGATCTTGGTGGACTAATGAAAAGAAACTGGCAAGGTAAAAAAGTTATTGTGATCGGCGCAGCCCGGCAGGGGCTGGCTGCTTCACGCTACCTTGCCGGGAAATCCGCGCACGTCATCCTGACTGACCAACGACCGCTGTCTGAATTCGGTGATCTGGCAAAGCAGCTGGGAGACTTACCGATCGAGCTGCAGTTGGGCAGCCATCCAATCGAAATTCTGGATGGCGCTGATGTGGTCTGCGTATCGGGCGGCGTGCCATTGACAATTCCTTTAATTGTTGAAGCCCAGAAGCGCGGAATCCCCTTGACCAATGATTCCCAGCTTTTCATGGAAGAAACCTCCGCCAAAATTATCGGCATTACCGGCTCAGCGGGCAAAACAACGACCACCATATTGACAGGCGCGATCGCCAAAGCGGCAGCCGAGCCCAAAGTGAAAGTATGGGTGGGCGGCAATATCGGATATCCGATGATCGAGCATTTGGCAGAAATCCAGCCTGAGGATTGGGTGGTGCATGAATTTTCAAGTTTCCAGCTTGAACAAATGACGATTTCGCCCCATATCGCAGTTATCACTAATATCACACCAAACCACCTTGACCGCCATAAAACAATGGATGCTTACACAGCAGCCAAAACTCGCATCCTTGATTTTCAGAGCGGACAGGATTTTGCAGTCTTAAATCGCGAAGATCCCGGTTCATTCAACCTGCGTGACAAGGTGAAAGGCAGCCTGTTGACCTTTGGTTTCAGCAAACCGAAAAATAATGAGCGCGGCATTTTTATTGAAAATGATCATTTGATGGCATGCGACGGGCAAATTGAAAAGAAGCTATTTTCCGTTGGCGCCCTGCGCCTGCCCGGCCGCCACAACCTGGCTAATGCCATGGCAGCCTGCACAGCCTGCCTGGCTGCAAGTTTTCCTTTGAATGCAATGGAAAAAGGAATCTCTTCTGTTGAAGGCATCCCGCACCGGCTGGAGCTGGTCAGAGAAATCCATGGCGTCAGCTGGATCAATGATTCCATTGCCACCACTCCCGAACGCGTGATGGCAGCCATCCATGCAGTTGAAGGCCCGCTGGTCCTGCTTCTCGGCGGGCGCGATAAAGACCTGCCCTGGCAAGACCTGACTGCACTACTGCATAACATGCGCCCTAAAGTGGTGCTCTTTGGTGAAGCTGCCAGACTGATAGACGCGGCAATCAAAAAGACAGAAGGCAGCGCGACTTCTTTTCCGGTTTACGAAGCGGCAACACTTGAACGAAGCGGTCAAGAAAAGCTGCATCCATTGCATCCAAATCGGCGATAAAGTGCTGCTCTCTCCCGGCGGGACCAGTTATGACGCTTATCGTGATTTTGAAGAACGCGGCGAACATTTCAGAAACCTTGTAAAGGAACTTGAATGAGCGCAAAATCAATACCGGTCGAACACAAGAACAAGCGCCGCCCACTCCATTTGGGGTTGGATGTGCCGTTGTTCCTGACCATCATCGCCCTGCTCGTTTTCGGGCTGCTGATGCTTTATTCCGCCAGCTGGGAATATTCAGTTTCGATCATGGGCCAGCGCCCTTCCTATATGCTTGAACGGCAGGTGCGTTTCCTCATCCTGGGAGGGATCGCTGCAACAGCCGCTTTCTTCTTTGACTACCACCGCATCAAGAAATTCGTCATTCCCATGATGGTTGTTACACTCATCATGCTGCTCCTGGTAATCTTTTACGTGAATGAAGTCCGTTTGGGCGCCCGCCGCGGATTGTTCCAGGGCTCAATTCAACCCTCCGAACTGGCCAAACTGGTTGTGATCATTTATCTGGCGTTCTGGCTGCATGCCAAAAAAGACCTGCTGCATGAATTCTCTTTCGGTTTATTGCCGATGGCTGCCATTTTGGGCATTTCTTCAGCGCTGATCCTGTTCCAACCCGACCTGAGCGCCGCCGCGACCATTTTTATCATCGGCGGGTTGATGTTCTTCCTGGGCGGCGGTGATATCAGGCAAATCCTGCCATCCCTGATCGTAGCTCTGGTTGTGGGCATTTTGCTGATTTCAGTCTACAGCACCGGACAGGAGCGCATTTCAAGTTACATTGAAGGCATCCGCGACCCGAAAATGGCTTCTTACCATGTGGTGCGCTCGTTTGAAGCCATCGTGCGCGGCGGTGTATTCGGCGCAGGCATCGGGCGGGCGAACACCAAATTCACCGGCCTGCCGGTCGCGCCCACCGACTCCATCTTTGCGGTTATCGCTGAAGAGACCGGGATTCTGGGCGCCTGTGTGACCATTATCCTGTTCGTTTACTTCCTGTGGCGCGGCCTGACAATTGCCAGGCGCGCTCCGGATATGCTGGGCAGGCTGCTGGCTGCCGGCATTACGGTCTGGATTTTCCTGGAAGCCGTGATCAACATGAGCGTGCTGGTCAATTTGCTGCCTTTTGCCGGCAATGCCCTGCCGTTCATCAGTTATGGCGGTTCAAGCCTGACCATGGTGATGATCGGGACGGGGATCATCATGAGCGTTGCCAGGCAAACCGCGATCAAGAACAATGAAGAGGAAAGGAGACCCCTGAATGCGGTTGTTAATCTGCGCCGGGATGACGGGCGGCGGAATTTACCCCGCCATCGCCGTCCTTCAAGCGCTGAAAGGTAAAACCGATGAGGTGCTTTGGGTGGGAAGCCGCAGCGGCATGGAAGAGACCTTGTTAAAGCAATACGATCTCTCCTTTGAAGCTGTCTCAGCTGCCGGCCTGCACGGCGTCAGCCTGCGGTCGCTGCCCGGCAATGTAAACCAGCTGGTGCGCGGTTTGCGGGAAGCCAAAGCCATCCTCAACCGATTCAAACCGCATGTCCTCTTCCTGACGGGAGGGTATTTGGGCGTCCCTGTTGCAACCGCCGGCCGCAGAATCCCATCCGTGGTCTTCATTCCCGATATCGAACCCGGACTGGCATTGAAAACCATCCTGCGTTTCGCAGATTGGGTGGCAGTCAGCACTAAAAAATCCCTGCCCTATCTAAAGGGCAAGCGGGTCAAAGTGACCGGCTATCCGATCCGGTCCGATTTGAAACAATGGAAAAGAGCCGCTGGCAGAAAGCACTTTGCAATTCCCGAGAATGAGAAGGTGCTGCTGGTTTTCGGCGGCAGCAAGGGCGCACGATCCATTAATCAGGCGTTATTTGCAGTGCTCGGCTCATTACTCAAGGATATGCACATTCTGCATATCAGCGGCAAGGATAACTGGGATGCAGCCCAAAAAGCAGCTGAGACATTACCAGCGGAATTGCGCAAGAAGTATCATGCCTTCCCCTTCCTGCATGACGAGATGGGGGCTGCCTTTGCCGCAGCTGACCTGGCGGTCTGCCGGGCAGGCGCATCCACTTTGGGAGAACTGCCCTATTTCGGTTTGCCGGCCATCCTGGCGCCTTATCCCCATGCCTGGCGCTACCAGCGGCAAAACGCCGGCTATTTGCAGGAACAGGGCGGCGCAGTCATGATTGAAGACGGTGACTTGAATGACCAGCTTGAAAATGAAGTGCGCAGCCTTATCAACAATCCCGAGCGATTGAGCGGAATGCGTAAATCCATGCAGGCTCTGGCAGTCCCGGATGCCGCGCAGCAAATTGCGGATTTAATCGTTGAAGCGGGCAATGCATCAGCATCAAAGGAGGAATCATATGGTTAGTCTGGCAGTTCTCTTCTATATGTTCATTATCATCTTCGCCCTGATCGGCGCGATCCGCGGTTGGGCAAAGGAAGTGACAGCGACCTTCAGCGTGTTCCTGGCCCTGTTCATCCTGACGGTGATGCAGTCTTTCATTCCCGCTGTAAACAATTATCTGAACAACAGCCCGATCGAATCGCAGGTGACCTTTAAGATGGTGGTGCTGGGCGTGATTGTATTCATCGGCTACCAGACCCCCAATCTGCCGGTTTTTATGCAGAACCAGCATTTCAAACGCGGGCAGATGCAGGATGTGATTTTAGGGCTGCTGGTCGGCGCGTTCAACGGCTACATGATTTTCGGCTCATTGTGGTATTTCATCCATAACGGCGGATATCCCTTTGAATATCTGCTGGCGCCCATTGCCGGCACAAAGGCTGGCGAAGCGGCAATGCAGATCATTCCGCTGCTGCCGCCGGCCTGGCTGGTGGCGCCGGGAATTTATTTCGCGATCGCAATCTCATTCATGTTCGTGCTGATGGTGTTCATATAATGGCTCATTATCACTTTATCGGTATTGGCGGCGCAGGTCTTTCACCCATCGCGCGCGTCCTGCTGGAGAGAGGCCATCAGGTCAGCGGGTCTGACTTGATGCTGTCTCCCGCTGCGCAGGAACTGAGCGACCTGGGTGTGAAAGGTCTTCATCGGCCATGACGCAGCCAATATCAGCGGCGCGGATGTGATCATCCGCTCCTCCGCCATATCGGATTCCAACCCGGAGGCGGCAGCCGGCTTTAAAGCGGGCATTGCGGTGATCAAACGGGTGGATTTCCTGGCAGAACTGACCGCCGGCAAGAAAGTCATCGCCGTGGCAGGGACGCATGGAAAAACAACCACCACCGCCATGATCGCCTGGTGCCTCACCTCCATGGGAATGGATCCCTCATACGTGATCGGCGGGATCTCAAAAAATCTGGGCACGAATGCCCATGCCGGTTCAGGTGATTATTTTGTGATAGAAGCGGATGAATACGACGGCATGTTCCTGGGCCTGGCTCCGGATGTTTTGGTGGTAACCGTGGTCGAACATGACCATCCGGACTGCTACCCCACTCCCGAATCCTATTTTGATGCATTCACAAAATTAGTCAAAAAGATCAAGGCTGGCGGCTTGCTGATCGCTGACCGGGATCATCCCGGTGTCCGCCGCCTGCTGGACACCGCGACAGGCGATTTCGTCAAAATCACATACGGCACTGATCCCGCAGCGGACTATAGAATTGAGAATATCCATCACTCGGAAGGGATGCGGCGTCGGTTTCAGCCTGCGGTCATCCTCTCCGGCAGCCAAAGCGCTTGACATTCAGGATATCACCCTACCCATCCCGGGCAGCCATAATGCGCATAACGCTTCTGCGGCCCTGGCGGTTATCCATCAATTGGGCCTGTCTTATGAGAATGCGGTATCGGCGCTGGAAAAATACTCGGGCACCGGGCGGCGCTATGACATTCAGGGGATCGTAAACGGCATCACTGTGATTGATGACTACGCGCATCATCCCACCGAGATCCGCGCCACCCTTTCAGCGGCGCGCTGCCAATTCCCGGACCGAGAAATCTGGGCAGTGTGGCAGCCGCACACTTACAGCCGCACGCGCGAATTAATCAACGATTTCAAGGACGCGTTCAGCGAGTGCGATCATGTGATCGTCACCGAAATTTACGCGTCGCGAGAAAAAAAGCAGGCGTATTCCTCCAGCGAGGTTGTGAAACTGATGCGCCACCCGGACGCCCGCCAGATTGCTGAATTGAAAGACGTCAGCGCCTTCCTGATTGAGCACTTGATACCCGGGGACGTTCTGCTGGTACTTTCCGCTGGCGACGCTGACCAGATCAGCCGCGATGTGTTGGGCGCTTTGGAAATGAAAGGGGGAGCAAGCCATGATGGATGAGGCCAAGCTCACGCAATTAAGGGAAATCTTCGGCGAGCGCCTGCAGGAAAATGTGCGCATGGCCAATTTCGCCACCATGAACGTGGGCGGCCCTGCCGACGCGCTGCTGATCGCGACCAGCGCCGATGAGATGGCGGATATCGTCAGCCGTTTATGGAAACTTCAACTGCCGGTCAAAGTGCTGGGCAGCGGCTCCAACCTGCTGGTAAGCGATAAAGGCATCCGCGCAGTGGTGGTGATCAATCACGCCCACACCATCCGCGTCAATCTTAAGAATGATCCCATCACTGTCAGGGCTGAATCCGGTGCACTGATGATCAACGTCGGCAAGAAACTGGCGTTGTGGGGTTTGACAGGCATGGAATGGGCAGCCACCATTCCGGGGACTGTAGGCGGCGCTGTTTACGGCAACGCGGGCGCTTTCGGCGGCGAGACCTGCCGCAACCTGATCTCAGCGGATGTACTGCACACGGCGGATGGCCGCAGCGATTGGCCGTGCGAACGGTTTGATTTCACTTACCGCGCCAGCGGGATCAAACGCAGCATGCAGGATGCCGTCATCCTTTCCGCCCTGTTCACCGTTGAAAGAGGCGACCCTCTGAAAATCGCAGCGGAAATCGAGACTTATCGGCAGCGGCGCTGGAAAAATCAGCCGCCCGGTGCGAGCGTGGGTTCCGTTTTTCGAAACCCGCCCGACGATAAAGCCGGCAGGCTGATCGAAGCTGCCGGATTGAAAGGCAAAAAAATCGGCGGTGCGATCATCAGCCCCAGGCATGCCAATTTCATCATCAACGAAGGCGGCGCAAGCGCCCAGGATGTGCTTGACCTGCTGGTGGAAGCCAGAAACGCAGTGAAAGCGAAATTCAACGTGGAGTTGATCCCGGAAATCGAAGTCCTGGGAGACTGGGGTAAGCTGCCGGATTTTCTTAATCCCACTTCAGCTTCAAAGGCGGTGAAACAATGACCCAAAAAATAAATTTAGGCATCATCCTGGGAGGCCGTTCAGGCGAGCATGAAGTATCGCTCATGTCATCCCGATCGGTTCTTTCGGTATTGAATCCGGAAAAATACAATGTGGTCCAGATCGGCATTGACCATGAGGGCATCTGGTGGTCCGGCAGAGATGTGATCTCGGCATTTGAAAAACGATCCACCGAAGGGCTTTATCGTGTTTTTCTGCTGCCCGAACCCGGTGCGGCTACGCTTTTCAAACGCGAGCTTGCGGATGGCCGGGAAACCATCTCCCCCGCCGCAGAACTGGATGCTGTTTTTCCGGTGCTGCACGGCACTTTCGGCGAAGATGGAACGCTGCAGGGCTTCTTTGAAATGGCGGACATCGCTTACGTTGGCGCGGGGGTCCTGGGTTCATCGGTTGGTATGGATAAAGGCCTCTTCAAAGATGTGATGCGCGCCAATGGCATTCCGGTGGCGGACTGGATCATCTGCACCCGCAAGGAGATCGAAGCAGACGCGGGCGCGGTAGCCAGCCGCGCCGAAAGCCTGGCGCCCTACCCCCTGTTCATCAAGCCTGCCAACCTTGGCTCGTCGGTGGGGATTTCCAAAGCCCGCAACCGGTCGGACCTGCTGGAAGGGATGATGGATGCCGCGCGCTATGACAGGCGTGTTTTGATCGAAAAAGGCGTGAACGCGCGCGAAATTGAGGTGAGCGTATTGGGGAATGAAAATCCGCGCGCTTCTGTTCCAGGGGAAATAAAACCATCCGACGAGTTCTATTCCTATAACGCCAAATATATTGACGGGAAATCGGAATTATTCATCCCGGCGCCCATTTCGGAAGAATTGACCGAGCAAGTGCGGGACCTGGCCGTCAGGACATACAAGGCCATTGACTGCGCCGGAATGGCACGGGTTGATTTTCTGCTTGACCGCGACACAAATGAGCTTTATCTCAATGAAGTGAATACCATCCCCGGTTTCACATCCATCAGCATGTATCCCAAATTATGGGAAGCCAGCGGGATGAGCTATGAAAAACTGGTGGATGAGTTGATCAGCCTGGCGCTGGAGCGAAAAGCCGAACGCGCCAAAAGCAAAAGGACTTTTGGAGATTAATAAACAGTGAAAAACCGTTTTCCGCGGCGGCGTTCAGAACATATACGCCGCAAATTGAATGAAGACAGCACGGATTCCATCCGGCAAGCCTCACGCCGGATACTGGAACCGCCTGCCTACCAGCCGCCGCGAAATGGCTTTACGCCAATTGCTGACAGCGCCAGTGAAGAGTCCACCGGAGCTGTCAAACGCCGCTTTAAGGTCGGCTGGCGCGTGTTGAGCCTGCTGATCGTGGGTGTGCTCTCCTACGCACTGCTCACCGCCTGGCAGGCGCCGGAATACCGCATTTCCGGGGTCAAAGTCAGCGGTTTGCAGCGCCTGACCGAAGCGGAAGTTGCCGCCAGGGTAACTGCCGTGGGAATGCACAGCTTTGCTGTTGTTCCTGAAAAAATAAGAGCCGGAATCATGGCTGCCTTCCCGGAATTCCGCGATGTTGAAGTCAAGGTGGGCATACCGGCGGTTTTGGAAATTCGCGTGGTGGAAAGGCAGCCGATGATCGCCTGGCAAGCCAAATCGGCGCTGATCTGGGTGGACAGTGAAGGCTATCTCATTCCCCCACGAGGCACAGCTGGCGAAATGCTCACAATTCAGGCGGATTCCATTCCCGCGTACCAATTGAAAAGCAGCATCGCAGATCCCGGAACCGTAAAAGTCATCCGCGACAAACCGTTCTTTAAAGCCAATCCTTCAGCGCTGGCCTTCTTCGCCGTTCCCAAACAGATTGACGGCCTGCTTTTGACCGCAGCGCTGCAGTTGAACGCCTGGATGCCGAATGAAAAAACCCTGCTTTATCAAAATAAGCGCGGTTTGGGCTGGAAAGATGCGCGCGGTTGGGATGTCTTCGTCGGGCAAAAGCTTGAAGACATCAATGACAAGATGGTGATGTATGAAACCGTAGTGCGGGAACTTGAAAAACAGGGCGTCAGCCCTACCCTGGTCAGCGTGGAATTTCTGCACGCACCATATTACCGGACGGATTGAACAATGGAAGATAGAACGCTTGTAGGCATAGACATCGGCACCACCAAGATCTGCACTCTGGTCGCCAAAGTGGAAGAGGACAACGAGCTGCGCATCATCGGCGTGGGCATTGAGCCTTCGCGCGGGATGAAACGCGGCGTGATGGTTGACCTGGAAGGGGCTACCACAGCCATTGCGCGCTCGGTTGAAAAGGCGCAGCGTTCCTCCGGCTACGAGATCCGCTCAGCCTGGGTGAGCCTGGCGGGATCGCATGTTTCTTCCATCAACAGCAAAGGCACCGCCGGCATATCGGGCGGGATCGTGCGCCAGGTGGAAGTCAGCCGCGCGCTGGAGGCAGCCCAATCCGTGGCCATCCCCCACAACCGCGAGGTGATCCATGTCATCCAGCGCGGTTTCAGCGTGGACGGGCAGAACGGCATCACCCAGCCTGTGGGCATGCATGGCTACCGCCTGGAAGTGGAAGCGCACATCATCACCGCGGCTGAGACCACGGTTGAAAATATCCGCAAAGCTACCGAAGCGGCCGGGGTTCAGGTGCAGCAGTTCGTGCTCAATCCGCTGGCCTCCGGCGAAGTGGTGCTGACCGAAACCGAACGCACTCTGGGCGTGCTGGTGTGCGACATCGGCGGCGGCACAACCGACCTGGCAATTTACATCAACGGCGATGTATGGCACACCATGGTGCTTTCCATCGGCGGCAGCCTGATCACCTCGGATATCGCGCACGGGCTGCGCCTGCCGCTGAACCAGGCGGAAGAAGTGAAAAAGAAATACGGCCACGCGCTGAAAAGCGAGGTTACGGAAGAAGACCTGTTCAGCATCCGCGCTTTCGGGCAGGATAATCCCATCCAGATGAACCGCCGCGACCTGGCCTACATTATTGAAGCGCGGGTGGAAGAGATCTTCCGTTTTGTATTGCAGGAAATTAAACGCTCCGGTTACGACGGCCTTTTACCGGCCGGCGTGGTGCTCACGGGCGGCAGCTCGCTGCTGCCGGGCATCCGCAAACTGGGAGCGGAGGTATTGGGGCTGCCAGTGCGGGTGGCGCAGCCTGAAAACCTGGTCGGTCTGGTTGACCAGCTGTATTCACCGGCGTTTTCCACCAGCGTTGGCCTGCTCAATTGGGCGCTGCTGATGGATGATGCCATCCAACCCGGAAAAGCCAAGGCGCCGCCGGTGCCGGAGCATATCTGGGAGAAGATCAAGGATTTCGCCAAGCGGCTGCTGCCGTAGGCGTCCTGAAAGACATCACGGGCTTTTATTGACAGAAAAGAGGAGAAAATGGAAAACAACACACAAGCACAAGCAGAAACATTTGCCCGCATCAAGGTGGTGGGCGTTGGCGGCGCAGGCTGCAACGCCATCAACCGCATGATCGCGGAAGGCATCCAGGGCATTGAGTTCGTCGCGGTCAATACCGACGGGCAAGCCCTGCTGCAAAGCAGCGCCAAAACACGCGTGCGCATTGGCGACAAGATCACACGCGGTTTGGGTGCGGGCGGCATACCTGAAATGGGCAAGAAAGCCGCTGAAGAATCTGCCGATGACCTGTACGCGGTCCTGAAAGGCAGCGACATGATCTTTGTCACTGCCGGCATGGGCGGCGGCACCGGCACCGGCGCGGCGCCGATCATCACCCAGATCGGCAAGGAAGTCGGCGCGCTGTCGATCGGCGTGGTCACACGCCCTTTCATGTTTGAAGGCGCGCACCGCATGCAGTCGGCGGAAGCCGGCATCCAGAACCTCAAGAAGATCGCCGATACGCTCATCGTCATCCCCAACGACCGCCTGCTGCAGATCGTGGACAAGCGCGCGTCGCTCAAGGAAGCCTTCAGCGTGGCGGATGACGTGCTGCGCCAGGGCGTTCAGGGCATCTCGGAACTCATCACCGTACCCGGCCTGATCAACCTGGATTTCGCGGATATCCGCACCATCATGTCGGAAGGCGGCGCCGCGCTCATGGCGGTCGGCCATGCATCCGGCGAAGACCGCGCCACCAAGGCAGCCGAAATGGCCATTTCCAGCGAACTGCTGGACATCACCATTGACGGCGCGCACGGCATCCTGTTCAACGTCACTGGCGGCGACGGCCTGACGCTCTTCGAGGTCAACCAGGCGGCAGCCATCATCAAGGAAACTGCCCACCCGGACGTGAACCTGATCTTCGGCGCTGTCATTGACCCGTCCATGGGCGAAGAAATCCGCCTAACGGTGATCGCGACCGGCTTTGATTCCACCAGCATGCACGCACGCTCCCAGCGCACCCGCTTCACCTCCGCCTTGAACAGCGGAACCAGAGAAGCCGGACAAACGGAAAATTCGGAGACCCCAGTCAGGCGCAGCCTGGCGGAATTCGGCTCGCAGCTTTACAACACTGACGAGATCGAAGTTCCCGCCTTCCTGCGCTCCATGCAAAACAAGAATTAATCGGCCCTCCAATTTTTCTCCTTAAGAGCGGGGTGTGGGCATCTCTGCCTGCCCACACTCCGCACCTCTTGAACGCCTAACATTAAATTTTCCAATTTTTTAAGAAATCTCTGACAAAAAGTCTTGCTGTGTCTGCAGCGTTATGCTAAAATACTTCCATATAAAGCGTACTTATGTTGTTGACCCCCCATATCTGGGGGTCTTCATCCCCTGAAATCCTTACGGAACAGCCGCCAAGGGGACGCTGTAGGTTTTATCGGGATTGCAAGGAGTGAGCTATGCGATGTCCGCATTGTGAAAGCGAGAATACGCACGTGATCGATACCACCCATGACACGCGCGGCGGGGTCAGGCGAAGGCGGGAATGCGAAGCCTGCAAGCAGAGATTCAGCACTTATGAGCGCGCCATCCAGTCCACTCCTCTGATCATCAAGAAAGACAATTCACGCGAGGAATTTGACCGTGAAAAATTGCTGCAGGGCATCCGCCTGGCCTGCTCCAAGCGGCCGGTTTCGGCCGCCGAGATCGAGCGGCTGGCCGGTGAAGTTGAAACCGGGCTGCAGCAGATGAATAAACAGGAAGTGCCGTCGCGGGTGATCGGCGATCTGGTCATCAGCGGCCTGAAAGACCTGGACCATGTCGCGTACATCCGCTATGCCATCGTCTATCTGCCCTTGGGCAACCTGAGGGATGTCCAAAAAGAAGTCAACCAGCTGCTGAAAAGCGAAGGAGAGTAGCCCATGCCCCGCACCCAAGCACCGCAAAAACGCAAAATGCTCCCCACCCCGCCCCTGCCCAAAGGGCTGCCGCAGGCCGAATTAACCGAAAACGCCTACCAGGTGCTCACGCGCCGCTATATCCGCAAAGGCGAAAAAGGCGAACTGATCGAAACGCCCGAAGAGATGTTCTGGCGCGTCGCCTGGCATATCGCCAAGGTCGAAAAAGCCTGGGGCGGTGACGTGCAGGCGCGCGCGGTGGAATTTTACAAGCTGCTGGTATCGCGGCGCTTCTTCCCCAACTCGCCCACCTTCACCGGCGCCGGAACGCCTTTGGGCCAGCTGGCTGCCTGCTTTGTGCTGCCCATCTCGGATGACATGGGGCGCCGTTCGGACGGCATTTTCCAGACGCTGCGCGATGCGGCGCTGGTGCAGCAGACCGGCGGCGGCAACGGATTCGCCTTTTCCTCCCTCCGCCCAAGCGGCTCGCTGGTGAACGCATCCGCGGGCAAAGCCACCGGGCCGGTCGGCTTCCTGCGCGTGTATGACCACGCTTTCGGCGAGATCGCCCAGGGCGGCACGCGCCGCGGCGCCAACATGGCCGTGCTGCGCGTGGACCACCCGGATGTGGAAGATTTCATCACCTGCAAGACCAACGAAAACCACATCACCAACTTTAATATTTCCGTCGGCATCACCGACGCGTTCATGCGCGCGGTCGAGAATGACGAAGCCTGGGACCTGCGCTTCCCGGATGTGCACCACCCCAATTACCGCAATTTCAGCGGCACCCTGGAAGAAGCCGAAAAAGCCGGCATCCCCATCGTGACGCACAAGACCGTCAAAGCGCGCGAACTCTTTAATTTGATCGTCCGCCAGGCGCACCACAACGGCGAACCCGGGCTGCTCTTCCTGGACGCCGCCAACCGCTACAATCCACTGCCGCATTTTTATCAACTGCAGGCCACCAACCCCTGCGGCGAGCAGTGGCTGGGACCGTATGAGAACTGCTGCCTGGGATCCATCAACCTGTCGCTCTACTGCGCTCCCGAAGGCAGAGTGGACTGGGCCACGCTGGAAAAAGACAGCAGTCCTGGCAACACGCTTCCTGGATGACGTGGTGGACGCCAACCAGTACGTTCCGGCTGTCCCGCAGCTCAAGGAAGCCGCGCTGCGCGCCCGCCGGCTGGGCCTGGGCGTGATGGGCCTGGCTGACCTGATGTTCCACGCCGGCATCCGCTACGGCTCGCCCGAAGGGCAGGAATTCGCGGCGCAGGTGATGGAATTTGTGCGCTTCCACGCCATGCGCACCAGCGTTGAACTGGCCGCAGAACGCGGCGCTTTTCCGGTCATCAAGGGCAGCCTTTACGATCCCCAAAATCTGCAATGGCAGGCGCCCCAGCCGCTCATCCCCTTTGAGCGCGACTACGGCCGCCCGGCTGTGGACTGGTCGATTGTCACCGAAGGCATTAAGGAACACGGCATCCGCAACGCCGCGCAGACCACCATCGCGCCCACCGGAACGATCGGCACGGTGGCCGGCTGCGAGGGCTACGGCTGCGAGCCGGTCTTCGCGCTGGCTTATGTGCGGCATGTGAATGACAACGGCAAGGACCTGCAGCTCACCTACGCCTCGCCGCTCTTTGAAAAGAAGCTGGTGGAAAGCGGGCTGGATGAAACAACCCGCGCCAGCGTGATCAACCGCGTGATGGCCGAAGGCTCGTGCCAGGCGGTGGACGAGATCCCCGAAGCGGTGCGCTATTATTTCGTCACTTCGCAGGATATCAGCGCCGATGAGCATGTGCGCATGCAGGCCGCGCTGCAGGCTTTTGTGGATAACAGCATCTCCAAGACCATCAACTTCCCCGGCAGCGCCAAAGAGGAGGAAGTTGCCAGCGCCTACATGCACGCCTGGAAGCTGGGCTGCAAGGGCATCACCGTTTACCTGGCCGGATCGCGCGAAAAAGAAGTGCTGGAAACAGCCTCCACCGCGGCCGCCAAACAGGAAGAGACCGCCGGCGCAGCCCGCCCGGAGGAAATCAAGCAAACCACGCCCATCTGGCTGAAAGATTCGGAAGAACCCAAACCCATCATCTTCCAGCAGACCAAGAAACCGCGACCGCGCTGCCTGATGGGCTTCACCTACGGCGTGGAAACGCCGGTGGGCAAGACCTTTGTGACCGTCAACGAGAACGGCGACGCGCAGCCCTTTGAGGTGTTCATCAACACCGCCAAGGCCGGCACGGATGTGGCCGCCGATTCGGAAGCCATCGCGCGCCTGATCTCGTATATCCTGCGGCTGGCATCGCCGGTGGAACCCTCGCAGCGCCTGCAGGAGATCTGGCGCCAGGTTTCGGACCTGGGCGGCGGGCGGCCGATGGGCTTTGGGCCCAATCGCGTGCGCTCCCTGCCCGACGGCGTGGCGCAGGTGCTGGCCGAGTACATCGAGGAACGCTCCGAGCGCCTGAACATGGGCAAGCCGCCGCGCGTCAACCAGCTGATGGAAGGCGACGCCCCCACCCCGCTGGGCGAGGCGGTGGAATGGGCCAAGGAACCCGAGCCCTCCGCCATGCGCATCGGCGACCTGTGCCCCGAGTGCGGGCACGCCTCGCTGCTGAACGTGGAGGGCTGCCGCAAGTGCTATTCGTGCGGGTATAGCGAGTGTTAACAGATTGAGTTTCGGTCTGGATTTTTTTGCCACCCCTGTAGGTGGCATTAGAAAACAAAAACAGCTATTGAATGCACAACAGAAATTGTGAAATTTTCTGTCTGACTAATTTTCTGATTGGCCCCCGGGAATAAAGATCAATCCCAGCAAGAACACCCCCGCCAGCACGGTGCCGTAGTGGTAGCGGTAAGCCGGCGCGAAACTGACCAGCAGCAGCACGCCCGCCTGGCTGAGCGCGGGCAGCAGCGCCAGCAGGAAGCGCGCGTCTCTGCGCCGCAGCACCAGCACCGCCGCGCTGAAAGCCCCGATATACAGCCAGAAAGCCGGCCGCAGCCAGAAGACCAGCATGTCATCCAGAAAGCCGAAGCCGCGCAGCAGCCGGACGGCAGGCGCCACCAGCCCCGGCAGCAGCGACTGGTCCTGCAGGCCGGCCTCGTTCGGGCCGATCCAGTCCACCAGCCCCGCGTCCCAGGTGTTGATGCCGTGCGAGGATTTCATATAGCAGGCGTTGTTCTCGAAGCGCCAGGAAAGCTCGCCCGCGCACAAGGCGTGCGAGATATCCACCAGCGGCTCGCGGGCAAAGAGCGCCAGCGCCAGCGCGCGGTTCTGCGGGGTGCTGGCCAGAAAAGCCTGCCGGTCAAAGCTGTTGTTATAGGAAATGGTGCCCACATAACAGCACGAATAGGTCCAGTCCTGCAGGGGCTTGAAGGCCTCCAGGTAGGCGCGCTCATCGGGTTCCAGCCATGTGCCGGCATCCAGGTGCGCGGCGATGTGGTGCAGGTAGATCAGGTTGGTCTGGCCGGCGTTGGTCTGGTCCATAGCGACGCTTTTGTAAAGCGGGCCGCGCACGCCCAGATAAAGCAGGGCAGCAACCAGACAGGCTCCCAGGAAAGGCTTCCAGGTTTTTCGATACACGACCAGGAGCGCGAGCAGGCAGGCCGCCGCGACCGGGGCGCCGTTGTGGCGGAAGATGGCCGTCAGAAAGGCCGCCAGGCCCAGCCAGAGCCAATGGACTGCCCTTGCCCATCCAACCAGCCTGACTGAGGACAATTTTCAGGATGATCACCGTCAGCCACAGGAAGGCGATGGCATAGGGGATGTCCTTCCAAATCGTGACGGAAAAAAGCGCGTTCACCGGCAGCAGCGCGAACAGGAGGCTGATGCCCCACAGGAAAACGGGATGAACGCCGTACTCCCGCAGCGTTTTCAAGCCCCAGGCCACCACCAGGGCAAAGCAGATGATCTGCAAAAGCGCGATGAAAGCCGGCGAGTACCACACGCGCATCAAGCCCGCCAGCAGCAGGGCGTGAAAGCCCGACTGCCAGTCGTTGTAGCTGCCGGTGACGCCCTGCACCCACTGCGCCAGCCCGTCATTGCTGACGATGCCCGGCCAGAAGACCAGCAGCGCGGCGCCCCAGACGAGCAGCATGGGCAGCATATACAGCAGCCAGGGCATCTTTTTTCCTGAAGGCTTCATGCTGCTTGCCCGGCTGCCAGGCTGCCAGCAGCAGCAAGGCGGCCAACAGGCCGTAACCCGCCGTGATCAGGAAAGCCAGGCTGAAAGGCAGCAGTTGCAGGAAAGGCAGGTTGAAATTTTCGCGGATGAAAATGTTGGGCTGGCGGGGATTGTTCAGGTTGTAGGTTTTTTCAACGCCGTTCCAGGCAACCCGCACCGGCTGGTCGTAAGCGGTCTGGTAGAAGACCACCTCGGCTTTGGGGCCAACCTTGCCCGCCCAGGTCAGGGTGACGCTCTGACCGGGCGCGAAGAGGAGGTTGTCGCCCTGGCGCTCCCAGCGGCCGTCAATTTCCATATTCGTGTAATGCACAAAGCCCTGGCCGGTCCTGATCCACAGCAGGGCCACGCCCTCCTGCCCTTCAGGCAGTTCGGGCACCGTGAAGCTGACCTTCAATTCCGAATCGGGCAGGATGTAATAGAGCGGCTGAAGTTCGGTGTTGAAGAACAGCGCGAGGTTCAGCAGCAGGGCAGCCAGCAGGGCAAAGGCGCGCGCCGGTTTGGGCAATTGCTTGAAGAGCGGCTGGATGAAGCGCTGATGCAGCCAGGCCGCAAAAATAATGCCCGCGGCCGCGATCAGGAGCGCATAAGCCAGGTAGCGCCAGCTGAAAAAGTGGCGCTGCAGCAGCCCGAGGTAAACGGTTATCCCGAGCGACAGCCCCACCAGGCAGGCAAACAGCGCCTCCCGAAAGCCGGGAAAGAGGTACCGCAGGAACTGCCGCAATTTTTTCATATCAGGTTCATTAAACCACAAGAACCTAAGGCGCGGGTGACTTTGGGCCAGAGGATGGGTCTTCCGCGGTCACCGGCAGGCCGAAGAGCAGCGCGCTCAGCCCGCCCAGGAAAACCTCCGCCAGCACCCACAGCAGCCTGTGGATGGCGGCGTAAATGGCAACCGCCGCGCTCTTGAAGAAAGCGCCCAGCAGCACTGCCAGCAGCACCTCGCGCACGCCGATCCCGCCGGGCGCGAAGACCGCCACATAGCCGGCCAGCCAGGAGAGGCTGAAGGCGCCCATCACGGGCGCGAAAAAGCCGCTGTTGGGCGGGAAGACCAGCCAGAAGCTGAGCCCGAAGGCCAGCCAGATGAAAACCAGCTCCGCCAGCGCCAGGAGGAAATCCGCCCAGACGATCTTCTGCCTGCCGAAGAAAAAATATTCAAAAACCAGCAGACCAATGACCCAAAGCAGCGGCAAGGCCAGCATGATGCCATTCGCCAGCGCGGGCGCGCACAAAAACGGCAGGTAGTGGCAGGCAGTCTCCTGGTTGGAAGCCAGCAGCGCCACCGCGCCGACCACGCCCGCGGAGGATAATAACCACAGGTTCTCGATCACCATCACCTGCGTGGTTTTTTTGGTGGAGATGCCCTTCACGCGGTAAACGCCGAATTTGCCCGCGAGATGCCAGATGCCGCCGGGCAGGTATTTGCCCAGCTGGGTGACGGTGGTGATGGTCAGCGCTTCGGTGTAGGGCATGGCATAAGCGATCTTTTTCAGGGAAAGGCGCGCGATATCCGAAATCGCCAGCTTGCCAGCCAGCAGCAGCAGAAAACACAGCGCCAGCCGCGCGATGGAGAGGGTGCCGAGGTATTGGGAAATTTCCTGATAATGCCTGTAAAAATACCAGCCCGCCCCCAGCAGCACCAGCGCGATCCAGGCCCATTTGAGGATATCGATCAGCTTGCGGCGGTTCATGCCAGCCACCGCCTGAGATAGTCAAATTGCTTTTCCGCCAGCGCCCGCACTTTGGGCAAATTTTGCTTAAGCTTGGCCTTGATTTCCGCAGGATCCCGCAGGATGCCGCTGATGATGGCGGCCAGGTCCGCCCGGCTGCTGCCGAAATCCAGCGAGTAAGCCTCCAAACCGAAATAGGCCATGGTTTCTTTGTACTTATGCCCCCAGCCGATCACGACCGTCGGGACCGCCAGCGACAGGCCGGAGATCATGGCGTGGTAGCGCGAGGTGACCAGGACGTCCGCCTGGCTGATGAGGCGCCGGATGGCGGCGGTGTTGATATCATAATCCACCCAATCCACGCCGGCGGCCAGGTTATCTTCAACCTGCGCGATCTCAAAGGCGGCTTTCATGCGCGCCAGGGTGAGCAGGTCATTGTTGTGCGCCTTTTCAGAGCCCGCGCGCGTGGCGTTGGGCATGAAAACGTAATGGTGCCCGGCGGGGTCGAGGGCGCGCATGGCATCCAGAAAGCGCCCGGCGTAATCGAGGCCTTGCTTGCGGGATTCGCTTTCCACCAGGATGCTGGGCGAGAAAACGACCACTCGCCTGCCCTGTTTCTTGACTGCTTGCAGGCGCGCGATGAGGGCATCCACCCGGCCCTCGTTTTCGCTGGAGAGCGAGAATTCCGGCTGGTAAAGGAAGGCGATATCCGCCACGGTATCCACCTTTTCAGCGGGATAGCTGAACTGCCGCAGGAATTCGGCCGTCTGCTCGCCGCGCGCGAAGATGTGATGGCAGCGGAAGAGGAAAAGCCGGGCGAGCAGGCGGTTGAGCGGTTTTTTGAAAGGGCCGGCCGCCTGCGCCAGCTTGACCACCGGCACGCCCAGCAGCATGGCCGGCCAGATGGAGAGGATGTTGAAGGGCAGGTATTTTTCGCGCCCGTCCGAAAAGGTGATGCCGCCGATATCCAGCAGCGCGTCCGATTCAGCCAGCGCGCGGGCGATTTTGAAGAAATCGCCTTTGGGGATGCCGGCGCCGATTTTTTTGCAGAGCGCGCCCAGCAGGGCGCCGAAGAAGTGGCGGGTGGCGAGCGAAAGCGGCTTGCCGCTTAAGATCGTTACGGCCGCATCACTGACCAGCGCGCGGTCTTTGGCTGGATAATAGGTGAAGACATTGAAGCGCGCCTCGGGGAAATCAGCGCGCAGCCGCCCGATGGTAGTCACCAGCATGGATTCCGCGCCGCGGTTGCCCCAGATGGTGCCGCCGATGATGGAAAAGACGGGTTTACGCGCCATTTAGATGGATTCCAGCCCCTTCATCACGTACAGGCAGGCCTTCAGCAGAAAGCGCGGCATGCGCCGGATCAGCTTCTGCCCGCCAGCGGAACGCGAGAGCTTTTCATTGAAGAGCGCCATATACGCGACAATAAACTCATTCCAGCGCACCTTCTCGTAAACGCTGTCCTTGATCTTGATGCCCAGCAGTCTGCCGGCTTTGGCGCGCGCCGAGGTGTTGTAATGGAAAGGCAGGCTGCGCGCCTGGCCTTCGCAGATCTCGCCGATCGGCTCCTCGCTGGCGGTGATCACGCCCGCGTCAATGGCTTTTTGAAAGGCTTCCGCCCCGGCCGGGGTGCGCGTGATGACCGCGCTGTGCTTGACGGGATTATCCTTCATGCGCAGCGACCAGATATCCCCGGCGGAAATATCGCCGTTGTAGCCGGTGTGGTCATTGCAGTGATGGCATTTCTGCTGGCAGAAGAAATACAGGTTCTGGTAATCGGAAAAGTATGAGAAAGGCTTTTCAACCTGCGCGCCGTCCGCGAACTGCGCCGCCAGGCTGCCGCGCCAGTGCCCGCGCCGGTAGCGGAAATCGCTGAGGATGGCGCCTTTGGGCGCCAGCTTGCGCACGACCATATCGGTCAGTTCAGGGCGCGAATTGTGGCCGCAGAAGAGCGTGATGACCAGCGCGACCTTGGCCTTGAGCTGCGGGTCATGCTCGCAGGCATGCCGCAGGTGCGTGGTATCGCAGGGCAGCGCCACCACCGCCAGCTTTCCTTTAAAATCGCGCAGCAAAGGCAGCGCGTCCTGGTTGAAATCCACGGCGCTGTATTTGGAGCCCTGGGCTTCAAGCAGCGCCTGTTCGCTATTGGCGATAAAAAACTGCGGGCGGACTTTGCCATCTGCGATGATGCTGCGGCAGACCAGCGCGCCGTCAATCTCGCCGCTGCGCAGCAGGTGCGCCAGCAGCGCGGTGATGACCCCGCCCGAAGCGGCGTTCTCACGGATATTTTCAGACGCGGCGTAAGCAAACCAGGATTTTTTGAAATTGCCGATGTATTTATGGACGCTTTCAGCGCTCCAGGTTTTGCGGAGAATGTCGGCAGCGTTAAACGCGACCCTCACGGGACTGCGCAGCTTGCCGGTTTTTTTCTCGGTTGGTTGGGAGGCCATAAACGGGGATTATTTCTTTCGCAGGGTCTCGACTTTTTCATCCAGGCGCTGCAGGCGGTATTCCACATTCTCAAGCAGCTTGCGGTTGACCGAGATCAGGTCGGCGATCAGGCCGACGATGATCAGCAGGACGCCCAGGATCAGCAGCACCGCCGTCAGGATGAGCGACTGGATATGGCCCGAGCCGGTGCCGGTGACCAGGTAAAAATACAGGAAGCGCAGCCCGAGCAGCGTGCCGGCCAAAACCGAGATGCCGCCCGGGATGAGGAAAAAGGAGAGCGGCTGGTAGGTCATGAAAATGCGCAGGATGGTGTTAAAGGAGCGCGCCAGGTAAGCCGGCAGGGAATGGATGAGGCGCGATTTGCGCAGGAAGTCGTTGGTGCGGATGGGCACCGACATGATGGCCATGCCGTGCTGCCCGGCCTGGATGATGGTCTCGATGGTATAGGTGTAATTTGAAAAGACGTGCATGCGCATGGCCGCCTCGCGGCTGATGGCGCGGAAACCGGAGGGCGCATCGGGGATGTCGGTCTGGCTGACCTTGCGCACCATCCAGGAGCCCCAGCGCTGGAAAAGCTTTTTGAGCGGGGAAAAGTGCTTGATCTCGGTGATCGGGCGTTCGCCGACCACGATTTCGGCTTTGCCGTCCAGGATGGGCTGCACCAGCGTGAGGATGTCGCCGGCGAAATACTGGTTGTCCGCGTCCGTGTTGACGATGATATCCGCGCCGTGCTCCACGCAGGCCTGGATGCCGGCCATAAAGCCCTTCGCCAGCCCCTGGTGGCGGATGAGGCGCACCACATGGTCAACGCCCAAACTGCGCGCGACCTCGACCGTGCGATCGGTGCTGCCGTCGTCAATGATGAGCCATTCGATCTTGTCGATGCCCGGCAATTTGCGCGGCAGGTCTTTCAGGGAAACCGGCAGGGATTTTTCCTCATTGAAGCACGGGATTTGAATGATCAGTTTGGTCATGAGATCTAAGGTTGTTTTTCCCTTCCGGATGACAAATTCATCGCTCTCAACTCATCAGGATTTTATCACAGGCAGCCGCTCCCCTCTTTTCGAAGATACGGAAGGATTAATGGTGCCTGAGCTTGAATATGTGATTTTTGCTGATACGTTTGGTCTTTCCGCGCCTTGTTCTCGGGTATAGTTAATCGCGAAATGGGCGCAAAAGATGAATTTGACGTGATCGTGGTCGGCGGCGGGCCGGCCGGGCTGATGGCAGCCGGGCAGGCCGCGCAGCGCGGGCTGCGCACGCTGCTGCTGGAGAAAATGGATATGCCCGGGCGCAAGCTGCGCATCACCGGCATGAAGCGCTGCAACCTGACCAACACCGCCGGGCTGGAGGAGTTCATGGCGCATTTCGGCGCCAACGGCAGCTTCCTGCGCCAGGCGTTCGGGCAGTTCTTCAGCGCTGACCTGGTCACTTTTATCGAAGCCACTGGGCATTAAAACCGCGGTTGAACGCGGCGGGCGCGTGTTCCCGGCCGACGGCGACGCTGTGGCCGTGACCGAAAAGCTGGCGCGCTGGGCGGAAGGCTGCGGCGCAGAGCTGCGCCTGAACGCACCGGTAGAGAAGGTTTTAACTGCAGACGGCGCCGCAAGCGGCGTGCGCCTGCGCGACGGGAGCGAAATAACCGCCGGGGCGGTGATCATTGCCACCGGGGGCGCTTCATACACCGGCACCGGCTCGACCGGCGACGGGTTCCGCATGGCTGCCGCCCTGGGGCACACGCATCGTGCCGCTGCGCCCGGCGCTGGTGCCCATCAAAACCCGGGGCGAGACCGCCAAAAGCCTGCAGGGTCTGGCGCTGAAAAACGCGCGCGTGACGCTGTTCATTAATGGCAAAAAGAGCGAGGAAGCCTTCGGCGAAATGCTCTTCACGCATTTCGGGCTTTCCGGGCCGATCATCCTGACCATGAGCGGGCAGATCGTGGACGCGCTGGACGCGGGCAAGGCGGTGACGGTCGCGATTGACCTGAAGCCCGCGCTGGATGAGGAAAAGTTGAACGCGCGCCTGCTGCGCGAGCTGGACGCGCACGGCAAACAGCAGTTCGGCACCATGCTCAAGCGCCTGCTGCCCGCCAAGCTGATCCCGGTCTGCGCCCGCCTGAACGGCATCCCGCTTGAAAAGCCCTGCCACCAGGTCACTGCCGCGGAGCGCGCCGGGCTGCTGCGCTGGCTGAAGGATTTCCGGCTGGAAGTCAGCGGCTACCTGAATATGGAGGCGGGCATGGTCACCGCGGGCGGCGTTGCTTTAAAGGAAGTCAACCCGCGCACGATGGCATCCAAGCCTGGTGAAAGGGCTGTATTTCGCGGGCGAGGTGCTGGACCTGGCGGCGGACACCGGCGGCTTCAACCTGCAGGCCGCCTTCTCCACCGGCTGGCTGGCCGGGCGCTCCGTCCCCGCGCAGGGCGATTAACGCAAAAAACCGCCCGGGTGTTGATTTCCGGGCGGTATTTATTTTAATAAAGCGTCTAGTAAATCTTCTTGCCGCAGTGCGGGCAGTTCATGTGGATGGTCACGTCGGTACCCAGAGTGGTTGGCGGGGTTGTGCCGCCGCCGGTCGGGGGCGTGGTATCCTGCGTGGCATCCGGGTCAACACCGAAGAACTCGATGAATTTCGCCTTGGTCGGGCCGTTGAAGTAGACCTTGCCGGCAGCGTATTCCCACAGGCGCCAGTAGGGGTATTCCGCCTGCGCGGACCAGGCGCCGGGCAGCTCGGGCGCTTCGCGGTTGTAAAAATCAACGACCAGCATGTCAATGTGCGCGGGGATGTTGTGCAGCAATCCGCTTGGGTCTTCATGCTGATCCCACATTTTGCCGCCGTCCATGGCGGGGGAGATGACATGCACCAGCGGGCTTGTGCCCGCGCTCGCGCCATAGATCACCGTAATTCAGGATATCATCCAGCGACTTGTTGCCGATAATGACATGCAGGTTGGCCTTGCACCAGGCGATTCCGCCGGGAACCTCATAATAACTTGCCATAATTCACTTCCTCTCCTCATCCATCAAGTTTTTTGATGTTAATGGTTGGTTTCAATGCTTAAAGAAGTGCAATTTGTGTGCCAAAAAGCACACATCCGACATTTTTAGTGCTAAAACGGAGGAAATGTAATGGTAAAGAAGTGAAACAAAAGTGCAACGTTTCGTTGTATAGATACAGATATAGATGCAGATGCAAAATAAGAAAAGGTGCAGAAGCAGATGCATTCCCAGCATTAGCAACCGGATTTTTCTAATTAATTAAATATCCCGCTGGTTTGGTTTTTACCTCAATCAGCGGGATGCCTGAATAAGTTATTTGAGAAGGCTGCTTATTACGGCTTGGTGTATTTCCATTCGCCCAGGTTGGTGAGCGTCCAGTAGGCATCCGTGAGCAGGCGGTAATGCTTGTGTTCTTCCTCGGATAATCTGGCGAACATGTCATACCCCTGCGGATCAGAAACCTGGTTGGCCAAGTCGGCATAGGCTTTTTCCGCTTCCTTTTCGAGGCCAATCGCCTGGGTGATGATCCCCATCAGGCTTTTCGCGTTGGGCTCCTGCGCCGCCTTGATCTCAAACACCGGAGGCTGGGGGAATTCCCTGCCCTTGTAGTTAATGAATTTCCCTGAATCCGCCAGGGATTTCTCCAGGGCGGTCAGCTGCTCGTAATGGTAGGCTTCAAACTTGCTCAGTTCCTCGAAAAGGGACTTGCCCAGGGGATTGTTAATTTGGTGGGCGGCATCGGCATAGCTCTGCGTGGCAAGCCTTTCATTTTCCTTGACAACACGGACGGCGTCCAGCAAACTGGGAGTGGTCATTGATTTCTCCTTTGTTATTACTATTCTGACTTCAGGAAAAACGCTTCATCTTAAATATGCTTAGATTATATAAGATTTTGCTGAAGATTTTTCAAAGGGGGAAGATCAATCAATAAAGGAAAAAAATATGGGGCGGGTGGGACTTGAACCCACAAGACATCACTGTCGGAGGATTTTAAGTCCTCTGCGTCTGCCAATTCCGCCACCGCCCCGTGCGCGTGAAGCGTATTTTACTTCAAATCCCCAATCTTTCAAGACTTTCCCGAAAATCAATCGCGTTTTTTCCAGGGATTCAGCCGCCCGAGCCCGATCAGCGCGCTGGCCCTGAAATGGTCGAGCGGCGAAAGCAGCCGGCCGCTGATGTGCGCGGTTTTCAGGGCAGCCCGCAGTTCATCAGGTGAATTGAAAGGCGGGCAGACTGACTGCCGCCAGCCCCAGCTCCACCAGCGAGTGCGCGTCCGAGCCGGCCAGCATGGGCAGGTCTCGCGCTTCAGCGAATTCCCGCGCCCGGCGGTTGACGCGCCGCGGAAAGGCAGCGCGCGTTGAACACTTCCAGCGCGTCCACATACGGCAGGATCTCGAGCAGGTCTTGCATGCGCCAGCCATGCCGGCGCAGGTCGAACACATGCGGGATGGCGATGAAGGCTCCCTGGGCTTTCAGGCGCTCGATGGTCTGCATGGGGGACAGCCCTTTGGGGATGGCTTCGCTGAGGTAATAAGCCAGCAGTTCGCCCTTTGACGTGAGAATTTCCTCGCCGACGATCACCAGCTCGGGGTCCAGCTCTTTGGCTTTCAGCGCGCCCTCAAGCGTGTTGTGGTCGGTGATCGCCAGCCGCCCCAGCCCGCGCCGGCGCGCCTCAGCCAGCAGCTGCGGCACGCGGTTGCTGGAATCATGCGAATAGACGGTGTGGCAGTGGAACTCGGCTGTGATCAGGTCCGTCATTTTTTGGGCGTGGGCGTGAAAAAGTATTTGGGCAGGCTTTCGGGGCGGATGGTGAGGGTGCCCGCGTTGCCGTAGGCGTCGGCGGTGATGGTCCGTTCGCCGTTGTCGAGCGTGCCCTTGCATACGCGGTCGCCGGTGCAGTCATCTCCCACCAGGCGCGCGCGGTAGCCGGACAGCACAAAGGGCAGGCCGCCATCCGCCAGCACCCACTCGCCGTTGTACTTGCGCGCGATGTGCACATGCGCCCCGGTGGCGGAGCCGCCCTCGCAGGAGGGATGCCCGACCGGGTCATCGGTTTGCAGAATTTTGCCCAGCTGCACCCGCCCGGAGTTGGCGATGTGCATATACACCAGCACCCAGCCGGTCTGCTCGTAGCCGTCGCCGTCCAGGTCGAGCACCACCGCGCCGTTGCCCGCGCGCACCACGCGCCCGGCGGCCGCGGCCAGCGCGAAGCGCTTGGAGACATTGCAGCCGGAATCGCCGGCAGCCGCGAAGTCCAGCGCGGCGGGCGGCCCGTAGAGGCCCCAGGCGGGATGCGGGCCGTTGGTGAGCGCCCATTTCTGGTTGATGGGAATGGGCAAATTGAGCAGGGGCTGTTCGACGCCGGCGCCGAACAAGGGATCAATGCCCTCTGAAAGCGCTTCCATATCGCCGAACAATCTTTCATGGACCTCGGCGAGGTTGCCGCTGCCGTAAAGCGCGGCTTCCCAGGCCGGGCGGTCGAGATACTGCGCGAGCGCATACATCACGCCCACCGTGCCCGCGTTCAGGAAAGGCGAGAGGCGCAGGGTGGAGCCGTCCAGAAAGGTGAGCGTGTCGAGCGTGCCCGCGCGCCAGTTGTAATAGCCCTGCAGCAGCTGGCGGATGAGCAGCCCGGTCTGGGAGTAGATGCCCGCCCGGTCGGATTTGATCCAGCCCATGGGGTAGCGCTTTTCTTCCAGGGTTTGCGGCTGGCGGGTCACCCAGCCGCTGCCGTGCTCGATCAGCGTTAAGAAGAGGCGCGGATTAATGGAGAAACCCAGCGCCAGTTCCTGCAGGATTTCCGAGGCGGGCGTGGTGCCGCGCGTCATCAATTCCGCGTAATCAGCCAGGTAGCCGCCCTGCTCGTCCGCGAATTCCTGGATATCGAAACCCACGGCGGAGCGCGAGTAAACAAATTCGGAATCCGGGAAGAGGATGTCGGGGCGCGAGGTCTCGCCCAGCACGTCGCGGATCAGCAGCGGGATGCCGGGATCCAGGATGCGCTCCTGATCCAGAACGTCCTCGGAGATGACCTGGTAGGGCTGCACACCGAAATGCGCGCAGATGGCCGGCAGCGTGTCGCCGGACTGGGTGGTGTATTCCACGTAACCCTCCGGGACGCGGGTCAGTTCCGGTTCAGGGGTGGCTGCGGCGGTTGGCAGCGGGCTGGGGGAGGGCGTTGGCTGATCCATGCCCATGCCGCCCGCAGTGCAGGCGGAAATGACAAAAGAAGCGCCGAAAAGCGCTGTCAAAAACTTAAGGGGTAAGCTTGTTTTCATCCGTTGGAAAACCTGACGCAAGAATTTCGCTATCGTCCCTGACGAGGCTGCCGTCATATTCTACCCCATCGCCCCTGGAAAGCCACCCGGAAAGCGCGAAGGGGATAGCCTGGTCGGCGGGGATCCATTCGCCGTTGTAGCGGCGCGCCAGGTGCAGGTGCGTGCCGTTGGAGGGGCCGCCCGCGCAGGAGGGGTGGCCGATGGGATCGCCGGCCTGCAGTTCGGTGCCCGCCTGAACGCGTTCAAAATCCGCGATATGCATATACAGCAGCACCCAGCCGGTGCCCTCGTCGCCGTCGCCGTCCAGGTCCTGCAGCACCTGGCCGTCCGCGGAGCGCACCACCAGCCCGTCCGCCGCGGCGGTGACCCAGGCCTGCGAGTCATAACAGCCGAAAGCCTCCTCATCCGGAGCGAAATCCAGCGCCGCCCAGGCAGCGCCGTCGCCCCAGGCGGAATGCGGGCCGGAGGTGAAGAACCAAGCCTGTTTCGCCTCAAAAGGCAGCAGCAGCTCAGGCTGGGCGAGATCGGCGGGGATGGGCGGATTTGCATCCAGGCTGAAAGGGTCGCCGAAAAGCGCAAGATAGCTCGCGTACACCCCCAGCGGGCCAACCGCGGCCTGCCACTCTTTAAAGCCCATCAGTTTTCCCAGCACATACTGGAGGGCGGCGGAGGCATCATTCACTTCCGGCGAGACCTGCACCAGGCTGCCGTCCAGCAGCGAGAATTCCCGCAGGCCGCCCACCCGGCGCGAATAGAATCCGCGGTTGAGCTCATTGGCAGCCCACGAAAGCTGCCTGAAAAGCCCGGTGAGGGCGGGATTGTCATTCGTCAGGGGATAATCGGCCGCGTTGTCCGTGTCCGCCCCCTGCACCCAGCCGGAGCGGTAATCGAGCAGCGCCAGCAGCAGGCGCGGGTCAACGGAATATTCGCGGCTGATCTTCTGCACGATCTCCACGCCGGAAAGGGAAATCTCATCCACCAATTCGGACCAGGCAGCCAGGCGGGAATTGGCGGGGACGAAGGTTTCGATCGGAAAAGTTGAGGCACCGCGGCCGTACACCAGCAGCGCATCCGGCAGGATTTGAAAAGCCGGCCCCTGCACCGGCCCGGCAGGCGCAGGCGCCTGCGGCGATTGGGTTTCTGCCAGCAAGTCGAAAACGGACGGGCCTTTGTCAGGCCGCGCGCAGGCGGAAAGAATCAGGCAAAATCCCAGTATGAGGCAGATCGTTATCCGGCGCATGGCTCCGGATTAATTTAACCACGAAAAATGGGCAGTTTCACCCCGCCCATCAGGTGCAGGTGAACGTGATAAATGCTCTGCCCGCCTTCATGGCCGGTATTGAACATCACGCGGTAGCCGCGTTCATCCACGCCTTCTTTCGCGGCCAGCTCTTTGGCTTTCAGGATCATTTTACCGAGGATGAGGGCATCCCCCTCCTCCGTTTGGTTGAGGCTGTCGATATGGCGGTTGGGGATCACCAGGATGTGCACCGGCGCCGCGGGCAGCCTGTCCCAGAAGGCCGTGATCTCGTCGTCATGATACACGATTGCGGCCGGCGCTTCACCGGCCGCAATTTTGCAGAAGATGCAATCGGACGCCATTAAGCTTTCTCAGCCGCTTCAGGGTGGATAAAAGCTTCGGTCATCGCCAGCGCCTCATCGTCCTTAAACTGCTTGGGAGGCGTCTTCATGAAATAGGAGGCGGGCGCCACCAGCGGGCCGCCCAGGCCGCGATCCAGGCCCAGCTTCACACAGCGCAGCGCATCAATCACCACGCCGGCCGAGTTGGGCGAATCCCAGACTTCAAGGTGGGCGGTCAGCAGCAGGGGCACATTGCCGAAGGTGGTGCCTTCCATGCGGATCTCGCAGAACTTGCGGTCCTCAAGCCACGGCACATAATCGGACGGGCCGACATGGATATCCTTCTGCTGCATCTCATAAGGCAGCATGCTGGTAACCGCGCCGGTCTTGGAGATCTTCTTGGATTCCAGGCGTTCGCGCTCGAGCATGTTCATGAAATCGGTGTTGCCGCCGAAATTGAGCTGGTAGGTATGGTCGATGCGCACGCCGCGATCGACGAACAGGCTGGCGAGCATGCGGTGCAGGATGGTCGCGCCGACCTGGCTTTTGATGTCGTCGCCGATGATGGGCAGCTTCTTTTCAACAAAGCGCGGCGCCCAATAAGGGGAGGAAGCGATGAAGACCGGGATGCAGTTGACCACGCCGACGCCGGCTTCCAGGGCCTGCTCCATATACCATTTGGTGGCCATCTCGGAGCCCACCGGCAGGTAATTGATCAAGACATCGGTGTGCGTGTCTTTGAGGATCTTGACGATATTATCGGTCGGGCCGGGCGCCTTGGTGAGGATCTGGCTGAGGTACTTGCCCAGGCCGTCGTGCGTCATGCCGCGCGAGACCTTGACGCCCATATGCGGGACGTCCGCGAATTTATAGGTGTTGTTGGGATAGGCGTAAATCGCTTCCGAAAGGTCCTTGCCCACCTTGGTATCCACCACATCAAACGCGGCGGTGAATTCAATGTCGCGCACATGATAGCCGCCCAGGTTGACATGCATCAGCCCGGGGACGCGGTCGTTATCCTTGGCGTCCTTGTAAAAATGCACACCCTGAATCAGGGATGAGGCGCAGTTGCCCACGCCCACAATCGCGACCCGCACTTTTTTGTCTTTGCTCATTAACTCCACTCCGTTTTGGTGATTTGATTTTGAATCCTAATTCTATCATCATGGGGATTTTGGGGTGGAGATTGCGCGGGCGGTAAGGTATAATGGGCTCGTTCGGGGCGTAGCGCAGCCCGGCTAGCGCGCACGGTTCGGGACCGTGAGGTCGAGGGTTCAAATCCCTCCGCCCCGACACTTTGATGTCAAAAAAAGACCCATTTTGTGACAATTTTGTTTTCATACTCGGGTTTTTTTTTAATTTCTAGATATATAATTTAATCTGAATTACTTATGGGAGGGAAAGATGGAAAATTTTTCTTGGACATGTCCATATTGCAATAGGCCTACTACAATAACTGAGCAAGACCAATCTGAAAATTATCACAATATCTATTTACCTACAAAACCAAAAGGTTTAGGTATTCGAACACAGTTGATTTTATGTCCAAATACAGATTGTAATGAATTTACTGTTATTTCTGAACTAGGCACAGTTACCCATCTCAGTACCGGACGTGACGTTTTGGGAAATGTCCTTTCTCATTGGAATTTAAAACCTAATTCAAATGCCAAACCTCTACCAGACTATATTCCCGAACCTGTCCGTAAGGATTATGAGGAGTCATGCCAGATTGTTGAATTGAGTCCGAAAGCATCAGCAACCATTTCAAGAAGATGTCTCCAAGGTATGATCAGAGATTATTGGAATATTAGTAAAGATAGAATCTAATTGATGAGATTAAGGAACTTAAAGGAAACGTAGATGCAGTCACTTGGAAAGCAATCGATTCTGTTCGAAGCATTGGCAATATTGGTGCTCATATGGAAAAAGATGTTAATTTGATCATAGATGTAGATCAAAATGAAGCGAAGTTATTGATTGGACTAATTGAACTATTATTAAAATATTGGTACATAGCCCGGAAAGAAAGAGAGAATTTGCTTCAGGGAATAATTGAAATTGCTGAAGTAAAAACAATAAAAAAAATCTCAAAAGTATGAATTAATTTCTATTCTTTCGATATCTCTTCTCTTAAGGCATTATGTGAAAGTTTACTGTAATACCTGAAAGTTATTCCAGAATCTTCATGCCCCATGTTTTGAGAGTATGCCTGGAAATTCTTCAAAATTCCTTGAATGCTTAACAGCATAAACTCCATGACCACGCTGAAATTTATGGGAATTTGTTCAACAAATTCCCAAAAGTCAACGATTCACAACAATCCGCAGGATTATCGTGATCCATCTGGATTTCACGGAACTTTGTTGTTCCAGAAAGTCATATACTATAATTTTTGCAGTAAAACAAATAAAATAAGATTCAAGCAACAATTATCCTTTTAGAAGAGAGGCATTATTGGCCAAGAAGGTTCTGGTAACCGGTTGTTATGACCTGCTCCACAGCGGGCATGTCGAGTTTTTCCGCGAGGCAGCGCAGTACGGGGACCTGTATGTCGCGATCGGCTCTGATAAAACGATCTATGACCTCAAAGGGCGCACGCCCGTCAACAGCGAGCAGGAAAGGCTGTTTATGGTCAAAGCCGTCTCTTCGGTACATGACGCATTTATTTCCAAAGGGTCAGGGATCCTGGATTTCGTAGCGGAACTGCGGGAAATGCGCCCGGATATTTTTGTGGTCAATTCCGACGGCAATATGCCGGAAAAACAGGACCTGTGCCGGGAACTGGGGATCAAGTATGTTGTGCTGGAGCGCACGCCGCATGCAGGCCTGGAAGCCCGTTCAACGACGGATCTGCGTGAACGCGACTATCTGCCTTATCGCATCGAACTGGCTGGCGGCTGGCTTGACCAGCCGTATGTATCGAAGCATTATCCCGGCCCGGTCGTGACGCTTTCCATTGAACCAACCCTGGAATTCAACGAACGCAGCGGCATGGCAGGCAGCACCAGGCGGCATATGCGTGAAATATGGGGGGCAAAGATGCCGCCCGGCGATTATGAAAAACTGGCCAAGATCCTGTTCTGTTATGACAACCCGCCCGGAACAAAGATCATCTCCGGCGCGCAGGATTCGATCGGGTTGGTATTCCCCGGATTGGCATATGCCTACTTCGAAGGCGGATACTGGCCAAAATATATTGAACACCGCCTTGATGAACCGCTGCTGACCTTTCTGGAAAACGCGCTGTATCTGATGCCGCTTGGCCCGCGCTACGCGGATTTTGATGTGATGGCAAACACGCATTTTGACCGCGAGCGCGCCAAAGCGCTGGCGGATGCCACTGATGAAAACTGGAAAGCCATTTTGGATCAGGATATTGTTAAATTCGGAAGTTCACTGCGTGCCATGTTTGAGGCGCAGGTTGCCATGTTCCCGGCGATGCTGAACGAGCGCGTAGCCGCGGTCATTGAAAAATATCGGGATTTGGCCCTGGGTTGGAAACTTACAGGCGCAGGCGGGGGGGGTATTTAGTTCTCGCGTCCGACAAGCCCATTCCCCACGCGGTGCGCATCGTTGCGCGCCGCGAAAGTGAATAAAACGAAAATTCACTAAGGGAAACGGGATCTCCCTGGTCATCCTGAGATGAAATCAGGACTCCGAAATGCTTGACTTCAAAAACAAACACCCTGCTCTTCGGTTGCTTGATGCAACCGCGAGCGGGTGCCTTCGCTCATTGCTCCCGCAATTCGCTTCGGAATTCCGCTGCCACGACAAGAGGATTGCATTAGAGGTTATCTTTTTTTATATTGATCTCGTTGGCTGAGCCTGTCGAAGCCAACGGACTAATAATCAAGATGACCTGCTGCGTATCAATTTATTAAGAAGAGATTGCTTCGCTACCGCTCGCAATGACATGAATTAAGAAGGCATACTATATCAGGGAGGGTATTTGGCTGTAACCTACGAATAATGGTGCACAGGAAGTGCACCCTACAAGTGATAGCTTGAAATTATTTTGCAAATGCCCGCTAAGACACCAAAGCTGGACATTTTCATCTAAAATATATTTCAATGACTGGTTTTCGAACAGGTAAAAAATGAAAGCTTTTCTGGCCACAAAACCACTGACGCTGGAACTCGTTGAACGCCCGGTTCCGATTCCCGGCGCGAATGAAGTGCTGGTCAAAACCAAAGCGGTCGGCATCTGCGGGTCTGATATTCACCTTTTCCGGGGGGACCATCCCTACACCACCTATCCCATGATCTTCGGGCATGAAGCCAGCGGGATCGTTGAAGCGGTCGGGGAGAATGCAACCGAATTTAAAAGCGGCGAGCATGTGGTGCTCGAGCCGCTCATCCCCTGCGGCAAATGCTACCCCTGTTCCATCGGGCGCAGGAATTGCTGTTCCAATATGAAGACGGTGGGGGTGACCACCAACGGCGCGCTGGCGGAGTATTTCGCCGTGCCTGAATTTTGCATCCACAGGATCCCCGCGGACCTGCCCTTTTCCCTGGCTGCCCTGGCAGAGCCGTTCTCAATCGGTTTTCAGGCGGTTTCCAGGGGAAGCGCTGTTGAAACAGACCAGGTGGCCATCATCGGTGCGGGTACGATCGGCCTGGCCATCCTGGCCGCCGCCAAAGAAGCCGGCGCGCAGGTGCTGGTCAGCGACGTCCTGGATTTCAGGCTGGCAATCGCGCAGCGCATGGGCGCGGACGTGACCGTTAACAGCCTGAATGAAAATTTAGCGGAAAAGGTAATGGCATGGACGCGCGGCTTTGGCGCCAGCCTGGTGATCGAAGCTGTCGGGCAGCCCGCCACCATTGAAAGCACCATCAGCCTGGCTGCCGATGCCGGGCGCATCGTGATTGCCGGTGTGACCAAAGAGAAATTTGCCCTGCGCGGGGTGGATGTGACCAAAAAAGAACTGACCATCAGCGGGTCGCGCAACAACCTGGGGAAATTCAGGAACGCGATTGACTTTATTGCGGCAAAACCGAAAATTGCAGCGAATTTAATCACCCAGATATTTACTTTTAATGAGACGCCAGACGCTTTCAGGCTGGCAAATGAGCATCCGGGCGAAACCTGCAAGGTGATGATTGAATTTAAATAACAAGGAAACATAAATGGTCGCGATTACCTGGTCTTTTTTATGCGATTACGCCTACGCGGATGAAAAAGGGCGCGCCTCCATCATCCGCACCTTCACCTTTATCCATGCCCGGCAGCTGCCCATCCGCTACCCGCAGCTCTACCTTGCCCTGGAAATCTCATGCGGCAAAGGCGAGCCGTTCTCGCTGGGCGCGCTGATCAGCTCCCCCTCCGGAAAGCCCATCGCGAAAGTCGAGGTCAAGCATAACGGTGCCGGCGCTGCCGGCGGCGCGCTGGAAAAGAGCTTCCTGCCGATCGGATTTTTCAATCTGCAATTCACGGAAGCCGGAGAACACCATATTGAAATCCTGGTCAACGGCACCAGCGTGCACTTTTTGCCATTGATGGTCATTACAGACCAAAAAGGGCAGCCGGAAACCGGTGGATGCCCAATAAGTCTGTCCATTTTTGAATTTATTGTCTTGGTGAATTTGACGAGATTTTGATTAGCGGGAGATTCATCCAAACTTTATTAAGGGAGAAGGCTGTTTAAAAGGCAATTAATTCAAGGATTCCTGATAATTCAATTGCCGTGTAGACCAATAACAAGGCCAAAGCCGCATTGATGGTTTTCAGGATGGCAGGCTTTTTCAAGTTCTGAAAAAGGATGGAGCCGGCGATCGTCCAGGTGGAGGTGACCAAAAAAGCCAGGCAGCCCAGTATGGCCGCAGAAAGCGCGAGCCAGGCAAAGTTATTGGTGATGGGGGCCAGAAAAGATGAATACAGGGTCAAGCCCAAAACCATCACTTTCGGGTTGAAGAACTGCAGCAGCAGCCCATTGGAAAAGCCCATCAAGGGTTGGCTGGAAATCTCCCGGGCAAGTGAGGTTCGCAGAATGCCAACTGCCAGCCATAAAATGTAGAGCGCGCCGAGAATCCTGACGATCTTGTCGAAGCCCGGTATGTTCTTAATCAGAAAACCGGAAAGCAGGCCGCTGAGCATCATGATCAGGAAAAATCCCGCGGCAACGCCCAGGACGTATTTATATCCTTTGCGGTAGCCGTACAGGATGCCCATCGACGCGCCCGTAAGGTTGTTCGGCCCCGGCGTGATCATGGTGGATAAAACAAAAATGATGAGAGGGACAAAATCGATCGCCATATTTCCTCAAAAAATTGCCTGGGGGATATTACCACGATAATGCCCCTTTTCTTATCATTTCCTGCAGGAAAATTGCTTCCTTAAATTTTCTTGAAATCCCTCCATTGGCATGTTATCATATTGTCATACCAATTATGGAAAATTCCTATTCCCCCGTCAAGCGCCAGGCCAAGCTATCGGGCCAGGTTGCCGGGCAGATCCAGCAGCTGATCCTTTCCCGCCAGATCAATCCGGGCGATCGCCTGCCCACAGAACGCGAGCTGGGCGAAACCTTTCAGGTCAGCCGCACCGTCATCCGCGAAGCCATCCGTATTCTGGAGGCACGCGGGCTGGTCGTTTCGCAGACCGGCTCAGGTACTTATGCGCAAGCCATCCAGGGTGAAGACGTTTCCAATTCGCTCGGCATGTACATTACAACTCAGGGGCAATCTTTTACGCTTGATTCGCTGATGGAAGTCCGCCGGGTTTTGGAAATCCAGGTGGTCAAACTGGCCGCGGAGCGCGCCACCCCGCAGGATATTGAAAAGCTGGAAACCATCCTGCAGAATATGTGCCTTTCCAGAGAGGATGTGGATGCGTTTTCCAAATTGGACCTTGAGTTCCATTTGGTGATCGCCCGCGCCAGCGGAAATCCGCTTTTCGAAATCCTGATCCAGCCGCTCACCGGGGCGCTGCTGGAGCTCATCGGGACAGGCACTACCGCGCCGGGCGCCGCTGAGGAAGCCTGCGACTTCCACCGAGAAATTCTCAACGCCCTGAAGTCCAGAGACGCGGAAAAAGCTGTCAGCGCCATGCGCATGCACCTGGACCAATCCCGGCGCGTGACCGCTGAAGGATTAAAGCAACGCAAGGAGGCATGAAAATTTTATGGGCACAAAATTGATTTTCTTCGGCTATGCGGGGTATAAGCTCATTACTCCGGATAACAAGCATATTGTGATCGACCCTTTCCTGACGGGCAACCCGGTGGCGCCGTTCACGCCAGAATCATTAGGCCAGGTGGATTTGATGCTGATCACCCACAACGCCTATGACCATTTCGGCGACGCACCCGAGATCCTCAAACGCTATAACTGCCCGGTGGTTTGCGCCAAAGACGTCGCCCACCGCCTGACCGAGGTATTTAAAATTGATCCCGACCTTATCCGCGTGACCATCTGGGGCATGGCCATGGTTGTACTGGGCATTCCCGTGCGGCCTGTGGCGAGCGTGCACTGGTCTTTCGGCGTGACGCCCTCGGGAGAATTACTGTCAGGCCCGGCGATGGGATTTATTGTTGAGCCCGAACCCGGGCTGCGCATTTATCATCCCGGCGATACCGCCATCACCCAGGATATGAAACTGTGGGGCGAACTCTACAAGCCCACTGTCGGCCTGATGCACGTCATGCTGCCCGAAAATTCCCTGCCGCATATGGAGTGCTACCAGTGCGGCGAGCTGACCGAAAAGGAAGCCATCCTCGCCAGCCAATGGCTGGGGATTGACCATATTGTTGCCAGCCACTATGTCTCAGCCGAATCAGAGGGCATCAAAACCTTCCTGAAGGAAGCTGAACTGGCAAAATCGAAAGGGGAACTTAAGGCAAAAGTAACCGTTGTCAATCCCGGGGAAGTCCTGGAATTATAAAATTTTTACTGGAGGTAAGGAAATGCCAATCAGCGCAATAAGCATGGAAGAATCCCTGGCCAAGCTTGAAAAATTTAAAAAAGAAGTGATGCAGGAACTTCAGGCGCCGCCGGAATTATCGGTGGATGACCAGCTCGAAATTTACCGAAAAATGGCGCTCATCCGGGAATTTGACACCAATGTCAAGGACCTGTGGAAGCAGAATTTCATTTACGGCCTGGCGCATTCCTACCTGGGCGCGGAGGCGGTTGCTGTCGGCGCCTGCAGCGCTTTAAGAAAAGGCGATTTCATCACCAGCACCCACCGCGGGCACGGGCATGTCATTGCCATGGGCGGCGATGTGAAAAAAATGATGTCCGAATTGATGGGCAAGGCGGATGGCTACTGCAAAGGCAAGGGCGGCTCCATGCATATTGCCTCGGTGGATGACGGCATGCTGGGCGCCACCGGCATTGTGGGCAGCGGCATGCCGATCGCCGTGGGTTCGGCTTTGAGCGCGCAGGTGCTGAAAAAAGATTACGTGACTGTTTGTTTTCACGGCGATGGCGGCACCAACCAGGGCATCTGGCATGAATCCCTGAACCTGGCTTCCACCTGGAACCTGCCGGTTATTTTCCTGTGCGAAAACAACCAGTGGGCCATCTCCCTGCCCTACGAAAAGGCATCCAAGAATCCGGTGGTGGCAGACAGGGCCATCGGATACGGCATCCCCGGTATAACGGTGGATGGCTTCAATCCCTTTGCAGTCTACTCGGCAGTTCGCGACGCGGCAATTCGGGCGCGCAAAGGCGAAGGGCCGACATTGATCGAGGCGCGCTATTACCGCTATATCGGCCATTTTGTGGCAGACGACGAGCGCTACCGCGACACAAGCACGAATAATCCCTGGGCTGAACAGATGGATCCGCTGAAGCGCATGCGCGCGTATCTGGTGGGATCAGGCACAGCCAGCGAAACCAAAGCGGACGCGGTGTATGCTTCGGCGGCGGAAGAGGTGCAGCAGGCGATCGCGCACGCCAAAGCCGCTGCGGAACCCTCACCTGACACGCTCTATAACGATATCTATTCCCCTGAATTCATTCAGGAGTTTGGCGGTGATCTATGAGCAGGACAATCACCATAAAACAGGCATTAATGAAGCCCATCTGGAAGAATTTGAACGCGATCCGCGCGTGGTCATCCTCGGCTGCGATGTGGGCATCCGCGGAAATCCCTTTGGGCTGACCAAGGGCCTTATTGAAAAATTCGGCAGCGAGCGCGTGCGCGATACCCCCATCTCAGAAGCCGCCATCGTCGGCACGTGCCTGGGAGCCGCCGCCACCGGTTTGCGGCCGATCGCCGAGATCCTTTTTTCGGACTGGATCACGATCCCGATGGATCAAATCGTCAACCAGATTGCCAAGATCCGCTACATGTTCGGCGGCAAGATCAATGTGCCGCTGGTCATCCGCGCCCCGGTCGGCGCAGGCGGCGGGCAGGCTGCGCAGCACTCGCAATCCTTTGAAGCCTGGTTCAGCCACGTTCCGGGGCTGCAGGTGGTGATGCCCATAACGCCGTATGATGCCAAGGGACTGTTCAAAACAGCCATCCGCGGCAATGACCCGGTGCTGTTCTTTGAACACAAGCGCGGGTATGAAATTCAGGGCGAAGTGCCGGATGCCGGCGTGGATTACACCGTTCCATTCGGCAAAGCAGCCATCCGGCGGGAAGGGAAAGACGTCACGATTGTGGCAATTTCCATCATGGTTCACAAGGCGCTGGCCGCGGCTGAAGCGCTCAGCCAGCTGGGAATTGATTGTGAAGTGATCGATCCGCGCACCATTTATCCATTCGATTATGAAACCGTGATCAAATCCATCAGCAAGACCCACCGCCTGATTGTGACGCACGAATCCAACCGGCGATCGGGCATTGGCGCTGAAATCGTTTCACAGGTCGTGGAAAAAGCATTTGAAGAACTGGATGAAAAACCGATGATCGTAGCCGGGCTGAATGTTCCCATGCCTTACAACCGCACGCTGGAAGGCATGGTGATCCCAAATGAAGAGAAAATCAAACTTGCTGTCCTGCAGATGATGGACAGGGTTTAGGAGAAAGTATGGCAACATTTTTCGCAATGCCAAAACTCGGCCTTAATATGACCGAAGGGCGTATTGTCAGCTGGCTGGTAAAGGAAGGCGCTCTGGTGAAGCCAGGCCAGCCCATCCTTGAAATCGAAACTGATAAAGCCACAAATGAGGTGGAAGCACCTGTAAGCGGATTGATCGGCAAAATCCTGCATAAAGAAGGCGATGACGTACCCTGCAACGGCGTCCTGGCAGTCATCCTGGCAGAAGGCGAGAATTTGCCAACAGTAATACCTGCCATGATCGGCGAGGATGTCGCCCCAACTGCTGAAGTTGCTGCAAAAATGGAAGCGCAGCAATCCCAGCCGGGCATGGGTATGCACCAGACGTCTGAAGGCGGGCGCATCAGCATCTCCCCTTCCGCAAAAAAACTGGCGGCAGAGCTGGGTGTGGATATCTCCAAAGTTGTTCCAACCGGCAACCAGGTGCGGCGCGAGGATATTGAACGGGCTTACGCGGAAATGAAAGGCCAGCCTGCGGTTGAGCCGGCGCTGAATATTATTAAAAAGCCCTTTACCGGCATCCGCAAATTGACAGGCGAGCGTATGGCGCAGTCTGTCCATACAACCGCGCGCGTGGCTTTAAATCTTGAGGTCAATGCGGAGAAATTACTCGCACGCCGAAAAACGCTTGAAGCATCGCTGGGTAAAGTCAGCTATAACATCCTGATCGCGGAAAAAGCCGCCAAGGCGTTAAATGAATTCCGTTACATGAATTCCCGCCTGTCAGGGGATGAGATCTGGGAGATGAGCGACATCAATATCGGCATCGCGGTGGACACAGAACGCGGCCTGCTTGTGCCGGTCGTTAAAAATGCGGACAAGAAATCCATAGAAACCCTGCATCAGGAATTTTCCGGATTAACCGACCGCGCCCTGGCAGGCAAATCCACTCCCCAGGATCTGGAAGGCGGAACCTTCACCATTACGAATTTGGGCGCCCAGGAGATTGAATCCTTCGTGCCGGTCATCAACCTGCCCGAATGCGCCATCCTGGCTGTCGGCGCCATCATGCCAAAAGCAGTCGCGCTCGGCGAGACAGTTGCGGTTCGCAGAATGATGACATTAACCCTGGTTTTTGACCACCGCATCGTGGATGGCGCTGCTGCAGCAAAATTCCTGCAGCGCATTAAACATCTTGTTAGAAGAGACTTAGATAAACTTGAAGGAGAATAAGCTCAAAATGAAAGAAAACTTGGTTTTATCGGTTTGGGGATCATGGGCCGCCACATGTCGGCGCATTTACTGGAAGCGGGATACGAGGTGGCTGTTTTTGATATTACCAAATCCGCAGTAGAAGAATTGGCAGCCAAAGGCGCAAAAGCCTGCGCTTCCTGCAAAGAAGTTGCCCAGGCAAGCGACGTGGTTATTTCAATGGTGCCTGATTCGCCGGATGTGGAAAAAGTGGCTTTGGGGGAAGGCGGACTGATTGAAGCTGCCCGTGAAGGCCTGGTTTACATTGATATGAGCTCAATCGCCCCCAAAACTGCCATCAAAGTGGCTGAAGAATTGGGCAAAAAAGGCGTACTCTGCCTGGACGCACCCGTCAGCGGCGGCGAAACAGGCGCCAAAAATGCCGCCCTTTCAATTATGGTCGGCGGTTCCAAAGAATTATTTGAAAAAATGCTGCCGATCCTGGAAGTGATGGGAAAGACGATCACCTTATGCGGCACCAACGGCGCCGGCCAAACCGTTAAAGCCTGCAACCAGATCCAGGTTGCCATGAACTTCATCGGAATGGCTGAGGCGCTGGTTCTGGGCGCCAAAGCCGGCGTTGACCCGGCCATTATCATCAAGGTGCTCAGCGCCGGTTATGCGCAGACGCGAGTGATGGATGTGCGCGGGCCAAAAATCATTAAAGGGGAATTTGAACCCGGATTCAAAAGCCGTTTTCATTATAAGGACCTCAATATCATCATGGACACTGCCAAAGCCCTGAACGTGCCTTTGCCCGCCTCGGCTGTCGCCCACGAACTTTTCAGCGCCATGATGGCGGCTGGCCGCGGTGAATTGGACCACTCGGCCATCATCACAATCCTCGAAGACCTCGCCAAGGTGCAGGCGCGCACCAGGGAATGACAATTAATGGAACAACAATTAGATCCTAAAACACTGATTGAGCGCTACAGGCTCATGCTGCGCATCCGGTTTCATGAAGAAGCCATAAAAACCCTGTTCACGCGCGGGTTGATCGGCGGCACAACGCATCTTTACATCGGGCAGGAAGCCATTGCTGCCGGACTGGTAACCCAGCTGCGCAAAGATGATTTCATTTCGAGCACTCACCGCGGCCACGGGCACATGCTTGCCAAAGGCGGCGAATTAAAGCCCATGCTGGCCGAGATTTTGGGCCGCGCGGATGGATACTGCAAGGGCAAAGGCGGATCGATGCATATTGCCAGCATCACCCTGGGCAACCTGGGCGCCAATGGCATTGTCAGCGGCGGCCTGCCCATTGCGGTTGGTTCCGGCTTATCCGCCAAAATGCGGGGCACCGACCAGATCACTGTCGTTTCTTTCGGCGACGGCGCGGCCAATGAGGGCAATACGCATGAATCCATGAACCTGGCTTCGCTCTGGAAATTGCCGGTCCTTTTCCTTTTTGAAAATAACCGCTATGCGGTCTCAACCGAAACCGGCTCCTCAATGGCCGGGAGCATGGAAAAAAGAGCGGCGGGCTATGACCTGCCCTTCGTCCGGGTGGATGGCAATGATCTGGAAGCAGTGCATTTCGCAGCCCGGGAAGCGATTGCCTATGTCCGCTCCGGAAAAGGGCCTTTTGTGATGCAGGGCGACACGTACCGCATTGAAGGCCATTACTATGGCGATGCCATGGTCTACCGCAGCACCGAAGAAGTGGATGGATGGCGCAAGAAGGACCCCATCATGCGCGTTGAAAAACTGCTGTTGGATCGCGGCATCTTTTCTGAATCGGAATATCAGCAGATACGCGCCGAAATTCAGCAGGAAGTGGATGAAGCGGTCGCATTTGCAGAGGCAAGCCCCCAACCTGCCCTTGAATCTATCTTTGAAGATGTTTATACGGAGTGGACGGCATGAGCGGACGAATCCTGACTTACCGGCAGGCTGTTGCCGAGGCAATGGCTGAAGAAATGGCGCGCGATGAACGCGTTTTCTTAATGGGCGAAGATGTCGGCAAGCATGGCGGCGCGTTTGCCGCTTCAAAAGGCTTGTTCGATGAATTTGGACCCGCAAGGGTGAAAGATACCCCCATCAGTGAATCCATCATTGTTGGCGCAGGGGTTGGCGCTGCACTGACCGGCATGCGCCCGATCGTTGAGATCATGTATATTGATTTTATAGGCATGGCCCTGGATGCCGTTGTCAATCAGGCTGCCAAAGTGAAATATATGTTTGGCGGGCACGCGCGTGTGCCCCTCACCATCCGCACCGCCTTTGGCGCCGGCCGCGGCAACGCTGCCCAGCATTCTCAGAGCCTCGAAACCTGGCTGACGCTCATCCCGGGGCTGCTGGTGGTGATGCCTTCTACCCCTTATGACGCGAAAGGTTTGCTTAAATCTGCTATACGCAACGATAATCCGGTTGTGGTGATTGAGAATAAACTGCTGTATGGAGAATCCGGCGAAGTCCCTGAAGATGATTACCTGGTGCCGATCGGGAAAGCAGCCATACGGCGTGAAGGCAAAGATGTGACTGTGATCGCCACCAGCCGCATGTGCAAATTCGCGGAAAGCGCTGCCGAAAAACTGGCAGTCGAAGGTATTCAGGTCGAATTAATCGATCCGCGCACGCTCAAGCCCTTCGATATGGAAACAGTTGCCGCCTCCATCGCAAAAACGCACCGGGTGGTGGTGGTCAATGAAGGCCATACCACCGGCGGTTTCAGCAACGAGATTTCATCCAAGATCATGGACCAGTGTTTTTACGACCTGGACGGTCCGGTGATCAGGGTGGCGGCAGAAGATGTGCCGATTCCTTACAATTCAACGCTTGAAAATGAAGTCATCCCTGCTGAAAAAGATATACTAAAAGCAGTACATACAATAATGGAAAACTGAGCACAGGAGAGGATCAGATGAAAGCGATCGTTTTTCATGGCGTCAATGACCTGCGATATGAACCTGATTGGGCTGAAGCGCGGCCCTTGAAACCCGGAGAAGCCAGAATCGCCACCGCCTGGTGCGGCATCTGCGGCACAGATATCGAAGACCTGCGGCAGGGGGCTGTCATCCCAATTGGCAAGCCTCACCCCGAATCCGGACGAATGGCGCCCCTGGTTATCGGGCATGAGTACTCCGGCGTGGTGGTGGAGACTGCCGCGGATGTGACCAACGTCAAGCCCGGCGACCGCGTGGCAATGGAATGCATCCGCCATTGCGGGCACTGCCCCTGGTGCAAGCGGGGGGAATTTGCTTCCTGCCTGTACCAGGTTTCCATTGGGCAGCATGATGATGGCGGCATGGCAGAGTATTTTAATATCCCCGCCTATGACTGCATCAAGCTGCCCGATTCGCTGCCTCTGGATATCGCCTGCCTGGCAGAACCGCTGGCTGTGATGGTGCGCGCGGTGCGCAAAGGCCGCATTGCCCCGGGTGAAATTGTCACTGTGGTCGGCGCCGGCGCCATCGGGCTGTTTGGCGTGGCAATGGCGCGGGTGGCAGGCGCGAGCAAGGTCATTGCTGTCACGCATGGCGGCCATCGCGCTGAAGTGGCTAAATTGATGGGCGCAACGCATGTGCTCAATTCAAAGGCCGAAGGCTGGCGGGAAGAATTTATGGATATCACCGAAGGGCTGGGGTCCGAAGTTGTTCTGGATTGCGGCGGAAATATCCCCGCGATCAGGATGGCCGTTGAACTTGCCTGCCGGCATGGGCGGACCGTCGTAACCTCCGTTATTGATAAAGACGTCCCCCTCAACGCTTTGGATATCATGTATAACGAAAAAGAAATTATCGGCACGGTCGCCCATCAGCAGGACCGTGAATTTAAATGGGCTGTTCAATATCTGGCGGATGGCCGCGTGAATCCGGAACCGATGATCACCAGCCGCGTTTACATTGAGGATGCCGTTGTGGATGGTTTTGAAAAAGCAATCACAGACCGCAACCAGATCAAGATATTGGTTACCCCTGATAAAAAATACCTGAATTCCTGAGGAGGAAAGATGAAACCTGAAAATATCCTGTCCGCGCAGAATATTCTGGGAGAAGGACCGCTTTGGAACGCCCAAGAGCAAGCCATTTATTGGGTGGATATAGATGCAAAAAAAATCCAGCGCTTTTTCCCGGAAACCAGGCAATATGACGTTTTTGACATGCCCATCAAAATCTGCCTGATGGCTTTCCGCAGTAAAGGCGGCATGATTTTAGGCGCCGAGGATGGCATTTATTTTTGGGATCCCGGCAGCAAAAAACTGGATTTCATCACACATCCTGAAAAAGGAAAAACTGAGGCACGCTTCAACGATGGCAAAGTGGACCGCAAAGGCAGGCTTTGGGCCGGCACCATGACTTTTCAGGGCGCAAGCAGCTCCCTCTATCGCATGGATGCCGACCTGAGCGTCCATCAAATGGAAACGGGCGTAACCATCTCCAACGGCGTTGGGTGGAGCCCCGACAACAAGATCATGTATTTTGTGGATTCCATCCGCTATGTTGTTTATGCCTACGATTTTGATTTCGAGAAAGGCTCGCTGAGCAATCGCCGCGTATTTGTGCAGATGGATGAAAGCTTTGGCATCCCGGACGGGCTGACGGTTGACAGCGAGGGCTGCGTATGGGTCGCGATCTACGGCGGCTGGAAAGTCATGCGCTATGATCCTGCAGGCAAGGTGGCGGCTGAAATTTCTTTTCCGGTATCCAAGCCCTCTTCATGCATGTTTGGCGGCAGGAATCTGGACGAGCTGTACGTGACGACCATTTCGGATGGGCTGACCGCGGAAGATAAATTGAAACAGCCAATGGCCGGTGACCTGTTTGTCATTAAAACCGATGTTAAAGGATTGCCAGAACCCGACTTTGCGGGTTAATGGGAGAAAACGATATGAGCATTGGTAATGTGAAAAATTTGTTCAGCCTGGAAGGAAAAACCGCCCTGGTGACCGGCGGCGGACAGGGGCTGGGCGGCGCAATTGCAGAGGGATTTGCCCAATTCGGGGCGGATGTGGCTGTGGTGGATATCAATGCCCAAACTGCCGAATCCGTAGCTGAAGAAATTCGCGCACAAGGCAGAAAATCAATCGCGTTGGCTTGCGACGTCTCGCAGGAGGATCAAGCCAAAGCAACAATTGAAAAATCAATCAAAGAACTCGGAAAAATTGACATCCTGGCAGCGGTGGCTGGCATCGGCGATCGCGCCATGGCTGAAGACATGACCATGGAACAATGGGATCGGGTCATGAATATTAATCTGCGGGGGCTGTGGCTGTTCAACCAGGGCGTTGGCAAACACCTGATCTCGCGCAAGTCAGGCGGCAGCCTGATCAATATGGCTTCCATTGGCGGTCAAGTGGGCGTGAAAACCGGAAATGCGAACTACTGCGCCAGCAAGGGCGGCGTCATTGCGTTATCCCGTTTGCTTGCGGTGGAATGGTCCAAATACAATATCCGCGTGAATGCCATCGCGCCGGTGCAATTCAAGACCAATCTCATCGCCGGCCTGCTGAAAAATCCGGATACCGTCAATTATTTTCTTTCGAATATTCCCTTGGGAAGATTTGGAGAAGTTCAGGAAATGGTTGGCCCTGCAGTATTCCTGGCTTCTGACGCGTCATCAATGGTCACAGGCATCGTCTTGAATGTTGACGGCGGAATGACCGCAATGTGACACATTCAAGCTAGTACCAGAAGAGGAAGACTAGATTATGGAAAACAAACGGTTGCAGGGAAAGAAAGCATTAATTACCGGTTCAGGCACCGGCATTGGGCGGGAGATTGCGTTGGAATATGCGCGCCAGGGCGCGCAGGTCGTATTGCATTATTGCTGCTCCAGCCAGGGCGCAAATGAGGCCGCCGCAACAATAAACGCAGGCGGTGGTAAAGCAATCGCGCTCAAAGCCGACTTTGATCAAGTGCAGCCCTGTTTTGACCTGGTGGATCAGGCGATCGCATTTTTGGATGGGCTGGATATTGTGGTCAATAACGCCGGATATTCTCTTGACAAGGATTTTCTCGAGACCACCCCTGAAGAATTCAATTTTGTTTTCAATGTCAACATGCGCGCCCAATTCTTCTGCGCGCAGCAGGCGGCAAAATACTGGTTAAAGGAAAATCGAAAGGGAGTGATTATCAACCTGGCTTCAATTGACGGGCTGCGGGGAAATGTGAACAAATCGGCTTATTCGGGCACCAAGGGTGCTGTGGTCGCCTGGACGCGTGAATTGGGGGTGGAACTCGCTGATAAAGGTATCCGTGTGAACGCCATTGCCCCAGGCTGGATCGAGGTTGACCGCAATCATCGCGACATCAAAGGCTTTGATGGGAAAATCGCAGGCACCATCATTCCGATTAAGCGCATCGGCCATGTGAGCGATATCGCCAAAGCCGCGGTGTATTTGGGCTCTGACGACAGCGAATTTATGATCGGGCAGACCATGGTGGTGGACGGCGGCACCACTGCAAAAATGGCGCTGGATTTTGATAAGCTGAATTTCGGTTAAAAAGCGGGATTTCAGGATTTTCCAATAAAAAAGCGATTCCTTTAGGAATCGCTTTAATTTACTATTAAATATCCTTTAGGAGTAATCCGCAAGCACAACACCCAGATCTTCAGCCCAAGTACTGATGGCTTCCCAATCGCGAAAATCGCCTTCCGCCAGAATGCCCTCATTGTCTGCCTGGGCAAACATGCGGTAAAGCGGCGGCAGGGTGGCAAGATTGATTCTTCCCGAAAACGCTCCTGTTTTAATGGGAGGGATTCCTGCAGAAATGGGCTTCAGGTAATCCAACGCGATTTTTTCATTTTCTGGAGTCGCATCTTTCATTGTCAGGCAAACGTCAAAGACCGCAAAAGGCAGGTTCCCCATCTGATTTCCAAATTTCTCAACAAAAGCGACAGCTTCTTTGAGGGGCTTGCCCATATAGATGGCTGTTCCCAGCACGATCCCTTGATAGCCGCCAATACTGCGGATATTGTTCACTTTCTGCAATTCTGCGCTGAGGCCGCCCGCGCAAAGTGATTCGGCAATCGCCGCTGCAATTTCAGCCGTCGCGCCGCATTTGCTGGCATATGCGACCAGGATTTTCTTGCCTTTATCTTCGCAAAATGCCTGCTCGGGAAAATTCACGGTTGAAGGCGTGCGCAGTCCAAAGAAGGCCGCTCCTCCGCATGTCACCACGCCAGCGCCAAGCACACCCCCGGCAATTTTCAGGAATTTCCTGCGTGAAACCAGTCTTTGATCAACCAAGCTATTCTCCAATGAATAAGATTATGCGCGCAAACGGCAATTATACATCCTCAATCCCTTGTGTTTTTTGGGTGACGGGAGTATCATATATGCGTTTATCCGAATATACTAATATATACGATGGAAACCCGAAAACTGGAACAGGAAATTAATTTGCTGCATGAGCGTATTTGTTCAGCGCTCGGCGACAGCACACGAATTCTGATCTTGTATCTTCTTTCCCAAAAAGAGCGCTTTGTGAATGAATTGGCAGATGAGCTGCGTGTTCCCCAATCAACAGTCTCGCGCCATTTAAAGATTTTGCGTGAACGAAACCTTGTTTTGACCAATCGCCAGGGAACCGCGGTTCTGTATTCCCTGGCGGACCAGCGCATAATTCATTCCCTGGATCTCATGCGTGAAATTCTCGCCGAGCAGATTCATTCTGAAGCGGCAATTACCAGTGCAACACAGGAATCCATAAAATCACCAATGAGGAGTTGAAAATGAAAATTGTAATAATCGGGGGCGTCGCGGGCGGCGCCAGTACAGCAACGCGCCTGCGCCGTATGGATGAGAAAGCAGAAATCATCCTGATCGAACGCGGGGAATATATTTCCTTCGCCAACTGCGGCCTTCCCTACCATATTGGAGAAGTCATCACGGATCGGGAAAAGCTGCTGGTTGTGACACCTCAAAAATTAAAGGAAACCTCCAATATTGAAGCGCGCGTGCGTCATGAGGCTGTAAGCATTGACCGTAAGAACAAGAAGGTCAATTTACGGGAATTAGCCACCGGCCGGGAATACTCGGAAAGTTATGACAAACTGGTGCTTTCGCCGGGGGCAGCGCCCATCATCCCGCCGGTTGAAGGCGCCGGATTACCCGGTGTGTTCACGCTGCGTTCCATGACGGACATGGACCGCATCAATGATTTTCTAAAAGAATCCAAACCGGCTCGCGCTGTGGTTGTGGGCGGGGGTTTCATCGGCCTGGAAATCGCTGAAAATCTGCAGCACCGAGGCATGCAGGTAACAATCATCGAAATGCTGAACCAGGTGATGGCACCCATTGATTATGAAATGGCAGCCATGGTGCACCAGCACCTGCAATTTAAACACATCCGCCTTTCACTTGGTGATGGACTGAAATCCATCCAGGCATTAAAACCGCTTTCGGTGGAACTCAACAGCGGAAAGAAAGTAGATACTGACCTGGTGATCCTCTCGGTAGGAGTACGCCCTGAGACAGTTCTGGCAAAAGACACCGGGCTTGAATTAGGGGCGCGCGGCGCTATTATTGTCAACGAGCACCTGCAAACCAGCGACCCGGATATTTACGCGCTGGGCGATGCTGTGGAGGTAAAGAACCTCATCAGCGGCAAGCCCGTGAACCTTCCTTTGGCTGGCCCTGCCAGCAAGCAGGCGCGCGTTGCCGCGGATCATATCGCGGGCAGACCTTCGGTATTTAAAGGCGTTCAGGGCACTTCCATTGTAAAGGTTTTTGATTTGACAGTTGCCAGCACCGGCCTGAACAGCCGCCAGCTGGATGAGCTTGGTTTGCCTTACCAGAACGCACTGATCCACGCATCAAACCATGCCGGGTATTATCCTGGCGCTTCGCCCCTGGCTTTCAAGCTGCTCTTCTCACCCGAAGGAAAGCTTTACGGCGCGCAGTTGGTAGGTTTGGAAGGCGTTGATAAACGCGTGGATGTGATCTCAACTGCCATGCACAGCGGCGCGACCGTATTTGACCTTGAAGAACTTGAACTGGCCTATGCGCCGCCCTATGGCTCTTCCCGCGATCCTGTGAACATCCTTGGCTTTTTGGCGGGCAATATGCTGCGCGGCGATTTAAAGAGCGTGGATTGGGATGATGTTGAACAAATGGACAGAAACCAAAACGTCTTCCTGGATGTGCGCGAACCGGAAGAATTATCGCTTGGGCAGATCAGCGGATCACTCAACATCCCGCTCGGGCAGCTGCGCGAAAGAATTAAAGAGATCCCGCGCGGCAAGCGGGTAATCGTTTATTGCCAGGTTGGGCAGCGCGGCTATTTCGGCGCCCGGATTTTAACGCAGCTTGGGTTTGACGCAGTCAACCTGAACGGCGGATATAAAACTTATTCACACGCGGCCTGCGAACAATCCAATTTTGATACTTTTGAAAACGTATCCATCAGCAGCCGTGAAGAGATACAGGAGATCGCACCTTTTAACATGGAAAACGCAAACGAATTCACAGTAGATGCCTGCGGACTGCAATGCCCGGGCCCCATTCTCAAACTTTACAACAAAACCAAAGAAGTAAATCCCGGCGATATCATTACCGTCACAGCCACTGATTTTGGCTTTACAAGCGATGTAAAAGCCTGGGCGGACCGCACTGGCAACAAAGTGCTTTCCCTTGATTCTGAAGGCGGCGTTATCACTGCCAGGATCCAAAGGGGAGTTGAGAAGAAAGAAGAAAAAAGCGTGTCTGCCATGACCCAGGATAAAACCATGGTCATTTTCTCGGGCGACCTGGATAAGGCCATAGCCGCTTTCATTATCGCCAATGGCGCGGCAGCGATGGGCCACAAGGTGACCATGTTCTTCACCTTCTGGGGGCTCAATATGTTGCGAAAAGATGATCCACCCAAGGTAAAGAAAAACCTTGTCGAGAAAATGTTCGGTTTCATGATGCCGCGTGGGGCGAATAAACTAAAATTATCTCAAATGCATATGGCTGGCATGGGCACCGAGATGATCAAGATGATCATGAAGAAGAAAAATGTCAATTCCCTGCCAGAGTTAATCCAAAGCGCACGTGACAGCGGTGTTATCATCCAGGCTTGCCAGATGACCATGGATTTGATGGGAATTAAGCGGGAAGAATTGCTTGATAATATTGATGTCGTTGGTGTTGCCTCCTTCATCCATTCATCGGATGAATCCAACGCGACCATATTTATTTAAAAGTCTCATAAATTTAGATAGCGCCTCATTCTGAGGCGCTATTTTTTTTAATATCTTCAGCGAAGACTTAACTTCAATTATCCAGAAGACTTGAATTAAATAAAAAAAGCTGGAACGATTTTCCAGCTCTTTCTTAAGACTCTAATGGAATCTAATATTCCTCTTCCTCAAAGTCATCCGATTCTTCTTCATCAATCTCATCTTCATCGATCGGCCAATCCAACTCAAGCGGATCCAGCCATACGACTTCAAGTTCAGCTCCACATTCCTTACATACCACCAGTTTTCCCAGCTTGGGCTGGGAGCCTACTGACACCTCAACTCCACACTGCGGGCATTCGGCACTTTGCATTTCTTGACTCCTGTTTATGTTTTCTTCCATTTTTTTGCCGTGGGAAGCACATTTCAGATTTCGGATGCTTTTGGTAGTTGGACACCCCACAAAAACTGAATGCAACTTCGACAACTAATTTGGCGCATATATTACCCCATATTTTCATTTTTGCAAGGGGCAAATTTATATCAAAATTTTGGCATTGGCATTAAAATTTCTGAGGAATCCCTGAACCGATGACACTGCGCATAAACGGCCTAATTCAAACAACGAAACGCTTCCAGGAAGAGATGGGCTTGATTTGCGCTGGCTGTCAACTTGGAGAAGAAATCAATTTCCTGAATCCCGAAGGTGCTGCAGATTCACAAAAGATTAACTAAAACGATTCAGCATATTGATCAGCTTTGCTCGAAGCACAAAGCATCCCCCGCAGACCTTCCGAATCCATCCTATCTCGCTTACCAATGGCTGCGATTCCTCAGTGAAAAAAAATGGCTTCTCAGCCATCTGCATGGATTGGCAGAATTTCAGGAAATTATTAGAAACATGGGGAATAAATCTCTCTCCAGGATTAATCCCGCAAATACTCACCTGGAAATAAAAAATTTCAATTATCTGTTCCGGATAAAACAAGCCAACAAGTTGGTTGTGCTTGAGATCAATGAAGGATTTATCTCCGCTCCCGGGGAGGTAAAAGAAACACTGGTACTTTCCGCTTTCAGCGGAAGAAAAAGTAAAAGAAATCTTCATATAAAAACATACTCAAAGAATCCGGGGTTCAGACAGATCAGCAAGGCGCTGCAGGCAGATGACCATGTTAATTTGATTACCCATCAGGGGCATTATTATGACCTGGAAAAATTATTTGATGCGCTCAACCTGCAATACTTTGCCGGGAAACTGGATCGCCCAAGATTGGTCTGGAGCCCGCGGCACTCCAGGCGCCGGTTGGGATATTATCATCCCGAGGCGGATTCGATAACGATCAGCCGAAGTCTTGACAAAGAATCAGTGCCAACTCTTTTAATTGAATACATCCTTTACCACGAGATGCTGCACAAATCCCTTGGTATTCGCGAAACGAATGGCAAACGCTATGCGCATACGCGTGAGTATAAAAAAGCAGAAAAGGGATTCGATCAATACAACCAGGCGATCGCGTTGATGAAGCAATTCTGTCAGTAGCAATTATGTTCGTATTCCTTTACAATAAGATCGATCGAAATGAACTCATTCTGAGGTGGAAAATGAAGAATCCGAATAAAGTTTATGGCGCGTTACTGATTGCCCTGTATTCTTTTTTGGTGCTTGTACCTTTAATAATCCTTCTCGCCGGTCCGAAATTCATCAGCCGCCCGGCGCTTCTGGACCTCTCGGTCAGCCTGGCGTTTTTTGGGTTGGCAGTCATGGCGATGCAATTTATCCTCACAGCTCGCATCAAATCCACACATAAGCCCTTCGGCACCGACCTGGTTTATTATTTCCACAGGCAGATTGGTATTGCGGCTTTTATGTTTGTGTTCTCCCATCCCGTACTTCTATTTGTACTTGATGGAAGATATCTGCGCTTATTGAACTTTTTTCTCAAGGCCTTTGCGAATTCAGTTGGGCATTATTGCTATTCTGCTGCTGATCGGCGTGGTCTGGATGGCAGTGTACCGGCAAAAATTGAAAATCCCCTACTGGTTCTGGAAGCTGTGGCATGGGATTATTGCTTCAGTCATGATCCCTCTGGCGCTTTACCATATTTTCACAGGCGGCAATTATATCGACTTGCCCTGGAAAAGAACCCTGTGGATTATTTATAGTGTTTTGTTTACGTTGACGGTGATTTACACACGCGTCATCTACCCTCTGCGTCTGATCAAGAATCCATACAGGATAAGACAGGTTAAGCAGGAGCGCGGCGGCGTATGGACAATCACCATGGAGCCAGTAAAGCATAAAGGTTTTCGGTTTATGCCCGGCCAGTTTGCCTGGATAACCGCCTGGAAAACGCCATTCTCGGATTCCGAACACCCCTTCACCATAGCCTCCAGCGCAGAGCGGAAGGATTCGATTGAAATGTCCATCAAATCTCTTGGAAAATTCACAGCGAAAATTCAGACCCTCAAACCTGATGATAAAGTCTTTGTTGATGGTCCTTTTGGCTATTTCAGCATGGACCGTTTTCCCGGAACCGAGCGCCTTTGCCTAATTGCCGGCGGGATTGGCATCACACCAATCATGAGCATGCTGCGCACAATGGCAGATAGAAATGACCAGCGCCCGGTGACGCTCTTTTACTGCAATCAGGAATGGGATACATGCACCTTCAGGGAAGAAGTAGAGGAGATAAAAACAAGGGTGAATTTAAAGGTCATTTACACCATCGAGCGCCCGCCCCAGGATTGGCAGGGAGAAAAGGGTTTCCTCAATTCGACAATATTGAATCAGCATCTTCCACCCGAATGGAAATCCAAAAAAACCGAGGTGTTCCTGTGCGGGCCTGTGCCGATGATGAAGGCGGTTCAAAAAGCCCTGTTGGCGACCGGAATTCCGGAAAGTCAAATCCACACTGAAGAATTCGCGCTTGTATAAGAGGTGATTTAATGAGACAACGGTATTCTAAGATCCTGGTTTATTCCCTGGTGGTGGCAGCCATTATCCTGGCTATGGTTTTTTCGTTTGTAAAACCTGGGACAATTTAAAAAATCAGGAATATCAGCCGCAGGAAAAGCGCGGCAAGCAGGGCAACCAGAATTGATAAGGCGCTGATCAAGGCCATATTCTTCCAGCCCAGTTCATTTTTAATGGTGACCATGGTTGCCAGGCAGGGGATGTAGAAGACCACAAAAACCGTAAAGACGATCATCTGCTCTGGTGTAAGGACATGCGCAAAATTCGTGGTGCCAAATGCCTGGGCCAGCATCAGCAGGGAAAGTTCTTTTCGGAATACTCCAAAAATAAGCGGCGTGCCCACCGCAGACGGCATTCCAAGTGCCCAAGTGAAAGGCCTGAATAGCTGGTCAAACCAGGGTGTAATCGAAAAATGGTTCATGGCAGCCAGGACAATGCTGCCGACGATCAACACCGGCCAAGCTTCGAAAATAAATTCCCGCACCCGGAACCAGGCTTTTGAGGTAACTGTCCTCAGTGTTGGGATTCGATAAACGGGCATTTCGATGATCAATCCGGGAGAATCCTCGGGCATGAAGGAAGAAATGATCCTGCCTGTAATGGTGATCACGATCAAGTTATAGAAAAATATCCCGACGGCCGGCCAGGGCCCCAAATAGAAAGCCACCAATCCAAAAATTACAGACAGTCTGGCAGCGCAGGGGATCATGGTCGCCAGCGCAGCTGATAAAAAGCGATCACGCTTATCTTCCATAATGCGCGTGGACATCACTGCCGGAACGCTGCAGCCATAGCCAAGGATGAAAGGCACAATGGCTTTGCCATGCAGCCCCATGCGGTGCATGAGAGCATCCATCAGGAATGCGATACGGGTCAGATAGCCGATATCCTCCAGAAAACCCAAGCCTATCAGGAACGGAACCAAATACGGCAGCACAATAGCCACGCCGCCGGAAATGCCTTGAATCGCTCCCGCCGCCAACTGTGAGAGCAAGCCTGTTGTCCCCATCCTTGAAAGAACAAGGCTGGTCAGGTTATTGAAGAAATTTAAGAGCGGGCCTTCAAGCAAATGACCGACGCCGTAGACAATTTCAAAGAAAAGGGAAATGATTATCAGAAGAAACACATATCCCCAAAACGGGTGAAGCAGGTAATCATCCAGCCGGTCGCGAATTGAAAGGTAAGCTTTTCCCTGGATGGTCACTTTTTCCTGCAATTCACGGGCGATGCGCTGCCGTTCTGTGGCAATCAGCCAGACCGCCTGCCGGGAGGATTGGTGGCAAAGAGAATCCAGCTGCGCCTGAACTTCATTAGGCAAGTTTTTATACTCACCGCCCAGCCTGGCTGACAATTCCGGATCGCCCTCCAGCAGCTTGATCGCCAGCGCGCGCCGGCTGACTGGAAATTCACCACGCGCAAGGATTTCTTTAATTATTGCTATCGATTCTTCAATATCAGGTTTGAATGGCAGAATGGCCGCAATGGTTTTTTCGCGCGCGGCTTTCCAGGTTTCAGTGAAAGTCTCCCGCACACCCTGGCCGCGGGAAGCGATCATGGGCAGTACCGGAATCCCAAGCAGCTTTCCCAGAGCTTCCCCATCGATTTTAAGACCCTGGCGCGAGGCTTCATCCATCATATTAATTGCCAGCACCATCGGCCTGCCCAATTCCATTAATTCGAGGGTGAGCGTCAGCCCCTGCACCAGATGCGTAGCATCAATCACATTTAATATCGCATCCACCGGTTTGGTGATCAGATAATCCAGCACCACCCGTTCAGCCGGATTTGTCCCCAATAAGGTATAAGTCCCGGGCAGGTCAACCAATTCAACCACATCCCCCAGGATGCGCAGACGTGTCTCGGTAAACGTAACCGTTGTTCCGGCAAAATTACCGGTTTCTGCGCGGTACCCCGCCACCTGATTAAATAAAGTGCTTTTTCCACAATTGGGCTGCCCCACCAAAGCAAAGCGCATTAAAGATACTCCACTAGGATTTTCCGCGCGACTCCCCGCCCGAGAACAATTTCACGCCCTTCCACCTCAATTAATAAAGGACCACGAAAGGGAGCTGATCGAATAACGCGTATTTTATTACCCGGCAGAAACCCCATTTGAGAAAGCCGCGCTTCCACGCCCCGCCCCTCGCGGAAATCCACAACTTTTACCCACCGGCCGTTTTCAATATCCAGAATATTCATTAATATTAGTATATGCTAATAAGATAAGAAAATTATAATCCAAAAACAAGGTTGTGGGTTATTCATTGAGCAACAGCCGGTATTGCCTTGTGAGAAAAAGCACAATGAATTGAATTGCGGTATAAAAAATAGCCGAGAACTGGTCGAAAAAGAAAACCAGCAGATTGACCATAACAATCAAAAACAGGATTGAGATATAAGCCACATTGGCACCCAACCGCTTTAATCCAAAGAAGCCCGCAAATGCCGAGAAGATCAGACATCCGCCAATAACTGCTTCGCCAGCCAGCCTGAGGCGCTCAATCCAGCCAATTCCTTCAACCGTATTGAGGTTGATTTTAATGAACTCATTCCAGAATCCCGGCAGAGTAAAAACCAAGCCTGGCAGCAAAAAGCGAAATGATCGGATGAAGAATTGAAATCAGGCCGATCGTAAACCAGATCAAGAAAAGCCAAAGCGGCTTCTTTCTTTTGGAAAAAAACTTTCCCTTAATAGTATGCCACCAGTCATCTGCCCTATCAAAATAATCCGGTTGATGGATGACAACTTTTTGGTCTTTATCCTCCAAAATATTCTTAAAGTGTTTCGCCAGACGCTGAAAATCGGCGGCTTCGGGTTGGTTTGATACCGCAGATAATTCCGCGATCATGCGGTCGCGTTCCACGTCTGAAAGGTCGCCTTCCAGCACTTCCTCAAATTGTTCAAGTATGGAATAAAGCCTTTCGCGTGGAGTAGATAGTTTTTGTTTTCGCAGAATGGTAAAGATCAACAGGGTGATAAGAAAAAAGGAATAGATGATCGGGGCAGCCCCCGGATAAAAATAATCATTGGATTGGGTAATAAACTTGCCCACCTCGTCAATGAAAAGCCCCGCGCCAATCCCGGTCAGGACTGCACTGATATCCAAAGCCCGGTGATTGGCGAAGATCAAATGGAACAGGCTGCCCGCAAACCAAATCAGGCCACCCCACAGCACATGCGCGAAATGCAATTCGCTGCCGCCCAGCTGCGGATAACCTGTGATTTCCAGGAAGAGGCGGGTAAATGACACAGAGACTGCAAAACTCAACAGCGTAAGCAGCAGATAACGTTCTGAATAAAAACGCCGCACCAGCCGCCTCGGGCTGCGTTTTTGTTTTTCAGCCATCGCTTAAAGCCTGGGCAGCATGATATCGCCCTGTTTCTGATACTTTCCCTTTCGATCGGCGTAGGAGATCTCGCAAGGTTGGTCGCTTTCGAAAAACAGCACCTGGGCAATGCCTTCGTTGGCATAAATGCGCGCTGGCAGCGGTGTGGTATTTGAGATTTCCAGGGTGACAAAGCCCTCCCACTCCGGTTCAAAGGGAGTCACATTCACAATGATGCCGCAGCGTGCGTAGGTGCTTTTTCCGACACAGATGGTCAAAATGTTGCGCGGGATGCGGAAATACTCAACGGTCTTGGCTAATGCAAAAGAATTGGGTGGAATGACGCAAATCTCGCCTTTAAAATCGACCATCGACCGTGGATCAAATTGTTTGGGATCGACAATAGCGGAATTCACATTGGTAAAAATCTTGAATTCATCTGCTACGCGGATATCATAACCATAGGATGAAAGCCCATAGGAAATGACACCATCCCTCACCTGCTTATCCGTGAAAGGATCGATCATTTTTTGGTTGATTGCGTAATCGCGAATTCGAAAATCAGGTACGATTGACATGCTACTCCTCCAAGTTTGTTATTTGCCATTTACTGACCGAAAAAACATTATCCAGCAGGTCTTTACGTTCTTCATCTGTTGAAAAACGCGACCGGGCATAATCAATGAACTGTATCGTAAATAATTCCGTACTGATGTAACGGCCATCATAAAAGACATGTTCATCAATGAAAGCCTGCCGCAGGGCTGTGCCTTCGTTATACTGGTCAAAGAAAAGGTTGCCCAAGCCATAATGCAGCAGAGCGCCTTTGTAGAATTCAAAAGCATGCGGTTGGTGCGCCTGGCTGCCGCTGACCACTACCGCGCCGGCTTCAGCCGCTTGATGAAAATCGCTTACCAGATTTGAATTTATTTTATAAGAATAGTATTCAAGGTGCTGGAAGGTAAAAATCGGAAGATAGCCTTTTTGAACAACGCTGGCAACTACCTTTTTCATTACCTCCATATCACAGTGCAGCGCTCCCGGATTGTCTTGTTTGGCAGTCGCGTATCCAGAAAGTTTGCCATTACATCCGATGAACGCAATTTTGTTTCCATTGACCTCAAAAAGTGCAGGGGAAATTGCATCTTCAAGATTCTTTCCGCCGCCATAATACTGCCAGCCGCGTTCGTCATACATGGCAATGGTATTGAGCATGGCTTCAGGTCCCCAATCGCGGAAATGGTCACCCGTTAATTCCACCACGTCCGTTCCAATGGCTTCGAGAAGTTGGATATATTCCGGTTTGCTGCAGAAAACCAGATTGGCATCATTTTCCTTATTCGTGGTTGGGTTGGGGCAGGTATCAGTAAACGGTATTTCATTGCTGATGTGCAGAATATCCGCGCTGCGCAGTAAATCGCCGATTTCAATAGCCGGGTAGGTCATGCCATTCTTTTCCATCAAATAGGCGGTCGCCCGAACCAGGGCTGTCACACCGGTCAGCATCACGGTTGTCAATTTTTGCTCATCCCGGTTTGAGGGTGGAAAAAGCGGTTCTGCAGAAGCATCATTGATTTCAAAGAAGCGGGATATATCTGATGAACTTCCAATCACAGAAAAAGGTATCATCAGGGGATATTGAAGCGGATCGAATTTCTTGCGGATGGGGGATTGTCCATCCACACGAATCACCTTCCAACCGGGTTCTAATGAATCAAAGGGCAGGATAGCCCAGGTATTTTCGCCTGCCCAGGCGCCTGACAATAATTCCTGCCTGGCGGTCACGGTCACATGTGCAACAGATGCAGGACCCCAAAGCTTTTCAAAAAGAACTTTGGTTTCACCATCCACAATCAGCTTTTGTATGGAGAGAGAACTTGCATCATCCCCCCTCCAAAAAGACCTTAAGTCACTTGATGAGATTTCATCCGTAATGGTCGAAAAGGGTGCCGCAAGCGCAAACACCCATTGGGAAATTAATGCATCCGATCCGACATCAATTCTGATGGAGGCATTTTTTTCTGAAGCTGCAAGGAAAACTTCATCCGGTAGCGTGAGGCCTTTGGTAAATTGCGCCGGCAGATATGGCGGAAGCCATAGTGCAAGCGGTCCGGGTGTCTCAGTTACTGAGGTTTCATCCTGCAAGGACAAGTCTTTATCAGATCCGGCAGGAGCGCATGCAGATATCAGCAAGCCAAAAACCAAAAAGACAATGAAAAACCGTTGAAATTTCATAACGCCGAATTTTATCAAAGCAAAGTGATTTTGGCACGCTCTATCAAAGATTTTTTAATATTCAGATAAAGCAATGAGGCTTCCTCTTCTATAATTGCGAGTCTTGATAATATGCTATGCACACTTTTGTCCTCTGAATAGGCTGCTAAATTAATGCGCACATTCGCTCCTGCGCCAGCCAGAGCAGCCATTGCAAGCGCGCCGCCTGTTCCGGCATCGCTGATGGCATTCAGATTTCCTTTTTCCGCAGCAGGTACTAACAGTTTTAATACTTCCAACGTCAATTCAGCGGATTTAAGGGTGCTTCTGCCGCAGCCAGTGAAGCGTCAAAAATAGCCTTGTCGCGTTTCTCAATTTGATCAGCTTCTTGCTTGGGAAGCTTCATGGCTGCCATAACCATTTCAAATGCTTTGGCATCCTCAGAAATCGCCTGGGTTAATTTTTTTCGTAATGCTTCTGCCTGCCCTTCAACCTGGCGCATTTCAGCTTCCACATCCGCATATTTCTTTTTTCCAATGGTCACGCGCGCGACCATCGAAGCCAGCGCGGCAGCCTGCGCGGCAGTGAAGGCAGCGGCTGAACCGCCGCCCGGAGTAGGGCTTTCGCTGGCAAGTTCATCCAGAAAAGCAAAGCGGCCATCGGAATTTTGAGGCTGCTGCAAGCGATTTTCAAGTACCTGTTCCGCTTCAAATTGGTCAAGCTGGGTATACCAAACGGCTGCGTCCACCAGCGCTTCCTGCGGGATCAACCCGACCAGCTCGCTGTGATGGATATCCACGCCATAGCGCTGTGCTTCACGCCGAATCGTTTCGACTACCAAGGCAATTGGCGTTTTGCGGTAATTGGTCAGATTCATGGAAACCTGAGCACGCCCATCCACCAATACTCCCATGGCTTTCACAAACCGAAGCCCTCCACTGGAAAAACGAATGGTTTTGGCGATTTTTTTAGCGATACCTTCGTCAGCGGTGGTCAGGTAAACATTGAAAGCGATCAGGGCTTCGCGTGCGCCGATCACCACCGCGCCCGCTTTCCCCATTTCAGCCGGGCCGAAATCCGGCTTACGGTTAGGGTCTGATCCAATTTCAACCTTCAATCCTTCATATTGGCCCTTGCGGATATTCTCCAGATTGACACGTTCAGGGGTGGAGGCGGCTTCTTCATACAAATATACTGGAATCCCCAGCTCGCTGCCCACGCGCTCTCCCAATTGACGCGCCAGTTCAACGCATTCAGCCATTGTGATTTCACGGATCGGGACAAAAGGTACCACATCCACAGCGCCTATGCGCGGATGCTCTCCCTGGTGTTCGTTCATATCAATTAGCTCGGCTGCCTTGGCGATGCTGCGGAAAACGGATTCTTTCACTGCCTCGGGCGCACCCAGAAGCGTGATCACTGTTCGGTTATGGTCTGCGTCAGAATGGCGGTCGAGGACCTGGACTTCGGGAATCGAAAGGATGGCAGCAATAATCTGGTCAACAATTTCCGGCCGCCGCCCTTCAGAATAATTCGGAATGCATTCAACTAAAGGCATGCCCATGAGATACCCTCTCAATTAAGTTGAGGCAATTATATCTGAATGGGTAATCAACCAACTAGTGTGAAAGGTTATTCTTCTTCGGGCTTTTCTTTGGCCTTCTTTATCAGTTTGCCGCGTTCCTCGGAATTCAAAATTCGTTTGCGGATACGTAAAGATGTGGGCGTGACCTCCAGCAAGTCGTCATCCGCCAGATATTCAATTTTTTCATCCAGGCTCATATCTTTGGGTGTGGTCAGCCGGACTTCGATATCTTTGTTGGATTGGCGCATATTGGTGAGGTTCTTTTTCTTGCAGACATTGATCGTCAGGTCGCCGCTCTTGGCATTCTCACCTATTACCATGCCTTCATACACATCCACGCCGGGCCCAATAAAAAGAATCCCGCGGTCTTCAGCATTTTTCAATCCATAATTGGTCGAGACTCCAGGTTCCCAAGCTACCAGCGAACCCGTTTGGCGGGTGGTCATTGCCCCCGCCATCGGGTGGTAACCATGGAATAAGGTATTCATGATCCCAAGCCCGCGCGTGGCGGTCAGGAACTGGTAACGAAATCCCAGCAAGCCACGGGTGGGAACGATATAGACCATCTTGACCATATTGCCTTTCAGGTCATGCATGTCAATCATCTTGCCGCGCCTGACACCCAGCATTTCAACCACCGTGCCCGTTGATTCAGCACTGGTCTCGATATGCAGTTCTTCAAAAGGCTCCAGCAGATTTCCATCTTCATCTTCTTTGAAAATGACTTCTGGACGTGAAACCTGAAGTTCATAGCCTTCGCGGCGCATGGTTTCAATTAGAATTGCCAAATGCAATTCCCCGCGGCCTGAAACAAGGAATGTATCCTTGCTGCCAGTTTCTTCAACGCGCAGCGATACATTGTGGCGCAGTTCCTCAAATAAGCGTTCGCGGATCTTCCTGGATGTGCCCCAGCGGCCTTCCTTGCCCGAAAACGGGGAGGTGTTAACCCCAAAGGTCATTCTGACCGTGGGTTCTTCAACGTGAATGATCGGCAAAGCCTCTGGAAATTCAGGATCTGCAAGCGTTTCGCCGATGGCGATATTTTCAAGGCCAGCCAGCAGGACAATTTCGCCTGCCTGGGCTTCTTCAATCTCCAGGCGGTCAAGGCCGCTGTGAGTATATAGATATCTGGCTTGCTCTGGAACGATTTGACCATCCAGGGTCATGCGCGCAACCGGCTGGCCGACTTTGATTTTTCCGGAATGAATCCTGCCCAAGGCGGTCACACCGCGGTATTCATCATAACCCAGTGAGGTCACCAGCAGCTGGAGCGGGCTTTCCTGATCAACTTCAGGCGCGGGAATGTTCCTCAGTATGGAAGTGAAAAGCGGTTTAAGGTCGGGGCCAAGGGCGGGGGTGAGCCCTGCCTGGGCTTTGGTTGCCTGCGCGTAGATCACCGGAAAATCTGCCTGCTCATCATTCGCGCCCAGCTCAATGAACAGGTCAAAGGTTTCATTCAGCACCCGCTCAGGCTCCGCATCTCGCCGGTCAACCTTGTTAATCACGACAATGGCCTTATGCCCCATTTCGAGGGCTTTTTTCAGGACAAAGCGGGTTTGGGGCATAGGCCCCTCGGCAGCATCCACCAGCAACAAGACGCCATCCACCATGTTTAAAACACGTTCCACCTCACCGCCGAAATCCGCATGGCCGGGGGTATCAACGATGTTGATCTTCACATTCTCCTGGGTGTCTTCATCCCAAATGGAGATGGCCGTGTTTTTGGCCAGGATGGTGATGCCGCGTTCCCGTTCCAGATCATTGGAATCCATGATGCGTTCAGCCACCTGCTGATTGTCGCGGAAAATGTGCGCCTGGCGCAGCATACCATCTACCAGAGTGGTTTTCCCGTGGTCGACATGGGCAATAATGGCAATATTTCTTAAATCGTTCCGTTTTTGTTTCATATGTTACTAAAATTCTCCGAATATATAAAAAACCCGGCCTGATCAGGCCGGGAAATTGAATGGCTGACAACCTGTTATTATAAAGCTAAACGGCGATCAGAACGCCGAAAACTAAACGATTCCCTCAAAGACGGAATTCGGCGCAAATCCAACGCCGACCATGCTGGGGCCGGTATGCGCGCCAAGCACGAAGGAAAGCTGCCCAACTTTCAGCCAGTCGCACTTGAATGCCTGGGTGACCTTTTCTTTAAGCATTTCAGCGCCTTCCGGATTGGCTGTATGCACAATCTGCACTCGCAGCGGTACCTGGGATGGCATCGTTTTCTTCATCAGATCGACAAGCCCGCTGACTGCATTATTGAAGGATCTGGCCTGCCCTTCCTGGGTGTAAGTACCCAGTTCTTTGTCCACACCAATCATAGGCTTGATCTGCAGAACCGACGCGATTAATCCTTTAATATGGCTGATGCGGCCGCCATGAATAAGATATTTCAACTCTTTGAGGGTATACAAGCTGTAAGTTGCCGCGGCGATCTCTTTTAATTTTCCAAGGATGCGGTCCAAAGACCATCCGGCTTTAATTGCCTGGACAGCCGCCAAAACCTGCCATCCGGCTGCCCCGGAGAGGGTTTTGGTGTCAACCACAGTGACATGCGCTTCAGGAACCAGGGCAACTGCCGCGCGGGCGGAATCAACCGTGCCGCTTAAGCCGGAAGACATGTGAATGGATAAAATATCCGGATCCTTTTTTGCGAGATTCCGATATACTTCCGCAAATTCTCCTGCGGAAGGCTGTGAGGTTACCGGCAGCCCTTCGCTTTTTTCAAGGAGTTCATAGAATTTATCCGCGGAGATATCAATTTTGTCTCTGTATGTCTTCTCATCCAAAGTTACTTTTAATGGAACTATACTAATATCCAAGCCCTGGTCTTCAAGTAAATGTGTATCTGTCGCGCTGTCGGTTACAACCTGCATCTTATCTCCATTTTTTAATTAATAAAAGATTATAGTCTCAATTATCAGCGTTTTAATAAATTCTGTAAAAGAAATATATTTTTAGAAATTATGAGCCACGCTCAAAAACCAGGTGAATTACCTTCTCGGGATAATTATCAGCGCATTGCGGGCAGAGAATGCTTTCAAGATTTTCCATTATTTTGGCAGTAATAATGCAATTCAAATTAAGGCTCATGGGGTAGTCATGGTCCCTTTTTTACAATTGATGCATTTTTTGTGCTCTACATTAATAAATACTCTCCAATAATTCTTTAATGAGTGTTTGGATAATATAACTTAATGTGGTGATCCAATAAGGCCTCTGCTTTTTTTATTATTGCAAATTCAAAGATATCTGAAGAATTGGTCAGCAGATCGGCTGCTTTCAGGGGTTCGTCAAAAGTCACCTTTGGATGCAATTCCACCGGTTTACCCATGGCCATTTGTTTGATGATCTGCATAAATTCCATAAATCTTCTTTGCTCATGATCGTTCTTAAATAATTTGGTCAATGGATGGTGAACATATTTCCTGGAAAGCACGCCGCTCGCGACCGTCAGCACCAATTGTGCTTCAGGCACTTTTTTGAGAAAAATCTCAATGCTCCGCGACCATTTCTTCAACCCTTCTCCCGCGTTGGAAAAAAGTGATGGATCGGGGTCCAGCCTGCCGCTGGGGAAAATAAGCAAAGCGCCGCCTTCCTGCAAATGGCGGACGGATTTGCGGATCACATCCATGCGGTCCGAAGTGTCATGTGTCGCAAAAATAAGATACTTGCTGGCATTCGGCAAATTTTGAAAAAAAGGAATGCCGCTGACTATCAGGCGGAAATCATCCCGCGGGAGGTGCGAAATGATCGCCAAACCATCATAGGTTCCTGGGTGGTTGGAAGCAATGATCAGCGGGCCGCTCGCCGGGATAAATTCCTGCCCTGTGGCCACAACTTCGCCGGTTAAATCACTCAGTATTTCATTGGCTGCATAAACAAAGCCATTTTTCTGGATGGAAGTATCAAAATCGACGATTAGTTTGGAGAAGTGATTGACAGGTTTTTGAACGATGCGGCTGACAGCTTTTCTCAACCAATTAACTTCAGGGACTTTGGCTGCCCGGAATACTTCAAGGGTAATATCCCTGCGAATTTGATCTTCAAGAGGTTGAGGGTTGTTTTCAGGCTGATGCATAGATATCTCTCGTTAGTATAATATTAAGGAATTTGTCAATAAGCAACTTTCATTACCAATTCTTTCAGATATGATAAACACTCGAATAAATCATCTGATTCCAAGGGCATTTTTTAAAAATTGAACCAAAGGAGGCTGAAGCATGTGCGGAAGATTCACGATCACGCTTGAACCCGCTTTTTTCCAGCAGGAGCTGGATTTGGGCAATCTGCCTTCAGAATGGGTGCCGCGTTATAATGCCGCTCCCGGGCAGGCGGTTCCGGTTGTCAAAGACGCGGAATCAAAAGATGTCAGCCTGCTGCGCTGGGGATTGGTGCCGTTTTGGGCGAAGGATGTTTCCATTGGTTATAAATTGATCAATGCCCGCTCGGAGACTCTGCTTGAAAAGCCTTCTTTCAAAAACGCTTTCAAAAAACGGCGCTGCCTGATTCTGGCAGATGGATTCTATGAATGGCAGCAGCCCGCCGTTAAAGGTGCGCCTAAAGCACCTTTCCGATTTACATTGAAGGACGGCGGCCCTTTTACGTTCGCAGGCTTATGGGAAAGCTGGCGTTCTCCCGAAAATGAGGAGGTCCAGACATGCACTATCATCACCTGCCAGCCTAATGACCTGCTCGCCAAGATCCATAACCGCATGCCGGTCATCCTCGATCGTAAGAATTGCTGGGAGTGGCTGGCTGAAAAACCGGAGGGTGAATTGGCAGATCTTCTCAAACCTTTCCCCTCAGAATTAATGGCAGGCTACCCCGTCGGGCAAATGGTCAACAACCCGCGTTTTGATGAAATTGATTGCATCAAGCCTTTGGCTGTATAAAATCCCCGGAGAAAAAACCTTTCTCAGAAAACAGTTCACCCCCTTCCCAAAAGGATTCTGACATTACAATTAATACATGTCCCAAACTGTGACCATCATCGGCGCCGGCCCGGCCGGCATGACAGCCGCCCTTTTTGCTGCGCGCGCAGGCGCGCAGGTGCGCTTAATTGACAGTAATGCCATGGCAGGGCGCAAGCTGCTGGTCACCGGCAGCGGGCGGGCAAATTTGACCAACCAGCAGATGGATGCCAAATATTACACATGCGCCGACCCTGCCTGGATGGCATCCCTGTTAGGGCAGTTTGGGCATTCTGAATTGATCGAATTCCTTAACAGCATTGGCGTGCTGACCTTTGCCACCTCCGACGGATGGTGTTATCCAATTTCCGAGTCGGCGCAGACCGTGGCAGATGCTTTCAGGAATGCATTGGACCTATCCGGAGTTGAGCTGGTCTTTGATACCACGATTAAAACCATTCAAAAAAAACCACAGGGCTTTAACCTTGTCGCTGATGCGGGCAAAGCCTTTAATTGCGACCATCTGATCGTTGCAGCCGGCGGTAAAGCTTATCCAACACTGGGTTCGCGCGGTGAACTCTTTCAATCCCTGAAAATTTTAGGCCATCAGGTGATTCCGCTTTCGCCCGCCCTTGCCCCGGTCGCATGTGATATGCAGCCTTATAAGAAACTGCAAGGCATCCGGCTGGATGCGCGCGTTGGCTTATATGATGGAAAGGAACTGATCGCAGAGTCCTTTGGAAATTTAATTTTTACGCAATGGGGGATCAACGGACCCGCGGTAATGGATCTCAGCCATCATATCTCGACGCGGACGAAAGCCCGCTTTGAGCTGCGCCTGAATTTGCTGCACACCAATGAAGCTGCATTTCGCCGACTCATAGAAAATCAGCGCAGCACCCCCACTCCGCTGTGCATCCTGTTTGGTGCCATCCTGCCGCCAAAAGTGCCTCCGATCATTCTACCAATGGCTGGTTTTACCCCTGATATGCTTATTAACAAGCTCAGCAACCTGCAAATCGATAAACTCATCAACCTGCTCACGGCTCTCCCGTTCAAAGTTACCGGCGTACGCGGATTTGAATATTGCCAGGTCAGTGCCGGCGGTGTGTCTATCAGTGAAGTGGATCCGGCTAATATGAAGTCACGCATTGTCCCCGGGCTGGCTCTGGCAGGCGAAACACTGGATGTGGTGGGACCATGCGGCGGTTATAACCTGCAGTTTGCCTTCAGTTCCGGCGCTGTGGCAGGGACGCACATCTGTGATCATCGCTGAAAGCGGCATAACAATTCAGGCAGAAGCATGATTCTTTCCTTTTTCCTCTTGCGGAATTTGGGTTTTAAGGTAGAATTTCAACCTCGATGCCCCCATCGTCTAGGGGACCAGGACGCAGCCCTTTCAAGGCTAAAACCAGGGTTCGAATCCCTGTGGGGGCACCTGTAAAAAGCCCATAAGGGTTTTTTTGTTTAAACAGAGTCCCCATTGAGGGGATGCCATTCGAATCCACCGCCCAAGGGCGCGCAGAGCGTGTGGGGCACCTGTAAAAAGCCTTAGGCTTTTTTGTTTAAGCAGAGGTCCCCATTGAGGGGAACCGCCCAAGGGCGCGCAGAGCGTGTGGGGGCACCTGATAAGAAAGCCTTTCGAGGCTTTTTTTATTTTAATGAAAACACAGAGGTCCCCATTGAGGGGATGTGATTCGAACCTGTGGGGGCACCTTAAAAACCCAAAAGAATTTTTTTGTTTATATTTGCCAACCTGACAATTTGCACAAGTGGTTCGAATCCACCGCCCAAGGGCACGCAGGGCGTGTGTGGCATATATTATTATTTTCCTGCCAGAAAATTAATAACCGATTTCCTGCCTGATTCGTACAACTGCCTGTATAGTTCACTTTCCGGCTCCAGGTCAAATTGCAGTGAAGAAACGCCGCAATCATTTATCAGCACTGATCTTCTCTGATCCACCAGGCTCTTGCCAAGGTTTGAAAGGTCATGCACATCGTAGAAACTGCGAACAACTAAATTCAGAAATTCAAACAAGTTATCGGGTGAAGCAGGTTCTTCAACGCATTCCATCTCGCTTGATTTCAGGAACAGGCCCAAAGTTTCCCAATTGATCCCATTTCTATAAAAAGGATTTAAATGGGCATATTTTGGAAGGTCAAACAAGTGAATGGGGTAATTGTCAAATAAGCCGCCGTCCACATAAAAATCCCCTTTGCCAAACTCCCGGCCGTCAAACCGGATTGCCTCAAAAAATAATGGGATGGACATGGAAAGCCGCACCGCATCCGCAACTGTGACATCAGGAGTGAATTCATAAGAGAAGACATCCGACTTTTTGCGCGACAGATTGGCCGCGACCACATACAGATCGCGGTAGCCGCGCAAATGAAAATCTGCGAAGGTCGCGCGGGGATTGCGCCCGCATTGCGAGGCGATCACCTCACCCAGCCAGCTGTGGAAGTAGGCACTGGAAAACCAGCCGTAACTCTCAACCAGGCGCCGAATATTATCCGCATTGCTTAAGGGTGGAAGTTTACTGAGGTATTTGCTATTAATCCTGGTTTGCGGCACACGCGATAAATCAAGGGAATTGAACATGGCAACAGTCTCGCTGACCGGCAGCCGAAAGCTGGCCAGCGTGGCTGCGATCGCGCCTGCGGATGAACCTGCCACCCGTTCGATTTTCTGAAGGACACCCTCCTCTTCCAGCGCCTCCAGTGCACCCATATAGGCAATCCCGCGCACCCCGCCGCCTTTAAAAACCAGGTTGCGGTAGCTCACTTTTTTAATCAAACGTCCTGCAGCGTCCGTAAAGGAATTCAATATTTCGGATAATTTCATTTTTTTCATCTTTTATTAAGGTTTTGTCTTCATGGTTATTTACGCATATTATTAATTTTTGGTTCGTTTATTATAAAAAGAGAAACTCTAAAAACATTATGTATTTTGACCAGGTCAGATTTCAACGTTTTGGTAAAATGCAGGGAATCTTAATTGGATATGAGGCAAATGGTAAAAAACGCAATCTTGATGGGCGGGGCTGCCGCATTGATAACCGGTATCGCAATTGGCGTTCAATCTTTTCTGAGCGGGCGGGCAGGCACCATGATCGGACCGGTAAATACCGGTTTTTGGACCAATTTTCTGGGCGGCTCGCTGGCGGGCATCCTGATGCTGGTTCTCTCCAGGTTCATTAATCCGGAAATCGGGGTGATAACCAAACCCGCATTTCTTATTACCCTCATTTCTGGCGCATTGGGTATTTTAATCATCATGGGAATTTCATTTTCCATTTCAAGAGCCGGTATGGCAGCTGGTTTGGCAGCGGTAATTTTTGGGCAGTTTCTGTTTGGGGTGATTGCCGATACCATTGGACTGGCAGGATTAGCGCCCATCCCACTTGACTTGCGGCGCATTTTCGGACTGGCAGTTTTGGCGGTCGGTGTGGTTCTTCTTTTGCCAAGAAAGTAACAAAAAAGCCAGCATTAAAAATGTCGGCCTTTTTGTGTTTTCATTTATACGACCTCATTGGCTTCACTGACAGTCAATAAAGGGACTTCTTCAGAAATTCCATTTTTTAACACGCCATTAGCCATCCCTTCGAATTTTTTACCCGCTTTGAAATGCAACCAGGTGAAGCCCATAGTCGAAAGCAATCCGATGAAGCCAGCCACATACCAGAGTAGACTTGGGTCCATATTGTCCATGATCAAGCCCGCACCCAGCGGGCCAATCGCGGTCGGGATAATCCAGGAAAAACCGCGGATAGCCATATAGCGCCCGCGCATATGCACCGGCGCGAAATTTGCCACCAGCGTCTGTTCCTTCGGCGCGTAGATCATCTCGCCAACGGTAATGATCACCATTGCCAGCAGGAAAAGAAAATAAGTATGCACAAAACCGTACATCGTGAATCCGATCACGTACAACAGGTTGCCCAGGGCAATCGCCAGCATGGGCTTCCATTTGGCGGTGATGCGCGTAAAGAAAAGCTGCATCAGCACCACCATGGCCGCATTCAGGCTGAGGATATACCCGAACTGCTCGGGGGTGACCCCTCTATGGTTGACCAGGTAGACAGACAGAGAACTGTTCATATTGAAATACATCAAGACGGACAAAAGCGAAACGACCATGAAACCCATGAACAGTTTGTCCCTTAATACCTGGCCATATCCTTTGAAGGTGTCTTTAAGCGATTCCTCTTTGTGATGTTCTGAAACAGCAAGAACCGGTTTGGTTTCCGGCAGCAGGAAGAAAACAAAAGCTGCCGCAAACAGGCTGATCACCACATCAGCGTAAAAAAGCGACACAAAGGAGCGCGTGGCCATATAACCGCCGATCGCAGGGCCGATGGTTACCGATAAATTGAATACAATGCGGAACATGCCATAAGCATCGTCGCGCAGGTCTTCAGGCACCATGTCAGCGATCATCGCATGGTGGGCAGGACCGGAAATGTCCTGGAAAATGCCCACAATCGCGATGGCCACATAAAACAAAACAATGTCTTTAATAACAACCATCAAAAGCGCAGAAAGCGCGCTGGCGATTAATCCAAAAATGATGTTGGTTTTTCGTCCAAATTTATCAGCCAGCGCTCCGCCCAGGGTGGTTCCGATCACGCCTGAAGTCAGCCCCCAAACCAGGAACATCGTCCCCACTTCGGTCATACCCACATTGAATTTGCGGGTCATATAGAGTGAAAAGAACGGGAAAATCAGTGACCCGCCAAGCATGTCGATGAATGAAACCAGCATGAAGAGCCAGTATGTTTTTGAAAATTTCTTGTAGGTTTTTCTTAACCCTGAAAACATTTTATTCCTCGTAAAATTACTATTCATTAATGAGAGTGCAGCATCAGCAATTCTCACCTGCATTCGGAGCGCCGAAAATGGCGCTTTCGTTCAGCCGCCGCGGATTTTGCATGAAAGGATTTTGGGGAATAAAAACCGCAGGCGCTTCAACTCTCCTGCGGATAATCGCGATAATATCTTCGATTAATTAAATGCAGGAGGTCTGCCGTAGGACTTCGCATTATTTACAAATTCAAAAACCATTACGCCAACCTCCTTCTTTTAGATTATTGGACAATTTTATCCAATTTTATTTTTCTGTCAATCGTATAAAAAGACAAATTCTTTGCATATTTCTGTTTGGAATTGTACATATATATTCAAGGAAGTATAATTGGGCATTTGGTTGAAAGGAATTATTGATCATGGCCGATTATGAAAGCATTATTTTAGATACTGAAGAAAAATCAGCTGTAAAAAAACCGATAGAAGAAAATTTTCAGTCTCTTAAGGCTGTGATCGTTTCCAGCGCTCACGTGGTAAATGACACCTACGCAGGATTCATCGCCCCCCTTCTCCCTTTTTTAATTGAACGCATGTCTCTGCTCAAAGTGGAAGCGGGCGTTTTTATGCTTCTCTATAATGGGGTTTCAGTTTTGCAGCCGGTGATCGGCCACATGGGTGACAGGACAAACCTGCGCAAATATGCCATCCTCATGCCCGCGATAACAGGCATTGTTCTCAGCCTGCTCGGGATTGTTCCCACTTTTTATTTAGGCCTTTTGCTATGTTTGATTGGCGGTTTTTCATCTGCCAGCATGCATGCCATTCTTCCTTCGTTGGTCGCCAAACTTTCGGGAAACCATGTTGGAAAGGGCATGAGCATTTGGCTGGTCGGCGGAGAAATCGGCTTTATGATGGGTCCGCTTTTAATCGCATCTGTTATTTCGCTTTTCGGCATAAAAGCCACCCCCTGGTTAATGGTCCCCGGGATCGCTGTTTCAATATGGTTTAAGTATTCTCCTCAAAGATATGCCCCACCATAACAGCGATACCGGCCATGTAAGCAAGATCCCAACCAAGGAATTGGCTGCCATCATGCTGCCCATGGCTGGCATAATTCTGATGCGTTCCCTGCTTCGAACCGCCTCAGAAATGTATCTGCCAATTTATCTGATTGAGGCTGGCGTCAATCAATTCCTGGCAGGGTCTTCAGTAAGCTTGATCCTTGGTTTTGGCGTTCTGGGCACCATCCTGGGCGGCTTCCTGAAAGACAGATATGGATTCAAAAAAGTGATGGTTTTATCTGTGCTGGTCGCTTCTATCAGCATGGTTTCTTTCAGCAGGACCAGCGGGATTATTCAAGTTGCCAGCCTGGCGCTGGTTGGCACTACCTCGATGATGATCCTGCCGGTGGGTTTTGCATATGTTCAGGAGAATTTTCCAAATAACCGCGCCCTGGCGAATGGTTTTTACCTGGCAATTATTTTTGCGCTGAACGCGGTTGCTGGCGTAATTACAGGTTTCCTGTATGACAAGATCGGCGGGAACAGCACTTTTCTGGTTAGCGGCCTGGTCTCCTTTTTAGGCCTGCCATTCATTTTTTTGCTGCCCAAAGGAAAAACTGGCTAAAATAAGGTAAATGGAATAAATGAGGTAAAGCCATGACCGACCTGCTGTATCATTCCGATAGCTATCTGAAAGAATTTGAAGCAACTGTTACCAAATGCGACCACGACGCAAACGCGGTCATTTTGGATCGCACCGCTTTTTATCCAGGCGGCGGCGGGCAGGTGCCGGATACCGGCACCATTAATTTCGGCAATATCACATCCAATCTAATCAGAGCCAAACACAGCCCGGAGGGCATCCTGCATTTCCTGGAAGCCGGCCAGCCGCTGCCTGCTGAAGGCACCCGGATTACCGGGATCATTGACTGGGACAGGCGTTACCAGGTCATGCGCACGCATACAGCCATGCACATCCTGTGTGGTGTAATTTTTCGCGATTTCGGCGCGCATGTCACCGGCGGAGATATGGAACCGCTCAAAGGGCGCATGGATTTTGAATTTGAATCCATGACCGGCGAGCTGGTAGGCGTCATCAATGCAGCCATAAATAAAGAGGTTGAAGCTGCCCGTGAGGTCCGGGCAAAAGTCCTCCCCCGTGAAGAGGCATTTAAAATTCCCGACCTGATTCGCACCAAGATCAATCTGCTGCCGGAAGGAATTTCCGAGGTAAGGACGATCGAAATTGTCGGCCTGGATCTGCAGGCGGATGGCGGAACACATGTCAAAAACACCAGTGAAGTCGGCGTGATGCATGTGACCGATTACAAAAGCAAAGGCAAGATCAACAAGCGCATTTATATTGAATTGGACCAATAGTAAATTGGTATATTGAAAAAGAGAATCCAGCCAAACAAAGGCTGGATTTTTTATTATTTGCCGGGTATTATTAAAGAAACCTGTCAGGAGTATTTGGGTTTATATTAGTGAAATAGACCAAAGAAAAGGAAAACCATATGCTTAAAATCGTTATGGACACCGCCGGGGATCTGGCAGAAGGTTGGCAGGAAGATTATCAGATTGATCTTAATTCCTATAAACATCATTCATGAAGGAAAATCCTATCTCCAGGGAATTGACCTGGGGTATGATGATTTTTATAAACTTGTTGAGAGCTCATCCACATTACCTTCCACCTCCCAACCGACCCCATACCAATTTGTGGAGTTTTACCGGAAGATCGCAAAACCAGGTGACACAATTTTGTCAGTCCACGTGACTGAAAAATTATCAGGCACAATGGCTTCTGCCAATACAAGCGGCAGAAGAATTGGAAAAGGAATATCAGATTTTTCCATTATGATTCAGCTTCCGGTACGATCAGTATGGGTATGATGGTCAAAGAAGCGCGTGAGATGGATCGCGCCGGAAAATCTATAGAAGAAATTATCAAGCGGCCTGGACTTTATCCGCTTGAACACAAAACTTATATTTACCCTGGATACACTTAAGTTTGCCAGCATGAGCGGGCAGGGTGAAACATTTACAGGCCTCATTGGCCAATTTATTAAAGTGAAACCGATCATTGAGATTAAAAGACGGGTCATAGTGATGGGTGAAAAGGTCAGATCACGCGCCAAATCAATTGAACCTTGATCTTGGATAAGATAAACAGCAGTTCGGCAATCAGCGCATTAATGCGGCTGTCGTTCACGCAAACGATAAAAAAGCCGGAGTCGATATGCTGCAACGCGTCATTTCCCAGAACAACTGTGCTGAAGCAGTTTTGGGAGAACTTTCGATTTCGCTTGCTGCGCATTTCGGCCCGGGCACATTGGGCCTGGTCGCCTATCCTGTGGAATAAAAAAAGTGCTGGATAACTATCATCCAGCACTTTTTCATTCAGGCATCTATTTGCTGCCCAGGTTTTTCACCGTTCCCAAACCGCTGATCTCAGAATTCAGGACAGGATTGCCGTAATAATGTACGTTGCCTGCTCCGCTCAATTCCAGGTCCAGCCGGTCAGTTACCCAAACAATTGCGCTGCCAGTGCCGGAGATTTCGACCTTGCAGGTTTTACTGGCCAGATTAGGTGCTTTATAATTTCCTGCGCCGCTGATCTCCACCTGCTGATCCCGCACACTGCCAGCGAGGGAAATATCCCCCAAACCGCTGATATCCAGTTGTAGAGTGGTTGCCTGCAAATCATCAATCGACATGCGGCCATTACCGCTTATTTCAAGGTCCAGGCTGTTTGTGTCGAGTTTTCTGATTTCAACTTTTCCGAGGCCGCTTGTCTCAATCTGGTTCAGATTTTTTACTTTTAATCGGTAAACAATGTCCCTGGTTGGATTAATGTTAACAAACTCGTCACCGCCCAGTTGAAGCCGGGAACCATAAACATCACTTTTTATATAATCAATAAGGTTGTCTTCAGCAGTGATCTCAAGCGCTTCCTTATTCCCCTGCTCAATGATCAGCGTGCCGATGCCGCTTAATTCTACTGCATTAAAGCCGGCGACTGTTCGGGTTTGCGTTATTACGTTCCCCGAGCCGCGCACTTCGGTATAACGCACAGGCAGCCCGCAAGCAGAGAATATAATCGCGCATGCTATTAGCAGCAATGATTGGTTTAATTTTCATTTTGTCCACCATTAGAAGGATAATCTAAACCAGTCAGTCCCGAAAATAATGGAAATGACCAGGAAGATGAAGGCCACCATCAGAAGGAAACCACAGCCGCAGCCCATGCAGCCGCCCTGTTTGTATCCAAATCTTTCCTGCATCCATTTATATGCCTTGTCCAAAAGAAAAAGCTTTAAAAAGCCTGACAGGCAACCGGGTTGACGATTATCCATTTTTCACATCCTTTCTATTTTCATTTACGCAAACTGAATTCGAAAGTTGCTTTAATAAGGTATGCGCTAATGCAGGATGAGGATAAATTCGCTTTTTCTGTCCTTGACGGCTGACATAATTTGGCTGACAGGACCATGCAGCAGGTTCTCCGCAGGCAGGGTCAGGTCAACAGCCAAAGTAACTATTCGGTTTTTGCCAAAATTATGCGCAATTTCGCTTAAAAGTTTGCCCATGCGATAAGGCGTATCCATAAAAATGATCGGCATGCGCAGTGACTTGAGAGAGGTTAGTTTTGCCTGCCGCTCAGTTTCTGCCCTGGGCAGAAAACCCGCAAAGTAAAATTCCTTGAGCGGCAGCGGTGATAAAGAAATCGCCGCCATCAGTGAAGAAGCTCCCGGTATCGCACTGACAGGCAGGCCGTACTCAACACATCGTTTGATCAAGCTGGTTCCAGGATCTGCGAAAGAGGGCGTGCCGCAATCAGAGATCAGCGCAACAGATTGGCCTGATAACAGCGCCTGAAGCGCTTCTTCAGTCCCTTCTTTTTCATTATGTTCATTCAGAAGAATGAATTTCTTTTCCCCCAGTCCCAGCTTTTTAATGAGAGTGCTCCCTTCCCGAAATTCCTCGCATACAACAGCGTCAACGTTCTTTAAAATCTCCAGCGCTCGCAAAGTAATATCAGCATAATTGCCAATGGGTATTGCGGTGACATATAACTTGCCTGTTGAGTACTTTTTCTTTTCCAAATCAGTTAATTTCCGGATTCCACAGATTATATAAAACGAATATATGCTTATAATTTTTCTTGGGTAAAATTCTAATCTACAAATTCATTTGAATTTTAAAATCCGAGGTTCTTATGATCACATTTCTTGAACAATTCAGTCCGGTCATTCAGGCGCTTTTCGCAACAATATTTACATGGGGAGTTACCGCGTTTGGCGCAGCTGGTGTTTTTCTTTCCAAAGAAATCAGCCGGAAATTACTGGACGGCATGCTTGGATTCGCCGCAGGTGTAATGATCGCTGCAAGTTACTGGTCATTGCTGGCGCCTGCCATAGAAATATCTTCAAGCTTGGGGGTGCCTTCTTACCTTCCGCCTGCAATTGGTTTTATGGCTGGTGGTATTGTATTATGGGTGATCGACCGCACCCTGCCGCATCTGCACCTTAATATGCCCACCTCATCTGCTGAAGGCGTGAAAACTACCTGGCACCGCAGTCTTTTATTAGTTCTGGCAATCACCATGCACAACCTGCCGGAGGGGATGGCTGTGGGTGTGGCCTTCGGCGCCGCCGCCGCCGGTATCCCCGGCGCATCGTTGGCTGGCGCAGTTGCCCTGGCAATCGGCATCGGTATCCAAAATTTTCCCGAAGGATTGGCTATCTCTGCGCCTCTGCGCCGTGAAGGATTCAGCCGTTTCAGAAGCTTTTGGTACGGCCAGCTTTCAGCGGTGGTTGAGCCGATTGGAGCTGTTGTCGGCGCTGCCGCGGTAATCATAATGCGCCAAATCCTCCCTTACGCGCTGGCTTTCGCTGCCGGCGCCATGATCTTTGTTGTCATTGAGGAACTTATTCCGGAAGCGGAACAGGGACAAAACACCGATATTGCCACAGCGGGAGCCATGCTTGGCTTTACGGTCATGATGATCCTGGATGTAGCCCTGGGTTAGAATCGTTGTCATGAAAAATATTTCCAAGCTCTCAAAAGCTGCTTTTCTAATCGCTGTCAGTTTCGGAATCAACAAAATCCTGGCCATCCTGCGCCAGCTGATCATCGCCCGCCAGTTCGGCCTTACCGCAGAACTGGATGTCTTTAATGTTGCCAACAACATCCCGGACCTCTTATACGCTCTGATCTCGGGCGGCGCGCTGGCGGTCGCCATCATCCCGGTACTGACCGAAGTGATGACCCGCGAAAACCGCGAGTCTGCCTGGCGCGTTTTCAGCCAGGTCGCAAATTTGGCTTTTCTGGCAACTGCCCTTCTTTCGGTATTGGCAGCGGTTTTCGCCTGGCCGCTGGTTCAGCACTCCCTGGGTATCGCGCCGGGGTTAAGCCTTGCTCAGCAGGCACTGGTGGTTGATCTGCTGCGGCTCAACCTGATCGGCACTTTGATTTTCTCAATGGCCGGCCTTCTGATCGCAGGATTGCAGGCCAACAAGCATTTCCTCCTGCCCGCGATTGGCCCGATTCTGTATAACCTTGGGCAAATTTACGGCGCTGTTATTCTTTCTCCTGACAAGGGATATCAGGTTGGCCCATTGGTTTTACCAGCCGAGGGATTGGGTGTGCACGGCCTTGTTTACGGCGTCTTAATTGGTTCTTTGCTTTATTTCCTGATCCAGATCCCGGGCCTGGTGAAATATCAATTCAAATGGACGCCGCGCATCAATTTAAAGGATGCTGACGTTCAAAAAATCCTAAATATGCTGGGGCCGCGCGTCATTGGTATGCTGCTTTACCAGTTAACCTTTATCGCCCGCGACAATATGGCCTCGCGCTTGCCGCTTGGGTCAATTTCCGCATTGACTTATGGCTGGATGATCCTGCAGGTTCCCGAAACGCTGATCGGCACTGCCATCGGCACTGCCTTGCTGCCAACGATATCTGAATTAATCGCTAAAAAGGAATATCAGGAATTTAATGCAACCATCAACCGGGTTGTGCGGGTTCTGATCGCGCTGGCGATCCCTTCCGCTGTGCTGTTGTCGCTTTCACTGCCGCCCCTTCTTGGATTTGCATTTGGATTTGATACTTCCGGAACTGACCTCCTGCTGTGGGTTACCCGCGCTTTTCTGGTCGGCCTGCTGGGCCACTGTCTGCTGGAATTGGGCTCGCGCATTTTCTTTGCCCAGCAGAATTCCATCATTCCCATGGCCGCAGCCGGATTAAATCTTGTTGTGTATGTGCTAAGCGGGATTGCATTAATCCAGCCGCTTAAAGCCGTTGGCATTGGTTTGGCGGACGCGATCGGCTTCACATCTCAGGCACTTTTCCTGCTGATCATTTTTAAATCCAGATTTGCCAAGAATAAAATTCAAGCGGCCATGAAAACGGAAACGGATGTACCGTTGGAAGGCAAAAAGGATATCTTCAATACAGTATTGCGTGCAGTAGCAGGCAGCATTGTTGGCGGGCTGGTGATTCTATTGACCATCCGGTTCGCATCCGGAATTCTGCCGGAGCTTATTACCGGTATTCTTGCAGCAGGCCTGGGAATTCTGGCTGCTTTCCCGTTTATTTTCAGAGAAGTTAGAGTTCTGCTGCGCTTATAGAACCCGGCCTCTTATTTTTTCCATAGCCAATAATCTAAAAAAGGTATAATATCGCGCATGGCACAAGAGAACTTAGGCGATACACAACAAAATAAAACATCCGGCAGTCCCACCCAGCCGGTAAAAATACATGACACGCAGCCCATTCCTGTCAAGGTGAAAAAACCGAAACGCTGGCGGACAATCTTGCTGGGGATCCTGATGGTATTGCTCCTGGGTGCAGCCGGCGGCGGATTAGGGTATCAGCGCGGGATCAATGACCGGCTCGCAAAACAGCAGAACCAATTGCTAACGGAAGCCGCTCTACAATTCCAGTATGGCGTCCAACAGATGGCAAACAAAAACTACAGCCTTGCCAAAACACATTTTGAGTATGTTTTGAAGATTTACCCGGATTTTCCAGGATTAACAGAGAAATATACCGAGGTGATGGTCAGGCTGGCTGAATCCTCGCTTCCAACTGCTCAACCCTTGGCGACACCAACACTTTCCAATTTAAATGCTGAAAGCCTTTTTAACCAGGCTGCGCAGGAAGTGCAGACGATGCAATGGGAAGCCGCCATGAATACGCTTGAGGCGTTGCGCAACGCGGATACCGCTTACCGCACGCTGGAAGTTGACGGGCTGTATTTCATTACATTACGATATCGCGCTATTGATATGATTGTCAGGGACGGCAACCTGGAAGAAGGGCTTTATCTGTTATCCCTGGTAAGCCGCTATGCGCCTTTGGATCATGATGCTGTAAATTATTCTGGCTGGGCACGCGCATATTTAACCGGAGCAAGTTATTGGGACGTGGATTGGGAGCAGGTGGTCCTTATTTTCAGTGATCTTGCCGCTTCCTTCCCCTTTATGCATGACGGCACCGGTTGGACTGCCAATGACAGGCTGATGAAAGGGTCAGAATTCTATGGTGACAAGCTGGCGGCTGAAAACGACCATTGCAATGCGGTGAATCACTACCAGACAGCGCTAAATCTCGGCCCGACTGAGGAACTGCAGGATAAATACAACAGTTCCTATTTGAAATGCCATCCGCCGACAGCCAAACCGCTGCCGACGCAAACACCGGAGCCGGGCATTCCTACCGATACACCAGTCGAGCAGCCAACCGAGATACCCACGGATAATACCTACGGTTGAGACTGTTGAAGCGCCACCTCCCTAATACGAATCTCAGAAATTTAAAGGCGGCTCATTTATAGACCACATGGGCTGCCTTTTTTATTGCCTTTTCGCGATCAAGTCATGAATAAGCGCGCCGGTTACACGCCCGGTGATCATGCTTCCCGGCGGGATCACTTCGTCAAGGATCACCAGACCATCAATCTCCGGCGCGTCGCGGTAAGACCTGCCGGCAGAAATGCCATCGCCATTGCCTTCAATTAATACATCAATGGTTTTACCAATAAAACCTCGATTTAATTCAAGTGATATCTCTTCCTGTGCTGCGGCCAACTTTTGAATGCGCTCTTCTTTTATCGCTGGCGAGATACTGTCTTCGGATTGAAATGCGCTTGTTCCTTCTTCATGATAATAGGGGAAAATACCCACATGGTCAAAACGCGTTTCAATCATGAAATCCAGCAGGTATTGGAATTCCGCATCCGTCTCATCCGGAAAACCAACAATAAAAGTGGTGCGCAGGGCTGCGCCAGGAACCATTTTGCGCACTTTTTTAATGGTCTGCCTGACCACGTCAATATCTGCCGGCCGATGCATGCGTTTTAGGACATCCGGATGCGCATGCTGCAAGGGGATATCCAGGTAAGGCAGAACCTGATCCTGCTCCGCCATCACCCTGAGAAATTCATCGCTGACTGCGATCCCGGAAAGGTATACATGAATCCTCAGCCAGGGGATTTTAGGTACTGCTTTTGAAATTTCTTTTAATAGCAGCGGCAGTCCATCGCGCATCCCCAGATCGCGCCCATAAGCGGTGGAATCCTGCGCAATCAGAATGATCTCCTTTGCTTCCATCTCCTGCAGATAAAGCGCATCATCCAGAATTTCCTGCAACGGCCGGCTAACCATCGGCCCCTTAATCAGCGGTATTGCGCAAAAAGCGCAGCCGCGGTCGCAGCCATCGGCAATCTTCAAATAAGCGCTGCCGCCCTGCATGGCCACACGCGCGACTTTCTGCTCACTTTCTTTGATCATCGGGGAATCCGGAAAATGCAGGTAGGGGCTGACGGGGTGCTGATTTGCTTTTTCAACCACCCGCAGGATATCCGCCCAACGGCGGGTGCCGAAAGCGGCATCCAGTCCTTCCACTTCATCAGCCAAACGGTGTTTTTCTTTTTCGCTTAAACAACCCGCGGCGATCAGAATCTGGTCCTTCGGATTTTGAGGCGGCAAATTCCCGCAATGTTTTCAGGGATTCTTCGCGCGCAGGCAGGATGAAACCGCAGGTATTGACAATAAGAATGCCGGCATTTTCAGGGGAGGTTTCTTCCTTATACCCCGCACGGATGAGCAGTTCAGCCATTGAGCGTGAATCAACGCTATTTTTCGCGCAGCCCAGCGATTCAATATAGAAACTGGCAGTATCTAACCTGTTTTTTCATAAGTCCGCAAATTCTATCACTCTGATGAATTAATTCCCTAAAAAGAATGACATTTATAATGAGAAGCAATTGTGACAAGAATCTGCATGGATGAATACGCTATAATTCCAAGCCGGGAGTCTAAATTATATGAGTGATATTTGCGTCATCGGTACCGGGTATGTTGGGTTGGTAACAGGGGTTTGCTTTGCCGATCTGGGCAACAAGGTGCACTGCCTGGATATCAATGCCGAGCGCATTGACAAACTGCAAAAGAATGTCATGCCCATTTATGAGCCCGGCCTGGAAGAGATTGTTGAACGAAACGTTAAAGCCGGACGTTTGGTTTTTACCACTGATTATATTGAAGCACTCAAGGACGCGGAATTTGCCTTTATTGCTGTTGGCACACCATCAGGCGTTGATGGTGAGGCTGACCTGCAATATGTGCGCGATGCCGCCGAGAGGATTGCGGAAGTGGCAGACCATCCCATTATCGTGGTTAATAAATCGACGGTGCCGGTCGGCACGGGTGATTGGGTTTCCGAGATTATTGCCAAAAAGCGCGCTGGAAAAAGCCTGGAGTTTTCGGTGGTTTCCAATCCCGAATTCCTGCGCGAGGGCAGCGCCATTAACGACTTTATGAATCCGGACAGGGTGGTTTTAGGTTCCCTGGAAAAGTCTGCCGCCGAGAAAGTCGCCACGCTTTATGCGTCCTTACGCGCCCCAATCCTGATCACCGACCTGCGCACCGCGGAAATGATCAAATATGCTTCCAATGCCTTTCTTGCCACGCGGATTTCCTTTATCAATGAGATCGCCAACATCTGCGATGAACTGGGCGCTGATGTGCGCGAAGTGGCAGACGGCATGGGGCTGGATAAACGCATCGGGCGCTCTTTTCTGGATGCCGGTTTGGGCTGGGGAGGCAGTTGTTTTCCAAAGGATGTCAAAGCGCTTGCGCACATGGCTGTGCTGCATAATACCCAGCCGCAGCTTCTGCAGGCAGTGATGGATATCAACCGCAACCAGCGCCGCCGTGTTGTTTACCGCCTGCGCAAAATCCTGGGCGGATCGCTTTCGGAAAAAGTGATTGGAATTCTGGGATTATCCTTTAAACCCAATACTGATGATATGCGCGAAGCGCCTGCGGTGGAAATAATTCATTTGCTTGAGAATGAGGGAGCGCAAATCCGTGCATATGATCCCCAGGCCGGTGAAAACGCTAAAAAGGAAATTCCGGGAATCAATCTCTTTGATGATGTTTACACGCTGGCAAAAGGCGCTGACGCGCTGGTTTTGGCAACGGAATGGAATGAGTTCAAACAGCTCGATTTTGAAAAGATCCTGGGATTGATGCGCACACCGGTTTTAGTAGACGGGCGCAACCAATGGGATAGCGCGCACCTGCGTAAAATGGGTTTCACTTATTTCGGCGTTGGTCAGGGAAACCATGTAGGGCTGGCCATACCCAGAGAAACTTAGTTTTTCAGGTTACCAACTACTTCAAGTCCGGCGTATGTGCCCTGATCTTCAAAAACCCTGTGCCATTTCCCTTTTTGCTGAACCGATAAAACAACCTCAATTTCTGAAGATAGCGTTTCTGAAATTCGACGGTCCATCTGAGTGAAGGTAGGCGCCTTCAGCATCCCCCCTTCAACTCGCCTCGCCTGAATTTCCAATCGCTTCTTGTGATCGCTGAAAACCAACGTTACATCTTTTTTGTTCAATACAATTCTGTTAATACGGGCGCCAGTGTAGGTCGCGAATCGATGCAAGGTTCCATCCAATAGCAATCCGACAATAAAGCCTTGAAAAGAAAATGCACCCCAGGGGATGTCAGCAATCGATACTGTCAAGCTGGTGTGCGGCTTGCTGAAATGATTGCACTGCAGCCAGATCCAGGCTTTTGGCATTGCCTTTCCCCAGTCCTTCTCAATATATCCGTTGCCTTTGGAAAAATCAGTTTTTCGGTTGTTGATCCTCAAGCTGCCCTGGATCTCATGGTCAAGGGATACCACCCCATGGTAGCATTCCATGAAGGGTATCCAAGCGAACCAGCCCATAATTCCAGGCAAGAATCGGGTCACTGGCCAGGGAATCAGGTTGTTGAAAGACAGATCGCCGTAGAGAGCCAATTCATCCGCTTCAATTTCCAAATGGATCTGCCTGGCAGAAAATGTATTGTTTCCGATTGAAACGCGAAATTGCTTTTCTTCTGCAATGAATTGATCAAATGGAAAATTAATGTAATGTGTGTCTCCATTTACGCCATTCATTACCTGGATGAAACTATGCGAATCCTCCGGATTCGAACCGACATATACACCGGGAATGATAGTCCAGCGCTGATCCCCTATCGAATTTACCAGTTTGTAATACCATCCTTCAAAAAAGGGGCCTTTTTTCCCAATGCCGTGAAAGCGATCAGGATTCAGAACACTTTCGAAATATCTATTCATACTATTTTAAAATTATCTGATTCTCTTGGGTTATTGGGTATTGCCAACCAGATCGCCAATCTCCAAAGGCGCAGGTTTGGTCTCGTCCCGCACCAGCGATAGCGCTCCCTGCGTGCAGTGAGCAACACACACTCCGCAGCCCATGCACAATTCTGCATCACAAATCAGGTTATCCCCGATCGCAAGCGCATGGAAATGGCAGATATCAACGCAGACGCCGCAGAGAATACATTTTTCAGACTCCACGGTGCTCACAAAACCAGAGGAGATGATCATGGGTGTTCCATTGCGATGAGCCTTCATCGCCCCGCAGCAGCACTCACAGCAGTTGCAGATGGCATAAAAACGGTTGAGGACTGCATCCTTGAAAAAAGCGTGCGATACATGCCCGCGCTGCGCTTCCTGCTCCAGGATAAGTTGGGCTTCCCTTGATGTGATCGCTCGGGAGGTATCCGGGCTGTGTTCCAAAACAAAGCTGGCAAAAGGTTCGCCGACGATCAGGCAAACATCCAGCGGGAGGCAGGGATTTTCCATCCCTTTTCTGCAGGGGCAATCAATGACGGTTATATGGTCTGGATTTTTCAGGATTATGTCTCTGGCCTTTTCAAAGGGAATTACCTGCTCAAGATGGTCCAGATGGATTTCTTTGTTAATGCTGACCAACTGGCGGGCTGAATCCAGCGGCAGGACCTTGCCATGATACCCGGCTGCGAATCCACCACCCGCTTCTATTTTTTTGTTCGGTTTTCGGAATTTCCCTAAAAATGACAGGATCTTTATAAATACGGGCGCATACCGCTTTGAAAGCGGGTGGTCGCCTTTCCCCATGGCAATATAAAAATACGGCCAGCGCATATAAAAATAGCCATGCAGAAAATCGAAAAAAGAATACGCTTTGGCTGAACGTGCTTCCCTTATGAATTCCCGGGTCGATTTTTTCATAGTTTTTATTATTCTTTTGAACACACAAAGAGCCTGATAGTTCTTGATTCTACTTGAAAGATTTATTGCTATACTTAATTTTTAGAATTATTTACAATAAGAAAGGCAACAACCATGGAATCGATCCGAAAAATCAGGGTCAGGCAGCTGGTTGACTGGAAGGCGGCATTGGTCGCTGGATTGGCTGGCGGTTTGATCTCATTTACATCCAACATCATCCTTTCATCCTGGCTGCTTGACAGCCCCTGGCTGCTGACCAGGATCATCTCATCCATTCCCCTGGGAGAAGCCGTGCTGCCGCCGCCCGCGAGTTTTTCCTGGACTGTTCTGCTTGCCTCATTATTTATCCATTTACTGCTTTCGCTGATTTTTGCGAGCCTGATAGCGGTCGTTGTCCACCAATGGGGGATCATCATCAGTTTTATCGGCGGGGCATTGATGGGATTGGCTTTCTACGCGATTGCGTTTTATACATTTTCAATTCTTTTCCCGTGGTTTTTCACGTTCCGGAATTGGATCTTTTTGGTGATGTACATCCTTTACGGCGCATTCACCGGCGGCGTTTATGAGCTGCTGGAAGTTGAAAAGTATGTGGAAGTCAAAGAAGGAGGCGTGTGATGTACCGCGGTTATCCTTCCCAAAGCCGGTTGTATCCCCAGCAGCAGCGCAGCGGCGGCTGCCTGCGCATCGGTATTGCCCTGGCTGTGGCTGCTTTTGCCATCATTTCATTTTTGGGATCCAAAACCTATAATCCTGTCACCGGGCAGGATCAATATATTTCCATCACCCAGGAACAGGAAATTGCGCTCGGCGTTCAGGCAGCACCTGAAATGGAAGCCCAGTTTGGCGGATTGGAGCCCGACCAGGATTACCAGACGATTGTCCAGTATGTCGGAAATTATATTATTAACAACAGCGAGGCTGCCCAGTCCGGCTATCCTTTTGAATTTCATGTGCTGGCTGACCAAAAAACAGTCAATGCCTTCGCCCTGCCCGGCGGCCAAATTTACATCACCCGGGCTTTGATTGATAAATTTGAAACTGAAGGCCAGGTGGCAGGCGTGCTTGCGCATGAGATCATGCATGTTTTGGCCCGCCACAGTGCGGAACAGATCGCGCAAGCCCAATTGGCGGAAGGGCTGACAGGCGCGCTTGTGCTGGCAACCTACGATCCCGACAATCCATCTTCCATGCGCACCGCGCAAGTCGCGATGCTCATCAGCCAGCTTGGTGCAGATGAAATTCGGACGCGAGGATGAAATAGCTGCGGACACCTTCGGCGTTGACCTGATGTCGCAGGCAAATTACGACCCCAGCCAGATGCTTTCGGTCATGAAAATTCTGCAAGGGTCCACCAGTGCTGCGCCCATTGAGTTTTTCAGCACGCACCCCAGCCCTGATAACAGAATTGAGCGCATTCAGGCAGCGATAAGTGAAAAGTATCCCAGCGGTGTTCCTGATGGGATGATCCAGTAATTTTCAGGCAGATTCCAAAGCTGATTGAATATTTAATTGATCCGATCCAATCCGATTGGCAACTTGCGCCTTCGTGCAGGTGTTTATCTCAATGATAGAATATGCACGCTTGCATATTATTACTCTTTAAGTAAAGGATTTATTTAATGGAAAAATCATTAGAAGCAAAACAGAAAAAACGTGCGCAGTGGGCATGGTATTTGTTTGATTTCGGAAATTCAGCCTACGCGGCCGTGGTACTTCTTGCAGTGTATGCAGCCTATTTTAAACAATCCGTCGTTGGCACTGCCCAGGGGTCGGCTTTGTGGGGGCTTTCATTAACAATTTCCATGCTGGTGGTTGCGGTCATTTCTCCCTTTCTCGGCGCCCTGGCTGATTATTCCGGCAGGAAAAAGCTAATGCTCTTTGTCATGACCGCGATTTCGATTGTTTTTACCGGCCTGCTTTTCTTTGTCCAAAAGGGTGATATTTGGCTGGGTATGGTTTTATTCATCGTTGCGGAAATCGGCTACCGCAGCGGACAGGTTTTCTATAATTCACTCCTGGTTGATATTGCAGATGAAGATGAAATTGCCAAAGTATCAGGCAATGGCTGGGCTTTCGGCTCCATCGGCGGCATTGCCTGCCTGTTGATCGTATTGGTCCTGATCCAGACAAATCCAGGAAATATCACATACGTAAGATTATCCATGCTGATAACAGCTGTATTCTTTGCGTTATTCGCCATACCCGCTTTTCTTTTTATCAAAGAACCGCACCGCCCGCAGAAAAAGAATGGAAAAAGCCTGTTCAAAGTTGCGATTGAGCGGTTGTCAAAAACAATTAAATCAGTCATGCATTACAAGGAATTCCTGAAATTCATGATCGCGCTGCTCATCTACAATGATGGCATTATTGCCGCCCTGGATTTCGCAGCCATCATCGGGGCGGTCATTTTTGGCGTGACCACCACCGAACTGATAATTTTCGTCATCATCGTTCAAATCACAAACGTGATCGGCGCCTTATGTGTATGGCATCCTTGGCGAAAAAATTGGATTAAAGAATGCATTGGTCAATTCGCTGGTCGTCATGCTGGTTTCTGTGATCGGCATGCTGTTTGTACCCAACAAAATGGGCTACTTCATCGTTGGCTCGCTCGCCGGCTTTGCCATGGCGGGTGTGCAATCCCTGGACCGTACCCTGGTCAGTGTTTTTGCTCCCAAGAACCGTAACGCGGAATTCTATGGATTTTTCTCCCTGGCTGGCAGGACATCCTCGATTATCGGCCCAGGCGTCATGGGGCTGGCGGCGACCGGCATCTCCGCCTGGATATTAAACTTCCTGGTCAAGAATAATCTGGCTTCTGCCGCTGATCCGAACGCCATGCAAGTCGCTGAAAAGATTGGCCACCGATTCGCGCTCGTGACCCTGGTCTTCTTCCTTCTGGTGGGTATGATGCCGCTGCTCTTTGTCAATGAAGAAGAAGGCCGCAAAGCAGCCAAGCTCAGCGATGAAGTTGAAGCATAGGATAAGATTTCATGCCTGAATCAGCCACTCTTGATCCGGTTTACCGTCCCAACAAGCCGCTCAGGCGGGTAATGCAGTTCCTTGCCCGCTTTGCGCTGAGCGGATTAACCGACCTGGAGATTGAAGGAAAAGAGAATTTTCCAAAATCAGGACCCTCTCATCATGGTGGGCAACCACTTTAGTTTCCTGGATCCGGTTGCTTTTGTCAGCCTGGCGCCCTGGCCGCTGGATTTTGTGGGCGGCGCGGTAACGCCGCACGCGCCCGGTTTCTTACGGTTTATTCCGCGCTTGTGGGGGTATCTGCCCGTTTACCGCGGCACGGGTTCTACGTATGCCCTGAAGGAAGCCCAGAAAATCCTGAATAAAGGCGGCGTCCTGGGCATATTCCCTGAAGGCGGCTCGTGGGCGCAATTCCTGCGCCCTGCCCGTCCCGGTGCTGCGCTTCTGACAGCCCAGACTGGCGCACCGATCATACCTGTCGGGCTGACCGGACTGCCAAGAGTATTTCCCCGCCCTGCGGAATTTCAAACGCGCCAAGGTGAAATTCAGGATCGGCAAACCTTTCGGCCCCTTCAAAATCTTCGGCAGCCGCTATGAGCAGCGTAAACAGTTGGATGAAATCGGTCATGAGATCATGAAAAAAATTGCCGATCTGATCCCCCCGGATGAAGGCGGGCTATACTCCAGCGATCCAAAGGTGCGCGAGGCTGCAATTGGAACTGACGCTTATCCCTGGGAAGGCCTGCGCGAAGGTGAAGACAATGACAAATACCCGGCAGCCTGAATAAAAATTGTTTTAAAACCAAAAATCCCCCATTTCCGTTCAAATGGGGGATTTTTTTACCAAAATCAGTAAAGTCCGGGATGTTATAATTACCGGTTGCACCCCTTATTTAGGTATTATGTTCTAAATTGAAAGGAAATGGATGGCACAGGACAAGATCCGGGTGGTTGGCGCCCGCGAGCATAATCTAAAAAATATCACAGTTGAAATCCCGCGCGATAAACTGGTGGTGATCACAGGTTTATCCGGATCCGGCAAGAGTTCTTTGGCATTTGATACGATATTCGCAGAAGGCCAGCGAAGGTATGTGGAATCGCTGTCCGCTTATGCGCGGCAATTCCTTGGGCAAATGGACAAGCCGGACGTGGATTACATTGAAGGGCTCTCACCGGCTGTATCCATCGACCAAAAAGCCACCTCCCGCAATCCGCGCTCAACGGTGGGTACCGTAACAGAAGTCTATGACTACCTTAGGCTCATGTTTGCGCGCGTAGGCATTCCGCACTGCCCGGTTTGCGGCAGAGAAGTTGTAAAACAGTCTTCCCAGGAAATTGTTGATGCGGTTGCCAGGCTGCCGGAAGGCAGCAAACTGGTCATCCTGGCGCCCATCATCCGGGGAAGAAAAGGTACCTATCAGGCGGTGTTTGAAGAAATCCGCAAGTCAGGTTTTGTGCGGGCGCGAGTGGACGGCAAAGTTTTCAACCTGGATGATGAAATCACGCTGGATCGGTACAAAATCCATAACATTGAAGCAGTTGTTGACCGGATTGTCATTCAAAATTCAGAGAATGAAGATGAACGCAAATCCCTGCTCAGCAGGCTGGCTGATTCCATCGAGACTGCGCTGAAGTTTGGCGAGGGCTATATCATCATTGAGAATCTTTCCAGTGATCCGCCCAAGGATCAGTTTTATTCGGAAAATCTCGCCTGCCCTGAACACGGGGTCAGCCTGACCGAAATTGAACCGCGCAATTTTTCATTTAACACACCCCACGGCGCCTGCCCCGAATGCCAGGGATTGGGCATCCGGCAGGAGATTGACCCTGACCTGCTCATCCCGGACAAGGAAGTATCTCTAAATGATGGCGCCATCGTCGCAATGGAATGGAATGACGCGCGCGAACAGGGCAAATATTATTGGCAGATGCTCTCATCCGCTGCCAAAGCGTATCGCATCAACCTGGATACTCCGGTTAAGGATTTGCCTGAAGAAAAATTAGCCATCATCCTGTTCGGCACCGGCGGAGAAGAAGTGGAAATGGACCTGCGCGGAGGAAATAACCGCCAGACGGTGCTGCGCACCTCCTTTGAAGGCGTCATACCAAACCTGATGCGCCGATTCAAAGAAACGCAATCCGAATACATCCGCTCCAAAATCCAGGAATTCATGAGCGATAAACCCTGCCCAAAGTGCAACGGCGAACGCCTGCGAGCCGAGTCTCTGGCAGTGACTGTTGATGACCATAATATTATGGAAGTCACCGGCTGGCCAGTGGAACGCAGCCTGCCCTGGATTGACAGGTTGATGGGCGAAGCATCGCCGCTGAATGAGCGGGATAAAGCCATCACTGAGCGCGTATTAAAGAGATCCGCGACCGGCTGGGATTTCTGGTGAACGTCGGCCTGGATTACCTGACACTTAAACGCTCCGCTGCTTCTCTTTCAGGGGGCGAGGCGCAGCGCATCCGCCTGGCTACCCAGATCGGATCGCGATTGATGGGCGTACTTTATGTGTTGGATGAGCCTTCGATCGGATTGCATGCTCGCGATAATGCCAAACTGCTGGCAACATTGATGGAATTGCGCGACCAGGGCAACACTGTCCTTGTGGTTGAGCATGACGAAGAAACCATCCGCAGCGCGGACTGGATTGTGGATCTGGGGCTGGGGGCGGGAGTCAACGGCGGGGAGGTCGTGGCTGAAGGACCTGTTGATGCAATTATCAATAATCCCACTTCGTTGACCGGCGCATACCTCGCCAGGCGCATGACCGTGCCGCTTCCTGAAAAACGGCGCGAAGGCAACGGAAAGCATCTCACCATTTACGGCGCACGTGCCAACAACCTCAAGAACATTGATGTGACCATTCCGCTCGCCAAATTTGTGTGCATCACCGGTGTCAGCGGTTCGGGCAAATCAACCCTGATGGTGGATATCCTTTACGAAGCGCTGGCGCATGCCTTGAATCGGGCGAAAACCAGCCCGGGAGCGCATGACCGCATCGAAGGCATCCATCAGCTTGACAAGATCATCAACATTGACCAATCACCCATTGGGCGCACGCCGCGCTCCAATCCCGGCACTTATACCGGAGTCTGGGATGAAGTCCGCAAGCTCTTTGCCGCACTGCAGGAAAGCAAAATGCGGGGCTACACAACCGGGCGGTTTTCATTCAATGTCAAAGGCGGGCGCTGTGAAGCCTGCCAGGGTCATGGCCAGCTGCGCATCGAAATGCAGTTCCTGCCGGATGTATACGTGCCTTGTGATGTATGCCATGGCAAGCGCTTTAATCGCGAAACGCTTCAGGTTGAAGTTTAAAGGACAATCCATCTCGGATATTCTGGATATGACGGTGGATAGCGGCATGGACTTCTTTGCCAACATCCCGCGCATCCAGCGGCGCCTGCAGACGCTCCAGGAAGTTGGGCTGGGCTATATCCGCATCGGCCAATCTGCCACCACCCTTTCGGGCGGTGAAGCCCAGCGGGTGAAGCTTTCAAAGGAACTTTCACGCCGCGCAACCGGTAAGACGCTGTATGTTTTGGATGAACCCTCGGTGGGCTTGCACGCGGCGGATGTGCACAAGCTGGTGGAAGTGCTCCAGCGGCTGGTGGACGCAGGCAATTCGGTTTTGATCATTGAACATAACCTGGATATTATCAAAACCTCGGATTACATCATTGATCTCGGCCCTGAAGGCGGCGACCGCGGCGGGCAGCTGGTGGCTGCCGGCACCCCGGAGGAAGTGTGCGAGGTGAAGGATTCATACACCGGCCAGGTGTTGAAGGAATACTTCAAAGATTATTACAATAAGAATTGCTGAGGAAGTTGAAATTTTCATCAATAATTCGATTGTATTTTTATGAAGATACGGCATGCCATCTCTCCACAATCAAGATTATTTATTAAGCATTGTTTCATGCTTTCGTATCCTTAACAATCCAATTTGCATTCTCAGATTTTAGAAAATTATTTGCCTGCGCAACTTCATTGACAGATGGCGGTTATTATGTATAATAGGACAAATTTTTAAGACGAATGTCATAAGAAAATAAATGCATACATTTGGCTCTGCTAATTACCTGGTTATCGTTATTATTTGCGCTCTCGCCCTTATGGTGGAGAGCAAAACAAGATTAAGGGACGGCATAAAGCCATAAGCCAGATAAAACCAAAGTATCCAAAGCCACCCTTAATCAAAAACAGGGTGGCTTTTTTTATCTTAGAACTTTACCAATCAAGACTACAGCATATATCGAGCACCCTCTCTGGAGGAGGAGAGATCGCTTATTTTCAATAAAAATCACTATATGAAGGAGGTGGTAGAACCGAAAGATCCCTGTTTCACCCATTTATGGTTTGAATAGAAATAATCTGTATACCAAAGGAGATTGAATCATGACTGATCAAAAAGTAGAAAGCAGCAAGAAACCGCTCCTGTCGGCAAGGCAGGTCGGCATGGCGGCCGCGTTTGGCGGCGCCGCTCTCGCCCTCGTACTTGCGGGCGTCACCATCCCGATCCCGGGCACACCGGTGGTCACCGACCCCCGTGAAATTTTCACCACCATCGGCGCCTCCCTCACGGGACCTGTCGGCGGTGTTGTGGTCGGCCTTCTGGCCGGGATCGCAGAACCCGGCATTCCCTTCGCAAGTTTGCTTGCGCATGTCGTGGGCGGTGTGTTCAACGGGCTGGTTTACAAGAATTTCAGCTGGCGTTTCAAGGAAAAGAAAGCCCTGTCTCTGGCCGCCTGGGCACTGCAGGTTTTTGCCTATTACACCCTGGTTGTTATCCCGCTCTTCGTTGTCGGCTTAATGGTCTTTTACCCGGATCCGGAATACGGCGGGTTCTTTGGTTTCCTCGGTGCGCTTGAAGTCGGCGCCCTCCCGGAGGCATTGCTCACAACTGTTGTCACCACAATTATTATGGCCGCGCTGCCCGAAAAGTACCGCCGCCCATTGTGGTAAGAATATTTTAAAATTCATTTTTTTTCTCTCTTTATCCAGGCTGTTCTTAGAAACAGCCTGGAAAAATCTTTTTAAGGAATTATTATTGATGGAGCATGATATTTTATTCAAGGATTTATCGTTCACTTACGCGGGAGGCACAGTACCCGCGCTAAAACATATTAATTTACAGATCAAAACCGGAGAAATTGTTTTAATCACCGGCCCTGCCGGCAGCGGGAAAACCACGCTCTGTTCATGCATCAACGGGCTTGTCCCACACTATCACGAAGGTGAATTAGTGGGAGAGGTAACGATCGGACCTTATAACACCCGGAAAGTGCGGGTTGGCGGCCTGGCTTCGCTGGTGGGCATGGTCTTCCAGGATCCCGAAAGCCAGCTGGTGACCAACAGCGTGGCTGATGAAGTAGCCTTTGGTCCGGAAAATCTGGGCATTCCGCGCGAGGAGATCAACGAACGGGTTGAAAAGGCGCTGCGTTCAACACGCATGACCGGTTATGAAGAACGCGAACCACATTCACTTTCCGGCGGCGAACAGCAGGCATGCGTGATCGCGGCCACTTATTCCATGCATCCTGAAATCTATGTACTGGATGAACCTCTCGCCAACCTTGATCCGCAGGGGCGTTCCCAGGTGCTTGAGCTGGTGGTGCGCATGGCAAGGGAACGCGGCAAGACACTGGTTGTTGTGGAACATTCCCTGGAGGAAATCCTGCCGCTGGTCGAGCGCGTCATTATCATGGATCAGGGGCAGATCGTGAGGGATGGGACGGTAAAAGAAGTTTTGGCAGCAGGCGATATCAAGGGAGTCTTCAAACGGCCGGATATTGTGAGGCTCGCGGAAGAATTTAAAATCAATTCCTGCCCGCTTAAGCCCGAATCCCTTTTTAAAGCCCTCCATGATCAATACAAACCTGCCACAATTGAAAGCCAGGTTTAATAAAGAAAGATCCAACGGCAAAGGAAAAGCACTGATTGAACTGAAGCATGTCACATACGGCTATCAGAAAGATGTGGATGCGCTCAATGACGTGAGTCTGACCATCCATGAAGGGGAATTCGTGGCGCTGATGGGCCGCAATGGCTCCGGCAAGACAACCCTGGTCAGCCACCTAATCGCGCTGGTTGTTCCAACTTCAGGCGAGGTCACGGTCGCGGGCATGGATACACGAGTTACACCAACCCACATCCTGGCTAAAGAGGTGGGATTCTGCTTCCAAAATCCAAATCACCAAATTGTTTCATTTAATGTACGCGATGAAATGACTTTTGGCTTGAAAGCGCACAATATTGATCCTGCTGAATATGAAAGCCGTATTAATGAAGCGCTTGAGATCGTAAAAATGACCAGTTACAAAGATGCGGATATTTTCGATCTGGGCAAAGGCCAAAAACAGCGCATCGCCCTGGCATCTGTGTTGACATTAAAACCACGCATCCTGGTGATAGACGAACCGACAACCGGCCAAGACCCGGAAATGAGCTTCGAGATTTTTGAGATCATCAAACAGCTTAATCAAAACGGTACAACCGTCTTGATGATCACGCACCGGGTAGACCAGGCTGCGATTTACGCAAAGCGTGCCATTGTGTTGAATCATGGGCGCCTTGCCTATGATGGACCGGTGAACGACCTTCTTTTGGATGAGAAACTGATGAAAGCCAATTCCCTGGAACTTCCGGATATTACCAAGCTGGCCAAAAGCCTGAGCGGTTACGGAATTCCTGCCAACACCGTGGATTATTCCAAAATGAAGCAATATCTCAAAGAAATGGTGGAGGCGTAAGATGGCAATTGAATATCAAAAAGGAAAATCACTGCTCCACACCCTGGATGCCCGCACCAAGTTATTGATTTTTATCGGGACTACCGTCACTGCCATGGTTTTCATAGACCCCATCATCATGGGCGTTTTGTTCCTGTTGCTGTATTATCTGGGGCGCAAGGCGATTGACAAGGATTTGCTCAATAAGAATCTGCGCGTTCTGGTAGTTATTTTTCTTACCTTTTCCATGTTCCAGGTGCTTTTTTTCACGCCCAAAGATTCGCACTTTCTTTTCTATCTGATCCCCTGGAAACAATGGGTTCCTGTCACAGTCCAGGGCCTGATCCGCGGTGTGGCGGTCTTTTTCCGCTTCTTCAGCGTCGTCCTTTCCGTTCATCTGATGCTTTACACCACACCGCCGGTTGAACTGGCGCTGACCATCACCGAGCGCGGGCAGGAACGCAAAACCCTGGAAGATATCGGCATGGTGCTGGGTTTGGGAGCGCTGCTCTTTGCATTCTCTCTGCCTTCAATTTTGGGCAAAGCAACATTCCTGGGGATCGCTGATCCCTTGCTGAAATTTGGTGTGCTGGCTGCCGGCAGCCTGCTGGCTGCTTTTGCAATTAAAAAGGTTTTGTCACACGGGCTGCCGCCTGAAATGGGAGTTGCCTTGACGCTGGGATTTGCGACGGTGGGAATCCTATCAAAGCAAACCCAGCAGATCACGAATGCCCAGAAAGCGCGCGGGTATGATGTGCAGCCGAAGAATCTCATCCGCCGGGTGCAGGTTCTCACGGCTCTGCTGATCCCTATTTTTCTGGCGACACTTGAGCGGTCACAGGATATTTCGATCGCCATCCTTTCAAGAGGATTTGATTACAACATCGGCGCGCGCACTTACCGGAGAGAATTTTCTTTTCGCAAAGATGATTTTATTGTATTAGGCGTCTTATTTGCGCTGATCCTGGCAGGCGTGACCCTGCAAAACCTGGGCTGGAGCAGCCCGACAGAAAATTTTGTGTTGAGTTTATTAAAATAAAATTTCGTCATTATTGAAGTAGAATACCGCGAATCATTGATGAAATTGACTGATAATTTAATAAAATAATTAAATAATTTCAATCACGATAAGACCGTCAGATGTTCCTAATAAATCTGACGGTCTGTTTTTAATCATCGGACTTTGAAAAAAGTCTATTTCATTTATTTTGTAGTTTCTGAAAGTAATTTAAGAACTTGATCAGCAGCAGGCGAAGCAGCGGAACCTCCATAGCCTTCGGTTGATAAACCGCCGCAGATATTAGCTATACGCAGCGATTGGCTGAGAGAAAAACCGTTTGATCTGGCCATACAAAAAACCGCAATTAAAATTGTCACCCGCGCCTGTAGTATCTTTCACTTCCACTTGAATCGCTTCAGTAGAAATAACCTGTTCCCCTTGCCTTGTAAGGCATCCCGTGGATCCCAGCTTAATAATGACCAGAGGTATCAAACGTGCCAATTCTTCCAAGGCGCTTTCAATGGTATTTTTACCGGTTAAATCCTGAGCTTCCTGCGCGTTCGGAGAGAAGACATCCACACTCTGTAATGCATTGATGACGGCTGGATCACCTATCGAGAAATGATGCGCCTGACAATCCATAAATACACTGGCATTTACGGATCGAGACGCATCAATAATCTCATCCAGTTCAGCGCCAATTAATAAATGGGTGATGTAAACCCATCGCGGCTATCGGTGATGATCATGCCTTTTTCTTCGAATGATTTCAGCATAATTTGTACTGGGCGAAGGATCGCTGTAGCTGAGGAAGGCCCGCTCATTTTCAAAAGAAAAGGCAACCGTAATTCGGAAAAGGGGGTTGGGCAAATCCGAAAAGAATTCATTATTCACACCCTCTTTTATTAATTCGGTTTTTACGAATTGGCTGAAAGGATCGGAGCCAAATGTACATGGCCAGATCTGTTAATCCAAGCCTTGATAGCGCGATGGCGGCATTGGCAGCCCCGCCTGAAGCAAGCTTAAGTGCGCGGCTGTAAATTTCCTGTCCAAGCCGTGGTAATTCCGGCAGATCCGAAAAAATCAGGTCGCAAAAATAGCGGCCGACCAAAAGGACATCTGTGTGATCTTCAGCAGCAGTCATCATCAAGAATTTCAATTGTTACTAATGAATATTATAGGGGAAGAGGGGAGAGATAAACCAATAAATCACTTGGGATAGTCATTAAAAGAAAATATATGTTCGATATGCGCTAAAAAAGGATTTGTCCTTACAAAAAAAACCAATAGTAGCGTTTTAGAAGAAATTGGATATAAGAGGGCTGTTTATAATGAATGTGAACAAACTCAGCTTTCTAAATTCTGGATGGTTTTTTGGAAAATATTTTTTTTCGAATAAAAGTGAATTCGGAGACAATAAGATATTTTGTTTTACAGGAATTTTACAAATCTCTTACTGATATTTGATACACACCGAGTAAATTTATTACAATGAAACGCAATTTTTTGGAGGTATGAATGAGAACGAAAATCAATAAATTTATTTGCCAGTATTTTGGTTATTAGTGCGCTGGCTGCCTGCAACGGCGCCGTAAAAATTGATCTGCCAGCCATCGCACCTACGGCTGCCGCCCAAGAATCAACAGCCGAAAAAGTACCGGAAACCAAACCTGCTGCCGGTTCAACCGCGCTAACTGATTTGGCGAGCCTGCAGGCTGCCTATGAAGAAATCTACAATAAAGTGATCCCATCGGTGGTAAGCATAACAGTATCCAAGTCTGTCTCCCAAACGCTTCCCACCATCCCAAATCTGCCAGACGGTTTTGATTTTAATGATGGGCAAGAGCAGCAGGTTCCTGAATTTCAGTTGAGCGGCGCAGGTTCTGGATTTGTGTGGGACACGGATGGGCATATTGTCACCAATAATCATGTTATTGAAGGCGCCGACATTAATCAGAGTGAATTTTTCGAATGGCACCACCGCTGTCGCAGAAGTAATCGGGGCGGATTCACAAAGCGATATTGCTGTCTTAAAAATCAATATTCCTGCGTCAGAATTAATACCCATCGCGGTAGCCGACTCAACGCAGGCAAAAATTGGCCAGATCGTTATCGCGATTGGCAATCCTTTTCAATTAAGCAGTTCGATGACAACCGGTATCATCAGCGGCCTCAACCGTTCGCTTCCGTTGGAATCAACCGATGGCTCGGGCCTCACATACACCATTCCGGATGTCATCCAGACTGACGCAGCCATTAATCCCGGAAATTCTGGCGGCGTATTGGTAGATATTGAAGGCAAATTACTTGGCATCACAACCGCCATTGAGTCGCCAGTCCGGGCTAATTCAGGCGTTGGCTACGTTGTTCCCTCAGTGATTGTCCAGAAGTTAGTGCCTATCCTGATTAAGGAAGGATCATATCAGCAGCCCTGGATTGGCATCAGCGGGCACACTCTGACTCCTGAAATTGCAGCAACAATGAATCTTGAACCGACCCAGCGCGGCGCATTAGTAGTAGAAATCACTGCCGGCAGCCCGGCGGACCTAGCTGGACTGGAAGGAAGCGCAACAACCGCCAAGGTGGATGGCCAGGATGTGAAAGTAGGCGGCGATATCATCACTGCGGCAGACGGCAAACCGATCACTGATTTTGAAGACCTGGTCGCTTTCCTGGCGCGCTACACGAATGTTGGACAAACCATAACGCTTACCGTCCTGCGTGACGGAAAATCTGTCGAGCTTCCTTTGACCCTGGCCGCTCGTCCATCAGCTGTCGAGGCCGAGCCGACCATTGAACCCCAGGAAACCACCAGCGGCGCATGGCTCGGTATACAGGGAGCAGATCTTACTTCTGAAATCGCTGAAGCCATGGGAGTTGATCCAGACAATGAAGGCGCCTTGGTCATTCAGGTCACAGCAGGCAGCCCGGCTGACAAGGCTGGCATTAAAGGCAGCTATAAACCCTTTGAATCTGGAGGCCGGCAAATTCTGATCGGCGGGGATATCATCACCGCAGTTGGCGGCAATTCCGTATCAGGAATTCAAGACCTGGTATCCATGCTGGCTGAGTTCAAGCCAGGCGAAAAAATCAGCCTGACACTCCTGCGGGATGGCAAAAGCATTGAAGCTCAGGTCACTTTGGGTGAAAAACCGGCTCAGTAGACAAGCAAATCAGCAAAATTTAAGCGGGCGAATAATCGCCCGCTTTTTCTTTAAGTGAATTACGATTTTACTTCGCTAAATATCCAAATTGCGCACCATTTTGGCGTGCGTCTGGATAAAGCGTTTGCGCGGGGGAACGGAATCTCCCATGAGCATGTCAAAGGTACGGTCAGCTTCAGCCGCGTCTTCCACAGTCACCTGCAGCAGCGTGCGGTTTTCAGGATTCATGGTCGTTTCCCAAAGCTGTTCGGGGTTCATTTCACCCAAACCCTTATAGCGCTGGATGCCGGCTTTATCTTCTTTGGCGCCCCACTCCTTCAGGATTTTTTCCTTTTCATCCTCAATATAGGCGTATTTTTTTTCTTTTTTGTAAGAGATCAGATACAACGGCGGTTGGGCAATATACAAATGGCCGGATTCAACCAGGTCCTGCATATAGCGAAAGAAAAAGGTGAGCAGCAAGGTGCGGATATGGCTGCCGTCCACATCCGCATCGGTCATAATGACCACTTTCCCATAACGCAGGCCTTCCAGGCTGAAAGAATCGCCAATGCTGGTGCCCAGCGCGGAAATGAGCGCTTTAACTTCACGGTTGGAGAGAATTTTATCCAGGCGCGCGCGTTCTGTATTGAGGATCTTGCCGCGCAATGGCAGGATCGCCTGAAAATGGCGGTCGCGCCCCTGCTTGGCTGAACCACCCGCGCTGTCACCTTCAACGATATAGAGCTCTGTCCGTTCAGGATCGCGTTCGGAACAGTCTGCCAATTTGCCGGGCAGCGTCAGGCTTTCCAGCGCGGATTTGCGGATCACCAGGTCGCGCGCCTTTCTGGCGGCATCCCGCGCCCGGGCAGACGTCAGGCACTTCTTGACAATCGCTTTTCCCGCTGAAGGATTCTCTTCCAGAAACTCATAAAAAGCTTCCCCCACCACCTGGGCTACCATGGTCTGCACTTCGGGATTCATCAGTTTAACCTTTGGTCTGACTCTCAAACTGCGGATCAGGGTGTTTGATGCTGACAATGGCTGTCATTCCCTCGCGGGTGTCATCCCCGGTGAAGTTGGGATCACCATCTTTTATCAATCCATTCTTGCGAGCGTAATCATTCAACACGCGGGTTGAGGCGGTGCGGAAACCGGTCATATGCGTACCGCCATCAATGGTGTTGATGGTATTGGCAAAGCAGTAGACCGATTCATTATAGGCGTCAGTGTACTGAAGGGAAATTTCAACACCGATCGCGTCAAGCGTCTTTTCGGCATAAAAAACATCGTGCAGCACTTCGCGGTTGCGGTTCAGATAACGGACAAAAGATTTGATGCCACCTTCAAAATAAAAGGTTAAGCTGTGGGGAGGATCTTCGCGTTCGTCAATCAGGTTGATCTCAACCTGGCGGGTTACGAAGGCCATTTCACGGAAGCGCTGTGAAAGCGTATCAAACCGGTAATCCATTTCTTCTTTAAAGATCTGCGTATCAAACCGGAAAGTGGTTTTATTGCCGGTCTCTTCACCTTTATACTTGCCAATTTCCTTAACCGCTTCAATCGGCCGGCCGCGTTCGTAACGCTGGAAATAGAGCTTGCCCTCGCGGCGGACTTCCACCTCGCACCATTCCGAAAGCGCATTGACGGCTGAAACACCTACGCCATGCAAACCGCCTGATACTTTATAACTGCTGCCGCCGAATTTACCGCCGGCATGCAGGATTGTCATCACAACTTCAAGGGCGGAGACCTGTTTTTCCGGATGAATATCCACGGGAATACCGCGGCCATTATCCTCAACCGTTACGCTGCGGTCATTATGGATGGTGACGGTGATGCGATCGCAAGCTCCAGCCAAAGCCTCATCAATGGAATTATCCACCACCTCATATACCAAATGATGCAGCGCTTTCTGGTCGGTGCCGCCAACATACATTCCGGGACGGCGGCGTACTGCCTCAAGGCCTTCAAGCACCTGGATATCTTTTGCGCCGTAGTGGGATAGGTTACCCGCAGAATCCATTATCCATTCCTCCGCTTAACCAATTTTAAATGATTTCCTAGAATTCCGCTTTTTGTACAACTGCCTTTTTCTCGCGCAGTACTTCATCGAGCCACTTCAATCCATCGCGGTAAAACACAAACGTGGAAGCCAGCAAACTGCATGAAATAAAACCATGACCGATGATGCCCACAAGCAGCATCCAGCTTTCTACTCCCGGTGTGGACCAGAGGATATCCAATCCAAAACCTACCATGATCACCATGATCAGAAACATCCCTGAACCGGCCATTAATGAACGGACCAATTTGAATGAGGTGACAATGGAACGACTGGCTTTCATACCGCCAAGAAAGATGCCGTGCGGAGAAAAGGACATCGGCAGCAAAATCCAAACCATTAAGAATCCAATAATCATGATGGGCAGCGTACCGAGGCCTGGCAGGATAAGGATCAATGAGGACATCAAACACATCGCCGGAAGACCTAAAACAAATAAAGCCAGAACCAGCATCAATGAAAGAATTATGCTTTGGGCGGTTGATTGAAATATACAGTTCAAATCAAAAGGTTTGGTTTCCTTTACTGCTATCCGCGCAACCAGACAAAAATACAAACTGCCAAAAACAAGGCCTGCGAAGGATAAAGCCAGAACAAGCAGCACCGCGTTATCGATCGAGCCAATCTCAACAATGTTCATCGCCCCCAAAGGATTACGCTGAGCAGCCTGGCTTATCATCAGGCTGGGAATGCCGACTGGATAGGTGCGGATGCCAAAAAGCAGGTTAAATCCTTCAAGCAGCGTTGACCACAACTGATTGGAATTCTTGATAAATTCAGCACCCTCCTCGCCATAAGCTGCGCCTGAAAGTTCAGCCGCCTGGGCCATCATCGGCATCAGCAGGTTCTTAACCCGCACAAGCGGGCCAAACCAAAGCAGCAGGTCAACAATCACCGGAAAAAGGATAAGGTGAATGTGGCCGGCAATGGCATTAAAGCCTTCTACCAGCGAAGGAATAAGCCTGGGAGGTCTGATTTTTGATTGCGAATCGGTATTCAACATACAATCTTTAATTTTACCATACTGCCGAATTTTCTTTTTCTACGAATGGCCTTGCGGTAAAATGAACCCGTGGAACTCCATCTGCATTTACCGAAACCAGGCCGGTTTAGCACCATCGTTGCGGGCATCCTGATTTGTTATGCTTTCCTACCCTTTATGCAGGTGCCCGCAAGGATCATTTCCTTTCCTTTATTCGGGATCCTGATTTCACTGCAATTGAATTTCTACAACCTCATTTCATTGATCACTGCAGTCATGGCTGCGGCTGGCATGGACTGGATAATGTTTGATCATCCGCACCGCAAGGATAAAAACCTGCTCCCGCATCTCATTCTTCCAGCTCTGACCGCCGGAGCCATAGGCTTTCCACTTGGCCTTTTAGAGCCGGGCGCCGCCTGGTGGATCATTCTGGCTTTAGGGAGCCTGCTGATCGCTCTGGTGCTGCTGTCGGAATACATTTCGCTTGAGCCTTCTGATATCCGCTATCCCCTGGCATTAATGGTGCTTTCAGGCACAAGCTATAGCCTTCTGTTGATCCTGTCAATCGCGCTGCGATCTGCAGGAATCAGGCTTTACCTTTTGCTTCTACTATTGCCGGCAATATACGCATTTTTCAGCCTGCGCATTCTCAATTTCCGGTTGGGCGGCCCCTGGCGTTTTCAATGGAGCGCGGTTATTACTGTGGTTGTCACGCAGATTTTGATCGCGCTTTATTACTGGCCGCTCTCCCCTGTCCGCTTCGGATTGCTGCTCCTGGGTCCAGCCTATGCCATGATCGGCGTGGCTGCTTCTTTGGAGGAAAATCAAAATCCACGCAATGTTTATCTGGAACCGCTGATTGTGCTGGCCATTTTATGGATTCTGGCGGTTTTCATTGGGTAATTTAGCAACCTTCTTCACAGGCAAGGGTTAAGAAAGTGTGATTATGCCTACAATTTTCGCTCTGCCGATCGCCTACTTGATCGGTTCCATCCCCTCCGGATTGCTGGTCGTGCGCGTCGCCACGGGCAGAGATATCCGCGCCATTGAAAGCGGTCGCACCGGTGGAACCAATGCCATGCGGGCAGCCGGCTTTTTGGCAGGCCTGGCAACCGGATTACTGGATATCCTGAAGGGCGCGGCAGCCGTTTGGGTCAGCCAGGCATTATCAGATGGTACTGCCTGGATTAGCGTCGTCAGCGGCTTAATGGCAGTCATCGGACATAATTATTCCGCTTTTCTGGTCGAGAAGGGCGAGGATGGCAAGATCCGTTTTAAAGGGGGCGCTGGCGGGGCAACCACGCTGGGCGCGTCAATCGGCCTTTGGGCTCAAAGCTGGATGTTCATTCTGCCCTTTGCGTTTATTTTCTATGTCTTTGTCGGTTATGCTTCCCTGACAACCATCAGCATCGCGGCTGCGGCCATGGGTGTTTTTATTGTGCGGGCGGTTGGGGGCAATGACCCCTGGGGATATGCTTTATTTGGCGCAGTCTCAATAGCAATCGTGGTTTTCGCTTTAAGGCCCAACTTGCAGAGATTAAAGGAAGGCACTGAACGGCGGGTTAATCTTCTGGCCAGAGTTTTTAAGAAGGCGATTTTAAGAAATAGCAGCGCTATTCTTTACTGCGCATCTCCTGGCGATAAAGCGCTGTGAGATTGCGCTGGTGAAGTTCATTCACCAATCCCCCCAGCAGCACCCGGCTTTTACCGCATTCTTCAACCGTTGCTTCCTCAAGAATGGGCATGGGATCTTTTCGGCGGGCAGCCAGCTTGGCAACTTTTTGGATGGCTGAAAGATAATTGAGGTTGCTTTTTACTGATTGGTCAATTTCTCCACGTAGAATCACATCCCCATGGCCCTGGACAATATTTTCAAGGCTCATTTTGCCAATTTTGCGAATCGTCTCGGATAATTCTTCAACATCGCCATCCAAAATCAGGGGCAGCGGAAGAAAAGCATCACCAGAGAAAAGCACCCGATCTTCCCGCACCAAAACGCCAATGCCGTCCGGGCTGTTGCCCGCGATGGGAAAAATGCGCAAATGGCGCTTGCCTACCTGAAGCGTCAGGGTTCCGGAATCAAAGGTAAGTGAAGGAAGCACAATCTTGACCCTTTTAAAATCCGGATTGTTTTCCTGTGCTGTCTCGAGGGCAGCTTGATTATTCTCAAGCATCAGGCTGCGGCAGCGGGCATGTGCAATCACCAAAGCGCCGGGGAAAAAGCAATTGCCAAAGGTGTGATCGGCATGGTAAATCGTGTTGATCACGTAGCGTACCTGGACACCCAGGGTTTCTTCGATATAGGAACGCATTTCAAGCGTTTCTTCGGGTATCGGCAATGTATCCACAACCACCGCCCAATCATGTCCAACGATCACCCCGGCAGTCACCTGGGCATATACCTCGCTCTGGAACCAGTAAACATTATCCGCAATACGTTCTCTAATCATTCAACATCCCGTGTAACAAATTTTGCATTGGTTAAAAATAGCATAAATGGAAGAAAAAGTCAAAATATTGCATTTTTTCAGGTAAATACCTGTTCAAATAACTATAAAAGTATGGCGTTTTGATTGATTCCGTTCATAACTCGATTAATAAAATTTCCAAGAATGGTAATATGAATTATGGTAAGATAAGTGCTGTAATTTGTTAGAAATGATCATCAAGAGAGGTGGAGGGACCGGCCCGTAGAAACCTCGGCAACCGCAGTCATTTGTTGGTGCCAATTCCGGCAGGCCTGCCAAAGACAGGCTCTGGAAGATGACGATTGAAGCGTTTCAACCTCTCTTTCCAGGGAGGTTTTTTAATAGAAAAGGATGCAGTGTGATCGATCAAAGACTGAATGAAAATGCATTCCTCACCGCTTTGAAAAACAGGCTGGTAGTCTTTGACGGCGCCATGGGCACCAATCTGGAAAGCCAGAACCTGACCCCCGCCCACTACGGCGGTCAGGCATCGGCTGGCTGCAACGATATCCTCAACCTGACCTATCCATCCGCAATTGAAATAGTCCACAGCGATTTTCTGGAAGCCGGCGTGGATGCTATAGAGACCAACACTTTCCGAGCGAACCGTTTTACGCTGACTGAATTCGGCCTCGCCGATCAAGTGCGCGCGATCAACCTGGCCGGCGCCAGGCTTGCCAGGAATACTGCAGACAGGTTTTCAACTCGCACACAACCGCGATTTGTGGCCGGTTCCATGGGACCTTCCGGAATTTTGCTGAGCATCGGCCAGAATTCGGCAGGATTTGATGATTTAAAAGCTGCCTTTCGCGAACAGGCCTCTGCATTAATTGAAGGCGGTGTGGACCTGCTGCTGCTGGAAACCCAACAGGATATCCTGGAGGTCAAGGCAGCCATACTCGGAATCAAGCAGGCATTTGAAGGTTGCGGCAAACGGCTGCCGATCCAGGTTCAGGTCACGTTGGACGCCAACGGGCGCATGCTGCCGGGCACCGATATAGGCGCTGCGATCACCATCCTGGAAGGGATGGGAATTGACGCCATCGGCATCAACTGCTCCACCGGGCCTGAAGCCATGCGGGCAGCCCTGGGGACGCTTTGCCGATTCTCGAGGCTGCCCATCTCCTGCCTTCCCAATGCAGGCATCCCGGAAAACATCAATGGCAAAGCCGTATATCCGCTGTTGCCTGCTGATTTTGCTGAAATTATGGCAGGCTATGCAAATGAATTCGGCTTAAGTGCAGTGGGCGGCTGCTGCGGCACAACGCCGGAACATCTGCGCCTGCTGGTAACCGCAGTAAAAAACCAAAAATTGATTATAAGAAAACCCGAATCCTCTCCGCGGTTAAGTTCCGGATTTCAGACAGTTGAAATGCGCCAGGTTCCCGCACCCTTTTTGATCGGCGAGCGCCTGAATACCCAGGGAAGCCGCGTTTTTAAAGAATTGATGTTAAAAAAAGATTACAGCACCGCGGTGGGCCTTGCCCGCGCGCAGATGGAGAACAGCGCTCATGCGCTGGATTTGTGCACTGCGCTGACTGAAGATTCTGCGGAAGCAGAGCGCATGGCAGCCATGGTTAAACTGCTTGCCTCCCAGGTGGACGCGCCGCTTGTGATTGACAGCACAGATCCCGAGGTTATGGAAGCTGCATTGAAGGCCTGCCCTGGCCGCTGCCTGCTTAACTCCATCCATCTGGAAGGCGGTGAAAGCAAAGCCCGTAAAGTTTTGGCATTGGCACGCGATTACAATGCTGCGGTGATTGCCCTGACAATTGATGAAAAGGGTATGGCAAAAACAGCCAGTGAAAAATTAGCCATCGCCCATCGGATTTTTTCTCTGGCAAAGGATGGCTTCGGCTTATCAGAACGGGATGTGGTTTTCGACCCGCTTACTTTTACGCTGGCCAGCGGCAGCCCAGAAACTGCGGACGCGGGCATGCAAACGCTGGAAGGCATAAGGATAATCAAAGCCGCTTTGCCGGAAGCGCTGACTTGCCTGGGCGTCAGCAATATTTCCTTCGGGTTAAATCCGCGCGCAAGGCGCATCTTAAACAGCGTTTTCTTGTATCACGCGGTCAAAGCCGGTCTGGATATGGCCATCATTAATCCCGCGCAAATGCAGCCTTTTGCGCAGATCCCAATTGAAGAAAGGGAATTGGCTGAAGCCCTGATATTATAACAGCCGGCCCCAAGCCTTGAACGATTTTGCCAGCCATCTTCAGGAAACTCAGAATAAACGACAAAACAAAAAAATCACCGTTTTTACCGGCTTGATGCCGGAAGAACGCATCCATCAGCGAATTCTGCAGCGCGAGCGGATCGGGATCGAGGCAGACATTGATGAATACATTCGTATGGGTGATAACGAAAACAGCCGGGCGCTGGCATTACTGAACCAGGTACTGCTGCCGGCAATGAAAACAGTCGGTGAACTTTTCGCCCAGGGAGAACTGATCCTGCCGTTCGTGCTGCAGAGCGCCGAGGTCATGCGCGCCGCCACGGATCATCTGGAAAGGTATCTCGCAGTAAAAGGCGCCGTAAAGAAAGGCAAGCTGGTTTTGGCGACTGTATATGGAGACGTCCATGATATCGGAAAGAACCTGGTTAAAACCATCCTGGCCAATAATGGGTACGAGGTGAATGACCTCGGAAAACAGGTCCCGATTGAAACAATTGTGACCCGCGCGATCGAGGAAAAAGCAGACGCAATCGGCCTGAGCGCCCTGCTGGTGAGCACCAGCCAGCAAATACCGCTTGTTTTGGAAGAGCTGCACAGGTGCGGGTTGAGCATACCGGTCCTGGCGGGCGGGGCGGCTGTCAACCAATCCTTTGTAGATCGCATCCAGACGCTGGCGGACGGAAAAGTGTATGCCGGCGGCGTATTTTACTGCAGGGACGCCTTTGACGCCCTGAATGCGCTGGATAAATATCCTGCTCCGGTGAGTCCTGATATATCCCATAAAAATTCGATGGAAAAAGAGCTACTTGCCCTAAATACAATTGAATTAAATCATAGTGAAATCACTGAAACCAGGATTCCCATACCGCCCTTTTGGGGGCATAAGGTTATTGAACAAATTCCCCTGAGCGACCTTTTTGGCTCTGTCAACCGCAATGCGCTGTTCCGTATTTCCTGGGGCGTCGCGAACGCGAAAGGCGAGAAATGGCAGAAATATCAAGAGGATTTCAACACGCGCATGATTGCGATGCACGCAGTTCTTGAAAAAAGCCCCTGGTTGAACGCCTCCGCTCTGTATGGTTATTACCCCTGCCAATCCGACGGGGATGATTTAATCATTTATGATATTGACCAATAAAAATGAAATCGCGCGCTTCTCCCTGCCGCGGCAAAACAGCGGCCAAAAATTGTGCCTGAGCGATTATTTTGCATCCATAGAATCAGGCAGGGTGGATGTCGCTGCTTTTCAGATCGTTTCGCTGGGAGCGCAAGCGGTGGAATTTGTGCATTCCCTTCAAGAAAGAGGGGACATTACCGAAGCGTTTTATCACCACGGGCTGGCCGTTCAGCTTACCGAGGCTGCGGCGGTATGGACGCACCAGCGCATCCGCATGGAGCTTGGCCTTTCCGCTCGGCAGGGAAAACGCTACAGCTGGGGTTACCCGGCCATCCCTGACCTGTCGCAGCACCAGTTATTATTCAAGTTTCTGCCTGCTGAAGAAGCGTTAGGCATCCACATGACTTCAGCGTTCCAGTTTGTTCCTGAATACACTACCGCCGCGCTGATCGTCCACCACCCTCAGGCAGCTTACTTTCGTATGGAATAATAAAGAGGTAAAACATGTCCGACAATAAATTTCTAAAACTCCTGGCAAATGAAAAACCGATACTGGCAGACGGCGCCATGGGCACTTTGCTGCATGAACAGGGTGTCAGTTTCGAAAGCTGCTTTGATGAACTGAACCTGACCAAACCGGGTATTGTTGCCGGCATCCATAAAGCCTATATTGACGCCGGATCGCAGATCATTTTGACCAACACCTTCGGTGCCAATCGCTTTAAGCTGGACCGCCATGGGCTCAAAGCCAGGATCGGCGAAATTAATTCCAGCGGTGTGGATCTTGCGCGCAGGGTCGTTTCAGCCAGTTTTAAGGAGGTGCTGATCGGCGGGGATGTTGGGCCGCTGGGTGTGCGCCTGTCGCCCTTCGGGCGGGTGCAGCCAGAAGAAGCCCGTAAAGCCTTTAAAGAACAGATTTCCTTTCTGCTTGACGCGCAGGTTGACCTTGTGGTGATTGAAACGGTCAGCGACCTGTATGAGATCCGCGAAGCGATTTACGCCGCACGTGACCTTTCCAAGGATGTGCCGATCGTCGCTTCCATGACCTTCACGCGAGATGACCGCACACTGCTGGGCGATGGCCCTGTGAAAGTGGCGCGTTCGCTGCATGATTTTGGCGCTGATGTGATCGGCATCAATTGTTCCGGCGGCCCCAACCAGCTCATCCGCATCCTTAAAGAAATGCGGGCGGCGCTGCCAAACGGCAAGTTCTGGATCAAGCCCAACGCCGGCTGGCCGGAGCAGCTGGGCGGGCGCATCTTTTATCCGGCATCCGCGGAATACTTTGGCGATTATGCTCTTTCCTTCTGGAAGGCCGGGGCATGCGTCATTGGCGGCTGCTGCGGCACCACACCGGCGCATATCGCTTCCATGCGCGCTGCGATAGACCGCACGCCATCCATCGAAGCCAGCGATATGGAAATGGAAAAGGAAGTCGTTGAGGCAGAAGCTTCCGAAAGCCTCGAGCCGACACGCCTGGCCAGGAAACTTGCCAAGGGCAAGTTTGTCTTTGCGGTTGAAATGGACCCGCCGCGCGGTTTATCAACCCACAAACTGCTGGCCGGCGCCAGCCTGATGGCAGAAGCAGGCGCAGATGTGATTGACGTGGCTGACAGCCCCATGGCACGCATGCGCATGAGCCCCTGGGCAGTGTGCAACCTCATCCAGCGCAAAGTGAAGATCGAGACTGTGCTGCACTTCCCCACCCGCGGACGCAATTTGTTGCGCGTGCAGGGTGACCTGCTGGCCGCACATGCGCTGGACGTGCGCAATGTTTTTGTGGTGATGGGCGACCCGACCGCCATCGGCGATTATCCGGATGCCATGGATAATTACGACCTGGCGCCTTCGGGGCTGGTTAAACTGATCAAGCAGGGTTTCAATGCCGGCCTTGACCATTCCGGTTCGGATATCGGCCAGCCGACCAGTTTTTTTGTGGGCACAGCGCTCAACTTGACCGCTCCGGATCCAAAGCGGGAGCTGGGGCTCATCCGCCGCAAGATCGAGGGCGGCGCTGATTTTGTCCTAACTCAGCCTGTATACACCACGCAGCCGCTCGAAGATTTCCTGGGTATGTATGAGAAAGAATTCGGGAGTTTTCCGATTCCCATCCTGGCCGGCGTTCTGCCGCTGGCATCCGTGCGGCATGCGGCATTTCTGCAGCAAGAGGTGCCCGGCATCCAAATACCGGATGAGATCCATGACCAAATGCGTTCAGCCGATGAAGCTGGCGCAAAGAAGGGCATTGAGCTGGCAGTGAAACTGATTGGCGAGTTAAAACAGCTGGCGCAAGGCGTGTATCTGATGCCGGCCTTCAACCACTTTGATTTCGCAGCGGAGATCATAGAAGCCAGCGGGTAAATTATTTACCATAGGCAAAAACAGATTATTTATAAAGAGTTGTAAACAGGGACGCACAGAGGCTTCTTCTCTCAAGAGCATTTATCTGTTAATTATGCAACCAGTTATCCACCCAAAATCACCCTTGAAAGATACGGTGTATTCGTTATACTGAAATAGTACTTTTGTTCTATGTTGAACATGCTGATATCAGCCAGAATGGACACGTTAGCCCGCTGGCATGTTCTGAAAATGACAATCAAATCAAATCCCCAATTACTGTTATCCAAACGCCAGAAAGAATGCCTGCAGTTGATCGCGGAGGGGGTAACCGCCCGCGCTATTGCCGCTCAGCTGGGAATTTCGATCAGAATGGTGCGCTTCCATTTATGCGCCGTGCGCGTTAAACTGAACGCAGTGTCAACCACCCAGGCTGTCCATCTTGCCGTAAAAGCGCGTTTGCTGGAATGATGAAAACGTTTACTCGCCTTCCGGCGTCCCTGTCATTTCATCCCCGGAAATATCCTGCTGTTGGCGTGCGCTGGGGAAGCGGAGTGGGCGTTTGCAATCCCTGCAGTGAAAAACGCAGGTCGACCACCTCCCCTACCGATCCAAGTTCTCCCAGATAATCCTGATTGAAATAGACTTCAAGCGCAGCGCCATTGCCGGTGAGCAGCGTGATCAGGTCATTGCCGGAATAAGTGTATACGTTACCAGGTATCACCCGTCCGTCAAAGGCAGAAAGGCCGTCAACGGCTACACGCATATAAGCGCGGTCATGGGCAATGATATACAACTGCAGCGGAGAAGCGTTGGCTGTGGCCACCGGTGTGGGTGTGCTTTGCGCGATGATTACGCCCGGCACCGCGGTCGTTTCCGCATCTGATTGGGCAGCTTCTGCCGTTTGTGTCAGGTCAGGCGGCAGCGAAGCAGAGGGCGTTACCTGCAGCATCTCTGAAATGGAAGGCGCTTCAGTTGGCGCTTCTCCGCTGGATGCCAGCATTTGGGATGCACCCCACAGGATAAAGCCAAATAAGGCCACGATCAGCGCGCCGCCGATCACCAGGTCGGGATTCAGCACCCGGCGCACGCCTTCGGGCAGGTTTACCCTGACGCTGACGGCGGGCTCCGGCGCCTTGCGCGAGGGCATGCGCTCTTCCCGCTGCAGCAGCAGCGCCTGTGCGTAGCGGTCCATGATCGCTGAATCATCCATTGCCAGGAATTTGGCGTAATTATTGAGCATGCCGCGGCCTTGTACCGTGGATGGCAGGTCATTGAAGCGCCCATCCTCGATGGCAACGAGTACCATGCGTTTCAGATTGGTGAAGTGCTCGATATCCGATAGGCTTAAATCCATCACCAGGCGGTGCTCGCGCAATGCCGCACCGATTTCCTTAAAAATTTCCTGGGATGTCTCTTTGGGCTCGGCCGGTTGGGATGCTTTGGCTTTTGGCAGTAAAGATGGAAGCTTCACTTTTGAAGCGGCATCTTTTATCTTCTCAGAGAATGGAATTCGAGCAAAAAGGGATTTAATTTTATCTGAAAGAGGTTTCAGCCAGGCGGCTCCTGGTTTCGTTTTCTTTTTTCCCTCCGCCTCGGAAGCGGGTTCACCATGGCCTTCGGCCTGATTTTCAATTTCGGATTCGGCATTTACCCGGGGTACGGTTGCTTCAGATTGGGATGATAGGATATCCCCTTTCTGTTCAAGCGTGCTTTCCGCAGCAGTCCCCGCATCCGGCTGATCCCAAAGGGCGATCAATTCTCCGGCATCAAGGTTCAGGAAAGCAGCATACAGCCTTAAAAAGCCGCGTGCCTGGACGCCCGAAGAGAAGACTTCGGGATGTTCGCCTTCCAGTTCCTGAAGATAGTTGAATCGAATTGAGGTCGCAGCAGCCGCTTCTGCCAGGCTTAGGTTCAGCGCTTCGCGCGCTGCGCGCAGGCGTTCGCCGACGGTGCGGGGATCAGATGAATTCATCGCCACAGATTATAAAGGGTATTAATAAAAAGAACCGGTCTGGTAAATTCCCCAGGCCGGTTGCTTTTCTGTTGGAATTATTTTACGCTTCCTCTGCCGCGTCTTGCGCTGGCGCTTCCTCAGCCTCGGGCGTTTTAGTTTCTTGCGCTGGTTCAGCTTCTGTTTCAGAAGCTGGTTCCGTCACAAGTGTTTGCTCAACTTCCGGCATTTCAGTGTCTTCGGGAGTTTCGGCTTTCGATTCTGACTTGCGGGCGCGTTTGCGCTTGCCTTCGGTTTCTTCTTCCTTGACTTCCGCATCGCTTTCAACAGTGACTTTCACTTCCGGCACAAGGTCAAAGGTCAGGCGAATTTTTACCTTATGGTCTCCTGCCTCGCGCAGGGGCTGTGATTCCACCCAATGGCGGTCAACATTCGTGCCAATTTTTTCAGTAATGGCATCTGCGATCATCTGCTGGGTGATGGAGCCGAACAGCTTGCCGGATTCACCCACTTTGGCTTTGAAGACCAACTGCAGATCTGCAATCTGTGCTGCCAGGCCGGACATTTCTTCATTGACCAGTTCACGCTGCTTATTCGCAGCTGCTTTAATACTATCCACATGCGACGTGGCGCCGGCAGTGGCGGGTACAGCCATTTTCTGGGGAATGAGGAAATTGCGGGCGTAGCCGTTGGCTACTTTTTTGACGTCCCCGGCACGGCCGAGATTATAGACGTCTTTCAATAAGAGTACTTTCATGGGTCAAGCCCTTTCTTTGATTTGTTTTTTTTGCGCGAAGGGTACAACGCGCCAGGCAGGTATTTTATCACACTTGATTTTATTTTTTCTTCTTTGCTGACAACAACTCGAAATTTGATATGCTCCAGTTCATATTTCGCATAACCTGCACAATATTTTTGCATTCCCAAGTTATTAACCTAAAATTTTTCGCCCTGAAATCAGGCGCTATTCCATGAATATAAGCCTTAATAATTTTCTGAGTTTTTGCATGAAAAAAACATGTTATACAATCACGTTAGAGTGATTTTTGAAGGCATTGAATGTTAAATAAAATGAAATCCCTGTTTTCGTCTAAAAGGCCACTGGAAGACGTCAGCGGCGTTTACCTGGGCGATAACCGATATCTCAGGGTGGTGAATCAGCCGAGCGGCAGGCCGGATTATGTTTCCGGAATTTCAGGTGTGGCTACCAGTTTCCAATTGGCCTCACGTTACGGCACCATCGGGCTGATCGCGCATAACTACCTCAGCGGGCGATATTTTTTAAATGTGAAAGAAGGGGAGGATATCCATATTCTGGACGGGCATGGGCGGTCGCGGCGGTATCGGGTGGCGCGCATCCGCCAATTTCAAGCGCTTGAGCCGCGCAGCCCGCGCAGCAGGTTCATTGATCTGGATACTCGCCAAACGCGCACTGCCAGCGAAGTGTTCAAAGAAATCTATACCGGCGAGCATCATCTGGTATTACAGACCTGCATCGCGAAAGGTCAGATCAAGGAATGGGGGCGCCAGTTTGTGATTGCCAAACCAGTTAAAGAGTAACGCTCATCCCTTGATTTATAAAATCATCGAGATTTGTGTGGGCGCTTCGAATGCTGCTGCAATATTTTTGTAATCATATGATCTCAATTTAAATTCCCTTCTGCCATTTTCATCCCAATTTTTTTTAACCCTTTTACAATCACCGCATTTAACTGCACGCCTCCTAAGAGGAGAGGAGCTATAAAAGTCATTGCTATAATTAATGGAAGAAATCATCCAGGAAATGAGGGTTTAAACATGAAAGATAACCTGCACAAGCGAGCCATCCGCGCATGGACCATGTATGACTGGGCCAATTCAGCTTTTGCCACCACGATCATGGCCTCCATCCTGCCTAATTATTTCGGCATGTTCATTGCCACAGAAAGTTCGCTCACTTTATGGGGATACACTGTCGCCATCGGCAGCCTGATCGCCGCGGCCATCAGCCCGGTGCTCGGCTCCATCGCCGATTTCCGCGGGTCCAAGAAAGTATTTATGGGCTTTTTTGTTGCACTCGGTGTAGTTGCGACCGCCCTTTTATTCCTTGTTGACCAGCCAGGCGAATGGCAGCTTGCTTCTGTCCTGTATATCCTGGGGACGATCGGCTTTGCCGGTTCGCTGGTCTTCTATGATGCCCTTTTGCCGCATGTCGCGGATGCGGATGAGATGGATCAGGTGTCATCGCGCGGTTATGCCATGGGGTATATCGGCGGCGGGCTGCTCTTGCTGATAAATGTGGCCATGATCTTTATTGGCCCGCGTTTCCTGCCCAATATGGATGAGACCGAAGCCACCAAGCTGATGATGCGCCTGAGTTTGGCCAGTGTGGCAGTGTGGTGGGCGCTTTTCTCCATTCCCATTTTCCGGCATGTTAAAGAACCGGTACGCAAGATCGAACCCGGTGAGGAAAAACTGAATATGGTGACCGTTGGTTTTCAGCGTTTCTTTAAAGCGCTGAAAGGCATCCGCAAGTTCCGCGACCTGTTCCTCTTTCTTTTGGCCTTCTTTGTTTATGCCAACGGCATCGGCACCATCATCACCATGGCTGTCGCTTTCGGTACCGACCTTGGATTTGGGACCATCATTCTGATCGGCACCTTGCTGATGGTGCAATTCGTCGCAGCGCCGTTTGCCATCCTTTTTGGAAAGCTTTCCAAAAAGCTGGGCATTAAAAAATCAATCAATCTCAGTCTTTTGGTTTACACCCTGATCGCCATCATCGGCTTCTTCATGACCAAGGAATGGCATTTCATTCTGCTGGGATTGGGCGTCGCGACCGTACAGGGCGGCAGCCAGGCACTCAGCAGGTCTCTGGTCGGCCAGCTGATGCCCAAGAGCAAATCTGCGGAATTCTACGGCTTCTACAGCGTTTCGGAAAAGTTCAACACCGTCATCGGTCCGATTTTATTCAGCGTGATCAACCAGTTGACCGGCAACAGCCGGCTGGCGATTGTCTCGCTGGTGATTTTCTTCCTAGCAGGCATTGCGCTGCTTTCGAAAGTAAACATCGAACGCGGCATTCAGACTGCCAAGGCAGATGACGCCAAAATGATCGCGATCGATTAATTCTTTTTCTTTGAGGCGCATGGCTGCCTGCCTGGATTCCTGGCGGATGGCTGATTGTAAGATATGACTTTTATACGAAATTTTGTAAGTGGTTGAAAAATACAAATATAAATTATAGAATCATCAAAACAACAGGAGAAAAAATGAAAATCAATCGTATGCACCTTTTCTTGCTTACCGGAATTTTGCTCATCATTGGCGCAGCATGCGGCTTCAGCGCAAGCACTGCCAAAATCAGTGCAGCAAATACTGCCCGCATGGTCGGCAGCAACTATGAAAACACAACGACCTTCAGACAGGATGAAGTCTTCTATCTGCTGGTCACCCTTGCCAACGCGCCGGATGATACTGTCACCAAAGCTGTCTGGTATGCAGCCAATGCAGAAGGATTGGCTAAGGACACCAAGATTGATGAGGCGGAATTCGAAAGCAGCGACCAGGAGATCACATTCGATTTAAGCAATACCGCCGCCTGGCCGGTTGGGGATTACAAAGTCGAGCTCTACTTGAACGATAAACTGGATCGGACCCTTGAATTTAATGTTGAAGGCAGCCCAACCGCAGCCAGCAATTCAGGCAGCGCCACAGGCTATCAGGCTTACATGGTTTCAAAAGCCGGAGGGCAGGATATTCAAACCTCCGTATTTGGAACAGATGAACCTTTCTATTTGGTACTTGACCTGACAAGCGCACCTGCCAATACCACCTCAAAAGCGTCATGGTATGCGGTCAGTGCGGAGGGTGTTGATCCCAATTTGTTGATTGACGAAGTGGAAGCTCAAGAGAGCGATGTGATCACCTTCAACTTGAGCAATGACGGCCCCTGGCCAGTCGGCACCTATAAAGTTGAGGTTTACATTAACAATGCCCTTGACCAGACCTTGCAGTTCTCAGTCTCGTCAGATCCCGCTTCAACAAGCGGACCTGCCACCAGTTCCGGCAGTGTCACGATAGTCAATGTTTATACAGCCCGGGAAGTAAATGGCAGCTTTGAAAGCATTTCGGTTTATTCCAGCGATGAAGTGTTTCATTGCTATATTGAATTAAGCCAGATCTCCCCGCCACAAAAATAAAAGCGGAATGGAAAGCGGTCGACACCGAGGGTTATGACGCAAATTACTAGTTTATATATCGGCGAAGGAACTTCCGCATCCAATGAAATGGTGTTTGATCTCAGCAACCAGAATCCCTGGCCGAAAGGAAAATACAGCGTGGAGTTGTATTTGGATGACGTATACAAGGGATCATGTGAATTTGAAGTTGAATAAAATCTCATTAAGCGATTAAACAAGCCGGATCATCTCCGGCTTGTTTTTTTAAGTTCGATTTATCCAAGCAAAAGAATCATGAGACTTTTTATCATAACTTGACATAGTAATTAACATTTCATTGATAATTTTTCGCTTTTAGAGGTCGTAAAGTAAATTTACACACTAAAGTAAAGGGTAAATTTAATGGCGATCTTATTAGCATTTTCATTTTTGTCAGGTGTTGTTACAGTTCTATCGCCCTGCATCTTACCCGTGCTGCCGATTGTCCTGTCTTCATCCGCATCCAGCGGTAAACGGCGGCCTTTGGGCGTTATTACCGGATTGATAATCAGTTTTTCATTATTTACGCTTTTGATCACTCAGATCGTTTCCCTTTTGGGGTTTTCACCAAATACGCTGCGCATCATGGCTGTATCGATCATCGGAATTCTCGGCCTGAGCATGATCATCCCGAAACTGAGTGAAATCGTGGAAAAAGCGCTCAGTTTCTTGCCGCGTCTGGCAGGCAATAACCAAAAGGAAGGAAATGGCTTCTTTCCCGGATTCATCACCGGGCTCAGCCTCGGTTTGGTTTGGGCGCCGTGCGCAGGCCCCATCCTCGCGTCGGTCACTGCCCTGGCTGCAACCCAATCGCTTTCATTTGCTTCAGTGCTGGTTGTGATCGCCTATGCGATTGGTTCAGGGCTTCCTCTTCTGGCAATTGCCTATGGCGGCCGATCGCTCATCCAAAAAGCTCCCTTCCTAAATAAGAATTTGGGCAAAGTGCAGCGCATCTTCGGAATTGTAATGATCCTGACCGCTGCTGCAATAGCCCTGAATGTGGATGTTTTAGTGACATCTTGGCTGACGAACGCACTGCCGTCGGGATTATCAGCAGCGCTTTCACGATTTGAAACCAGTAGCACGATCAGCCAGCAACTGGACGAGCTTGCCAACCAGGGTGACACGGAATATTTTGTCAGCGGCGAGATAAGCAAAGAAAACCTGTTATCAGGTGCAATCCTCCCCAATTTAGGCCCTGCCCCTGAATTAACAGGCATCGTGAACTGGATCAACAGCGAGCCGCTTACGTTGGAACAACTCCGCGGAAAAGTGGTCCTGGTTGATTTCTGGACCTACTCCTGCGTCAACTGTGTTCGAACCTTACCCTACATCAAGGAATGGCACGAAAAATATTCACAGGAAGGTTTGGTGATCATTGGTGTCCACACACCTGAATTTGCCTTTGAAAAAGAGACTGCCAATGTAATAAAAGCAGTTGAAAGATTTGGGCTTGAGTACCCCGTCGCCCAGGATAATGACTTTAAAACCTGGCGGGCATTTAATAACCGTTACTGGCCGGCGAAATATTTTATTGATGCAAAGGGAAATGTGCGCTACACCCATTTTGGCGAGGGTGCATACGAGGAATCCGAACTTGTCATCCAACAGCTTTTGGCAGAATCCGGTGTAAAAACAAATGAGGAAATCAGCCGGGAAGCTGAATCCAGGTTTTCAAGCCTGCAAACTCCGGAAACCTATATCGGATATGGACGCCAGATTTTGTTTTCCTCGCCTGAAGCATTGGCCATTGATGAATCAAGCCAATATTCTTTGCCCACTGAAATCTCCCTGCATCACTTTGCAGTGTCCGGAAACTGGGTGTTTAGAGAAGAATATGCCGAAACATCAGGGCAGGATAGCCAGCTTGCTTTGCATTTCTTTGCTAAAGATGTCTTTTTGGTTCTGGACAGTCCCAACCCGGGAAAAATAAAGATTGATTTTACAGACTCAACCCTCAAGAATCTCAGCACAGAAATCGATCAATACAATGAAATAATCATAGATGAAGCGCGCCTCTATCACCTTGCTTCTTTTGAAACGCCGGTTGAAGGTACGATTTTAATCACTTACCTGGATGCAGGCATTCAGTCTTATGCGTTTACTTTTGGCAGTTAAGAAAAACAGGAAGAGGAAAATATTATATGGGAGAAATATTCAAATAAGCCAAGAGTTATTCATATTGATTTAAGTTCATAGAGCTCAACCAACACACCACTGGCACTCTTGGGATGGACAAAGGCGATTTTCCGGCCTTCCATTTCCAAAGGGGTTTCGTTGATCAGCCTTATCCCTTGTTCTTTGAGCTGGGCAAGCATACCCGCGATATCATCCACCTCAAGGCACAGATGATGCATCCCGCCGCCCCGTTCCTTTAAAAACTTTCCTGTACCTGATTCCGGATCTGTCGGCTGAACCAGTTCCAGTTCACCCTCACCTACCGGGAGGAAAGCCACGCGGGCTTTTTGAGCCGGGACATCCTCCACCTTGTGCATTTTGATGCCCAGCGCGCCTTCCCAGAAAGACAGGGAGTTTTCAATATTTTCAACCACTACTGCGACATGATTGATCTTTTTGACTTTTGCCATTATTTCCTCTTCAATGATTTATCCCCAAACTGGCGGCTGGTATTCTCCCCAAATCCCGCGCAGAACGCCGCAGATCTCTCCCAACGTAAGGTCATTTTCAACACAGGTAATGAACAGCGGCATCAGGTTCTCCTCAGAGCGTGCGCAAGAATCCAGCTGTGCCAATAATTCCTTGACCCTGCCATCATCGCGTTTTGCACGCAGTTCCGCAAGCCGGGTTCTCTGCTGCGCCTCAATCGCCGGGTCCACCTTGAGCCGTTCTATTTCCACCTTCTCATCAGTCTTGAAATTGTTCACGCCGACGATAACTTCTGAATTGTTTTCCACCGCTTTTTGAAAACGGTAAGCGGATTCGTGGATCTCAGATTGCACAAAACCATTTTCAATTGCCGCCAGCGCACCGCCCATTTCATCAATTTTCTGGATCGTCTGAAGAATTAGCTGCTCCAGACCATCGGTAAGAGATTCAACCAGATAGGAGCCAGCCAGTGGATCAACCGAGTCGGCTACGCCGGATTCATGCGCGATAATCTGCTGGGTGCGCAGCGCCACCCGCACCGCCTTTTCAGAGGGCAGCGAAAGGGCTTCATCCATGCTGTTGGTGTGCAGGGATTGCGTTCCGCCCAGAACCGCTGCCAGCGCCTGGAGGGTCGTGCGCACGATATTGTTTTCAGGCTGCTGCGCGGTGAGGGTTGAACCGCCGGTCTGAGTGTGAAAGCGCAGCATCTGGGAACGCGCTTCTTGCGACTTGAATCTTTCCTTCATGATGCGCGCCCAAATGCGGCGGGCAGCCCGGAATTTGGCTACTTCCTCAAGAAAGTTATTGTGGCAGGCGAAGAAAAATGAAAGCTGATCAGCAAAACTATCCACTTCCATCCCGACTGCCAGGGCTGCTTCGACATAGGCGATGGCGTTGGTGAACGTGAAAGCTACCTCCTGGGCAGCCGTGGAACCTGCTTCGCGAATGTGATAGCCGGAAATACTGATTGTGTTCCAGGCTGGCACGTTTGTCTGGCAAAACTTGAACACATCCGTGATCAAGCGCATGGATGGTTTTGGCGGAAAAATATATGTGCCGCGGGCAATATATTCCTTTAATATGTCATTTTGGATGGTCCCACGTAAAGCTTTCTCTTCCACTCCCTGTTCATGCGCCACGGCAATATACAGTGCCAGCAGCACCGCTGCGGGGGCGTTGATCGTCATGCTGGTTGAGACCTTGTCCAGGGGGATATTCTCAAAAAGTGTGCGCATGTCCCCTAACGAAGAAATGGCAACGCCCACCTTGCCCACTTCTCCAGCCGCCATGGGATCATCGCTGTCATATCCGATCTGGGTCGGCAGGTCAAAGGCAACTGAAAGCCCGGTTTGGCCTTGTTCAAGCAGGTAGCGGTAGCGCTGGTTGGATTCCTGCGCCGAAGCATAGCCGGCATACTGGCGCATGGTCCATAAGCGCCCGCGATACATCGTAGGCTGGATGCCGCGCGTGAAGGGATACTCTCCGGGAAAGCCCAATGCGTCAAAATAATCACCGTCAGCAGGCAGAGCCAGCCTTGGCACATCCAGCCCCGAGGTTGTTTTGAAAGCTTCTTTGCGCTCAGGATACTTTTGCAGAACAGGATTTACATTTTCATCCTGCCAGCGCTCAAATTCTGTTTTTATTTCTTTTGGCATCGTGTTTTCTCGATTGAATTGCTAAAAGTATATCGCATGTGAAAGTTGACTAACCAAATATTATCCAGGAGAATAAAAAAGGACCTGCTTGAGAAGGTCCCTTTAAAGTATACTTTATTCATTGATCATTCAATGGTTTCGAGGAAGACTTTTGCCATTTCGGCAATATCACCCGCCGCTGAAATGCCCGCCCATTTATCTCCAGGCTGCACCACATTGGCAACCACAATATTGGCGCCGTTAAAAATGGCGCTGCGGGCGCTGCCCTCATCCAAACCGCCCGCGGCGGAAATCATGACCGGGAATTTGCTGCGGATGCGGTTGACATGCCGGTATTGGATGAGTTTTCCACGCGTAGTTTCTTCATCCCGACCAAGATGCAGCACAACCACATCAGGTGGCTTAAGCAGATGGCGGATGATATCCAGCGGATCATTCACGCCGATCATATCCACCATGGAAACCATGTTTGAGTTCCTGCATTCCTCAATCACCAGGTCGAGCGTTTCTTTGGGCGCATTCCCCAGCACGGTTACCGCAGCGGCGCCTGCCTGGCGCACCATCTGAACTTCACCCAGCGCGCCATCAGCAATTTTGATATCCGCCACAATCATCCCCGGCCATAAGCGGCGGATATAACGGATGCCCTCCATGCCTTCCCGCTTAATGTAGGGCGTTCCGGCTTCGATAAGGATGCGGCTGCTGCGCGGTATGCGCGGCAGCAGCCAGGCAACCATGCGAATATCATAATTAAACGCAATCTGCAGATAGCGCGTTTTAGGATCCAGCATGGCCTAAGTCCGTTTGCGGGTGACCACCTTCGCGACTGCTTCGCTTAATTCCGAAGGCAGCAACATGACGATTTTTTCGGAAGGGTCAGCGGCAATATCGCGGATGGTCTGCAGGGTGCGCAAATGCATGGCGCCGCTGCTCTTGGCAAGATTCTCGGCCGCCTTGCGCAGGTTTTCAGATGCTGAAAGCTCTCCCTGCGAGGCAATGATCACCGCCCGGCGGTTGCGTTCAGCTTCTGCCTGCTTGGCCATGGCGCGCTTCATTTCAGCCGGAAGTTCCACTTCCTGGATTTTGATGGATTCCACGTCCAGCCCCCATTCCGAGGTTTCGGAATCCACAATCTCTTTAATACTGCCGGCAATTTTTTCACGTTCCTGCAGGAAGAAATCCATATCACTATTGCCAATCACATCGCGCAGCGCCGCCTGAGTATATTGCCGGATGGCAAACATATAATCTTCGATTTTAATGATCGCCGATTCCGGACTAATAACCTTGTAATAAACTACTGCATTTACCAGGATCGGGATATTGTCCTTGGTGATCACTTCCTGGCGCGGGACCTCGGCAGTTTTAATGCGCATGTCCACCTTGCGCATACTCTGCACAACCGGGAAGATAAAGGTCAATCCCGGCTCGCGGATATTGGTGAACTTGCCCAGGGTAAACACAACACCGCGCTCATATTGATAGAGCATGCGCAGGCCTGAAAACAGCATGAAAAACGCCAGCAGCGCAATGGGTATCAGACAAAATATAAAATCAAACATCTTACCTCCTTGTTTTCTACATTGTATATTTGATTTGACCCATAAATCAAGTATTACAGAGAAAACTGATAAATCTTTGATAATTGGGTTTTTAAATCAATTCGCGATCATGATTTCCAGCAATAATAGCGTAATGTTTGAGCAAATTACAAATCCCTTGTTAAATAATTGCCAAAACGGCTTGATTTGGTATAATACACATCTGCGGGCGGTTAGCTCAGTTGGTTAGAGCGTTGCGTTGACATCGCAAAGGTCGTAGGTTCGAGTCCTATACCGCCCACTGATACAAAAAGGCATTGACCAGGACGAGTAACTGGTTGCCATCCTGACAGAAAAGGGAAACACAGGCTGAGATTTCCCCGCAGAGATGACCAGTGAAAACCCCCTGCGAGCCGCATTCTGAACCTGGCGCAAGCTGAAAGTAAGAAAGCCGGCTGACCCCGTTATCGGTCACTCCAAGTGGGCTGATACTTATCAGCCAAACTGGGTGGAACCGCGAGAGACGCCTCCCGCCCCAGAATCGGGGCGGTTTTTTGTTAATTAATATCATGGAGGTAAGAATGGCAGAAAAAATTGTTGAGAAGTATGTAGGCTCGCACCTTTACAAGCTGCGCCACTCCACCGCGCATGTGATGGCGCAGGCAGTGCTGGATAAATTCCCGGACGCCAAAATCGCCATCGGGCCGGCCATCGAGGATGGTTTTTATTATGATTTTGACCTTCCACGCCCGCTTTCGCCGGATGACTTGAGCGAAATAGAAACACGCATGCGCGAAATCATAAAAGGAAATTTCACGTTCACGCGTGAGGTTGTTGACGCGAAAAAAGCCAGGGAGCTCTTCAAGGACCAGCCTTATAAAATTGAATTGATCAATGATCTTGAAAAGGGCACCCAGGATGAACATGGGCAGGCCATCTCTGAAAAGCCGGAGTTGAGCATTTACCAGCATGACAGCTTCATCGACCTGTGCCGCGGCCCGCACGTTGAAAAAACCGGGGAGATCCCTCCCAAAGGATTCAAACTGCTTTCCGTAGCAGGCGCATATTGGCGCGGAGATGAACGCAATGCCATGCTGCAGCGCATCTATGGCACTGTGTGGGAAACATCCGAGGAATTGGAAGAATATCTGAAGCTGGCAGAGGAAGCCAAAAAACGCGACCATCGCAAACTGGGCAAAGACCTGGACCTGTTCAGCAGCAACGACGAAATTGGCACCGGGCTGATCCTCTGGCATCCCAAGGGCGCCAAGGTCCGAAAAATCATGACCGATTTCTGGAACGAGGAACACGAAAAAGCGGATTATGAGTTTGTCTATACCCCGCATATCGGCAAATCCTCCCTGTGGGAGACCAGCGGCCATTTGGGTTTCTATAAAGAGAATATGTATTCGCCAATTGATATTGACGGGCAGCAGTATTATCTAAAGCCAATGAATTGTCCCTTCCATCTGCATATTTATAAAAGCCGGATCCGATCATACCGTGAGATGCCAATGCGGCTTTGCAGAAATGGGCACCGTGTACCGCTATGAACGCAGCGGTGTGCTGCACGGGCTGCTGCGTGTGCGCGGTTTTACCCAGGATGACGCCCATCACTTCTGCACGCCTGAACAAATGCCGGATGAAATTGATTTCGTGCTCAATTTCTGCCTGCACATCCTGCGCTCATTCGGCTTCAAAGAATTTAAAGCCTATCTCGGTACGCGACCTGAAAAGGCTGTGGGCGATGAATCCCGCTGGCTTGAGGCAGAAGCGGCCTGCGCGCTTCCTTGCAGCGTTCAGGGTTGGATTACGTGGTGGACGAAGGCGGCGGCGCTTTTTACGGCCCCAAGATTGACCTGAAGGTCAAAGATGCCATCGGGCGCGAATGGCAGCTCTCAACCAACCAGTTTGACTTCAATGAGCCCGACCGTTTTGACCTAACCTATATCGGCGAAGACGGCCAGCAGCACCGGCCTTATATGGTCCACCGCGCGTTGATGGGCAGCATGGAACGCTTCTTCGGAATCCTGATCGAGCATTACGGCGGCGCGTTCCCGGTCTGGCTGTCGCCGGTCCAGGCGATGGCGATTCCCATCGCTGACCGCCACTTTGAGTATGCTGCGCAGGTTGTGGAAAAACTCAAGCAGGCAGGTTTACGCGCGAAACTTGATGATCGCAGCGAGCGCATGAACGCCAAGATCCGCGACGCGCAGAACCAGAAAATCCCGTATATGCTGGTTATCGGCGACCAGGAAATTGAAGCGGGCAAGGTTGCGCTGCGGCTGAGAAATGGCGAAAATCCCGGGCCAATTTCATTGGATGATTTCCTGGCGCTTGCCAAAAAAGATATTGCAGAGAAAGCATAATCCCTTTTATACTGAACCAAAATAGCCCGGAAATTCAATCCGGGCTTTTAATATAAGTCATTGATTTAGAAATTATAATTATGGTAATATCAAACCAAGAGGAAAACCGAGGAGAATAAGATTAGCGCATCATCAGAGGTAAGGACTAACCAATTAATTCGCGCCCCAAAAGTCAGATTAATTGACGCTAACGGGGAAAACCGGGGCATCGTTACAAACGAAGTCGCCCAACAGGCCGCCAGAGACGCCGGGCTTGACCTGGTGGAAATAGCCGCAACCGCGGACCCCCCAGTGGTCAAGGTAATTGATATGGGGAAGTATCTTTTCGAACTTACCAAAAAGGAACGCCTGGCACGCAAAGCCCAAACCAAGATCGAAGTTAAAGAAATTCGCCTTCGGCCAAAAACCAATGTGCATCACCGCGGGTTTAAAGTTGAAGATGCCCGCCGCTGGCTGGAACACGGCATGAAAGTGCGGGTAACCATAAAATTCCGCGGCCGCGAGATCACTTATCCCGAAATTGCGCTTGAAGACTTGAAAGAAATTGCCGAAGCCTTAAAGGATGTCTCAAAGATCGAAGCCTCCCCTTCCATGGAAGGCAAATCCATGACGCTCGTGTTGGCACCGGATAAATCAGGCGGTAAAAAACCAGATACTGTCAGCCCGGAAAAAGCAGTTCCCCAAGCCGAAAAAGTAGCGACACCAGCCAAAGAAGAAAAAGCGGCAGTAAAAACTGAAAAACCGGATGCTCCGGCTAAATCAGAAAAAGTAGAAGCAAAGCCTGAAAAGAAAGAGGCTGCCGCCAAGCAGGAAAAAACAGCCGCAAAAGCTGAAAAAACAGAAGCTCCTGCCAAACTTGAAAAGGAAGCAAAAGCAGTAAAAAAGGGATAATTCTCCTGATTGATTCATTTATTATTAGGGAACATCAAGAGATGTTCCCTTTTCATAATACTCAATAAGTCTGGTATAATAGCGCTTCGCTGTTTTAGCGAGATTTTTTTGTAAACCTGATGTAAGGAGAAAGACCGTGTCGAGGAAGCAGAAAAAAGGCAAGTACAAACTGAAGACCCATAAAGCAACCTCCAAGCGTTTTCGCGCGACCGGTTCAGGGCTGGTAGTCCGCACCAAAGGCGGAAAAAGCCACCTGCGCCGTAAACGCTCTGAACGTGCCCTGGGAATGCTTGATCAAATGGTAACAGTTCAGGGCGAAAGTATTGTTAAGCGCGTAAGAAGACTCGCGCCGTATCTCGATAAAAACCGATAATATTTTTTAATAGCGGCTGTTGGGTGTTCACAACTGGCATAAAGCCGGCGCCCAGGAGAACGCAAAGGAGACAGCATGACCCGTGTAAAAGGTGGACCAGTAACCCATCTGCACCATAAGAAAATTTTGAAACTTAACAAGGGCAATTTTGGCTCTCGCCATCGCTTGTTCAAGCGTGCCAACGAGACCATGCTTAAAGCCCTGTGGTATTCCTACCGCGACCGCCGAGTCCGCAGGCGCGACATGCGCAAACTTTGGATCGCACGCATCAATGCCGCATCCCGCATCAACGGACTGCCTTACAGCAAGTTCATATTTGCTTTGAAGAAAGCCGACATTCAGCTCAATCGCAAAATGCTGGCTGACCTCGCTGTGCGCAATCCTGACGCTTTCACCAGCGTAGTTGCGAAGGCAAAAGCAGCACTTTAATTTCTTTTTGATATCTTTTGGGCAGCCGAAGCGGCTGCCCTTTTTTTATTTCCATTAAAATAGATGTGAGAGGAATTTATGGCAGAAACTATCCTTCATCATCAATTCACTTCCGGGCAAATTCTGGAAATTTGCCGGGGGGATCTCACGCGCGAGTCCACAGATGCCATCGTCAATGCCGCCAACTCACGCCTGATGCACGGCGGGGGTGTCGCAGCTGCCATTGCCCGCCAGGGCGGCGAGGCGATCAACCGCGAAAGCAGCGCATGGATCAAAAAGAACGGTCCTGTGACACATGCTAAACCAGCCTTCACTTCCGGCGGAAAACTGCCCTGCAAGTTTGTGATCCATGCGGTCGGTCCGGTTTGGGGTGATGGGGATGAAAATCAAAAATTGAGTATGGCTATCGATGGCTGTTTGAATACCGCTGAAGACTTGAAGATCAAATCAATTGCTTTTCCCGCCATTTCCACCGGGATTTTTGGGTTTCCCAAAGATCAAGCTGCAGAGATTTTCATGCATACTTTCAAAGAGTATTTTGAAAAGAATCCAAAGTCGGCTGTAGCCCTGGTTAAAATCGTCCTTTTGGATGAGGAGACTCTGCACGCTTTTTCAGAGGCATTTCAGAACGCATTTGGAAATGAGGCGGGAAAGTGATAACCTCTGTCCAAAATTCCAAAATTAAATTGGTCCGTTCTTTGCTCACTTCTAAAAGGGAGCGCGAAGAAAACGGTTTATATATTATTGAAGGCGTGCGCCTGGCTGAAGAAGCCCTGAATGCCGGGATGAAACCGCAATTTACGCTTTTCAGCAGCCAGCTTTCTGAGCGCGGGCGGGAAATAATTCAATACCCTGACAAGTGAAAATATCGACGTTGAAGAAATCGCGCCAGGATTAATGGACCGGATTTCGGATACGCAAACCTCTCAGGGCATCCTGATGGCCGTTCCTTTTAAAAATGCTAAATTAGAGAGTTCCCTGGACTTTGTTTTAGTTATTGACCAAATACGCGATCCGGGCAATTTAGGCACTTTGCTGCGCAGCGCGGCTGCGCTTGGCATCCAGGGAGTAATCCTTACCCCTGAAAGCGCGGACGCCTTTGCCCCCAAAGTACTGCGGTCAGCCATGGGCGCGCATTTCAAGTTACGCATTTCTTCCATGCCCCCTGAGGAAATCCGACTTTTCTGCAAGCAAACAAATAAGCCGGCGCTTGACATCCTGCTGGCAGACTCCGGTAAAGGCAAATTATGCTGGGAAGAGGACCTCCTCCGACCAATCTGCCTGGTTATCGGCGGGGAGGCTGCCGGAGCCGGGAATGAGCTAAAAAAGATAGCTGATGCTTCAGTGCGCATTCCCATGCTTGAAACAACAGAATCTTACAATGCGGCCATTGCTGGAAGTATATTAATGTATGAGGCTTTTCGACAAAGGACAATCCAATGAAAATCCGTTCCATCACCTGTTTTTGCAATCCTCTTGACAAGGATTTTGATGCCCAATTAAATCGCCTGGCAGATTTGGCAAAAACCTGCAAAGAAGGCTTTGAAAAAAAGAATTGGGTGGTGCAAACCCTGCGCCTTGCGACCATTCCCTTCGGGCAATTCACAACCGAAGCGGATGCAATTCAAAAGATCACTGCCCTGGAGGTTGCGGCTGAAAAGTTGGGTTTCAAATATCTCTCGATCGGCCCCGCCCGCTTATCCTGTCTTGCTGATTATGGGCTGATTACAAAAATTCTCAAGGCAACCCGAAATGTATTCGTGACTGGAATACTTGCCCACCAGCAGCGCGGAATTTCAATGCAGGCTGTAAAAGCCTGCGCAAAAATCATCACTGAGGCAGCCGCGATAACACCAGATGGTTTCACAAATCTGCGCTTTTGCGCAATGAGCCACGTTCAGCCCTTCACGCCATTTTTCCCCGCGGCATACAGCTATGGCACCCAGCCTGCGTTTGCACTGGCAATAGAGACTGCAGATGCAGCGGTTGACGCCTTTAAAAATGTCAAAGACATCGCCGAAGGCCGCAATAAAATGATCAGCCGCCTGGAAGATGCAGCTGACGAGCTTGGCAAAATCGCAAAACTTAACGCGCGCGAAGCGGGTATTTCCTTTAAAGGTTTTGATTTCTCACTCGCGCCTTTCCCTGAAGACTGGTGCTCCCTGGGCGGTGCGCTTGAAAGCCTCGGCATTCAGCAGGTGGGTTTTGCGGGCACACTCACGGCAGCCGCCATTCTGGCTGAAGCTCTTGATCGGGGAAATTGGCAGCATGTGGGTTTCAACGGATTAATGCTGCCAGTGCTGGAAGATTCCATTTTAGCCTCACGTACTGCCAGCGGCAATTTCACTGTGAAAGATTTGCTGATGCTCTCCGCGGTCTGCGGTACAGGGCTCGACACCGTACCGCTTTCCGGCGACTTAAGCGCAGAAGAAATTGAACCTCTATTAATGGATATCGCGGCGTTATCCTTACGCCTGAAAAAACCGCTCACAGCGCGCCTGATGCCTGTGCCCGGATTAAAAGCCGGTGATATGACCGCTTACGACTTCGAATTCTTCAAGAATGGCAAGATCATGTCTTACCCGGCCGGCAAGATTGCAGGGGCTCTGGCAAAATCAGAATGGCTTGAGATTAGAAAGCGTGAAGCGCTTTTTTAGGGGACAAGAATTTCAATCGCGCTTTGGGCGCGCCGTTCAGCCAGCCATTTGTCAAGCGCCTGATGCTGCATGAATAGAAGCGCTTCAGGTGAAAGAGGGTGTTGGCTGTCCCGTTCGACTACATACACTATGTGAAAGCCATATGCGGACGGGATAATTCCACTGTAGTGGCCGGGCTGTAATGAAAAGGCAGCTTTCTCGACATCTGGCTGGAGCAGATAACCTGCGGGGAACCAACCCAGATCACCACCGGTCAAGGGATCATATTCGAAAGCCAGGGTTTCAAAGGCTTTTCCTACCTGCAGCTGGCGTTCAACCGCGATGGCTTCATTCTCGTTTGTGACAAGAATTTGGCGCGCGCGCACCTGGTCAGCGATTTGCGGGGTTTCGGAGACGATTTTATTACGCATCCAGACAACCGCCATATCCAGCGCCACGGCGCGCTGAAAACTCTCTTCGGTATAAAAATTGCTGTTTATCCAGGCATCCAGATTCTCTTCTCCCCCGGCATCTGCTGCCAGTTCACTTAATCGTGCTTGCACAACCGCTTCATCCGCACTGAATCCCTGGGATGTGGCCGTCTGTGCCAGCAGGACTTGATTGGTCATTTCGTCCAAGACAAGCCTGGCTGCGTCAGAAGGCACATACTCGGCGCCCAGCTCAGTCATGCCAGCCTGGTAGCGTTTTAATTCCGCTTCAAAATCCGACAATAAGATCCCCTCACCATTAACGCGGGCAGCCATAGGCGCCTCGGTTGGCGTTGGCAATTGCGTTTCAACTTGCGAAGGTGTCCCTTCCAAATCCGGCTTGGCTTTGCATCCAGCTATAAACAGCAGAGCAGAGACAGCAAAAACAAATTTTATGGACAAGGGCTTGGATAACACGGGCAAAATTATAACTGATTCGCAGTTTTATTTCTGAAATTGGATTACTTTCACTAGAAAACCATCAATAATATTTCTGATGATCCTAATTTTGATTTTTTCTCTGATATTATTCTTAATATGCGAAAAGGGATTTTCATCGATCTGCTGGTAATTGTGCTCCTGGTATTAATTTCAATCGCTATCCAATTCGTGTTTCTAAATCCTCCCATTCTTTCTGACCAGATGGAGTATTTCTTTACATCTGTGAAATTTCCCCACCTTCCAGACGTGCCCAACCATTGGAGCATGCGAATTGGCTTAATCCTTCCTGCAGCCATCTTGTATCGGATTTTCGGATACGCGGAAATTTCATATTACCTGGTTCCCCTTGCAAGCATGGCTGTTTTGGCGATCAGCATCTATCTGATCGGGGGCAGGATGTTCAACAGAGTCGTGGGGATATTTTCGGCGCTCTGGACAATCTTAATTCCAAGCCTTTTGCTCGAATCCGGGCATCTTCTGCCAGATCTGCCGGCGACGGCATGCTTTTCAGCCGGAATTGCTGTTTTGCTTTTTACGGAAAACTCCAATCAGACTGGCACAAACGCTCGTTCAGAAAAATGTAAAAAATGGCTTTTCTTTCTTGCAGGCCTTCTTTTTGGCTGGTCCTACCTGACCAAAGAATACATGGCAGTCCTTTTTGTGCTCATACCCCTGTTCTTTTGGGCTTTCGGCCTTCCCTACCGATATTTGGTGATCATTGCCGCCGGTATGGCGCTCACCATCGGGATTGAATTCCTGATAGGCATACTTTATTACCAGAATGCCCTGGTTCGGTTTTCCACGGCGATGCCAAGAGAAACTGTGGGCATGATTGAGATGGATGTGCGGAAAATCATCGGTTTTTTTCCAGCGCTGATAAAGAGGTATGGCGGTGAAGGCACCTGGCTGCTCAGCATCCTCGCCATGCTGTCTTTCGTATATCAGATCTTTAAAAAGGACAAACGGCATCTTTTTCTCTTGCTGTGGGTGATGGTTTTCTATGTTTTCTTCACCCTGGTTGGGCTGATGCCGGTCATCTTTTCATGGAAAGACGCCGTGCTTATCCGCTTGCACAAGTTCCGCTACTGGATACCGATACTCCCGCCTTTAATCATTGGGGGAATTGCTGCCCTGGATAATCTCTTCAAGAATCTCCGGCAAAAAATAAAATGGCGCCTTTTCAAAACCAATATTCTGGGTCCGCTATTCATTTTGGCTTTTTTATCAGTTTCCGCCGCCAGAGGGATTCTCTCCATCCGCGACCACCCCGATCTGATCCGAAGCGGCAGGGACCACTATTTGGAACTGAGGGCATATTTAAAAGAAAACAATGACCCTAATGCTGTTATCTGGATCGACCGTGACAATAATCGCGCCTTTGAAAGAATTCTGCCGATGTATATCCATGATTTCTGGGGTAGAAAGGTATGGGATGGGAGGATTAAATACCTGAATACTCAGCAGCAATATCTGCGTGCGGAAGAGATAAATGAGGGATTTGTGATCGTTGATCGTGATTTTTATGACACCGAGTTTTATGATATTCCGAAATATCTGGAGCAACCGCCGGAATCCTGGCGGATGGTTTTTGAGAGTGAAAATAATGAGATAGCCCTTTACGCTGTCAAATAATTTTCCCTAATCTTGCGCCTTGAAATATTTATTGTTTAATTGATAGAAAGAATCTACGGATACAAGAAAATCATGACTGAAAAATCAACTATGACGCAAACCAAATCTGCATTTTTGAAATTCATTGATAAATACGGCCTCGCAGTTTTATTCCTGGTTTTTTTCTTGTATTCAGTATTCTACGTTGCCAGCCGCTCATTTTGGATCGATGAATCCATGGTGGCGCTGTCAATCGTGAAATCAGGCATTTCCCCTTTTGTGCCCCTCGAAGTTGCATAACCAGGTTTCCCCGTGGGGATTTGTCTTAATCACAAAACTCGTAATTCTCCTTTTTGGCGCCGGGGATCTTCAATTCCGGCTTCCGGGAATTCTCATGTATTTTGGTTCGATGGGCTACCTGGCTGCTTATCTCAAACGGCGTTACAGCCTCACGATCGCGCTGGTCTTTTCTTTTGTGATTCTTGCCAATCCCCTGCTGCTGCGCTATTCGACCGAATTTAAACATTACCTGTATGAATTTTCCTTTGCCAGTATTCTCCTGACAAGTTATTTTGAAATTTTAAATAAAAATCAGCGGGCAAAATATATTTACGGCATAAGCGCCTGCCTTTCAATTTTTTTCGGCATTTCCATTATTTTCGTGATAGCTGCGATATTCGGTGTGGAAATGCTGCGGCGCCTGAAGTTATCTTTTAAGAAACCTTTCCGGTCAAAGTGGTTTCTATTTCATGGGCTGGTTTTTGCTGGTTTCCTGGTCTGGTACATTGTTTCGATTACGCCCAATCTCTCTTTTAACTTGCTGAATTATCCGCAAATCTTCAATGTTGACCTGGGTCCAGGCAACCTTACGAATTTTAGCCACTGGATAAAGTTGCTGGTTACGATTAATTCTTCAATCCTCACGCCAATGAGCCTGCTTTTGCTCCTCTGTATGATAGCGTGTTTGTATTTATTCTTATCCAGGAAAATCACCCGATTGGATTTTTCGATAATCGCCATCCCCTTTGTTATTTATTTACTCATCTACGCGCTTAATTTTGCTGGAAAATATCCAATTCTGCTGGATCGCCATTCTTTGTTCGTTCTTCCGTCTGTCTATCACCTTTTTGCTTACCTGGTTTTCAAAATAAAAACCGCAATAACCAACAGAACCATTCAATTCCTTTTACTCATTAGTGTTGGTTGGTTTTTCAGCAGGCGCCTTGATAGACTATCATCTTAAAGGTGAATTCTTTTTTCAGGAGATAAAACCAGTCCTGAAAACTCTGCACCCCACCGATAAGGTTTTCTTGTATTTTTCCGCGCAGCCAGGATATAACTGGTACAAACTGAGCCTTTATAAAGACCTGCCCATACCGCTCAATCCCGAAGTGAATGTTGAATCTGGCCCCGCAATCCCTCTCGAAGTGATGGAAGCCGGCCTCCCGGAATTAATCACCGAATCCGGCGCATGGCCTGCCATCGCCTTATTGACCACAACTGAGAACTATGAAATTTATGCCAATTATCTGACAGAACAGATCATGCGAGCGGGACATTCAAAAGTAATCGTCTCACATCGCAGCGGCCTGGAACTGCGAAATGTCCTGGCTGAAAAATGCGATTTTACATATTTTGAAAAGAAAAAAGGCGCCTATATTCTTGATGTAACCTGCCCATGAAGCTATACAATATTAAACAGACTGGCCGCTTTTCAGCGGCCAGTTTTTGATTATTTTAGTATTCGGGCATGGGAGGCGGTGCGGGTTTTTCCTTTTCAGGAACATCCGTAATAAGCGCCTCAGTGGTCAGGATCATCGCCGCGATGGAGGTTGCGTTCTCCAGAGCGCCGCGGGTCACTTTGGCGGGATCAATCACGCCGCCCTTGACCATATCAATATATTTTTCTTCAAGAATATCGAACCCAACTTTTTTATTCTTGGTCTTTTCCTGTTCCTGGCGGACATTGGCGACCACCACGGAACCATCATACCCGGCATTCTCGGCAATACGGCGCATGGGTACATCCAGCGCCTTGCGGACGATATTGACGCCGGTTTTGGCATCATCATTATCCAGCTTTAATTTGTCAAGCGCGGCAATGGCATTGATCAGCGCCACACCGCCGCCAGGGACGATACCTTCTTCTACTGCCGCGCGGGTAGCTGACAACGCATCTTCAACGCGGTGCTTCTTTTCCTTCAGTTCGGTTTCGGTTGCTGCGCCAACACGGATGATGGCAACGCCGCCGGAAAGTTTGGCAAGCCGTTCCTGAAGTTTTTCGCGGTCATAATCGCTGGTGGTCTTATCAATTTCGACGCGGATTTGTTCAATGCGTCCCTTGATTTCCTTGGAATCGCCTTTGCCGCCAATGATGGTGGTGTTGTCTTTATCTGTGACAACTTTTTCAGCCCGGCCAAGGTCCGCAACAACAGCGGTTTCAAGCTTGCGGCCGGTTTCTTCAGAAATAACCGTAGCAGCTGTCAGGACTGCAATATCCTGGAGCATGGATTTGCGGCGATCGCCAAAGCCGGGGGCTTTGACAGCCAGCACATTTAAGGTGCCACGCAGTTTGTTGAGCACCATGGTCGCCAGCGCTTCGCCGTCAACATCTTCGGCGATGATCACAAGTTCGCGCTTGCCGATCTGCACCAATTTTTCAAGCAGGGGGAGCAAATCCTGAGCAGCGGAAATTTTCTTGTCATAAATGAGGATATAGGGATCCTGGATGACCGCTTCCATATGTTCGGAATCGGTAATGAAATAAGCGGAAATATAACCTCGGTCAAACTGCATACCTTCGACATATTCCTGTTCAAATTCCAGGCCTTTGGATTCTTCCACAGTGATGACGCCATCTTTGCCAACCTTATCCATAACTTCGGAAATCAGGTTGCCGATCTGGCGGTCCTGGGCAGAAATGGTTGCCACATTGGCAATTTCTTCCTTGGTTGAAATGACAATCGCCTGTTCCTTGATCGCATCCGCGATGCTCTTCGAAGCCGCTTCAATACCGCGCTTCAGCATCATGGGGTTCGCGCCTGCGGCAAGCGTCTTAAGACCTTCCGCAACCATGGCATGTGCCAAAACGGTTGAGGTGGTGGTGCCGTCGCCAGCGATATCATTGGTTTTGGTCGCGGCTTCTTTCAGAAGCTGGGCGCCCATATTTTCAAAGGGATCTTCCAGTTCAACTTCCTTTGCCACTGTAACGCCATCATGGGTGATGGTGGGGGAACCAAATTTGCGATCCAAACCTACATTGCGGCCTTTGGGGCCGAGAGTGGTGGCGACTGCCTCAGCCAGCACATCAATACCATTGCGCAGTTTTCTGCGCGCTTCTTCGCCAAAAACTAACTGTTTAGCTGCCATATAAATACTCCTTTATTTAATGCTTAAATTTTTCTTAGCCTTCAACGATCGCGAGAACGTCGCTCTCTTTGATGATCAAGAGTTTCTGCTGCTCTATCTTGATCTCTGTGCCTGAATATTTGGCATACAGCACAGTATCGCCCACTTTTACATCCATGGGGATGCGCTTGCCATCTTCATCGCGGTCACCGGGGCCCATTGACAGCACCTTACCCTTCTGGGGTTTTTCTTTCGCTGTTTCTGGCAGAACGATACCCGAAGCGGTCACATCTTCCTGTTCGATGGGTTCCACAACTAACCGGCTGCCTAAAGGTTTGAGTTTTAGCGCCATACAATCCTCCAATATAAAAGATTTTGAAATTTTTAGCACTCATATACCGAGAGTGCTAACTACCTGAATAGTAATCTTAATTTGGAAAGAAGTCAAGGAAAAAGCCAAGAATCTAATGAATTTTTAATATTTTTGGCTACGAATATCCATAATCCCGGCAGATCGTCTCGCTTTCGGTGATATTCTGCATGATGATGGGATCTGAGCTGTAATCCTGCTTAACCATTTTCAAAATCTGCATGGCCTCTTCGCAATAGCCATTTATCTGGCGGTGCATACCTGCCAAAACTGCGCCGTAGGTCAGGTAATAATCTACAGTACCCGCGCTGAGCGGCAGCCCCTGCACTGCAATCATTGGATCCACATCCTGTTCGCATTGGCGCACCTCGCAGCCTTGTTCAGCGGTGCAGCCGCGTATGGCACAAACGAATGCCAGGATGGCGCCTTCATAGTTGCGCGCACGGTGATAGACAATTCCGAGCCTGCCGTAGGCATCAGCATTATCCGGATCAAAATTCAATCCTTTTCGCGCATTCCTGCCAGCCTGCAGGAACTGTCCCATTTGGGTGTAGGTGGTCGCGATCGAAAAATAGGGGATGGAATCCTTTACCCCTAATTGTTCATTGATCTTGGCTGCTTTATCGAAATAATCCAAAGCCGAAATATACATCGGGTTGTTTATTGATGCCTCGCCTTTTGCGCCAAGCCTGCGATAATTCGCGCCGATCCGCAGGTATATGAAAGTCAAATTGGGATTTATTCTGATCGCTTCCTCATATTCAGCGATCGCCTGGGTGTAATTGCCCAAAGATTCCTGTACATAGCCATTGATGCGGTGCACATCCATCAAGTCCGGCGCGCGCTGCAGGGCCTGGCTGATATTCTGTTCCGCCTGGATCCACTTTTGCTGGTCCACTAAAATTTCAGCGTAATATGCCAGAGCCAGGTCATTCTGATTATCCAGTTGAATGGCGGTAATGACCTGCTGTTCCGCTTCAGTCAGAAGGCCGGTGCGGTCTTCCATGCCCAGGTTGGGATCGGAAAGCCAATCCAGCGCAAATGCTTTAACCGCATGCACCATGCTGTTATCCGGTACCTGTTCGATGGCCGCATTGATGATAGCCAGAGCCTCATTTAATCGCGCCAGACGCAATTCGTCAACCGTGATCAAGGTTGATGAATACACCATGATGCGAACCAGTTCCGCCTGCAAATCGGCATTGGTTGGATCAAGCGCAACCGCTTGTTTATAGGCATCGATAGCTTTTTCCAGGTCGCCGGCCACAAAATACGTTTCGCCTTCACCCGCAAAGGAAGCCAGTGTTCGTGTGGGTGTGGCTGTGGCCGTAAACATCGGCTGAATGGATCCCAGGTTAAGATTCCTCAGAATCATTAACATAACTAAAACGATCCCAACCATGACCGCTATGCGATATGGATTGGATTGATGACGGGGTTTTCTGAAAAGCGGCTTCTGTCCGGGTATATACATTTTTTATGGTATCGGTGTAGCAGGGGGTTCCAGGGTCGGTCTGAGGGTGGGTGTGGGTGAGGGGCGCGGTGTCCAGGTCGGCAGGAAAGTGGGTGTGGGAAGTTTTAACAACTGCAAATCATTTATCTTTTGGTAGCAGAGTTCCAAAATATAGTTTGCATTATAGGTGGCAATTTCGTCATTTTCAATGCTTTGGATGATCGATTGGGCGATATCGGTTGCTTCACCGCAGTACCCCAGTTCCATCAAAGCCAGTCCGTAATTGTAATAATACTCAACCACCCGGCCATATGATAAAGGTAAACCTTTTACTTCAACGCCCTCAGGCGTCAAACCGCCCCTAACCGCAAGCTTGAGCATCAAAACCGCTTTATTGAATTCATAATTTTGCTTGTACATCACCCCCAGGTTCCCATAGAGATATGCATCCTCGGGTTCATCTGCGACAGCCTGTTCAGCGTATTGGATGGCACGCGCAAACTCGCCAATATTCGCATAAGTTCGTGAAATCAGGGTTTCAGGATAAGAATCGGAGGGATTTAATGCGTTGGCGCGTGTGAACTCTTCGACTGCCAAATCATTTTTTCCTAAAAATCGGTAATTGCGCCCAAGGGCAATATGGAGTTCAGCAATATTGGAGTTGATCTCAACAGCTTTTTCAAGTTCCGTGATGGCATCATCATAGTTGGCTGTGATCTCGAGCACCACTCCTCGCGACCAATGCGATTCAAGCGAATCGGGTGCAATGGCTTCAGCTTTTCGCGAGGCTTCAATCGAACGGTCAAGATCTCCCAAAACTTCTTCGCCCAGGATTATTTTCTGTGACAGGATGATTGAAAGGTAGGCATATGCCGAAGCGTTGCTCGGATCCAATTCAATGGCACGGTTCAAAGAACCTTCAGCATCCAGGTATTGGCTCATTAATCCCAAAGCGAATCCTTTGAGCGCCTCCCCCATGCTGCTGGATTGATTGAGGAGCACCGCGTTGCTTGCATTTTCAATGGCTTTCTCAAATTCACCGCTGTAAATATTCAACCGGGCTGAGGCAATGTAATTGGCCGGATTTTGCGGATCCGCAAGAATAGCTTTGCTGTAAGCCTGCAGCGCCTGGGAATATTTACCTTCATTTGCCAGAGTCTCGGCTTCCGTGATAAAAGTTTCCGGTGAAATGGTGGGTGTGGGTGAAGCCAGAAAAAGTGTGGATGAAAGCGGTTCCACTGTCTTATTGACATAAATGAGGAACGCGATTATCCCGGCTAATCCAAGCAGTTTGAGCGGACTGGAACGGCGCTTTGGCTGGCGCATATTCCATCGTCTTCCTTTAATTTCCATGGGGTTTATATTATCGCCTGCGCTTATTAAGCGTCAAGCAGCCTTTATTACATGATTAACTTCAATGGATTGATTATACCCAGAAATCATTTGCCGGGTCGTTTTCTTGAGATAGAATGAAGGTATGCTTTTTGATATCTTCACCATTTTTCCCGATGTCTTTCATCCGTATATTGACACCAGCATTATCCAGCGGGCTGTAGCCAACCAGATCATTCAGATCAATATCCATAATCTGCGCGATTGGGCGGTTGATAAACACCATACCACCGACGATACACCTTTTGGCGGGGGCGGCGGGATGGTGATGAAACCGGAACCGCTCTTTGCTGCTGTCGAACAGATTGCCGGCCAACCGCCGCAATGCCCGGTGATCCTGATGAGCCCGCAGGGGTCACTGCTGACTTTTCATAAAGCTGTCGACCTAAGCCAGCACTCCCGCCTCGTTATCCTGTGCGGACGTTATGAGGGTGTGGATGAACGCGTCGTGGAACACCTGGTCACTGAAGAGATATCGATTGGCGATTATGTGCTTAGCGGCGGTGAACTGCCCGCGCTGATCCTGATCGAAGCACTTACCCGCCTTTTGCCCGGCGCTTTGGGAGATCCAAAAGGGGCGCATGATGATTCCTTCGCCAGCGGATTGCTGGAATATCCGCACTTTACCCGCCCGGCGGAATTCAGGGGCTGGCAGGTGCCCGAAGTGCTGTTAAATGGTAACCATAAGGAAATAGAACTCTGGCGCCGAAAGCAGGCGTTAAAACGCACTCTCTTAAAACGTCCGGATATGCTTGAAACCGCTGACCTTGACAAACAGGATATCAGGCTGCTGAATGAATTGTGTTTAGAGAACCTGATTAAACCAACCACCCTCGAAAAAATCCTGAAAAAAAAGAAACTGCGACCGAAATAAACAGTTGAAGAAAATTTCGAAATGATATAATCAAAAGCATCGAAATATGAGTACATAACAGGTCAGGAGGTGATATTACTCATTATTAATTGAACAGATTTCTTAAATTTTCCCCAATGCATTGCCTATTAAGGGCAAAAACAATATACTATATTACACAAATTGGCATAAGCCAAAAAAATATTCTGGAGGAGAAAAATGAAAAAGTTTTCGATTTTGTTAGGCCTTTTATTGATTGGTTCCCTGCTCCTGGCTGCCTGCGCACCTGCAGCCGCACCTGCTGAAGAACCTGCAGTAGAAGAAGCACCTGCGGAGGAAGCCCCGGCAGAGGAAGCTCCTGCGCCAGCGCCCGTTGAAAAATTGAATGCCTGTCTTGTAACTGACAGCGCCGGTATCGGCGACAAATCATTCAACGATGCAGTTTGGGGCGGACTTGAGAAGGCAGTAACCGATTTCGGCATCGAAGCGAATTATATTGAATCCAAGAGTGCTGATGACTACGGCCCCAACTTGCAAGCCTGCGTTGATTCCGAAGCCGATCTGATCGTGTGCGTCGGTTTCATGATGGCAGATGCCTGTTCAGCTGCTGTTACAGCCAATCCGGAAATCAAATTCATCGGTATTGACATCGACTGGTTAGCTTTTGACAACTTCGTCGGCGTTGGCGCCTACATGGATCAGAGCTGCTTCCAGGCTGGATATCTGGCCGCCGGCATGACCCAAACCGGTAAAGTCGCTACCTATACCGGCTTCTTCGGACCTGTTGTCCAGATCTTCATGGACGGCTATTATATGGGCGTTCAGGAATACAACAAAGTACACGGCACAGCAGTAGAAGTGCTTGGCTATGATCCCAAGGCTATGGATCAGGCTGCCGCGACCGGTTCCTGGAGTGATGTGGACAAAGGCCGCCAGTTGACCGAGTCCTTTATGGACAATGGCGCAGATATCGTCCTGCCTGTTGCCGGCAATGTTGGTACCGGTTCAGCTGCAGTCATGCAGGAACGCGGGGCTGGTTACATCTTCGGCGTTGACCAGGACTGGACTTTGACCAATGCCCAATATTCACCGCAGATCCTCGGTAGTGCCTTGAAGAAGATGGAAGTCCCCGTCTACGAGACCGTCAAAACAATGACCGAAGGCGGTTGGAATGCGGGCAATTTCCTGCTGACCCTGGAAAACAAGGGCACAGAACTGGTATTCAACTCGGCAGTCGCAGTTCCAGCCGATCTGCTTGCGGAAGTCGAAGCGCTTGCACCGAAAATCATTTCCGGAGAAATGGCTACCCTTTCTCCTGAATTCCTCGCCGCAAATCCGCGACCGTAATTTCGATATTGTGATAGATGAAGTCGGAGCCAGAAATTCTGGCTCCGACTTTTTGTTCATGATAAAATTTTCTTAGTCGAATTTTTATTTAAACGAGGGATACATGGCGCCAATACTTGAGCTGCATGGTATTACCAAACGTTTTCCAGGGGTTCTGGCAAATGACCACATCGACTTGAAACTCAACAAGGGGGAAATACTCGCTTTGCTGGGCGAAAACGGGGCGGGCAAAACCACCCTGATGAATATACTTTATGGATTATATTCACCAGACGAAGGGGAAATTATTGTCAACGGTAAACCTGTCACCATTAAATCACCAACAGACGCAATTAACGCTGGGATTGGGATGGTACATCAGCATTTTATGCTGATACCGGTTTTTACCGTTACCGAGAATGTAATGCTGGGGGATGAGTATATTAAATACGGCGGTTTCCTGGACAAGAAAAAAGCAGCTGCAAAAATCAATGAAATTTCCAATCAATTTAATTTAGATGTCGACCCGATCGAATTAATTGAAGATTTATCAGTAGGATGCCAACAAAGAGTTGAGATCATAAAATTGCTCTTTCGCAACGCTGAAATTCTAATTATGGATGAACCCTCTGCGGTACTCACCCCCCAGGAAGTGGGTGAACTATTCAAGATTATGAGGAGTTTGGTGACTCAGGGGAAATCCATCATATTTATCACACATAAGCTGCGCGAGGTGATGGAATGCGCGGACAGAATCATGGTCATTCGCGCGGGGAAAGTTGTTGGTGAAGCCACCCCGGAAAAGGCAAACAGCAGCCAATTGGCTGCCATGATGGTTGGCCGGCCGGTTGAATTGAATGTGAAGAAAGAAGAATCTAAACCGAAAAATGTTGTCCTGGATGTCAAAAACCTGACCATTAAAAGCAGAACTCAAAAGGTAGAGGTGGATGACATCAGCTTTGAGGTCAAAGCCGGTGAGGTACTGGGGATCGCCGGTGTACAGGGTAATGGACAAACAGAATTGGTCAGAAGCCTGACCGGTTTGTTGAAAGCAGAATCTGGGAAAATTCAAATCCTCGGGCAGGATATTACGCGCTGCAATCCCCGCCAGGTCACTGAATTGGGAGTAGCGCATATCCCGGAAGACCGCCAAAAAGATGGCCTGGTCCTGCAAAGCCCGGTACAGGACAATCTGGTATTGAGCACTTATTATCTGAAACCTTTTGCCAGGGGCATCGTCATGCAGCCAAAAGTCATTGAAAAAAATGCATCCACCCTGGTTTCTGCTTTTGATATCCGTACGCCCGGAATCGCTTCCGCAGTCAGCGGTCTCTCCGGCGGTAACCAGCAAAAGGTGATCGTCGCCAGAGAGTTTTCACGCCCGATTAAATTGCTAATTGCAGCCCAGCCCACTCGCGGATTGGACGTGGGATCCATTGAATATATTCACCGCCGCATGATTGAAAAAAGGGATGAAGGCTGTGCTATCCTGCTGGTTTCAACAGAACTGGATGAGGTGATGCAATTGTCCGATCGGATTGCAGTGATGTATCGCGGCAAGATCCTGGCGATTGTTGATGCGGATATGGTCACAAAAGAAGAGTTGGGATTATTGATGGCAGGCATCACAACCGAGATCACTGCCAAAAAGCGCAAACCGACAAAAATTCGAGAGATCGTCACATAGGCTGAATTATGGCAAAAAATACTGCAGCAGTGAAAAAAAATGTGGTGAAAATTTTCCTGGAGGAATCCTCCAAGAATTCAATTCTCATCATCTTCCTCGCCATCTTTACCGGCTTGGTGCTGGGAGGAATTCTGGCAGCGGCCACATCAGTGGAAATATATGACGCTTTTGGAAACTCTTTTGGAGAAGGCATCCTTGCTTCACTAGGCCTCATTTGGAAAACCTATTCCTCTCTCTTTATTGGGGCATTCGGCACCCCATCTAAAATAATCGCCGCCTTCCGCGGGGGTGATGGCGCAGCCATTCTTGCTTCCTTAAAACCTTTCCTGGAAAGCCTGGTGGTTACGACTCCTTACTTGTTTACCGGCTTGGCAATTGCCATGGGTTTCAGGGCAGGCGTATTTAATATCGGCGCCGAGGGACAACTTTACATGGGTTCCATCATGGCAGGATGGGCCGGCTGGACCTTTAAGGGGCTTCCCCCCATTGTGCATATCCCGCTTGCCCTGGGAGTTGGAATATTGGCTGGCGCTTTGTGGGGATTCGTCCCCGGCTGGTTAAAGGCTAAAACCGGCGCGCATGAGGTGATCAACACCATCATGATGAACTATATCGCTTTTAACCTGGCTGAATATTTAATTGCCGGTCCTTTCCAGGATCCCAAAGAAGCTTTTAAAACACCTTTCATTCAGGAGAGCGCCCATCTTTACCGTTTCTTTGAATTACCATTGAGATTGCACATTGGTTTCTTCATCGCGATTGGCGTTGCCATATTAATCTGGTATATCCTTTTCAAGACAACCTGGGGTTTTGAATTCCGTTCAGTCGGCCTCAATCCGCATGCATCCAAATATGCCGGTATTAATTCTTCACTAATTACAATTCTCGCCATGACCATCTCGGGGGCAATTGCCGGTCTGGCCGGAGCGACAGAAATGCTGGGAGTCAATTTCCGTCAGACGCAGGCACTTTCCACCGGTTATGGATTCGATGCAATTGCGATCGCCTTGCTAGCCAATAACCACCCGATCGGAGTGATACTCACCGCGATGCTGTTTGGATTTATGCGCAGCGGTTCAAGGGTCATGCAGTTGCGTACCGGCATTCCGATTGACATCATTTCCATATTACAGGCGCTGATCATCTTCTTTATTGCCGCGCCCGCCATCATTCGTACCATTTTCCGGTTAAAACAACCATCATTGAATAATCTGGAACCTGAAATCGCATCAGGAGAAAAAACGAATGGCTAATCTTACTCAGCTGATAGTTGAAAAAGTTAAAGGTAAGAAATATTCCTGCATTAATCCGGCAGAAATCAATGGGGATAATATTCCTATTGTGTGCAGCCTTCATCTGGCTGGTTTTCGTTCGAACCACGACTTCTGATATGCGCACCCTTTTCGTCATGACACCTGGCGGTTCAGTTTCAGGGATGCCGAATCTAACTTTCAATAGTCTCTTCGTTTTAACTATGCTGGCAATTCTTTGTGGAATCGCGGGGGTTTACCAGGTCCTAAAGGGATTTGGGAAATATACAAATCTCATGTTGGGGCTTGTTGGGATCCTCCTCACAACTAGCTTCTTGGCTTGGGGAGCCAGTGGCGGATCGATAAATATCGGTGGGATGCTGCGGGTAATGATCCTGCGCTCCGTACCGATTACTTTGGGAGCTTTGGCAGGTATCTTATGCGAACGCGTTGGGATAACCAATATCGCCATCGAAGGGATGATGATTACCGGCGCTCTGGTGGGGGCAATCTTCGGCAGTCTGTATGGTCTCTGGATTGGTATGCTGGCTGCCATTATTTCGGGAGGTTTGACGGCAATTATTCTCGGAATACTTTCCATTAAATACAAGGTCAACCAGGTTATATCTGGCACAATTATTAATATTTTTACAATTGGGCTTACCTCTTATATCGTCACCAAGATCCTGCAAGTCGCTGAATGGCAATATCTCAACCAGAGTGGTTTCTTTCAACCGATTCATTTGCCAATTCTTTCCAAGATCCCCTATTTAGGGCCAATCTTCTTCAGCCATAACATCTACATTTATTTTATGTATTTACTAATCATCCTTCTCACGGTAATTCTCTTTCGCACCAAATGGGGGCTTCGTTTGCGTGCCGTCGGAGAACACCCAAAAGCAGCCGATACGCTGGGCATTAACGTTTTTAAAACCCGCTATATTGTGGTTATCCTGGGTGGGATGATGGCAGGATTTGCCGGTTCATTCTTCACCTTGGGTTCCATCGGTTACTTCGAGCAATCCATGACAGCAGGACGCGGGTTTATCGGTATAGCTGCCATGATCTTCGGCAAATGGACGCCGATTGGCGCTTTTGGTTCGGGTTTGTTATTCGGCTTTGCTGAATCGCTTTCAACGAACCTCTCGATCCTGCGCTTTCCAATTCCCGCGGAATTGCTGCTCATGTTGCCTTATATACTCACCATGGTCATCTTGGCAGGCGTGGTCGGCCGCTCCCAGGGGCCGGCTGCCGCCGGCACGCCATATGAAAAGGAATCCCTCTAAAGGCAAAACTGGCGGCTGCGCAGCCGCCAGTTTTTTCTATATATTATTTCGTCAGCGGGTAATATCCAAATTCTTCAACCGCGTCCACCATCGCCAGGATATTCTCCGGGGGTACTTCATTCATAACGGTATGCACTGACGCGACCATATAACCGCCGCCATCCCCGAGAATATCGATAACCCTGTGCACTTCCCCACGTACTTCTTCGGGCGTGCCTTTCGGCAGAATGTGCTGTGTATCAATCGCCCCACAGAAAACGAGCCGGCTACCGTAACGATGTTTGAGCCCTTCCAGGTCTGACATCTTGCCTGCCGATGTTTGGATGGGATTAAGTACATCCACCCCGATCTCGATGAAATCTTCGATCAGGTCAAACACATCCCCATCCGTATGAAAAAAGACTTTTGCTTTCGTATGTTCTTTAATGAACTGGATCAGGTCTGCATGCAGTGGTTTGAGCATCTGGCGGTACATGCGCGGCGAGATCATCAGCCTGTCCTGAGAGCCCAGATCATCACCGATCTTGATTAAATCGATATTTTCTCCGATGGCTTTGAGAAAATTACCCATATGTTGTTTGCACAGCTCCAGGTTCTTTTTCAGCATTGCCTCGGCAAAATCAGGGATCATCGCCAGGTTCATCAGGAATTTATCCATGCCCTGCAAACCAAAGGCGCGTTCTAATGGAAACATCAGCCAGGGCGTGGCCATGATGGCATACCGGTTCTCTTGAGCAAGTTTTTGCGCTTCATCCTTTACATGTGCCACCCGATAAGGGTCGTCCATTACCGGCCAGCCCTGATAGTCATCAAGTTCTTTGATGGTTGTCGCTTCGGCAAGTGGGTGATAGCCTGGAAACCATACTCCTGGTTCAATTTCAATCTGTCCCATACCCCAATCATCCAGGCAGGGAGAATGCGGTTTGCGGTTTTTATTGCGATCTGAAACAGCCTTCGGGAATCTATCCAGAACACCCCGCACATCGCTGCCCAGCCGGAGCATTGTCTTTTCATCTATTCTGGCGCTTCCCAGTTCAGGCCAGTCATAGATGTAGCCGTCTGGCGCATCAATTCCACAGAGTGTCTTGATTCCCTGATAAGGCTTCATCTTGATCCCGGTCGCATTGCTCACACCCAGAATAATCGGCACCCGATCCGGGATTTCATGATTCAAAACCGCCTGCACCCTCTCGCGCGATGTCATTGCCATTGGTTTATTCTCCCTTTCTTAAAATGTTAAAAGCATTTTAACAAATTTTTAATTAAACATTCTGGGATCAATTACATAGAAATAAACCACAAGGAAAGCATTAGAAAGCAGAATATTTCACGAATGAATAAAGACCGGCCCATCTTTGCAGGTCAGCCATCCGCTTGGGATGCCAGCCACTGATCGCACATCCTCTTCCAGCTCACATGATCCGCATAAACCAATCCCGCAGCGCATGTTTGCTTCCCAGGATAATTGCGCAGCAACCTTTTCTTCTCTGCACATCAGCACAAGAGCAGACAGCAACGCTACCGGCCCGCAGGCATATAAAGCTTCAACAGTTGATGACCTCAAAACAGATTTCACCGCCTGGGTCACCAATCCCTTTTCACCCTGGCTGCCATTATCGGTGGTGATCGTAACTTGACAGCCAATATTTTTAAAGTCATCCGCCAATAAAATGCCATCTTTTGAACGCGCACCCAGGCATACTTGCACTTCATCATCCCGGCTGCGAGCTTGCCGGGCGAGAAAATAAAGCGGTGCCGCGCCATAACCACCGCCAACCAGCAGGTGCCGATGACCGTCTAACTTGAAACCCTGCCCAAAAGGTCCTCTCACCCAAATGCGGCTTCCTGCAGAAAGGTGATGCAGCGCGCTGCTGAATGGCCCAATAGAGGTAACAGCCAAACTGAAAGGCGCGTCATTAAGGATGCTGAAAGGTTTTTCTCCTATTTCGGGCAGCCAGACCATCACAAATTGCCCGGGGCGCGCAGTGTTTAGAGGCTGATCAAATTTCAGGATTTTTGTTGCACTATTTCCTTGGAAGCTCTCGCTAAGCCGAAAGGATTGATAAGGGTGGTGATTATTCAATTGATGGCTTTTCCTCTCATCTGTTCCAAATCAGTGTATCCTTCGCTTTCCATAAAAGCACGAAGTTCTGTATTAATCAAATCAAAAACCTCAGGGCCGCGAAACCAAACTGCCGAACCAATTCCCACAACAGTCGCTCCGGCCATCAGCATTTCGGCAGCATCCTTTCCGGTGGCAACGCCGCCTGTGCCGATGATGGGCACATCCACTGCCTGCCGGATCTCTGCAACACAGCGTAAAGCAATTGGCTTTATGGCAGCACCCGAAATCCCGCCCATGCGATTGAAAAGTACTGGCTTGCCCGCCTGGGCGTCAATAACCATGCCCGGCATAGTGTTGATTGCGGTCAGCGCATCAGCTCCCGCATTAACAACTGCCAGGGCAATGCGCGCTATGCTAGGCACGTTGGGCGCCAGCTTGATGCTTACTGGGATTTGGGTTGCTGCTTTTACAGCTTCAGTGACAGCTGCCGCGGAATCAGGGGAACCGGCAAAAGGCGTGCCAAATTCATCACTCACATTGGGGCAAGAGATATTGACCTCAATCAGATCAGGCTGGGCCTGGCTGATGATGGCTGCTACCTGCCCAAATTCCTGGACAGTTGACGCAAAGATGCTTGCGATTAGAGGGACTCCAAGTGGCGCGAGCCTGGCTTTGGCATCCAGCAGCATCTGCACTTCCTGGTCAGCACCCGGATTTGTCAAACCGACCGCGTTGATCACTCCGCCCTCCCATTCCACTGCAACAGGGTTAGGGTGACCAAGGCGCGGCTCAAGGCTGCAGCTTTTTGAGGTGACCGCACCTGCGCCGCAGAGTGCAGCCCGCTCCAAAAGGTCAGCGCTGGTGCCGATAATACCGGAGGCCAGCACCAGCGGGCTTTTCATTCGTAGTCCGAGAAAGACGCATGAAAGGTCAGTTTGAGGCATCGTCATTGAGATAGCGTATCACTTTTCCATAAATTTCGGCATCGATCAGGTTATTTTGTTCCAGGGTTGAAACGATTTCACTAATTTTTAACACCGATTGGAGGGCGAGTCCGATCTCCTTCATTTTCAAATCGCCGCCCTGTTCACGGTCAACCAGGACAACCACATCTTTTATTTCAAGTCCAGCTTGCCGCAGGACCTCAGCCGCAGTGACGATGCTGCCGCCGGTAGTAATCACATCTTCGATTAAAACTGCTGTTTGACCGGGCTCAAAGCTGCCTTCAATAGCCTGGCCCGTACCATGCTGTTTGACCTCTTTGCGCGGATAAATCATTGAAACGCCCAGCTGCCAGGCGACCACCGATCCCGCAGGCAAGGCTGCGTAAGGCACACTGGCAATATGATCGAATTTCAGCCCTTGAACCAATTCCGCATAAGCAAGCGCTACCTTTCGGAATAATCCAGGAAAGGAGATGACCCTTCGTAAATCAATATATATCGGCGATTCTTTGCCGGAAGCCAGAACAAAGCTGCCAAATTTGATACAACCGGTTTTAAAAGAGAGGTGATCAAATCGGTTTTACCTGACATCACATCAAGAGCTTTGCTTTTTACCTTTTCTTGCTCCAGGCGGATGCTTTCCCTCAAATCCAGGGCTGCCTGGCGGGGATCCTGCGCAGCGATAATGCCGCGCGAAACCGGAATAATTAATCCCTTCCCGTCTACCCTTAAACCAGCGCTTAATGCCGCGCTCAAATCAGCCCCCTGCGCGCCTACACCCGGGGCCAGTATCCAGGTTTGAGGGCAAATTCTTCGCACAGCAGCCAATGCATCCGGTTGAGTGGCGCCAACCACCAATCCGATTTGCTCTGGCTTGCCCCATTTTTGCGATGTAATGGCGATATGCTCAAAAAGCGGCGGCACGCCGTGCTGTTGAATCTGTACTGCTGAAGGATTGGACGTATAACACAAAATGAAGACGGCTTTATCTTCTATCGCAAGGAAGGGCTGGATGCTGTCTTCTCCAAGGTAAGGTGAAAGCGTCACAGCATCTGCCCCCCATTGTTCATAGGCTGCTTTAGCCAGGGCGTTTGCGGTTGATCCGATGTCCCCACGTTTGACATCCAAAATCACCGGAATGGAATCCGGGATTTCGGAAAGGGTCCTCTGTAATGCCCGCAACCCTTCCAGCCCAAACTGCTCATAAAATGCAAAATTGGGCTTATAGCAGCACACCAGGTCAGACGTCTGCAAGATGATGCGCTTACCCCAGTTGAACAGGCTTTCTTCAATTGTTTTTTCATCACGCAGCATCTCCGGCTGGGGATCAAGCCCGACACAAAGCAAAGATGCATTGGCGTCTATTGCGGCGGACAATTTCGAGAAGAAGTTCATTTTCAAATGTCCTTTCAATTTATCAACAATCCTGCAGCATTTTCTTGGCTGAGATTCTTTGATCTTACGCCTGGCCCAAAACGGCGGCCAGTAGCGCCATTCTCACAAACATCCCGTTTTTCACCTGTCGAAAATAAGCAGCGCGGGGATCTTTATCCACATCATAGTGGATTTCGCCAACACGCGGCAGCGGGTGCATTACGATCATTTCAGATTTCGCCTGTTTCATCACATCTGTAGTGATCTCGAAATAGTTCTTCACCGCTTCATATTGTTCCATGTCAGAAAAACGTTCTTTCTGGATGCGGGTCATATAGAGCACGTCCACATCTTTGATCACATTTTCAACACGATCATCTTCCCTGACGTTAAAGCCTTTGTTAATCAAGTCATTCATCAAATTGAGGGGCAGACGGAGCGTGTCCGGAGACACATACCGAAAACTCACATCATAATTCATGAGCAGTTTGGTGAGGCTGTGGACCGTGCGCCCGTTGCGAAGGTCACCCACCATGGCAACTCTTAACCCGTCAATTTTGCCCATTTCTTTGCGGATGGTATATAAATCCAGCAATGCCTGAGTGGGATGCTCGCCGATGCCATCCCCGGCATTGATGATCGGCACCGAGGCATATTTGGCCGCCAGGGCGACAGAACCCATTTCCGGGTGCCGCAGCACAATCAAGTCGGAATATTTTTCAAGGGTATTCATGGTATCGATCAGGCTCTCGCCTTTGGATACCGAAGAAAATTGAATGCCCTGGGTAATTGGTATCACCTTTCCTCCCAGCCGTTCCATCGCAGCAATAAAAGAAGCGCTTGTGCGCGTGCTTGGCTCGTAAAAGACACAAGCCAGGGTATATCCCTTTAATAAATCGCAGTTACCGATCTGAGTGACCATTTCTGACATTTCTTCGGTGCGCGTGAAAAGGTAGGATAAGGTCTCTTTATCAAATTGATCAACCGACAGGATATCCTGCATGTAAAAACTGCTGCGGAATTTGGGCTCCAGTTTTTTATCACCAAGATCAAATAATTTGGGAAGGGTGATTTGATTCATTTTTTCTCCTTATAAAATATAAAATTCTTAAAATTGCTTAATGGTCCAATGCGTGAACGATGCCTTTCGAATACACCTCCTTTCTTTTATAAACCACCTTGAGGATGCGGCCTGTCATTGAAGCGCCGGAAAATGGCGACCAACCGCATTTTGTGTAAAGCGGATGATCAGGAAATTGATATTTACTAATCCGATCGACCTCCACCCAGGTATCTGGTTGCGCAGGCAAAGAGTAAATCCGCCGCGGATTGGTCGCCAGGAGTTCAACCAGACGTTCATAGCTCAAACGCCCATCTGCCGCAGCCGTCAGCAGCAAGGGCAGGGTCGATTCCAATCCCGGTACGCCCGGGGGAGGATTTCCCTGCCTTTGTTTTTCTGCCAGTGTATGCGGGGCATGGTCGCTGGCAATGCAATCAATGGTTGTGTCAATATGCGACCATAAGGCATCCACATCGCTCTGCCTGGCCAGGCGGGGGCGCATATCGCCCAGCGGCCCAAGCAGGCTTGCATCAGCTTCAGTTAAAAAGAGGTGATGGGGCGTCACTTCGCAGGTAACGAGCAATCCTCTTCTTTTGGCATCGGCAATCCATTCAATTTCTTCCTTGCGGCTGATGTGGCAGAAGTGGATTCGGCGGTGGAATTTTTCCGCCAGTTCTAAACCAGTAATTATCGAGTCTCCCTCTGCGTGCAAAGCCAGGACTTTTTCGCGCGGCCAAAGCCGGCCGATCCTTTCCAGATTTTCCTGCCCCTCCACTTTTAAATCGCCGTAAGTCAAATCCAGATACAGCTTGAGCGCCGGCGCGAATTTGCTAATTTCCGGCAATTTTTCAATATTTGAGACAGACGCACCAACGAATACTGATACATCGCAAAGGCTTTCCGAAGCAGCTTTCATACTGGCAGCCTGCCAATCTTCGATTGAAATGATGGGCGGAGTTGTATTGGGCATGGCCATCAAGGTAGTGAAACCGCCGGCCAGGGCTGCCGCGCTGCCTGTGCGGTAATCTTCCTTTTGCTCCCCGCCTGGCACGCGCAGATGGACATGCACATCGGCCATTCCGGGTAATTTCATTATGCCAGGGTTAATTACTCATATGATTTTCCTGCCAGCTTCAACAAGTTGGCTTCTGAAGTGACACAAATATCCACCAGGATTCGATTTGGCAAAATAAAAGCCCCTTAAGAAAGGGGCTTCAAAAAATGAAAATAAAACAATCTTGGTTTTTCTCTGGTCGCGGTGCCTGAAGTGGAGGATTGGTTTCATAATACCCATATGTACTGACAAATTGCGCAGTTTATACCATATATGGCGGCGAATTGTCAAGTATTAATACTTTTTAAGTCATATTTCTATTGGTGGATTATTTTTCAAAGAAGAAGCGAATGCCAGAAGTTTAGCTTTTCATCGCATCCAGATCAGCCAGGTCCGGGTTTCGTCACGCTGGGGGTTTGACCTGGACCTTCCTGCCAGTCCAGCAGGTCTGTTGATACCGCCATCTGTGGAACATTCAGCGAAAAATCAGGAACCATGTCCGGCAAAAAGCAATGGAGTATAATTTTGCGCAAGCCCTCGTAGCTCAATGGATAGAGTGCCTGACTTCGAATCAGTCGGTTGAGCGTTCGAATGACGCTCCGGGGGCATTATTAATAGTTAATCAAACACTAAAGTTAGACTAAATGCACTTCAGTAGACAAGAACAACCGACTCGTAATTAGCGGGGTAAGGGTTTGAATCCTTGGTTGATCATTATTATTTACTTATCAGCCGGTTGAGTATTCCCCTATTGTGGCCGTAAATATAAGCAAGCCGCTCTGTCTGGTGGTTATTAAGGTAATGGGGGTACATAATAATATGTTTCCCTTCCGAAAACCTCCCGAACCACTTCTAACATATCGAACTGGTAATTCCCGGCTGGATACTTAGGCCCGAGGTTGGCGGTAGGTTCGAAGGTGGTCGTTTCCCCCCAACAATTCCAGGTGTTGATCCATATTAAACTTCTGGCCATTGCTGCCAACAGGTTGGGCGTACTTGCGAGCTATCTCCGCCATTTGAACGACCTGGTCTTTACTAAGAGCTGGAATATATATGGGGTGTGGCTTATCTCCTCTCCTTTCGTCATACTGGGGAGCCCAGCCAGGCTGAAAATTCACCAATTCCTCTCTACCGGCCACCTTCAGACCTGCAATGCGATCGGTCCACCACTTGAAAGCGGCATCAACCTTCATGGCCGCTTCTCCCGTATCACGCATCTTAGTCGGGTTAAGGCCGGGAATGAGCATTGTAAAGGTACTGCTGCCATCGAATAATGCGGCGTGCTGCTCATTGAAGCACCCGATACACACCTCGTCTCCAACGATGAATACATCATAGCCAAGTTCTGACACCTTATCGCGGGCTTCCTCCATTGCCCCGGCAAAATTCCCAATAAAGCTGTTCGTAGCCCAGATATATATCACAGGGCGGCCATCGATGGTGAGATACTGGGGATTGTCAAAGTACTTTTTGGCAAAGTGGACGAAATCTGATACAAAGGTATTGTAAACATCAGGCTGATCGAAATTGATATTTGGGACCACATTTACATCCAGATTTGGGGTTTGATCCAAACGGAGCGGGAAATCATAGAAGATAGCCCAACGAACCTTGTTAACGTTGGGTGATTCAGAAAGACATCATCCAGTGTGACCTCCATGTCTTGGCCAATGCCGCGAGGTGTGGTCCATTCAATGGAGAAAGCATCAACGCCGTATTCAACCGCCCATTCAATCTGCTGGTAGACGACGGACGGATCGCCGGCGTTATATGTCTCGCCCAGGAGTGGGGTCAGGGATGTATTCCGTTCATGTTTTCATTCTCAAAACCGCCCCAAAAACCTGGACCATAGTACCAGAAATTGAGCTGTGCAATTACGATGTATTCATTTAACGCCCCATTCAGAAACGGTTGCGGAGAGACCTTATACGTCTGAGCGTTCTTCTCGCCAGGTTGGATGCCATCCCAGATAAGAGTGGCAACAATGATCGAGTCTTCTTCGGAATAACTGGAGATTTCTACCTGGGTTGTACCAATGTGACCGCGTTCGATCTCAAAGGTGAGTGAATTTGCCTGTACGAGATCGGTGAGAAGAGCCTCGACCACAAGCTCCACACTTTTACCTCCTTGAGCCCGTCTAGCGACTGGCTGAGCACAATGGACTCGCCCTCGAGTCCGGCAGACAGCGCCTCTTCGCTGGACGAGGTCACATTGATATCGTGCAAGATTCCGCCGGCTGTCAGACGGACGGTAGTCCAATCAGAAGTGGTACTAATCCTGATCTGAGTGCGATAGGACGGTGAGGCAATTTGCGGCGATATTGGCTCAACTGCTTTTGCTGGCGTCTCAATAATAGTTGGCGTTTCAGCAATTGGTATGTAAGTGCTTGCTGGGGGAGTGGAACATGATAGGAAAATAAATCCGCAAAGGATGATCATAAAAATAAACAGGAATCTCGAATTACGCATGATTTCTCCTTACGCTATAACAATATAGTAGCACGCGATTTTTGTGGATTCAATGTGTTTCTTGATCCGCCTTCCCTGGTGTAAGTCTGGTGAAGCGCAGGTGCAACCTCCGTAAGGCCATATGCACAATTTGTTCAGTGTGGACAAAATTCATTTTCGTAAGCTGTGGATTCTAAGGCTTCTGTGATACGCTGTGGACAAACTGAATACTGACGCATAATCAGGAAACATCATGTTTCTTAGCAGTATAATGATTTAAGTGTTTTTTTCAATTTCATGTAATTGGATAGGAGGAAATATGCGTAAAGTTGCATTTTTCGTCGCTCTTATTCTACTTTTCATTATTGCTTGTTCAAATACCAGTTCCGGGGAAACCAGTCAAAATAGTTCAACTTCTCTACCCCCCCCGACCAGTACTCCAACTCAAACCCCAGAAGCATCGTGGCCGCCAGTGATAGGTCCTGACCCATCCTACCGATTGGGTGCATTCTACTATCCATGGTACTTCAACCAGGAGGTTGACGGGAGGTGGGTCCACTGGGATCAAGGAGGTTATCATCCACCTCTGGATATAGGTAGTGATTTTTATCCTGTGCTTGGAGCTTATAGTGAGTCAGATCCTGCAGTCCTGGCACAACATTTCGCATGGCTTCGTGAGGCAGGGGTGGGGGTGATCATTTCATCCTGGTGGGGACAAGGAGATGCTACTGATCAGGCATTACCATTGATATTCGACATAGCTGACCATTACGGCATCAAGATTGCATTTCATATTGAGCCGTATGGCGGGAGAACAGCTGAAAGACTGGCAGACGATATCCATTACATTTACGACAAATACGGCGGCCAGCCTGCTTTTTTCTGGACTACCGAAACCAGCCTTTTCAGCGAAGATGACCGCCCGAAAGGATTATTTTTTCTTTGGGCGACTGTGAATGCAGACGATGATGCTTCAAAGGTGGTCGCTACGACATATTGGCAGAAAACGATGGATACTCTTCACAATGAGAATCCAGGCGCGATCGTGGTGACTGACCAAAATGATCCCGTCTGGATTACTCATAGTCATTTCGATGGTTCATATAATTATGGCGTATTGGACACTGATAAAGTGGGTTACAAATGGGCACGTAGTTTGCCAAAAGGTGCCTGGTATGTACCCGGTATTAATCCAGGCTTTTCTGCTGTAAGGATTGGTCTCCCGAGCTGGGTGGATACACCTCGGAGGGACGGCAGTACATACGCTGACCGGTGGGAGAGTATGTTTGCCGTTGGTATTGAGCCAACGCTGGTTACAATCACATCTTTCAACGAGTGGCATGAAGGCACACAGATCGAGCCAGCTGCACCAAAAATGATAACATCCGCAGGGTCTGCTTATTTGGATTATGGCAAATTGTCTCCTGATGGGTACCTGAAGCTGACACATGAATGGTTTGCCAGATTCCTGGCTCACGAATGGTAGAGTATAAAGTCTTTTCGCAATCGGATGCAAACCACATCAGATTGGATAGATCTTAATAGGTTAAAGTTGCTGCCTGGCAAAGTGCAAATGTGATTTCTACAGGTGGGGTTTATATAGACACAAGCACGTTCGAGGGGCACTTGAACTTGAGTTTGCCATTTGATCAGGCTTAATCCAGAAAAATTGCCGGAGTGTTCTTTGATGTCCAGGTAAGAGATGAGGAAGATGAAAAAATAATTGTCTTTGGCATAGAGCCCGGTGGTCTAGGTGCTTCTTGGGTAGAACTTTACCGGTTGTTGGAAGATGAATGTATCATGGTCGAATCCTTTTCATAGATTGGGCGCAGCGGGGATGACAAGCATGCTTCGCACTTTGATTTCAAAAAAACTATTTTTAGTGAAACGAAATAAGAATGCAAAACAAATCCTCATTTCATAAGGAGTGAACTCAATTTCCTAATTTAGACCACGAATGATTAGAACTTGCCTTCCCCGGTGCAATTCAGGTGCAACAGGGATGAAATAAGGTGGAAACAAAGAACGCTGTGATTTGCTATGGACAGGAGGGATTCTTACTCTTAAACAGACATCCGTCAAATAGTCCATTCATCCAACCCTCTCCAAATTAACTTTGTATATCATGACTATCTTTTTTCCATTATTACTATTGAATTATGTAAATATGTTATATTTAATTTTGTTAAAGGGTTAAGGAGGACATTTTGAAAAGACTAATGGTTGTCTCAATACTCCTTCTTCTTTCCAGCTGTGGTCCAAGAGCTGAAACTCAAAATGCGGATTTAGAAACCCTACGGCAATTGCCATAACTCAGGGATTCGATACCAAAAAGCAAATCCAAACTGCCAAACCAACCTTAAAACCGACAAATCCAACCGTAGAAGTCCGCGTTAACCATACTTCTTTAGGGATCATTCTCAATGATGAAATATGGACCGGGGAGGTACTTGTCAAGGGAGATATAGAAATTCAAAAAGGAATCACATTGACGATTGAACCTGGTACTATTGTCCGCTTTACCGCTCAAAAGGATAGCCTGCAATCTGGTGGTAGCGAAGATGAATCAATTCCAGAAAAAATCAATTTTCCTGATGATCCTCCTGCCATACGCTCCAATATGATCGTTATTAATATCTTCTGGAACTTTAATCGCTCGTGGCACATCAGAGCAGCCAATTCTATTCACTTCAGATGGTGCATCACCAGAAGTATTTGACTGGGAGGCAATTAATCTTGACACTGGCGGTATGCTTGTCCTGGAATACGCAACAATCGAATATAACTATTGGGGGGTAGGAATTAGAGATCCAAATCCGAATGCAACCATCACCCATTCGACCATCCAACACATCGCAACCTGTGGAATCTGCCTTGGCTTTGATCCAATCAAAACCGAGTAATTATTGAAGGTAACACATTTCGTGATTGCAGGCATGAAGCTGTGGATACACACGCAAACCAGAACATCATCATCCGCAACAATCTCTTTGAAGATAACCTTGTCGGTATTGTTGCCAATGACGGAAGCACAGTCTTGATCGAAAATAATCATTTCATAGGGAATGAACGTGGAATCTCTTAAATAACAGAGGTAATCCTACTATCCATAATAACATCATTGAAAATAGTAGCTTCACCGGCATTTGGTTTTATGGTAATTCAACCGCTCGGGTGACTGAGAATAACTTTTAACGGTAATGATTTGAACATTGGTTTAGGCAACTCCACCCTAGATATCCCGGCTGAAAACAACTGGTGGGGAACTACCAATCTAAGTAGTATCCGAAGGTTGATGCTTGATGGCCAAGACCAGGCAGGTCTCGGTCTGGTAGATTTGGAGCCTTTTGCTTTGGAACCATTTACCATCGTAATATCCAATCCCTGAATCATGACAGGAGTATTGAGTGAAAAATATCCAATAAGATAAATCCTGTTTTCATTACAGTATTGGCTTGAATATCTTTAACGGGATACTTTTGGAAAATACAAGCAACCAAAATCAATTAAATAATCGTTCTTTATTGTAGAATTAATTTTAGAAATCATGACCCATAGGTCATTGGTTCAAGCCCAATCTCCGCTACAAAAACCACTTGAAAAGGTGGTTTTTATTGCGGCAATAGAATTAGGACTCATGACTCTTTGTTCCTAATAATACCGCTTCAATTATTATGTACTAAATTTGGATAATAAGGGTGAGTCGCCTTTCCTCATGCGGGTGCAACGCGGGTGCAAAGCCGGTGATACAAGGTGCACAATATGCTCTGTATGGACAAAATTAGCCGATTTTTGTGCACTGTCTGTTCTCTATCCTCTCTATGCACACTGTGGACATCCTTACATTCTGACTTCGAATCAGCTGGTTGAGCGTTCGCACGAAGTGTGCTGCGCTTAAATCGCTCCGGGGGAGTTTTTTATTAATCTTTTCTCAGTGTCAATTCCCCAGATTTCAGGGGATTTTTATTAATTGGGATTATTTGCAGAGCATTGGGTGTAACCGGATTGTCAGGTCCCTTAATAAAAAAGAAGTCTTCTATAAATAAAAAATCGCCACTGCGCCAATGATCAGGAAGGGAGTAAATGGCAAGGCACTTGAAAAGGCGCGATATTTTCTTGATATCAGCAGTGCAATAAAAAAGGCTAAAGTGAATACTTCAAATGCAATAATTGAAATTGTAATAGCCCCGATAATTAAAGGCCAGCCGGTTAACAAGCCCAAATTCACCCCAAGACAAACATCCCCGAATCCAAAAACCACCTCATCAATTGCCTGATGCCTGAGTGCTCCAACAAGCTTTGAAAATGCCAATCCAATAAAATAAAATGTGAGCATTACCATGAATCCCGCGAGCGCACCTGTGATGGTCCTTTGAAAACCCATTAGCATCATTCCATAGACAAAGAACAATACAAATCCAAAAATGCTTGTTTCAAATAAAACCGCATGGTGTTCAATATCGATAACCAGGATAACTCCCAGGAAAATTAAAATCGGCAGGGTTGCCCAAAAACCAAGAATGGAAAACGGGAAAAAATTGAGCAGCATGCAAACAACGATCGTAATGATTAGCACAATAATGGATCTTGTTGGTATTCGGCTGCCGCACTGTGAGCACCTGAAGTAAACCAGGTAATCTTTTATTGAAAAAGGCTGGTTGCATACTTTACATAATGGCTTGGTGAATCTGCGTGAAACAGGCAGAACATCCGAAAAATAATTAATGAGCATGCCGATAATTCCGCCAACAATCGCATTAATAACCAAAGTCATAAATTTTTCCTCGCTTGATCAATAACCTGGTTTCGATAAAGTTAAGCAAAAGAGTCACTAAAGGCGAAAAATATTTTCATAAATTTTGGTAAACCATTTGTTAACCAGCCTGTTAATTTATTATAAGTTAGCCTCGCAGGTAACGAATTTCACATTTCAGGCAGAAACAACTGATTTATCATCTAAATGAACTTCCCTGATTTTACACTTATCTCAATTTTTCCATCAAAACTTTACTCCCTTAATAAAAAGATCTCACTGCTAAATTTTCTCTATCCCAGAGGACCTCCATTATTCGGATATCTGAGGCTACAGGATACTTCGGATCCTTAATAAATTAGCGACAAATGATAAAGGAATAAATTAGAATTTCCATTTTTATCTGGCATTTGTCCATTTTTTGCACATTTTTGCATGAAAATTGACTTTAAAACTGGTTTGATTTACAGCATAAAATAATTAATCAACCACTTGTAATTTTTTGAAAAATGGCTATAATTATATAATTACAAACCTAAAGAATAAAGGAGAAAAACAATGATTTACCTGATAAGAGAGTTCATAAGATGGTTAGAAGCACGTCAAGAAAAAGGGCAGACTTTAATTGAATACGCATTAATCATCGCCTTAATTGTTATTGTTGTAATCGCTGCCATGCTGCTTCTTGGACCACAGATCGCTACTCTATACAACACAATCACAACCACCCTTAGCAGATCCTATACGCGGCTAATGCTAGTAAGCATTACTGTAAACTAAATTACCAATCCTAATAAAGTCTCTAAATTTAGAGACTTTATTAGGATTGCGATAAAACCAAAGGTTGAAGATCAGTGAGGGATATCGACTAAAGAATTAAATCTATATTTTTATATTATAATTATTTAAATACTTGAGGAGAAATTTAGGGTCGGGTTTTTGCATTTATTTAATATTACATTAGAAAATGAATCAATCCCGGTTCGGAGAATTTGATTATCAATGTGGATTAATAAATGCAAGAGGCCGAGAATCCTTATTACGGTTTTTTTTGTTGCGGTAATCTGCCTTTCAGCCGCATGGATAAGCTTGCCCGCACCTCAAGTGCGGAAGTGTCTCCACCCAATCCATGTCCGCCTGCCTCAACCGTATAAATATCCCGACTGAGGATCTGCACTGGGTCTATGTGCCGGAATCCGCGGACCAGCTGTACACAGAAGAGAATTACTTTTTCCTGGCTGGGCAATTGATAATCAATAAAATTGTGGATGCGAGCACCTGCCCTTCAGGCGGGTTGGCGCAAAACAATTACGCCAATGCCTGCGGCATGGCCACCGCCAAACCCCAAGTGATCTTCATCCAAAACATGTTGAACGAACCCATTCTGCAGGCCTGGAAGGATACGGGTGTGCCGCCGGTGCTGCTCAAGCAGCTGATCCGCACTGAGAGCCAGTTCTGGCCATCGCAGTATAACATAATTCATTTTGGTTTTGGACATATCACCAATATCGGAATGCTCAATGTTCTTGATTGGAACCGGAGTCTTTACACCAAGTTCTGCCCGGCCTCAGCCGGTGGAACTGCGCCACAAAAGAAGGCATCGCTTATCAGATTCTTTCCTCACTGGTAACCATCTGCCCCACATGTGAAAATGGCATTGACCCTGCAGCGGCAAATCGAAGCGTGGATATCCTGGCGCAAGCTCTGCTGGGATACTGCTATCAGACTGAGCAGCTCGTTTATAACGCCACCGGCTGGAATCCCAGCCTGGCAGTAGACTACGCCACAATTTGGAAACTGACGCTGATGAATTACAACGCCGGTCCCAGGATGTGTGTACGATGCGGTCGTGGAGGCCTTTGAAGAAACTGAGGGTCCTATAAAATGGCCGAATATTGTGGCGAATACTACAGGCGATCAATGCCTGCGTGGCATGTATTATGCCAATACGATCACAGCAAAATACTTTGACTTCCCACCCACTACGTAGAGAAGTATCAATTTTGATCCTCTGCTCAATTGAGAGGATTAAATGAATAACAGGCAACACTATGCAAAGTAAAATAAAATCAATCAACAGAAACGGAGAATATCTTCAAGGCCAATCACTATTGGAAATGGCCTTGATGATTCCAATCCTGCTGGTTCTGATCATTGGCGCATTAGAGTTTGGACGCTTGTTTTTTACCAAGATTGTCATTACCAATGCTGCCCGCGAGGGAGCATATTACCTGTCAACTCACCCTTCTGATTATGATTCAGGTACGGATACCGCACCAAATACCGTTATTGCGGCTCAAACAGAAGCAGCCAATTCAGGGATTCCTGACGTCACAGTGGATATTACGCCCAAGAATTGCTGTACTCCAGGTCAATACAGCATTGAGATAACAGTGGAAACTCAATGTGCACAATATTCTCATCCTGGGTTTTTTGGGAAATGATTTTTCGATCACTGCAACCAACCATGCCTGAATATCCCCTCAGTTCTTCTGTGGAGATGATGGTCCAATGAAAACACACAAGATAACATCAGGCCAATCGCTGGTTGAATTTGCACTTGTGTTTCCATTATTCATTTTGCTCATGATGGGATTATTTGATATTGGGCGTGCCATTTTTTATTTATTCCACCCTTAATACAGCCGTAAGAGAAGGCACCCGTTTGCGATCGTCCAGCCAGATTGCGATTACAGGTCCGATCCCGGTACCTGCGCAGGTGGATATCTGGAAACATATCCCTTGAATTGTGAAAATGCGACTTCCACAGCAAATATAAAGATATGTAATGAAATCGATAAATAAATTTTTCAGCATAGGAAATTTGTCCACACAGCACGATCACGATCAACCATACAGTTTCCAGCACTGAAGATCCCGAAATTAACATTAGTATTGATTATTTATTCAAACCAATTACCCCTGGAATTGCTTTGATGGGAGATTTAACCATGCATGTTAATTCCCAAATGCTGATGGCGCCAATTGCGGTACCATAAGAGCGGAGATTGAAATGAAGAAGTTACACGTAATTAATAAGCTTGAAAAAGGCCAGGTTATTCCCCTGGTGGTCGTGATGTTATTTGTCATCATCGGCATGGTCGCTCTCATCGTAGACGGGGGAGCTGTAATGTCCAACCGGCGGACTGCTCAGGCCGCGGCTGATGCCGGAGCCCTGGCCGGGGCGCAGCGCGCATGCCTTGGCTATAACGACGCCAAAGCAGTGGCCGAATATTATGCGACCGTCAATAACAACGCTACAACCGCCTTGGCGACAGTCGTCGGGAAGCAGGTCACCGTTAATGCAACGGTTGAACATCCCTCTTTCTTTGCAAGGATCTTTGGTGATCCCACCCTGGAAGCCAGCGCCGAAGCGATTGCCGGATGTTATGGGGTCAGAGGAAAAGGCGTTGTACCGCTTGCCTGGCGCTGCTGGCCAAACGATGGTGTTGGCCCATTTAACGATGAGTATGGCTGTGAGATGCAAACATTAAATTGGAAATCCGTCGGTCCGATGGTGGATCCAAATTGGGATCCCCCATCAGAAAGAGTGACATCCGTATCCATAAGTGATTACGATGGGAACACAAAAGACTATAAGATGAGCTCCACATATATTTATAGTATTGTCGATGTTGCTACAGGCAATATCCCTCCTGAGCAGATCTATATTATTTTCGATAGCGACAAACTGTGTATTGACCACGAATACCGGTACGGGTGATATTCATTGTGATCTGGATAGACGATGGAAAAAAAGATATTCAAATGGGCGGCGATCGCGGCTGGTTATACCTCACAGCAGATACAAGCAGTATTGGCAAATGGATAACTGATTTTGGTGCTCATCCCAGTTTTACGCTTGACGCCCACAAGTGGCTTTCAGGAAAAAGTGGTACTGAAACAGACATCCCAATCAAAATGGTCGATCAGGGATGTCCTGGGCAAGTGGTATTGGTACCAGTATATAATGAAATTTGTCTTATCATATCCAGATTACTCCTGCATGTGTGGCTAGCGCCCATGCTTCTCCCCCCTGGCCGCATTTAGCGGGGTAGATGATTTTTCAGAAATGAAAAATCAAGTGCCCTATTTACCACATCATTGCATTTGCACCTTTTTATATATCGTGTGTTTCAAAATCAGGTGATTGTCCCGGTTATATATATGCAGATACGATAATAAATGGTGGGGAATTGCATGATAATAACCTGTTATTGAAGGGTATTTCTTATCTGATGTTGAGGTTTCACTCAGAAACCACAGATCTTTGCTCAATCAATCTAGGCAACTGTACAATATCTTTATCCAAATAACGACCTAATCGTATAGAATTTGGGAGGTCTTCATTGTCTAATAAAACGAAAGCAATATTCATAATCATTGTAGGGTCTGGTCCTTGTGGCGGCCGGGGTTTTTGCCAGCATCCTGCTGTCCCAGCGCTTTCAGGCGAACCAGTCTTCAGCCACAATTCAGGAAGATACGGTCAAGACCACGGTGGTGGTCGTCACGCGCGACCTTTTCCTGGGTGACCTGATCACGGGGACGGATCTCAAGCTGGTTGATGTCCCGGTGGAAGTTGCACCCGCGCGATGCAATCACAGTCCTTGATCAAGCCGTTGGCAAGATCATCAAAACCGACCTCGTCCAGGGAGAAATGGTTCTCACGCATAACCTGGCAGATCCGACCAATAATAATAAAGACCTCAGTTTCATCCTGAGTGAGGATCATGTATTGATGGCGTTTCCGGCTGATGACCTGATGAGCCGGGAGAGCATGGTCCAACGCGGAGATGTCGTTGATATCTTCGCGACCTTTAAGGAAAAAGTCAAGACAGTCGGTGAAACAACTACAACCACTGGCGAGCCTAAAGAGCCGGAAATGCGCACCTTCACGGTCGATACCATGCAAAAAGTAAGTGTCACCGCCATGGTACTGGAAGTAATTGAACAGGAGGGCAATGCTGCCCCTTTGCAGGGAGAGGCTGCCGAGGCAGCGCCTGCTCCTGAAACCAGGATCAAGGCTTACCTGCTGGCGCTGAATCCGCAGGACGCTCTGATCTTAAAACATCTGAAGGACACCGAGGCGATATTTGATATCGTTTTAAGGGCGCCCACTTCGATCGCCCAATTTGGCCTGACGCCGGTCACTGAAGAATATATCATTGAATACTACGGACTTGAGATCCTACCTTAAAACACAGAGAAAAACATAAACATGACGACAAAAACCGAACCAATATCAATCCTCCTGATTTCCAAAAATCCATTTATCTACGAAGCGACCCGTTCGTCGCTTGCCAAAGTGGAATTCCTGAAACTGCTCGACAAAGAGATGTGACTCCGGTAAATCTATCATGGCGGTACTCGCTGAGACTAAACCGGATGTGATCTTATTGGATTTCGAATTTCAAAACCAACCTGTTGAACTGCTGGAACAGATAATATCTGAGTACCCGAAGAGCATGGTGATTGTTATCCTGTCCGAATCAGATATGGTCAATTCTGACCGGGTGATGCTCTCAGGTGCACGGGCGTTCATCCAGTATCCATATATAGCCGACAACCTGATTGTTACCATCAAGCGTGTGATGGATCTCATGGTTCGCGACGAGGATTATTTAATCCGAACACCTGCCATCGATACTGAAATCAAACCCAAGAATACATTTATCGTTTTCAGCCCAAAGGGCGGCGTGGGAACCACGACGATTGCCACAAACCTGGCAATAAGTCTGCAAAAAACTTTGAATGAGGAAGTACTGCTAATTGACGGGAAACATCTGTTCGGCCATGTGGCGCTTTACCTTAATTTGCGTACTGGTAACTCGATCACCGATCTGTTAACTCATGCTGGTATGCTTGATCAACGCCTGATCAGACAGGTGGTGATCAAGCACATGTCTGGTATTCATGTGCTGCCAAGCCCGAACTCGATCTTTGAAGCCCAAGGGATCAAACCGGATAGCCTGTTCACGGTGATCCAAAGTTTGCAGCAGGTTTTTTCCAATATCATCATTGACGGAGGAAATAATTTAAATGAAAACACTGTCACATACATGGATTCCTCAGACAAGATCCTGCTGGTGCTCAACCCCGACCTTGCCTCAATGCGGGATGTGAAACAATTCATGGAAGTCGCTGCCACTCTTTCCTACCCAAAGGATAAAACGTTGTTGATCCTTAATCAAACCGGCAGAAAAGCTGATGTGAAAAGGGAAGAGATCGAGAATATCCTGAAGATGAAGGTCTTCGGCAAGATACCCTCCGATGAAAACGTCGCACTCAGCAGCTTGAATGAGGGGGTTCCGATCCTTCTAAAAAGCCCTCGGCATCCGATCAGCAAGGCGTTTTCTGATATCACCACAGAGCTGGTAAAGATCATCCAGACCTCCAGGACCGAATTTCTTGAAAAAGCAAAAAATGAAAAGACTGAGCTCTCATAAAAATCATTTAGAAATGGAAAAGCAGCCAAAGAGAGGAATTCTTTGAACCAAGATCTAACCACCATTATTCTTCTTGTGGTCTTTCTCTTATGCGCGGTAGGCGTGATCCTTATTGGCGGCTGGATGTACAGAAAAGGACCATCATCCAAGAGACAGGAAAGAATAACCAATTTTGTGAATCCGTCTTTGGATGATCTTCAAATACCCACACCCCGGGAAACATCACTTTTACCCAGCCAGCAAATTGATAAGCTCAGGGGGTGGATCAACGATTCTTTGCATGGTTTGTCTTCAGATAAACTGAAATTAAAACTTTCCAGCGCCTATTGGTCGGTCACTGATACAGAATATATCCTGATCCGAATAATCGTGACTGTGTTGGCATTTTTCCTGGGGTGGTTGATCCCCGGGAATATTCTGGGAGGGATATTTTTGGCTGCGATCGCGATCATTGTTCCCCCCATCCTGCTGGATAAGGCAATCGCCCAGCGGCAGCAGAAATTTCATAACCAGCTGTTAGATGTCCTGCTATTGATCACAGGGGCAGTGCAGGCAGGTTATAGTTTGATGCAGGCACTTGACCTGGCTGTAAAAGAGATTCCAGCGCCCGCTTCCGAGGAATTCGGCCGGGTATTAAGTGAAATCCGCTTTGGGATCTCCCTGGAAGGAACCCTTTTCAATCTGGCGGAAAGAATGTCAAGCGACGACATGCAGATCGTGGTGACTGCCATCATCATCAACTCCCAGGTAGGAGGCAATCTTTCCACGGTCCTGGAATCCACCATCTCCACCATCCGCGACCGCATGCACCTTTTTGGGGAGATCCGTTCCCTGACCTCCTATGCACGCTATGTGGGAAACTTCCTGACTCTGATGCCATTTATCATGGGTTTTATAATATTTTTAATGGCCCCTGATTTTTTCGCCACAGTAAAGACATCAATTATCACTCAGGGCATTCTTCTAATGGCTTTGGTTGGCCTGGTTATCGGAAACATTTGGATCAGACGGATCGTGCAGATCAAGGTTTGATGAAAGACTTATCTTATGAATTTTGAATTGACCAATACAAATCTTCTTTTTATTCTCCTGGGAGCGGGTGTTGCAATCCTGGGTTTAGGTCTTGCCATTTACGGGATCTTCACCTGGTTAACAAGGGGAAATAAAATTTCCACCCGGTTGGATCAATTTGTCGCTGTTGAGGTTCAGGCACCTGTTAATCCAATTGCTGGTCAAATCATCCCGCGTGAAATCAGCGGTTCATTATTCAGTCGAACGATCGCCCAATGGATCAAGAATTTCATCAGATTTCTGGAAAGATTAACACCCGAGAAACTGGCGATCAATATGGAACACAAACTGACAATCGCTGGGAATCCAGGCAATATGCATGCGGGCCAATTCTTTGCAATCCGATCCCTGCTGTTAATGGCTGGAATTTTTATTGCATTTTTGATCAATCGTGATTTCAAGAATATCAGCACTTTCTCTGTGGGCTTTGGGATTTTGGTCATCGTTAATTTTCTTCTTTTTACCCATTTTCTGGCTTAATGGACGTGTTCAATCCAAGCAATTTGAAATCCGCCGGGAGCTGCCGAACGCATTAGATATGCTCTCTGTTTGCGCAGATGCCGGTTTAGGCTTCGACCAATCGCTTCAAAAGATCAGTAATTATTGGGACACTGAGCTGGGGCATGAATTGAAACGTGTCACCCAAGAGGTGGAAATGGGAGTATCACGCGGCGAAGCATTGAAGAACATGAGCAACCGGCTCGATGTGGATGATCTCTCCCGGTTTATCTCAATCATCATACAAGCCGAAATGATCGGCATGAGTTATGCTGATGTGCTCCATTCCCAGGCACTTCAAATGCGCGTTTTACGGCAGTATTGGGCACGTGAAATTGCCAATAAACTGCCCGCCAAGATGATCCTTCCCTTAGCCCTCTTTATCTTTCCAGCGTTGATTGCAGTAATTCTTGGACCAACCATTCCAACGATATTAAACATTTTTAAAACATGAAATTCAGTGTAGAATGTTGAAATGCCTACCTCATCGACGTCCAAATTTAATAAACCTAAAGAAAATGATCCTGATAACACTCAAAAATCAGGCCAGATCGTTAACAAGGCCGGTCTATCCAGTGATCCCGATTACCAAAAATTAATCGAGCTTTACCAGCACGCAGAGTTTGACAAGTGCGAAGAATTATTAGAGAAACTGGAAAAAAAGTTCCCTCAGCATCCGAAATTGCTTAAATTCAAGGATGACCTTCAAATGCAGTTGTTCCTGAAGACCACTGCAATCACAAATAAAAAAGAGCAGGAACACAGGAAGCGCAAGGGCACCGTCAAGATGAGTGTTTTCGCGATCTTCAGTACCATTTTTGTGGTGATCGCCTTTTTCGTTTCTTACTATTTCATCAATAATATTGCCGTTGCCAAGCAATTGGAGAAAGAGACAGCCCAGCTCTCCTCTCTTCAGACTCAAGCTGAGCAGCTTCTGCTTGCCGGACAACCTCAACCAGCTGCCGAGATCGTTGAAAAGATGATAGCGATCAATCCTGAGTTTGAGGGTCTTCCGGAATTGAAATCACAGACTGAAAACCTGCTGCGTTTGGAGACGGATTACCAAACTGCGCTTAATTTGATCTCAGAGAATAAAAATAATGAAGCCTTGGATATTCTGAAGCAAATCGAAAATGAAAAACCGGGCATGTGGGATGTCAGTCATCAAATCGACTTCGATAGAAATCTCCATTCAAATCGCCAAATACATGGAAGAAGGGAATGCATCCTACCAGGTTGAAAGGTGGGATCAGGTAATCAGCGCCTATGAAAATGCCATGGCACTTGATCCAAAATTGGATGATCCGCTGATGAAGGAGCAATTGCTAAATGCCTACCTGAAAAAGATCATCGGCATGCTTCAAAATGAAAATGCCTCGATCGATGACATTGAAAATGCTGAACAATATCACCGCAGGGCAGTCGCCATGATCCCACAGAATAAGGCATTTGCCAGTGAAAGGGGAAACCTGCAGGAAGTAAGCAGCAATCTGCTTGAATTAAAGTTTACCCAGACGGCCAGGGCAATTCTGGAAGATAAGAATCAAACCACTACCTCAATAGCCAAAGCCGTATCTTACCTGAGTAAAGCCGCAAATATTCAGTCGAAAAATACTGCGCTCATGTTGGATCAGAAAAATGCGGAGTATTATCAAATCGCCTTCCGGAATTTTATTGAAATGGATTGGGTGTCAGCGATTTCCAACCTTAACCAGATTTTGGCTGTTGACGCAAATTATGCCAATGGAAACGCAAAGATACTCCTGTACGAGGCTTACTACGCCCAGGGAAAGCAATACAATTCATTGAGCCTTTATCAGGATGCCCGCAAAAACCTTGAACAAGCGGAAATCCTGGCATGGGATGACAGTGATAACCTGATGAAATTATTCCAGGTTCAGGTGCTTTTGGGGGACACGATCGGAAAAATGAATGATTATGAAAACGCTGTATCCTATTATAAATACGCACTGAATGCGATTAAATTTTCCCAGAAGTTGACCAAATTTCCCGCTCTCGCCCAAAAATATTATGAGGCTAATAATTGGCTGGCTTTGGGGAAATTTGAAGATTCATTTGCTGCTTTCAGGGAAGTTTTAGATGGTATTGATGTTGTGTATTCGATATCGGAAATGGAGATCAGGGATGGCGCCTGCCTGGCATTCTTCGCAAATGAAAACTTATCCACAGTGGATGCTATCATTGAAGCGAATAACCTGCCAAAGAGCATGGTCGTCGCTTTTGGACGCAAATTACAAGTGCCAAAAATTGACAAGTAGAAGATCCGCATAACTGAGCTTAATAAATTTAAGGAGAACCTGATGTTCACGAACCGCCCCGCAATGAAAAAAGAAATTATCGCACCTATTCCAAAAAGCGAGACAAAGATAACTCAACTTGAAAGTGATTTCTTTAAAATTCGGGATGCGGTTCAAAAGAATTTGCTTTTAAATAATGATTATGATGCTTCAATAAATTCAAATCAGTTAAGGTCGATGATCGAAGAAGGATTTAATCAGGTATTGGATGAAGAAAAAATTCTCTATAACCATGCCTTAAGAGAACAGATGTTGAAATGGGTGATCGCGGATATCGTAGGATATGGTCCGATCGAACCCCTCTTGGAAGATCCGGAAATTACCGAGATCATGGTCAATGGATACGATGAGATCTTTGTTGAACGATTCGGCTTGATCGAACCAACCTCGGTAAAATTTGAAAATAATGCCCATCTAATGCGTGTGATTGACCGCATTGTTGCTCCAATCGGCAGAAGAGTAGATGAAATGTCGCCGATGGTCGATGCGCGCTTGCCAAATGGTTTTCGCATCAATGCCACCATCCCTCCGCTTTCACTGGATGGACCGATACTCACTGTCCGAAAGTTCTCAACCCGGCCTTATACCGTGCAGGATTTGATTGCGAATTCCACAATGACGATTGCGCTGGCAAATTTCTTACAAAGCTGTGTGGAAGCCAGGGTGAACATCGTCATCTCTGGCGGTACTGGTACAGGAAAGACCACTTTTTTGAATGTGCTCTCATCATTTATCCCTGCGCAGGAACGCGTGATCACCATTGAGGATACGGCAGAGCTTCAGCTGCATCAGGTACATGTGATCCGCCTGGAAAAACGTCCGCCGAACATTGAAGGCAAGGGGGAGATCACCATTCGCCAGTTGGTTGTAAATGCCCTGCGCATGCGCCCTGACCGTATCGTGATGGGTGAGTGCCGATCTGGTGAGGCTCTGGATATGCTTCAAGCGATGAACACAGGCCATGATGGCTCCATGACAACTGTCCACTCCAACAGTCCTCGCGACACTCTGCGCAGAATCGAGACAATGGTATTGATGGCCGGAATGGAACTGCCATTGAAAGCCATCCGCGAACAAGTGGCTTCTTCAATTGAGCTGATCGTTCATTTGGAACGATTAAAAGACGGGACACGCAAGATCGTGCAGGTTTCAGAAGTTCAGGGTATGGAAGGCGATACGGTCGTAATGCAAGACATTTTCGTGTTCAATCAAACAGGTATAAAAAACGGGGTTGTGCAGGGTGAACTCAAGGCAACCGGTCTGCGCCCGCGATTCCTGCGCAAGTTGATCGCCAACGGTGTTGAGATCTCTGAAGAAGTATTTGAAAAATAAGACCTACCAGAAAGGGGGTAGGTCGTTGAGAACGCAAAATCTTGTCGATTATGGGTTTTATAGCGAGTATTCTATGCAAAAATATGAAAATCGGATAATAATTCTTTAAACCTGCGACAAGAGGCGATTTTTGAAATTATCGATCCGCAATCTTTTTCTTATTATATTATTCTGTGGGATATTCTTTTTATCGTTAAGACCCATCCTTGACCCGGATTTCTGGTGGCATTTGCGTACAGGTCAGATCATTGATCAAACCCGATCGATACCAAGCGCAGATCCATTTTCATTCACTGCCGCCGCAAAACAATGGGTTGCTCATGAGTGGCTTTCGGAGTTTTTCATTTTTAAGACATTTAAATTAGGCGGCTATGGGCTGCTGATATTAACTTTTTCCGCAATCATAACCGCATCTTTTTTATTTTCCTATTTCCGCTGTCCGAATGGATCAAAACCTTATTTGGCAGGATTTGCGGTTCTCCTGGGTGCGATTGCATCGGCGCCTGTCTGGGGTGTCCGCCCGCAAATGTTTAACCTCTTATTTACCAGTTTATTTTTATTCTTGCTTGATCGATATCAGCGTGATGGAAATTTTAGAACGCTTATCCCCATACCATTGATCACGATCTTATGGGTTAATCTGCATGCAGGTTATATCATTGGGATAGCGATTGAAGTTATTTACATATTCGGGTCTTTACTGGAGATCGCAGTAAAAAAGTATCTTAGAAAAGAGAAAATTGACAAAACAGCACAAAATTCTTTTTGGATCCTTGTCTGCATTCTTGTCACCAGTATTTTTGCGATCCTCTTCAATCCAACAGGTTTTCGGATCTTCACTTATCCTTTCCAAACCCTGACCGACTCTGCCATGCAAACCTATATTCACGAGTGGTTTTCGCCCGACTTCCATCAGCTGATCTGGCAGCCATTTGCTTTTTTGATCTTGGTGCTCATTGGTTTGGGGATGATCGGGAATCGTCCCATTTCAATAACAAAGATCCTTTTGACACTGGTGTTTGGATACGGCGCTCTCAGGTCATTACGCAATATCCCACTTTTTACGATCGCCGTAATTCCTGTTTTGGCTGAACAATTAAACAATCTAATTAAATTCAAACCTGATGAACAAAAACAAAGCCGTCACTTTCGATATATCGCTCCAATTGCAATAATTGCGATAGCCATTATTTTAGTCCTGGGTTTCATTCGGGTAACCAATAATCAACAAAGATCAGAAGCGGAAACCTTTCCAAAAGATGCGGTTGAATGGATCGTGGAAAACGAACCCAAAGGCAATTTGTTCAACTCGTACAACTGGGGGGGATATCTCATTTGGAAGCTTTACCCTGAATTCCCTGTTTACATTGATGGCCGTGCAGATTTATATGGAAAAGAATTTGTTTCCAGATATACAGAAATTTACTTTACCAAACCTGGTTGGGAAGAAAAACTCAATCGGGATAATGTCAGCATTGTATTGGTTGAATCTGATTCCATGCTCGCGGATGCCCTTCGCCAATCTTCCTCATGGAAAAAATCGTTCGAAGATAAAATTAGCGTTATTTTTTAAAAAAATAATCATAAATCAAGCGATTCTGTTGAAAGATTTGCCTAATGACCATAAAACGAAATCCGAGAGTACCATTTTCGCACCTCAATTTTGATAACTGGCAAAATCTGATTATGGTCGGTTTGTTCATTTTCTATTTGTCTCAATTTGGGTTTTTGTTAGGAAAAGAAAGTTTTCTCAGGGGGTATGGGGTGGACTACCTGGCATTTTGGAGCGTTGGAAAGATAGCAGACGAAAAAGGATTTGCGGAAATTTATGACCTTGAAAATCTAAGAACCACTCAAACCCAGGTTCTCGAAGCTCAGGGAATTTTGGAAAAAGGGGAGGGATCAAATACCTCACTGTTTCCCGCATCTTATTTCTCTTTTTTTGTTCTCCCTTTTTTATTATTATCCAGGGTCGATCCCAAACAAAGTTACTGGATATGGACAAGCATTAATCTGACTGCTCTGATCGGTTATTTAATATTCTTTATTAGAAAGACACTTCCTGAAAATCCCTCTTCCCCTTCAAACAAACGGATGCTTTTTCTTATGTTCCTCTCCTTTCCAATGATCATAAACTTGACCGAAGGGCAGGTTGAAGTTTTTCTGGTTGTTTGTATGGGTGAATTTATTCGGAATGCGCTCAATAAGAAGCCGCTTCCCTCTGGAATTTGGTTGGGCGGGTTAATGCTTAAACCCCAATTGCTGATAATCATCATTCCGATACTCGTAATTCAAAAGAATTGGAAGGTATTGATGGGTTTTTTCGCATCATCCGGCGTAATAATTGGGAGTTCGGTGATCTTAGCCGGCACCAAGGGCATGAAATCGTTGATCGATCTCTGGTTCAAGTATGGCAAGGGGATTGCTTCAAACTCACCGGAAAGAATGATCAATTGGCGCATGGTTGCAGCCAACATGGATTCGTCCTTTGGTTGGATCGTTGCCATACTGGGGATGGTGCTAACTCTTATTGCAGTCTATTTTCTGGTCAAAAACAATTATAGTTATGGCACATCACATTGGGTGATGATAATGCTGGGGATTTTTTCTGGGACATTGGCGATCACCTGGCATTCTCATTTCCATATGGCAGCTATCCTGATTCCCCTCCTGATCTATTGTTCCTCGTTCCAAATGCTAAATAATAAAGTAGTGTTTTTTTGGGCAGTATCGACACCGGTCATTTTAATAGTCGTGACAGTAATTGCACTCTTAATATTTATATTTACCAAGATGAATATTAATGACTTTGGAGCCATCGTTGCTGGGTCCCAGCGGTTTCTTATCGAATATTGTAATTTTAGGATCAGTCCTGCATTTTCTTCGGATAAAAATAAGACTCCTGAAACACCAAAACCTGAGAATACACCAGCATAAATCCTTAATAATATTTTTAGCCCTCTAATAAAAACCAATGAAAAACTCGAAAATCGTCAAACTTAGTAAATCCTCATCACCTTTTTTAGTGGTAAATGTAAAGTATTGTGATACTTTCTTTAGCAAACTAAAAGGATTAATGTTTTCAAGAGAACTAAAGCCAGATAATGGAATAATCATCGTTGAGAAAAATGAATCCAGGATGAATACAGCGATTCACATGATGTTCATGAATTATGATATTACGGCCTTATGGTTAGATAAAAATATGGTCATTATTGATAAAGTCCTGGCAAAAAGGTGGGTTCCATACTACTCTTCAAAAAAACCCGCTCAATTTGTTGTTGAGCTTCATAAATCCAAGTTCTCAGAGTATTCGATTGGGGATGAGTTGGTTTTTGTTCAATGAAGACAGGATCTCTTCGGTTTTTTCCTGGGAGCTTTAACCAGACAACTTTGTGACATTTCTTCTCTGGTGATCTGGATTGATTAAATCACTCAATTCAGGCCATTGCTTAATCTAATGCAAATAACATCATATCGTTAAAGCATTCTGATGTGCTTCGTTTTAAAGGAAGGTTTTTAGATAAAAAAGTTCAGATTTTTGGCTTCTGGAAGATTCCCAAAATATTTTTATAAATCATTTGTTGAGAAGTCAAATAATCTTAAATTATTATTGACTTGTCCACTCCCAAATGGCAGCAGCCAGGATTTTTATTGCCGAAAAGAATTGGTCGATTTCCACATATTCATCAATGCTGTGAGCATTCTGTAAATTGCCGGGTCCAAACAGGACAGTGGGTATCTTGCCCACATTCTGCAAAATGCGGGCATCCGCGCCGCTGGGCAGGCCAGAAACCCGGCTCTTGCCCATGATCAGATGGGATGCATCTTGCAGGGTATGCACTAGCGGATGATCTGCGCCCAGCCAGTGCGGCAGGACATGCAGATACCAGTTCAATCTGGGCGGATGCTGGCTGAGCCATTCATCACCCTGGCAAATGCGCTCGATCCAGGCTGTGACTTCGCGGCGGACAGACTCACCATCGATTATTTTCTCATTGCCGTTCTCGATCAATTTCAACTGGCAGATATTTCAGGTCCAGCTTCATGCTGCATTCCCCCGCCACGATCGCGCCAGCCAAGCCACCATTAATATGTCCGATGGTAATCGTTGGGGATGGCAGGAGCGGATTATGGCGTTTCGCCAGCCACAGGTGTTCCAACTCCTTCAACCCATCATAAATTTTGATGGCTTTTTCGATGGCATTCACTCCACCCCACTTTAAAGCGGCATGCGTGGCTTTTCCCGGAACATCAATTTGGAGCAGAAAAACGCCGCGGCTGGCAGCCAGGATCTGAAGCCGGGTCGGCTCAGTGACAATGGCGCCATCCGCCCGATAACCCTCCGCCATGCAGGCCAGGGTGCCGTTGCCGCCGCCTTCTTCATCCACAACCGAAAGCACCTTCACATCCCCATTGGGTTCAAGACCAGTTTCCTTTAAATAACGGACTGCAAGAATCATTGCAGCCATACCTGCTTTCATGTCGCAGGTTCCGCGGCCATACAATTTGCCATCCGCGATCTCGCCTTTCAGAGGATCATGCCGCCACTGAGAAAGCTCGCCAAGCGGAACAGTATCAGCATGGCCGTTCAAGATAATTGATTTGCCTTTACCCTTGCCTGGCAGAATGGCTGCCAGATTGGGGCGGTTCGCGTAATTATGCCCTGGATTAAAGTCGGCATATTCTTTCATTTTCTCGTTATCGGGTTCAAACAGGCGGGTTTAAACCCTAAATCGATCAGATATTTTTCCAAATATTCCTGTATTGCCAATTCATTGCCGCCAATCCCCTGATCGATAAAAGTGCTGTCGAAACCAACCAATTTCTTAAGGAAATCAATCGAGTCCTCATTTTTCGAGTCGATGAAATCCAATAATCGGGACAAGATGGTCATTATCCAATGGGCACCTCAAAATATTTGATTAATAAAATTATCCCATACCTTAATACAAGCGGGGAAATTTACCGAAAGCTATTAATAAACGGGGAGCAAGCTGAATAACCCGGCAAAAATACCCTGATATACATCCAAAATCAATCCATCCTTCAATAGAAAATAAACAGAATCCGGGCAGGGAATTACCCTGCCCGGAAAAAGACTTTTTAAAGATACTCCTGGCTTGAAAACCGGTTATTTTGATTTCTTCTTGATGAAATAGTCCAGCGTCACGGCGGCAATGATGACTGACCCGGTGACCACGCCCTGCCAGTAGACAGACACGCCCAACAGGATCAAACCATTGCGAATGACAGCAATGATCAAGGCTCCCAGGATCGCGCCAATTACGCTACCCCGCCCGCCCGACAGACTCGCCCCGCCGATCACCGCCGAGGCAATGGCCATCATTTCGGTTCCCGCACCCATGCTAGGATCCGCTGCTTTATAGAAAGCCAGCGCTCCCGAAGCGACAATCGCGCAGATGATGCCCATTTGAACCATAACCAGGATGCGATATTTATTGACATTCAGACCGGAATATTGGGCGGCAATCCGGTTCGCTCCAAGCCCGCAGACATAGCGCCCGAACTTGGCTTTGTTGTAAAGGATGAAACCGACAAAGGCCACCAGGAACATTAAGACAATGCTGCCTGGAATGACAATTTTATTAAACTTAATCCAAATGCTTTCTCGCCAAAAGCGGTGAAATACCAGTTCTCTTTTGGAAATTTCGCGATCGTCGTCGCATTTGAAAGAACCAGGCTTAATCCCTTAAATATGGTTTGAGTTCCAAGTGTGACCAGCATCATGGGCAGTTTCAAATACACCCCAATGGACCCATTAATTAATCCACAAGTAGCGCCCGCCGCCAAACCGAGAATCAGCACCAGCCAAAAGGGCAGCCCCTTGGTGTACATGATCCCCATAAAAATCGCCGTGAGGTTATACATCGCAGCTACAGAGATATCAATATCCCCTGTGGAAATCACAAAAACCATTCCTACCGCCAGCATGCCAATATATGAAGCCTGGCGGACAACACCGATGAGATTATTGACATCGGAAAAATTCTCGGTGGCGAACGTTAAGAGAAGGACGATTAACAACAATACGGTAAAAACGCCGATTTCCTCTGCTTTAATAATTGAGGAAAAGAAATTTGCATTTTTTTGTGTAGATTTCATTTTTTTATTAATTCCTGTTCTGCTGAATTGATCTCGCCGCCAAGGACAAATTTCATGATTTCTTCTTTATCTTTCACAGTCGAATCAAAATTTGCCACATTTCGCCCATTAAACATAACCATGATCCTGTCGCACAGGCCGATAATCTCTTCAATTTCCGAAGACGTGAAAATGATCGCCATGCCCTCATCCGACCACTGCTTGATCAATTTATAGATTTCATGTTTTGATCCGACATCAATACCGCGGGTAGGATCATTCAGTATTAAAAATGAAGGGTTAGTAGCCAGCCATTTTGCCAAAACAACTTTTTGCTGGTTTCCGCCTGATAAATTATTGACATCTTTAACGACGTTATCTGTGGCGATATTGAAAAGCTCAACGCTTTTTTGGGTGAAATCCAATTCTTTTCTTTGATTCAAGAAGGAGAGTCTATCCAATACGTTACCGAGGACATTGAAGGTTATGTTCTTATAGATGGGCCAGTTCAACATTAATCCTTCTTCCCGGCGATTGGCTGGAATCATTCCAAAATTCTTTTCCAGAAGCTTAAAAGATTTCAGTTTTTCAATTTTCTTGCCTGATAATGAAATGGATTTGATATCAACGGCCTTCAATCCAAATAAACCCAGAAAGATGTCCTGGACTCCGGATCCTTCCAATCCGGCAAAACCAAGCACTTCGCCTTTCCTGACAGAAAAGTCAACAGGTTCTTTAATAATCGAAGAGGTAAAACCATCCACCTTGATAACCAACTCATCAGTTTCCTTAATTGGTTTACGGGTTGGGAAGACATCCACAATCTTCCTGCCAACCACGCTTGAGACGATTTCATCCTTGGTGGTATCTTGGGTCTTCCAGGTGCCCATGTGTTTTCCATCTCTCAGGACAGTAATTTTGTCCGAAATCGTAAATACTTCTTCCAATCGATGCGAAATGTATAAAATGGTAATCCCTTTGTTTTTGAGTTTATGAATAAGCTCGAAAAGGATATCTGTTTCATACTTGTTGAGCGCCGAATTGGGCTCATCCATGATGATAATCTGCACGCCATGAAAGATCGCGCGCGCGATTTCAACAATTTGCTTTTGGCCCAGGCTTAAAGATTCAATTTTCTGCCGAGGATCGAAATCAACACATAATTCCTGAAGAATTTCATGGGTTTTTTGAATCATGCCACGCTTATTAAGAAAACCGAACCGATCAACCAATTCATGGCGATAAAAAATATTTTCATAAATGGCTAAGGTGGAAAAATTATTTAACTCCTGAAAAACCATGCTGATGCCGTATTTCTCGGAATCCGCAGGGGTTGCAAAGGACACTTCTTCGTTATTAATCAGGATTTTTCCATCATCCAACGGATAAATCCCGGCGATGGATTTCATTAAAGTTGATTTGCCCGCACCATTTTCGCCGACAATGGCATGGATATCCCCTTTTTGGATCTTAAAGCTTACATCGTTTAAAGCAACCACGCCGCCGAATCTTTTATGCAAATTCTGAAACTCAATAATTGTTGGTTTCTCCATCTCTCGTTCCATGCGGTACAAAGTGGTGGAGGGGATATCCCCTCCACCTTTATTTTTTGATTTTAATCTATGGCAACGGAACTACCAGAGAGTCCATTTTGCCTTCAAAATTCGCCTTAAAGAGGTCGACATAATACTGCTTGAGAGCAGCCTTGTCGTTTTCCCTATCCAGGAATTCCTGGACATTTTCAGCCGTTACAAGTTCGGGGCTGGTTGGGATCCAACCATCCACAGCCAGCGGTTCGCCGCTTGTTAGATGGTCAGCCAGGTATGCCGTGGCGACATAGGTTGAAAGATAGGGATTGGCTCCCATGGCGGCGGCAACAGAGCCATCGCTGAGGCCTTCCATTGTCTCAGGTTCCAGATCGAACCCAACCACCAACCAGTCACCGCCCTTTTGCTTCTTCAATTGCGACAGGTTCGGGGCGTCAAAGCTGCAGCTGCCCAGGAAGGCGACCGCGTCAGGATATTTGCTTAGGGCGCTTTCCCAGAAAGCAAAGTCCTTCTCAGTTTCATCGCCGGTATCCAGCGGTCCGACAATTTCCCATTCGGTCATTCCAACAAAAGCTTCCTTATAACCGTTGGCTCTTAACTGCAGGTCTGTATTCGCCGGTGCGCAGATTCCGATTACAACCTGACCGCCGGTAACTCCATTGGCGGTCAACTGCCTGACCAATTCTTCTGCCAGGATCTTTCCCATCTCGAAGTTATCGGGAGACACAAACACACTCGCGCCCGAGCCCTTTGGGAAGGGTACATCCACTGTCACAACCGGAATTCCCTGATCAACAGTCTGTCTGATCAAGGTTACCCAGTTCTCCGGAGGAACCGGATTCAAAATCATGCCGTTCGGTTTCTTCGACCGGATAGCCTCGAACATCGCCGCTTGTGATTCAAAATTCGGAGCCTCAGGCGCCGAATACTCACAATTGAGATCGAAGTCCTCGCAAGCAAACTCATAGCCCGTCTTCAATTGATTGATGAACGGGAATGCTGCCAGATTGACATGGCCGATAAAGAGTTTTTCTGCAGTTTCTTCCGCTGGCGCAGCTTCAGCCGCGGGTGCCGCTTCTTCAGCTGCCGGGGCTTCAGCTTCTGCCGGTGTGGTTGCGGCAGGTGCGCACGCAGCTAAAAACGAAAGCACCAAAACCAGGCTCAGACCCCACATTAATTTTGTTTTCATATTCTTCTCCTTTTTTATCTGATTGTTGCCATTACTGTGACTAACCAACAAATTGCGAATCCCATCACCTCCTCAACCAAAATATTTTCTTGAACGGGGCACTTGCCCGGAAGTTAATAATACTTACTTATCAGCAATCTTTTTTTAAGCACATTATCAAGACAAATCAAACAGTGTTTATCCGATGTATGCTATCGATTGCATTGTATCTAACAAATCTGGTTGTGTCAAATGCATTCCTCGAGAGGATCGTAAGTAAACTCTCTTTACACAGTCCGCAGGAGGGTCATTTAAATGTTTTTAGATACTCTTCATTAAACTTGGTTACTTTTTCCAGTCCGCTGGATTTGACAATATAAGTATCCTCAATTCTGAAGGAACCCCAGGGCATGCTGTCGAAATAGACATCGATGCACACGGTGGAATTCTCTTGCAGATAGACATCCCGCTTGGCGGAGAAGAATGGGCGTTCGCATTCCAGCATGCCGGTTGAATGTACAGCGCCATAGGGAGAAAACTGACGATATCCCTTTTCTGTCAGGAAATCACCATAAACCTGTGCCAATTTCCTTGAGCTGACGCCCGGGCGCAAAACATCTTCAACTACCTTCTCTGCTTCCCACCCAACGAGAACTGCTTTTCGAATTTCATCAGGAATCTTCCCTAGAACAACCGGTGTGCAAATTGCGCTGTTATAGCCTTCATATAAAACACCGGCGTTTACATTAATGATTTCGCCTTCACGAACGTCCCTGCGGAAGTTGCGGCTGACGCATAAATTGGTATGGTCTTTTCCGACCGGCGTTTCAGGTGCCCAGGATAAACAATGATCCTCAGCGCCCAAGCGGAACATCATACCTTCCAGGTCTGCCTGAATATCAAGCTCAGTCAGGCCAACCTTAATTCTGGGAACTGCATATTGAAAACACTCTGTAAGAATTTCACCGGCCTTGCGCATACATTCCAGTTCATTTTCAGATTTGGATTGGCGCATGTCATAAACGAGGTCATCATCGTTATAAACTTCGGCTTCAGGGAATACACGCTTCATCTTTTCATAAATCACGACCGGAAAAGTCAATTCCCCGATCCACACGATTTTTTTAATTTCTTTTTCAGCTTTAATTTCTTTAAACAAGGATTCGAAATCAGTGAGGTCAATGTCATACTCCACCCCCGAAACCTCGCCAACCTCAGGCAAGACTCTGACGTTTTTAAAGCGGGAAGTGTATTTTGACCAGGAATGACTAGCCTGTCCGCTGATGACCAGCGGTTCCCCATCCTGATAGACAATAATGGCGCCATTTTCATTCACCGGGAAGAAATCGCTTAAATATCGGACTACAGAAGGCTCTATGTAATTCATTGAATGAGCGATCACCATATCGATTTTCTCATTCTTCATTTTTTGTTGAAGCCGGTTAACGCGATCAACAAATTCGGAATCGGGTATTCGTGGAAAGTTACTTGATGCCATTTCTCTTCTCCTTAATATTTTTTTGATTTTGCCTGATGCCTTTGCCGATAAAGATGCAGCAGGTGCTGTCTGAACTATACCATTAGCACAATCAATATTTAAAAGAAAACCACCAAAATAAGCGCACAAAAACTGGTAAATAACATTTGAGCGATCATGACCTGCCTAAATTCATTCTTAAGACAATAAGCAGAAATGAATAATTGCTCACCATCGAAATGGACCGCCAAGTACATGCACATTTGTTCATTATTGTGTATTTGTGCATAATAATTATAGCGGAATCTAAAAGGTTTGTCAATAAATTCCTTGCCAAAGAATATTGCTTGTTTGAATTCTTTTTATTACATCATTAGTATAAAATAAAGAACAAACGTATCAAATTTGGAGGGAGCATGATATCCAGGCGTTTTTTGATCATTATTTTCCTCAGTGCGATTCTGCTGAGCATGTTAGCGTGCGGGGACTTGTTCGGCGGAGGCACGGCACCCGCGCAGGAAAACCAGGCAGCCGAGGGTGAAAACCTTCAGGCAACCACCCAGGTGCTGGTCACCCAGATGGCGCTGACCTCTCAGGCGCAGCAGCAATACATGCCGCCAACCGCCACTCAACAACCAATTTCCCCACCCCCCACTACAACTCCGCAACCGGCTGCCACAGAAGAATCCGAAACAGGCTCCCCTGCAGCGGCAGAATTGATCCAGGATTTGAGCATCAACCGCAATACTTTTTACTGCATTGAAGCAGATGGGCCGACCACGGTCACTTTCACCGTCGAGATGAGCGACATCGAGCGCGGAATGGCTATCTTCTGGCGCCTGTATGAAAAGGCAGACCAATCCATGACGGAATGGAAAAATGTGAGCATGGTGCGCAAAACCAGCACTGCGCGCACCTTTACCTTTGACGCTAATGCCGGGGAAGGAACTAATAATTTTTTCTACCCGCCGGGTTTTGCAGAATCATGGTTCCAGTTCCAGTTGATCTCGGGCGACGGCCAGTACCGCACACCGGTTTACCGCGACGACATTACGTTCTTCCCATGCGCGCAGTGATGAATTGATCATATAAAGAGGTAATGATGAAAGTCCAAAAAAAATCACCTAGTGCCATTAGGTTATACACCATCGGCTTTACAAAGAAATCAGCCAGGGAGTTTTTTGGATTGCTGTATGAAGCTGATGTAAAACGATTGGTGGATATCCGTTTAAGGCCAGACAGCCAGCTGTCGGGTTTTGCCAAAAGAGAAGATTTGGCTTACTTCCTTGAAAATCTTATCAAATGTGGTTATATATATGAACCTCGCCTGGCTCCAACGGATGAACTGATTAACCATTTTCGAAAAAGTAGATCTTGGGAACAATATGAAAAGGGATATCTCTCCCTGCTAAATGAAAGATATATGCCCGCAATCTTGGATCGTGGTGAGTATGAAGCGGCTCCCAGCTGCCTTCTGTGCAGCGAAGCTGATCCAGCCTTTTGTCATCGTCGCCTGGCAGCGGAAGCAATGAAACATATTTGGGGGGATGTTCAAATTGTTCATCTATAAGACAAATTGGTTAAAGAAAATGACCACTAAATCATATTTATTCCGTTTTTATTCAATTATTTTTCTCTTCTTATTTTTTTGTCTTTTTACTCTCACCTCCGGCTGTTCCAAACCTCCCCCTTCCGATTTGTCGCCGGCGCTGACAGCCGCCGCAGCCTCAAATAATAATGGTACTGCCATCAGCACAGCAGCGGTAACTGAGGCCCCAACCGAAATGCCACGCCCAACAGGAACGCCCCAACAGGAGAACTGCCGGGCTGAAAGCATCCAAAATAGCATCAATATGCGCCGGACGCCCAACGGGGATATCATCGGCTGCTGCCTTGCCAGGGGAGAAGCAGTGGAGATTCTGGATGTGGATGATTCGGGTGAATGGGTATTAATTGAGGGAATTGAAAAGCCAACACACCGGGGCTGGGTAAAGTTGAGTCTGCTGGAAATCAGCGGAGATTGCGAAAACGCGCCTGCCGGTCAATAATCTGATTGCAGACAGGGGTTAGATCCATAGAAAATTTTTCTCGTTTTATAAAATCTATTTCTAAGGATTAATGATCCAGTCCTCACGGCCGTAAGCGAGCAAATCCCCGATCAGCAGGACATCATCTACCGGATGTTCTGCCAGGAATTCACTTAAAGAAAAGTCGGAATATTCCCTGAAATCAAACGCGTATGTATGGCGGTAATGCGAAGCGATGAAAAGTTTCACAGCCTGCGAGTAGGAGTTGCCGAATAAAAGCAAGTCGCGGTTGCTGCCATTCTCAAATTCATATTCAACCAGGTCGATGACATTGCCGTAATACTCCGCGTAATGATTGGTGAACCGGTTTTTTTCAAATTCACCTTTCAGGTACTCTTCCCTGTGGCCATATTGCTGCGGCTGCCCGTCAATGTAGGTGGTATAGGCTGGCAGATCTACAATAGCCACTTCGAAAGGTTCTGGATCGCAGGGGACGAGGGTGCGGCGGGCATAGGAACCGCAAAAAGCGACGTCGTCGATTTTGCGGAACTCCTGCAGCTCCAGTTTTGGGCTGAGATCGGGGACCCGCTCAGCCAGCATGTCATAGATAATGGAATAGCCTGCCCAGGCACCGCGGGCGTTCCAATGGTGGTCGGTTCGGAAGAACTTTTCCTTATGTTCCTCCAGGCTTGCCAGCCGGAGGGAGGAGACGGTCAACTTTTCTGGTTTGTTTTCCAAAAAATACTTGGAAGGATGTGCCGTTATCCGCTTCGGGAAAAGTCTCTCGCGCAGGATTATAGGGAGCGAAGGCCATGCGTTCCAAATAAAATACAAAGAAATTAATATCAGGGTGGGCGTCAGTGAGATCGCGGTAGTTTTGGATGCGCTTGTCAATCGTGCTGCGGCTGACATAGCTTTGAGGCACCGGGTACTGGATAAAGACCTGTTCATCGCGCATGATCAGGTAATCGGTATCCAATGAGGCAGGAATGGCGGGGTCTTTAAGTATCGAATAGGCTGCGCGGATCGACGCCCGCTCGAGCGCCCGTCCGGTGGATGTCAGCGCGATGCGGTAGGGGAATTGATCCACAGCCGCTTCATTGACTGCCGCTTGAAAAGACTGGTTCAGGAACTGGCCAAAAACCTGGCCTTTCGCATCCGGAGCATCTCCGCGCAGCAGAGCTTTAATATCCGCCAGCAGTTCAACCCGATTTAATACTGGAAAAAGCGTTAGATTTCTGACTTCGACCTCAGACCACGTTTGCCATTCTCCCTGCCGCGTCAGCCACCACAGCGGCACAAAAAGCAGGGCGGCCAGAAAGAGGATGAGCATGAGCCAGTTAATTATTTTTGTAAATGCCACCATAGGTTCCATTTCCTAGAATTGGGCATAAAGAAATGATTGATACCCGCGCGAAAGGAGCAGGCTGGTTGAGAAGAACAACAATGCGAAATAAAACACAATTTCCGCTGCCTGCCAGACACGGCTTTCACTTACTTTGGCAGAAAACCTCTCGGCAAAAGGCAGGCACAGCAAGATGGCAGCCACATAAACCGGCCAGTAAGCCAGGATATTAAGAGATCTGGCTGTGTAAATTCCTGTCAATCCGTTTGCGCCTAAAAGCGTTTTGAAGAAGCCCACCCATTCGCCCATGTCGGTCAGGCGGAAGAAAATCCATCCGATAAATACAACCAGCAGGGTGTAAGCATGCTGTAAAAAAGAAGGCATCTTTTTGAGGAGTCTGGCTAATCCAAGTGATTCAAGAGACAGGATCAAACCAAAATAAGCGCCCCACAGGATGAAGTTCCAACCAGCGGCATGCCAAAAACCGGTCAGCATAAAAACGATCAGGATGTTGGTCGGCTGCCGCAGGAACTTCGCATACCTGCGCTTGTATTCCAGCGGAATGAAGACATAGGTTCGGAACCAGGCGGTCAGGGTCATGTGCCAGCGCCGCCAAAAGTCAGTAATGCTCTTGCTGATATAAGGGTAATTGAAATTTTCCGGCAGATTGAAACCAATGATCTGCGCCAAGCCAAGCGCCATATCGGTATATCCCGAAAAATCAAAGTAAATTTGCAGGCCGTAGCCGATCAGGCCGTACCAGGCAATTCCGGCGCCAATATATTCCGGGTTGATATTAAACACCAGGTCAGCCACGGCGGCAACGCTGTCTGCCAGCAGCACTTTTTTCGCGAAACCCGCGATAAATCTCTTAATTCCCTGGCTGATGCGGCCGATCTCCAGGGTGCGGTCTTGCAGGTCGGCTTTCAAAGCATTGAAGCGCGCGATGGGGCCCTGGGTGAGTTTTGGGAAAAACGCGACATAATTGGCAAACGCCAGCAGGTTGGATTCCGGCTTTTCTGTCCCCTTATCTACATCCAGGACATACGACAGGCAGCAGAAGGTGATGAAGGACAGGCCGACCGGCAGCGAGTGTTCAGGAATGGATAAGGTGGCTTGAAAAAGACTGTTCAGCGTCTTTATGAAAAAGGCAGCATATTTAAAATACAGCAGGGGAGCCAGATTAAAGGCAAGCACAAGGTAGAAAATAATCCGATGCCAGCGGCCGAGTTTGGATTTATTTTTGCCGAGGATGCCGAAACCATAATTGACCGCAATCAGGGCGAAAACCAGCCAGACATTTTCAGCATCAGCCCAGGCATAAAAAATGATTGAGCTGAGAAATAGAAATAAATTTCGCGGCCAGGTTCGCGGCAGAATGAAATAGAGCAGCAGAAATGCCGGGAGAAAAATGAAGAGAAAGGGGATGCTTGAAAAGGCCATGTTTTTTACCGCAGTAATTATAAATGGAGTATCTCCCGCTTGGTAAAAACCAAGAAGGATTTCTTTATAATGCCCGGATAATAATCGCGAGTTAAAAAAAAGAAGGGCCGCAAAGGGCCCTTCTTTTGCTAAACAAGGGTGCTTAATAAGAAAAACTGGATGCAACTTCCTCCAGGGTGGAGGCGTATTCATCGGCAAATTTTTCTTTATAAGCGACCGTGAAGAAATACAGATGATCTTCGCCCATATTAAAGTAGGTGGTGCCGCTGGTCTTGTTTTCCTTTGACCACCATTCCAATTTCTCGCGGCCGTCTTTGAGGGTTACATCCGAAGCCACACGCAGGTCTTTGCCGTATAAGCGCTTCATATAATCAAGTGTGACCTGCCCTTTCAGGACCTTATCCAAAGCGTAACCGACCTTGTTTGCCAGCACTTGTACAAATGCGTTCCCATCCGGGGAGGTGGCTGTCTCGACGACAGATTTCTCGAAACTTTGAGTGTCTTTCTCCACCGTCCACGAAGCGGGAATTTCCAGATTGAACAGCTCTTCAGGCGCTGTGTATGCCACCATGCCGGAGGCTTCCACTGGTTGTTCTGCCGCCTGGGAATCTGTTTGCGCCTCTTCAACAGGGGCTGCTTCTGGCAATTGGGCGGCAGGTTCCTGCGCCGCTGGCTCCTGTACCGCTGGCTGAGGGACAACCTGGCTGGCTTGACCACCGCACGCAGCGGCAACCAGCGCAATCAACACAACAATAAATATCGCTTGTCTTTTCATTTTTTCTCCTTTTGTTGACATCTCGATAGGTGGTATGTTGGTCATACCACCATACCATATTATAGACAGTTTTGTGATATTGTCAATAGAAAATCTAAACATGCTTATCCTGACATTTAGAGGATGCCAATAAACTGAGGATTATGAGGAGGATTATGGGGAAAATCCCGGATCATGCAAAAAGAAGATTATATAAAGAAAAGTCAAAGGACGGTAGTTCTCCGTTTACGAAAGCGATGGTCTTTTTTATTGATGTAGATTTTCCCTGATTAACTCGATATCTTTTGATAGTCTTTTCCAAATCCATGCAATAAAATTTGGCAATGCTATTTTTGGAGGAAAATATTTTATGAAAAAATACCTATTCCCTGCCGCCCTTCTTCTGGGTTTTTCTTTCGACATTCTTTTTTGGGAAAAAATCCCCGGGATTTCTTTTTTCATTTTCGTTGTACTGAGTCTGGCTGCAGGTTTTTTCCTGATCAAAGCTGAAAAGCTGCGGCCGGCAAAAGCCAGCCTGGTACTCTTGCTGCCAATCCTGTTTCTTTCCGCGATGGCTTTTATCCGCAGGGAGCCTTTTACATCTTTTCTCAACTTTTCTCTAACCCTGTTCTGGATGGCAGTACTGGCGATGACCTATCTCGGCGGGCAATGGCGCTCTTTTGGCCTGGCTGATTACATTGCCAACTTCTTTCATTTAATTGGCGGCATGGCCACCCTCCCCTGGCTGGCAACTTCTGAAAAAGACCCTCACCAGGAGCAGCATGCTTCTCAAACCTGGCTGAAGCGCGCAGGCCCAACCCTGCGCGGGGTGCTGCTGGCAATTCCGGTTCTGCTGGTTTTCACCGCCCTTTTTTCTGCGGCTGACCTGGTTTTCGCGAAGCGGGTCACCGACCTGATCGCGAATCTGAAACTGGAAAACCTGCCCGAATATCTGCTCAGAGCGTTATTAATTTTCTTTGTGGCATATTTCTTCTCGGGCATCATCCTTCATGCTTCAAAACGCAGCAGCGCCATCCGATTAATTGGAAAGGAAAAGCCCTTAATTCCCGCTTTTCTGGGCTTTACAGAAACAGCCATCATTCTGGCAGGCGTCCTGCTCCTTTTCAGCGCCTTTGTCATCATCCAGTTCGAGTACTTTTTCTTCGGCCAGGCCAATATCACCCTGCAGGGCTTTACCTATGCAGAATATGCGCGCCGCGGTTTTGGGGAGCTTGTGGCTGTGGCTGTTTTCAGCCTGGCATTGATCAAAGGATTAAGTACGGTTACAAAATTGGACACAAGCGGGAGAACCAAAGCGTTCAGCGGATTAACGTGCGGGCTGGTTACCCTGGTGCTGATCATCCTGGTTTCCGCCTATCAACGCCTTTCATTATATGAAAGCGCATACGGTTTCACACGCTTAAGAGCTTACGCGCATGTTTTCATCATCTGGCTTGGCATCCTGCTTGCGGCTGCCGCGTTCATGGAGATCACCCGCCGCCAGCGGGCTTTCGCAAACATCGCTTTGGCAGTTCTTTTTGGTTTCAGCGTTTCGCTTAATCTACTGAATGTGGACGGCTTTATCGCACGCAGCAATATCAACAGGACTGGTCATGGCGAGAAACTGGACGTGAGCTATCTGGCATCCTTGTCCAGTGACGCGCTCCCCGTACTGGCGGAAAATTTCTCCGCCAATCAGTTATCTCCAAAAATCCGTGAAGGCATCGGTGCCGCCCTTGTCTGCATGCAGCAAAACCTTGAGGAATCCCCGGAAACACAGAATAAGTGGCAGTCCTTCCATTTTTCAACCTGGAACGCTGGACGTGAACTGCAAAAAATGCAATCATCTCTGGAGGGATATCAATTTCAGGATAAGAACTGGCCGCCCACGGTCACCAGCCCGGATGGGACTGAATATGCCTGCCAGAACCCGGTAACTTTTGATTAAAAATGGTTGGGGATTTATCAAGGGAAGTGCTTATCAAAGCCTTTATTCCTATGCTATTGTCAGTCATTTACCCGATGGGTGGACTGGATGATCCCGCCGCCAAGGACAACGTCACCCTGATAAAACACCACAGATTGTCCGGGTGTGGCGGAAAACTGCGGTGAGGCAAAAAGCACTTCCACCCGATTTTCCTCCAATGGTGAAATCACACAGGCCATTTCTTTCTGATGGGAACGCAGCCGCGCGCTTACCGCCATTTGGCTTTCCAGCCGGTCAAACGCAATCCAGTTCAAATAAAAGGCGGTCAGCCGGTCCACTGCCAGCCTGTCTTTCGGCCCAACCACCACCTGGTTCTTTTGCGCATCTATGCGCAGAACATACAACGGTGCTTTACTGCCGCCAATGCTGATGCCTTTGCGCTGGCCGACGGTGAAATTAATGATCCCGCTGTGATTTCCGATCACCTTCCCGTCCAGGTCTACAATTTCGCCCTGCTGTTTTTCCGATTCAGAGAAAAGGGATCCATAAATCCCGCCATCGATAAAATCCTGGCTCTCAGGCTTATCCGCGATATCCGCGAACCCTGCCTGTTGGGCAAGCGCCTTAATTTGCCCTTTTTGGAATTCCCCCAAAGGAAAAAGAGTCCTTTTCAGCTGGTTCTGGTTCAAGCGGTACAGGAAATAAGACTGGTCTTTTTTCGGGTCCATGCCCTTTTTGAGCAGAAAGCGCCCTTGCGTTTGGTCCGGCGCAATGCGCGCGTAGTGGCCGGTGGCGAAGTAATCAAAATTGATCCCCAATTTCTCTGCCTTTTCAAGCAGGGCGCCGAATTTAACCAGCGGATTGCACAATACGCACGGATTGGGCGTGCGCCCACCGAGGTATTCCCGCGAAAAATTATCCAGCACCTGCGAACGGTATTCCTGCGATAAATCAACCACATGATGCGGAATGCCCAGCCTTTCGCAAGCCTGGCGGGCAATCTGCGTATCATAGACTTCCCCCGGTCCATAACACCCGCTGCGCTGGGCATCTGGCACCTCACCCCCGCCCTGCCAGATGCGCATGGTGATCCCTTCAAGCTCATACCCTTCGTTTTTCAATATATAAGCAGCCATGGTGGAATCCACACCGCCGCTCATGCCAACCATTACCCTTGTCTTCTTTTTCATTTTATATAAATATTCTTAAATTGCCGGCTCTGAATGAGAAAATATTAATTTCCTTAATCCGGCAATTTTTGTCTACTTTTTTCAGGTTTTTGCCCTTCCATGACGACCCGGTCGTGCAATATGAACTGAAGCGATATGATAACATTATTAGGCTTTTATTGGTTTGGCGAATGAGGGAACTTTAATTGAAAAACCGAATTCTCGCAGTCATTCAAATCGCATTGCCGCTTGTGGTCTTCTTTGCATTTTTCATACCTCGTGAAAATGCGGTTTTAAAAACCATCAGCGTCCTGGCCCGCTACAACACCACCCGCCTTGTTTTTATCGCTTCATTATTTTTATTTCTTGCCTTCATTATTAAGAAGGAGCGGATTTCAAATCTGGCCGCCGCAATCGTGATTTTTTCCCTTTTCGCGCTTTCTCTGGTGGGCTTATGGGCCAGTGCTTATTCCGAAAATTATGTGATTGCCGGTCTGCTGCCCAGAAGCGACGCCTTTTACACTTATACCGGCGCCGTCAACCTGCTGGAAAAGGGCTACCTCAGCACCTTCACCGCACGCCGCCCAATTTTTGGCGGATTGCTGGCTCTGGCGCTCTGGCTGTCCGGCGGCAACCTGCAATATGTGTTAATAGGGCTGGCGCTGCTGAGTGCGGCGGCATGTTACTTTCTAACCCTTGAAGTCAAGCGTTTTCTTTCCCCGGCAGCGGCAGTTGCCCAGTTCATGGTGCAGTTCCTTTTCGCCCGCAGGTTTATCGGCATCACCATGTCGGAAATCCTTGGCTATATCCTGGGTGCCGTCTCCCTGGCGCTTTTTCTAAGCATGCTGCGGATATATGAGGAGAATCACACGAAAGCCTGGAAGATCTTCTTACTCGGCGTTCTGATGGCCACACTGGCGCAAGCTGCCAGACCGGGCGCGATCGCCACGCTGCCGTTATTGGTCCTGTTCGGGTTCTGGATCAGCAGGCAGAAAAATCAAATTGTGTGGAAAAATGTGATCCTCACCCTTATGGTGATCGGGTTGGGATTCCTGTTGAATTTCTTTTTATATAAGGGCATCAGTAAAGCGGATGTATCACAGAACAATAACGCCGGTTACGGAATTTATGGCTTGGCGGTCGGCGGCAAAGGCTGGGAGCAGATCTTCACCGACCACCCCGAAATCAATACCCTGCCGCAGGGGGAACGCGAAGCCACCATCATGCGTATCATTCTGGCTGAGATAACACAGCATCCGGAGAATTTCATCAAAGGACTCGCGCACCAAATGTCTGTGCTCTTTTCATTCCAGCCTACCAACAGCCTGTATTCATTCACCGCGTCCGGCAACTCCGGATTCACCAAAGTCCTGATGGCCATCATTTTCCTGTTAAGCGGTCTGGGTTTGGCTGCCTGCCTGTTGAAAAGAAAGCTGCCCTTTTATCTGTTGATGCTGATTTTATTGGGCGGATTCGCCTTATCCCTGATTGTTGCGCCCGCTTACCAGACCCAATACATGCGCGTGTATGCCGCCAGCATCCCCCTGCTGGCACTCCTGCCCGCAGTCGGGCTGGACAGCGCTGTGAATTGGATTTTCAAGCGCTTCCATTTTGCAGAAAAATTCACGTCATCCGGAGATGAAAACTCTACCCAGGGATTGACAATTTTCAGCCTTTGTCTGCTGCCGATTTTATTTTTAGGGCCCCTGGCGATGAAGCTTTTTGCAGATTTCAAAGAACCTAAACCCGAGGGATGCGAGGATGGCAGCCAGGAAGCCGTTTTTAATTTTTTTCCCGGGACAGGTGTCACGATTTTCGAGAACACGCCCGATAAAATGACCTGGGTTCCGTATGTATCCCATCTGGATTATGTGAGAGACATTCACAGTATCTGCTGCGAGGAGGATATCCAGTACTGGGAAAGCCTGCCGACCGGCAGCCTTTATCCGGCTGTAAACCTGATTGACGGCAACCGGTTTTATCTGGTTGCGCAACCAGGCCAGCTGCCTGAACCCGGGGGAACCATGCGGGTCTGCGGAATGATGGAAGATATCAGGCATGATCCCAAGGGCAGGGATTTTATGGTCAATTTTGAAATTAAAGAATATTTATTGACTGATTAAGAAGGCATCCGGGTCGAGCTAAACCTAAGGATTTCCGCTTCCCCTCAGTATCCCCGTTATCCATTTCAGGCATAATACCGCCACTGCCGCCCACAACAGAACGATGACCACGGCGGCAGCCCAATTGACAGGCTTGCCTTTTTCCATTTCCGCCTGCGCCCTGGCACGGCAGTCAGCCATCACCGCGGGCGGGATCAACTTGATTGCCCACCTCACGCCCAACGGGACAAGAATCAGGTCATCCAGGTATCCCAGGACAGGGATGAAATCGGGGATGAGATCAATGGGGCTGAAAGCATAGGCAACCACCAACCCTGCCAAGACTTTTGCATGCCAGGGCGTGCGCGGGTCTTTATACGCCAGCAGAAGGGCGTAAGTTTCACCTTTGAGTTTTTTCGCCTGCTGTTTCCATTTTTCAATGAGGGAATTTTTCTGATGATCCATTGTCTTATCCAAACAAAACAGTTATCAAGGGCGGCATTTACAATACCGCAATCCTATTTTTTACCGCGGGCGATGGAAGCGATCGCGTTCCAAACGATGCGCATGGCTGTGATAGCGCCCAAATGGTTAATATCCAGCTCCGGGACCAACTCAACCAGGCAGATGCCCGCCACCTGTGTCTTTTGCGCCGCGCCTTGAATCAGACCGATCACTTCCTGATAATCCAGGCCGCCCGGGGTCGGCGCTCCAACCGCCGGCATGATGCCTGGATCAAGCACATCAAAATCAATGCTGATAAAGCAGCGGCAGCCCTGCGGGAGAAAATCAAGCGCGGCATTAAAGCCTGTTTTTCTGATCATTGCAGCGGTCACCAGGTGCGCGCCATAGGCTTGCGAAGCCTGGTATTCCTCCTCACGTGCGCTGCCCACTCCGCGCATGCCCACCTGGGTGATCCCTTTTACCCAGGGCATTTCCGACGCGCGCCGCATGGTGCTTGAATATCCTTCCCTGACGCCATCCACCTGGTCGCGCCAGTCAATGTGGGCATCCAGCTGCAGCACATAAAATGGCTCTTCTTGCCTATACGCAAGCAGAACGGGTATGGGAACAGAATCATCCCCGCCCAATACTACCGGGATTGCGCCGGCTTTCAGGATTTTCCGGATCGCTGAAGCGGCAGCCTGGCGGTTTTCCTGCGAATGCGCCGGGTCTCCAGGCAAATCCCCGCAATCCACAACACGGGCGCCTGTGGCGCCCAGGAGCGTTCCGCCCAAATCAAAATCCCAGGCGATGGGATCATCTGCGTACTTAACCGATTCACGCCGAATAGCCTCAGGTGCGTTCAGTGAAGCCGGTGGCTTTGCGGCGTCATAAGCCGTTCCATAAGGAAGGCCGATTATCGCGATGCCCGCGTTTAACTGATCAAGGTCAGAGCAGAGCGGAAATCCGGCAAAAGTTGATGCGCGATCCACGCCCATGAACTAACTGCCGCGCCTGGCCGTCTCCAACCCGGGAATGGTTGTGCGCCGTTCAATTTCATTTAAAAGCAGAGTCATCAGTCCGATAATCAGCAGGTAAACCAAACCAACCAGCAGATAGGTTTGCAGGACATTGTAATATTTGGACATCAGGAGTTTCGCGACATACATCATCTCAGGCACCGCGATCAGGTAGACAATGGATGAGATCTTGACCATGGAGACCGCTTCATTGGACCAGGAGGGAATGGCAAAACGGAAGGCTTGCGGAATGATGATATGACGGATAGCCTGCATGCGGGTCATACCGATCGAACGCGCGGCCATCATCTGACCACTGCTGATGGCCTGGATGGCGCCGCGAAAATATTCAGACTGGTAAGCACCGCTGTTCAAGCCAATTGCCAGATATGCAGACGTAAAGGGGGAGAAGGTGATCCCGAATTGCGGCAAGCCATAATAGATCAGGAAAAGCTGCACCAGCACCGGGGTGCCGCGGAAAATCTCAACATACGCTGTCACAAGCCAGCGCAGCCATTTTGGGCCGTAAGTCCGCGCCAGGGCGGCTGGAAATCCGATTGCCATGCCGATCAGCAGACAGATAAACGATACTTTAAAGGTGATTAATAATCCAACCCAAATCTTCGGAAGGGCGATCTGAAGGTAATCAATGAAGCTCATATGTGCTCCCGCCTAATGCAGCTCGCTGATCTTGCCCAAGAATTGTTTGGTACGCGGCAGATCGGGATTCTTCAGCATTTTGTCCGGGTTGCCCTGTTCAACAATTTCGCCATGCTCCATAAAGACAATCCGGCTGCACACATCGCGCGCGAAACCAATCTCATGTGTCACGCAGATCATGGTCATGCCGGCCATGGCCAGATCTTTCATGACCGTTAAAACCTCGCCAATCAATTCCGGGTCAAGGGCGGAGGTCGGTTCATCGAACAGCATAACGATCGGATCCATTGCCAGCGAACGGGCGATAGCCACGCGCTGCTTTTGCCCGCCGGATAGCTGCCCTGGATAGTTGCCGCATTTGTTTGCCAACCCTACGCGCTTTAATTCCATCAACGCTTTATCATGGGCTTCTTCCTTTTTCATGCCCATCACATGAATCAGCCCGAGCATAATGTTATCCAGGGCGGTCAGGTGGTTGAAAAGGTTAAAATCCTGAAATACCATGCCGATATGCTGCCGGGCTTTGTCGATATCCGTTTTAGGATCGGTGAGCTCAACCCCGTCCACCCAAACTTTTCCCGAATCGGGAATAGTCAGCTGATTGATGCAGCGCAGTAACGTGGATTTGCCGGTGCCGGAAGGGCCGACCAGGACAACCACCTCGCCTTCGGCTACATTCATCGAAATCCCTTTAAGGACCTCTTCTTTGCCATAAGCCTTATGGACGTTCTCAATTTTTACAATTAATTTTTCAGGTTTCGGCATAATACTTTTCTCCACTCTCAGGCGGGGATACGGATGCGTCGTTCAAGCGCATCCAGGCCGCGGTTGGTGATAAAGGTCAGCAGAAAATAAATGGCTGCAACCGTAACATAAGCTGTAAAGGGCTGGTAAGTGCGGGCGCTGTAATACTGCGCCTGGCGCAGGATTTCGGGCACACCCAGCACATACACCAGAGAAGAATCTTTAATAACAATTGCCGCCTCATTTGACCAGGGCGGGATCGCAAACCGGAAAGCCTGGGGAATGATCACGTGCCAGATGGCTTTGGCGCGGCTCATCCCGATAGACCTGGCAGCCATCATCTGCCCGGCAGGAACGGCCTGAATGGCGCCACGGATAATCTCGGACTGGTAAGCGCTGCTGATAATCGCGAGAGCCAATGATCCGGACCAGAACGCAGACAGGTTAACCACACGCGCAATCATGAAATAAAGAATCAGCAGCAGCAGGATGTGAGGGAGCGCCCTCAGGATGGTAACCAGCTGCGTGAGCGCCCTGGAAAGCAGCGTGCCGCCGTATACCCTGAGGATGGCCAGGATTGCGCCGAACAGGAGCCCAAGGCTAAGCGCGACTGCGGTTACCTCCAGGGTAACGCTCAGCCCGCGCAGGATATAAGGGACGAGAACTGTGATAACTTCCATCCGGTCTATCCTTTCTTTGGTTTTATATCCAGAGCGGTTTCTCCCAAAGTGAAATCTTTTGGCCGAGGCCTTTGGCTTTGGCGCTCTGGTAGATGCGCTCAGCGATAGTGATATCCAGACAGCCCATACCCAGGTTCGCAAACAGGATGCGCTGGTCGCGGCTGGTGCGGCCCGGTTTCTCACCGATCAATATCTTGCCGATATCAGTTATGTTTTCTTCCTTTAATTTGCCGGCTGCATGTAACCGTGTTGGAGTGAAGAAATCCCATGTTTTCAGTGTTTCCCAATTATCGACCACCAGCCGGTCCGTATTAAGGAAGACATTATCTTCGCCTTCATCCGAAGCCATGTGGGCATAATAACTGCCTTTTGGAATCCACTCATCTTTTACAAAGGGTTTGTGGGCTGTTGTCTGGGTCGTGACAATATGCGCATCCTTAAATGCTTCCTGCACGCTATCCACCACACGTACTTTGATTTTGCCTTCAAATTCTTTGGCGAGGCTTTCTGCGCGTTGGCGGTTGAGGTCAAACAGGCGGACCTCTTCAAGTTTCGGCATAGCGGAGGTAAGCGACCAAATCATCGTGCGCCCGATCACACCAGCACCAACCAGTCCTGCAACTTTAGAATCCGGATTTGCCAGGGTTCTGGCGCCGACTCCAGCCACCGCGGAGGTGCGCATGGCCGTAATCAAACCTGCTTCCATGATGGCATGCGGAATGGCATGTTCCAAATCATGCAGCAGGATAATATCAATTCCCATGGGCATGTCGCCGCGCTTGGCATTGTCCAAAGATTCAGCAGCCCATTTATGTCCAATGCGGTTAACAGGACCGCCCACAAATACAGGCATAGAAACTGCCAGGTACTGGCGTTTTTCACCTGTCTGGGGATTATCAAATTGAAAAACCGGCTTATGTGGCTGGTTGACCTGGCCGGAAGCAAACAATTTATAGGTTAATTCCACATCATCGAGGGCGGCGGGCATATCCAGTGCGCCAGCCGCAATGACGTCTTCCTGTGTGAGAAATAAAAACTCGGGTTTATACAATTCTGCCATGATTTATACCTATTCAATTAAGAAAATCAGGGCAGAAACGCGCGTTTTTCAAATCCTCCTGCAGCGCCTCTGCCCTGATTGTTTACATGATGTTAATCTGGATAATCAATCGATTTACTCTACACCATACTGGGTCAACAGGTTCTCAACAAAACCTTCGGTAAGCAAATCGGTAACATGCTTGTCCAATTCGACTTTCAGAGCTGTCTCGCCCTTCATGATGGCAATGGATTGGCCTTCTGACTCCATCACACCGCGCCAGAGTTCCTTGAAACCAAAGGCGGGATCGGCCATGTATTGCTTTCCAGGCTCGACATCCATGACGCCAATTTCAATACGGCCAGCCTGCAGATCAAGCGCCACTTGCTCATTGCGCTCGTATAAAGACATGTTCTCTTTATCCATCAAGCCCGGGGTGATCAGATTGTTTTCCACCCAGTATTGCATAATGGTGCCAGATTGGGTGCCAATCTTATAATCCGCAGCCTTCAATGGGTCTGTAAAGGAAATCGTTGAATCCTTGGCAGCCAGCATGATATTATCCCCGGCATAATACATGATTGAAAAATCAACCTGTTCCCGGCGTTCGGCAGTGGAAGCCATGGCTGCAATCGCCGCATCCACTTTGCCTTCCTGCACGGCAGTGACCAAAGCATCAAAGCCCAGGTCCTGGAATTCCACTTCAACGCCCATGCGTTTGCCGATTTCGCGCATGATTTCCATATCGATGCCGACAAATTCATCTTTCTCGTTCTTGTACTCCCAGGGCTCGTAGTCAGCGGAAGTGCCAACAACGATCTTGCCCGCTTTTTTAATCGCATCCAACCGGGATGCGGGCGCCTTGGGGCCGCAGGCGGCTGCAAGCAGCGCCACGACCATGACTAGCAATAAAACTTTCACTACTTTTTTCATCTTATTACCTCTCCTTTAGGTTTAATATGATTTGGTTGCGTTCAACCAGTGCCCATAAAATAATGTTCGGGTTCGTTTATTATACTTCGCCCAATGACAGCTTCATTATTTCCAGCGCTTTATTAATCTGATCTTCTGTCACAACCAGCGGCGGGATCAGGCGGATCACCTGGCCATCATGCCCGGCCATATAACCAACCAGGCCGTGTTCCAGCGCTTTCTGCAAAATTGCCATGGCTTTCTCGCCATCCGGGGTCTTGCTGCCATCCGGTTTGACAATCTCAAGGGCGACCATCAATCCTTTGCCGCGCACATCGCCGATGAAAGGATAAGCGGCTTTTAATTTCTTAAGCCCTTCCAGGAAAAGCGTTCCCATCTTGCGGCAATTCTCCAGGACATTTTCTTCCTTAAACACTTCCTGCACTGCCAGGGCGGCCGCGCAGGCTACCGGGTTGCCGCCAAAAGTAGTGCCATGCGATCCGGGCAGCCAGCGGCTCATAATCTCACGGCTGGAAACCACCGCTGACATTGGAAAACCATTGGCGATCCCCTTGGCAATGGCCATGATATCCGGCCTGACGCTGTAGGTCTGCGCCGCGAACATCTGGCCTGTACGCCCGAAGCCCGACTGGACTTCATCAAAGATCAGAAAAATGCCATGCTTATCGCAAATTCGGCGCAGTTCTTTCAGGAATTCAGCAGGCGGAAAGATATACCCACCTTCACCCTGTACAGGTTCAACGAGGATCGCAGCCATTTCTGAGGGATCGATGTAATGATTAAATATTTTTTCAATGCTGGCTAAGCTCCATTCAACTGCCTTTTCCGGGGTATCCCCAATCGGACAGCGGTAGGGATTGGCAAAATCGGCAAAATAAATACCGGGGATGAGCGGCTCATAATGCTTACGGTATTTGGATTTCACGGAAGTGACCGAGATGGCGCCATAGGTGCGCCCGTGGAAGCTGCCGGTAAAGGCGATGATGCCCGGCCTGCCTGATACATAGCGGGCTAATTTTAGCGATCCATCAACTGCCTCAGAGCCGCTGTTGCCAAAGAAGAACATATCCATACCCTCGGGCATGACGGTTGGCAGGACTTCAGTCAACCGCAACAGTGGTTCATGCAGTGTAATTCCCACCGCGCTGTGGGAAAATTTCTTCATCTGCTCAATGGCAGCATTCAAGACTTTGGGATGGTTATGCCCCAGATTTGTAACGCCAATGCCGGAAGTAAAATCCATATATTCCCGGCCGTCCTCGGTATACAGATAAACCCCTTCCGCCCTGACCGCGGGCAATTCCGGCCAGTCTTCAGCCAGTGAAGGCGCCAGATTAGTTTTAACTTTGCCAAGCAATTCTTTGTAGCTCAATGATTGGTCTGCCATTTTCATTTCCTGTTCATTTCTTATTTTTATTTTTGATATAACGGCGCCCCGTGGCCGAAAGCGCCATAAATCATACAGGTATCTGCGGCCGATTTTGCTGCATTTTGGAGCGCGTTCTCAATAGAAATTCCATTCAGATAATCTACCATAAAGCGGGCGGCAAAAGCATCTCCGGCGCCCAGGGTATCGACCACTTTTTCCAGTGGAATGATCGGCTGATGATAATATCGGCTGCCATCATAAAGCAGCGCGCCTTCTTCACCGCTGGTAATCAATACAATATCAGGGCCGAAAGCGGCGGCATAGTTAATTAATTCCTTGTTTTCGTCACTATTCCTAACAGGATTTGAGATCAGGGCAATATCCACATACGGGAGCATTTCAGCCAGAGACTCCCGATCCCACTCCCGGGAAAAATCAAAAGATACCTTTTTGGCTGCAGATTTGATCTGCTGAATAAACGGGGTAATAAAACTATAAACACTGGTATGGACCAGGTCAAAAGTGGAAATATAGTCGAGGTCCTTTTCATTTAAATCGATTTGGCCGCAGACCCCTTCACTGAAGTCACCAAAAACACGCTCGCCATCCTTCAAAGAAACATCGCAGTAGGCATTCTGCCCTTCTACCAAACGGCAATGCGATACGTCCACCCCTTCTTCGACCAGGGCATTGTAAACCAGCAAACCATGCGGGTCTTTCGCCAGCCAGCCGAGGTAAGCAGCCGGGCAGCCCAGGCGGCGAGCATGGACCGGCACATTGACCGAGTTGCCCCCGGGGAACATCCTGCCCAGGTCCAGGTAGCGATCAACCGTATTGTCACCGACCCCGATGACACTTACCATTTAATAGTCCACCTTTCCCATATAGCGGCGGGTTGTCAGCGGATGGCCGCGCAGAACAGCCAGTTCTTCCACCAGGGCGGTCAGGGCGGAATCCAGGATGAAAGGCGCGACAATCGGGCGCACATCAGGGTGGATGCCTTTCATTTTAAAATCCTGCGAGTCATAAACAAAGGTTTTTCCGGCATATTTAGCTCCGAACCGCTGCAGGCGTTCTCCTTCCAGGCGGCTGGCATCTTCGCCAACGAGAATCAGCAGTGGAACCGTCTCATCCACCACCTCAAAAGGCCCGTGAAAAAAGTCAGCGGCGGCAAGCGCGTGCGCGTGCATCCACTGCATTTCCATCAAAAAGCAGGCAGCAAACACAAACGCCGTCGTATACATCGGACCCGCTCCGAGTACGTACAGGTGCTGTTCATCTGCCAATGCCTGCGCCTGAATTGCCGCGGCAGCCAGATTGGATTGTTTCGCGTCTGCCAGCGCAGCCGGCAGATTCGGCAGGGAAGCCATCAGGGCAGAATGCAGTGACCAGGCAGGCTCACGTTCCTTTAGAAACGCGCTGAAGAAAGCCTGAGCCAGAATAAAAGCGGAAAAATATCCCTGAGTCGTTTTCCCGTAAGGCAGGCAGGCTGTGGCGGCAGAACCAAGGGGTGATGCAGCCTCCTGGGTGATAGCGAGGGTTTTACAGGGCTTAGCCTGCAGAAATTTTGCGGCATCCAGTGTTTCGCGGGTGGTGCCTGAATGCGATCCCAAAATCACCAGGGTTTTATCATCGATCGCCTCTGGATCCTGGCTGACGAGATCGGCTGAATGAATCACTCGAATGTCGGTCTTGACTGCGTATTTACCTCCCCAGTAGGCCAGCAGTCGCATCAAGTAATAGGGCGCCCCGCAGCCTGTGAAAATGATGCGATGGATGCCTTCACTGGAAAAACCTTTTCCCAATGGGTCTGCATTCTCAATCCCTGAAAGCGCTCCCGCAAATTGGCTGATGAACGCCCGCTGGTCGAATTTCTGCATGATCAAATCCTTTTTTTATTGAATAAACCTATTTAATCTTATGCCCAATAAAAGCCGCCTCACTCTGTTTAATGATCCACTTCTGATGGCAGCTGGATTTTTCAAAATCCGGAATTCTTATTGGCAAGCAGATTGGTCCTTAGCAATTATAGAGGCATAAGAACCTGTGCGTCAATAAAAAAGGTGAAGATTAAAAAAACTTCTCTTTACGAAAAGTTTCTTTTAAAATGCATAAAGGTCCTGAAAATTATTTTTTGTTTCGATGCTTGCGAACCGATAGCGCATCTTTCGCGATGGTGATGTACTCATCCATGGCAACTGCGCGGACTTCCTTCGCAATTAAATCCAATGGCAGGTCATCCAGCTTCCTAAAGCGCACGCAAGACTTGCCCACATCATAGCGTTTGCCGGTCGCGCGGTAGGCTTCTTCAAATTTTTTCGCTTTGACCTCGCTAATGTAAATACTCGACAGGTAAACCGCCATATAGTTTTTCTGAGACGCGAGGGCAGCATAACTGAGGGGTTGCTTGTTATAGGTATCCGGGTAAACAGACAGCGGGATTTCATAAGAGATCATGCCCCAGTTCATGGTTTCCTGATATCCCTGCGGAAGGTTCTCAAGGATCACCTTGCGAACCGATTTTATCGCTTCCTGGCGTTCCGGCGGCAGGCTGGCGATATATTCCTCCACCGTGGCTGCGGCTGACTGCATATTATCCTCCGTGTTTTGTTCAGAATATACACCGCCCTGCGAGAGGTCCATGTTAATGATTTATAAGTAAAAGACCTCTCGCTTGCTGCAGTGTGCCCCGCGCAGAAACAAGCCGCAGACCAAGCGTAAACATCTAACCTGCCGCCGGTTCAGCAACATCCGGAGCCTTCAGCTTGTTGCCGAAGAAAACCAGTGTCAGGACAAAAGATACAGCCATGGAAGCTGCCGAAAGCAAGGATTGCTAAACAGATCGAGATCAGATAAACCTTGATATTTCTGTTCAGGTCCGTAATTTCTATTAAAAATCCGGGGACCTGAATGCTCAATGTTTTCTCTTAGGCAAGCCAGGTATTTACAACCAGGTCGGCATATTTTCGCTGGTCAGCGCCAAGAACAACAGCCACTTCTTTCCTTTCCGGGTTCCCTTCTCCGCGATGGTACTTTCGCCGGTCAACTACCGTCATCCCGCGCGTGAACTCACCGCGCGTTTCAATCTGGATCTGATAATTTTCAATTTGCATAATGGTTGGATCAATTGCTGCAGCTACTGCCAGCAGATCCGGTGGCGAGACAGCGCCTTCTTCATTTAATTGTTTTCTGCCCAGCTTGTGAGCCAGTTCACTGGGTTACATCAAAAATCATGCCCGCCAGCCGGCACCAGGGTTTTCCGCCCGAATCTTTTATTTTCTGCTGGTCACTCAACCTCAAATAACCACCATTGAAAAGCGGATCCAGCGGGACCATCATTTTCGGGATCTCACTGTCAAAAATGATCCTGGCCGCGTCCGGATCGGCAAAGACGTTGAATTCGGACATGGGGCGCGTGTTGCCGGAATCCAGCCCGCCGGCCATCATGGTCAGGAGGCGGATTTTATTGACGATCCGAGGTTCCCTGCGCAGCGCCAAAGCAGCGTTGGTCAGCGGTCCGATAGTGATCCAGTCCATCGGCTGGTCAGCTTGCATAAAGGTGCGCACAATGAAGTCAATGGCGTGCTCGCTTTCAACCCTCATTTTTGGTTCCGGCAAGGGTATGCCGCCCAAACCATCCGAGCCATGCACTTTGGCAGCATTCACTTCAGAGGCAACGAGCAAGGCGCTTTTGGCGCCCGCGAATACCGGCACCTGTTTGCCGGATTGCTCAACCACACGCAGGGTGTTATGGACAACATTATCCAGGTCCACATTGCCATTCACGCAGGTAATTCCCAGGACGTTCAATTCAGGTGAGCGCAGGGCCAGCAGCAGCGCCAAAGCATCATCCATGCCGGTATCACAGTCAATAATCACATTTCGAGCCATTGCCTGCCTCCATGGATTAATAATCCATTTAAAGATAATTCAACCTTTCATTAATTTCCAGGTTGGTTTCCGGCAGTCACTTTAACATGATTGTCAGACAAATGGATTTGCACTATAATATCCCTTCAGGCAACCCCATGGATAAACAAGTCAGCAGGCAATATTTTAATTCTCGCGCTGGGACCTGGGATGACACTGCCCGCAACAATAATCCCGAAAAATTGCGAGCCCTGGTTCAGCGGCTGGATTTACCCAATGAAGGCTGGATTTTGGATGTTGGCACCGGCACTGGCGTCTTTCTTCCTTATATAAGGGCAACAGTAAACGGAAAAAGCCGCTTGTTTTCAATGGATTTTGCCGTCAACATGGTGACCATCGCCAAAAGAAAACAACTAGAGTCAGGCATTCGCTTCATTTGCGCTGAAATTGAAACGCTGCGTTTCGCGCGTGAACTTTTCGATTCAGTGATTTGTTATTCCACTTTTCCCCATTTCCATAACAAGCCCCTCGCCCTGCAAAATATCCGCAGAAATCTTAAAGCCTGGCGGCTGCCTTTATATTTGCCATAGCGCCAGCCGTGGAGAGATAAACCAAATCCACAGCAATATTCCCGACCTGAAGGACCATTTGATCCCGGAGGATGATGAAATGGCGGCGTTATTAAATTCATCCGGCTTTATTAATCATCATATATTTTCAACAAAAGAGTCTTACTTGGTGACCGCAAAAAAATGATTTTATACATTTTCCCGATGAAATATTTTCGTGCCCTTATTAATTGGTTTTTTTAAAGGCGTAAATGTTATATACTATTATCACGTCAGTACTCGATAAGAAGATGCATGAATAATCATCAGATCAGTTTTTCAAAAAGGAGGTGACAATATTCGATTATTTTTAAATTTTTTTCTTGAACAAAAAAATAACAAAATTTCGAGGAGAAACCAAATGAAAAAGAGTTTTTTAGTTGCCTTAGCCGTAATGTTGATCGGCTCGTTGCTTTTCGCAGCCTGCGCACCGAAAGCAGAAGAACCCGCAGCGGTTGAAGAAGCAGCCCCTGCCGAAGAAGAAGCGCCAGCTCCTGTGGCAGAACCTGAATTCACCTGCGCGCTGATCACCCCCAATCCCCTGGGAGACCGATCCTTCATAGATTCTTCCGCCCGCGGAATTGAACAGGCCAACGCAGAACTGCCCGTGAAATGCGACATCATTGAAACCAATGGCGTTGCCGAACACGAAGCTGCCCTGCGCGGCGCAATTTCTGAAGGTTATGATCTGGTGTTGGGTCTGGCTATTGATCCCACCCTGTTCATCGGCCTGGCGGAAGAATTCCCGGATCAGAAATTCTCATCCCCATCCGAAGTCTTCGCCGAATCCCTTCCTGATAACTTCAGTGCATATCAAATTGATGTGCACGAGAACAGCTTTTTGGCTGGCCTGATCGTCGGCAGCCTGACCACAACCAAAACTGTCGGCGCAGTTGTCGGCGGCGATGCCCCCGGTTTGAACCAGTTCTACTATGGCTACAAGCAGGGCGTTTTGGAAGTCTGCCCGGATTGCAATGTTCTCGTCAGCTACCTTGGCTTCGAGTTCTCCAACCCGACCCTCGGCCTGGAAACTGCCCTCGGCTTGTATGACCAGGGCGCGGATATCATCTACCAGATCGCCGGACGCTCCGGCGAAGGTGTTCTGGAAGCCGCTGCCCAGCGCGGTCTGTTTGCCATCGGTGTGGACTCCAACCAGGATGAAATCCAGCCTGGCAGCATTATTGTCTCAGCCATGAAGCGCGTCAACCAGACCACCTACGACGCGATCAAACAGGTTGTGGATGGCACCTTCACCGGCGGCTTTATCCGCAAAGGCATGAAGGAAGGCTTTGCCGGTCTATCATGGGACGAAGGTTCAACCACCTTTGAAGAAAAAGGCCCGGCGGAAATGACCGCCAAACTGCCTGAGATCAAGAAACTGGTGGAAGAATACAAAGCCAAAATCGTCAGCGGTGAGTATAAAGTTTGCGATGCGTTCGCCGCAGATTCAGAGGCTTGTGTAACCCTGCTCGCAAAATAACAAGCCAATAAAATAAAGTAAAGACCCCGAAGGATTTCCTCCGGGGTCTTTATGGAGGTAAACCGCATGGCAAATGCATTAGAGATGAGGGGCGTTACCAAGTATTTCAGCTCCACCGATGTTCAGGCAAATAAGGATGTCAATTTTGACGTCAAATCCGGTGAGGTCCATGCCCTGGTCGGAGAGAATGGCGCCGGTAAAACCACCCTGATGAACATCCTTTACGGGCTGATTAAAATGGATGCGGGGGAAATCTTCATTCACGGGGAAAAAGTATCCATCAACAATGCCGATGATGCCATCAAAAACGGCATCGGCATGGTGCACCAGCATTTCGAGCTGGTGCCTTCCTTCACTGTCGCGCAGAACATTATGCTCGGCATCGAGCCCAATTCAGCCGGATTTATCTCACAGATTTCAGAAAACCAGATGGTCAAAGACCTGGCGGACCAGTTTAACCTGCCAGTCGACCCAAAGGCTGTCATCCGCGACCTGCCGGTTGGGATGCAGCAGCGTGTTGAAATTCTCAAAGTACTGCAGCGCAAGGCAAAAATCCTGATCCTGGATGAACCTACTGCCGTTCTCACCCCGCAGGAAGTGTTTGAACTGATGGGGGTGGTGCGCAACCTTTCAAAATTGGGATATTCCATTGTCTTTATTACTCATAAATTAATCGAAGTATTACAGGTTGCCGATCGCGTCAGCGTGATGCGCAATGGCAAAATGGTGGGCACCAAGAATATCGCTGATACCGATATTCCGGATCTGGCGCGCATGATGGTCGGGCGCGAAGTCCTTTTAAGCGTCAAGAAGACCCCGGCAAAGCCTGGAAAACCGGTATTTGAAGCCAGGGATGTGAGCGTTGCGGATGTCAACGGGCTGGCAGCCATCTCGCATGTCTCATTCACCGTGAACAGCGGCGAGATCGTGGGGGTGGCCGGCGTCAGCGGCAACGGGCAGACAGAACTGGTAGAGGTCATCTCCGGCATGAAGCCGCTGGATGGCGGCAATTTGCTGATCAAGGGAATTGATATCACCCGTTCCAGCGTTCGGGAGCGGCGCGATAGCGGCGTTGCTCATATCCCTGAAGACCGCATGAATGTGGGCTTGAACCTGAAAACCACCCTGGATGAAAACCTGATCATTTCCCGTTATAACGACTCTGAATTCAGCAAGTTTAATTTCCTGCTGGGAAAATCTATCAATAAATTTACCAGAACAGTCATCGACGCCTTTTCAATCAAGGCGGCAGAACCCGGCGAAGGGATTTCAATGCTCTCCGGCGGGAATTTGCAGAAAATCGTGGTTGGCCGAGAACTATCCGGCAATCCTTCCTTAATTATTGCCAACCAACCCACCCGCGGTCTGGATGTGGGCAGCATTGAATTCGTCCACAAGACTTTGATTGAAGAACGGGATAAAGGCGCGGGTGTGCTGCTGGTTTCAGTCGAATTGGATGAGATCATGTCCCTGGCGGACCGCATCCTGGTCCTTTATAGAGGCGAGATCCAGGGAGAACTGGACGCCGCACAAGCGACCGAAGAAGGTATCGGCATCCTGATGGCTGGCGGAAAACTGGACAAGCAACCATCAAAATCCGGCAGGAAGGGAGGGCAGTAAGCATGCAGAACAAGAAATTAATGAAATTGCTCGATTCAATCCTGGTGCCCGCCCTGGCCATTCTCTCAGGCCTGGTTTTAATGGCGGTCCTGATCGCGGTCACCAAGAAGCCGATTTTTGAATCATACGGGATTCTCTTCTCAAAGGGGTTTGGCTGCGTCAAAATCGGCAACTGCGCGATCATGACCACACTGGAACGCGCGACCCCGATCATCCTGACCGGGCTTTCGGCCGTGGTGGCTTTCCGTTCGGGCTTGTTCAGCATCGGGCAGGAAGGCCAGTTTTTGGTTGCTTCGGTGGTTGCCGGCTGGCTGGGATACAGCATTCACCTGCCCAACGGCGTGCACCAAATCGTCATCATTCTGGCCTGTATGGCGGCCGGCGCCGCATACGGCTATATCCCGGGAATACTAAAAGTAAAGCTTGGGGTGAATGAATTGCTGGCAACCATTATCCTCAACACCATTGCCACCTTGTTCATTGAATACATGGTCCAGTTCCCGCTTCGCGCGGACAAGGCGACAACAGCCCATTCGCCGCTGATTGATGAGACAGCCGAATTGGCAACCTTTATGCCTGGCTCCAAGTGGGGTGTGGGCTTCATCATCGCCATTGCAGCGGTCATCTTCGTTTTTATCTTTCTCTGGAAAACCAAAATGGGGTATGAGCAGCGCATGGCAGGGCAAGCCAAACGCTTTGCGCTATTTGGCGGTGTGGCCAGCGACAAAGCCGCCATCCGCGCCATGCTCATCAGCGGCGCCCTGGCCGGGCTTGCCGGTGCTATCGAAGTGATGGGTGTCCACAGGCGTATTATGACCGGGTTTTCGGTGGGGCTTGGATTTGACGGTTTGACTTCCGCCATCCTGGGGCAGACGCATCCCTTCGGCGTGCTCATCGTGGCCATCATTTTCGCAGGCCTTAAACTGGGCGCACAGCTGGGATTGCAATTGAAGCTTGGCATCCCGAGGGAATTGGGCGGCACCATCATCGGCTTTATCATCCTTTTCATAGCCGCGCGCAAATTCTATGAAGGCAACATCGCGGCTGTCAGCGGATGGTTTAAAAGAAAGACTGACCATAAAGTGAAAGGAGAAGGCGGCTAACATGGAAGGATTCTTCAGCGTTTTTACAATCGAACTGGTTAACAGCGGCATCCGCCTGGCAACACCCATCATCCTGGCCGGCCTGGGCGGCGCGCTGTGCAACAAATCCGGCGTGTTGAACCTCGCTCTTGAAAGCAAGATGCTGCTGGGCGCGTTCGTCGGGATCGTCTCCGCCTTTTTCCTGGGCAATTCCTACCTGGGGCTGCTGGTTGCCATGGCCGCCGGCGGCGCCCTGGGCGCGCTTTTCGCGTTCCTTTACCACCGCTATGAGGTGGACCTGGTCATCCTGGCCATCGCTTTTAACCTGATCATTTCCGAATTGACCGTGTATGTGATGCGCGTGATGTTCGGCAATGTGGGCAGCTGGTCGGACCCGAGCATCGTCCGCATCCCCGACTTTGAAATCCCGCTGCTCAAGAATATCCCAGTCGTCGGCGGCATATTGAGCGGCTACAACATCATCGTCTATTTTTCCTGGATCGCTGCGATCGTCCTTTACATTGTCCTGTACAAAATGAAATTCGGCCGCCACATCCGCGCGGTCGGCGAAAACAAGGAAGCCGCTGAAACGGTGGGCATTAACGCGCGCATGATCCAGACTCTGGCGCTGGTACTCTCCGGCATGCTGGCGGCCCTGGGCGGTGCGTTCCTCTCCATCGGCCACCTGAAATTATTTACGCGCAACATGAGCAACGGCCGCGGCTGGATCGCCATTGCGGCGGCGCTTTTCGGCGCGAACCACCCCATCGGCACTTTCTTCGCGGGCTTTTTCTTCGGCATCACCGAGGCTTTCGCTGTCCGCATCCAGAACGTGACCGACCTGCCGCCCAACCTGATCGAACTGCTGCCGCATTTTGCCACCCTGCTGATTTTGGTCTTTATCGCGCTGCGCGACAAGATCAAGGAATCCATGGCGCGCGGGCGTTTCCGCTCGAAACTGAAGGCTGAATCCGTCCAAACTGCCAGGGAGAACAGCACCTCCTGAAAGGTGCAGTATAAATCAGACTCTTCACGTGCTGCACTCAGAGTGACAGTTGATAATCAGGGATGCGGCGAAAAACATCCCTGATTTTTTCAAGCATGACTGAAACCCAGGTCCTGTACATTGATACCGATATCAGCCTTGGCACGCCCGGCGCCGAGATTGACGACGGGGCTGCCCTGATGATGCTGCTTAAGAGCGCCGCCGTGCGCATCGCCGGTATCGGTTCCGTTTTCGGCAATGTGCCGGTTGAAGATGCAGCCGCCAACCTGGCCAGATTGGTTGCGTTTTTCGGCAGGGCGGATATCCCCCTGGGCGTCGGCGCGGACCACCCGCTGGCAGGGAATCTGGATTGGTTTAATGAATGGCGCGCAGGCTATGGAAAAACGCCTCCTTTTGAGGGCAGACTGCCGGACATCGCGGCGTGCGACCTGCTGATCGACTGCGTCCACAGGCACCCGGGCAAGATCAGCATCCTTGCGCTGGGCCCGCTTACGAACCTCGCGCTGGCTATTGAAAAAATCACCGGAAATTTCCGGTAAAGTGAAAGAAGTGGTCGCCATGGGTGGTTCTTTCAGCGGGCAAAGCGCTGCCCCTGAATTCAACATTCACTGCGACCCGGCTGCCGCTGAAATTGTCCTGCAAGCCGGCTGGCCGGTGACGCTGCTGGGGCTGGAGGTGACGCGCCAGGCAATTTTCAGCAGGGCGGAATTCGCCGCGATCAAAGACGCTCATCCGGCTGCCGCCCTGTTAAAGAACCAGGCAGCGGGCTGGATCGCACGCGTGGAAGCGATGGGCTGGGAAAAGGACGGCTGCGCGCTGCACGACGCGGCCGCGGCTGCGTATATCCTGGATAAAAGCCTTTTTAAAGCAAGCAAGGCTGAGGTCAGCGTTTCAACCGATAGCGGCCCAGATTGGGGCGTCACATCCATCCATGCAGCCTCCATCGCCGTCCGGCAGGATCCAGGTGGTGAAAGAGATGGATGCCAACCGCTGCAAGGCATTCATCTGGGACTCTATCAAAGAATAAGGGAGAGATAATGAAAGAGCTTACAGTTTTCTGCTATGGCGAGATCGGGGTGGATAACATCATCCTGGCTGACAGGCTGCCAACACCTGAAATCGCGGTTTTTCCGAATGCCGAAAGCTATCACATCGGCGGTGCGGCCGCCAACACGGCGGTATGGCTGGCCAATATGGGCTTGGCCGTCGGCCTGTCGGGCAACGCCATCGGGGATGACCTCTACGGCGGGCAGCTTAAGCAATGGCTCACAAAACACCCGCTGTTGGATCTCACCTTCGTGCAAGTAAACCCGGGACTGACCACGCCCTTCACGCGCGCGATTGTCACCCCCGACGGCGAACGCTCCTTCCTGATCTTTTATTATCCGCAAACGCCCAAAACCCCGTTTTCGCTTGAAATGCTGGGCGGCGCGCGCTTCCTGGCGCTGGACCTCTACGGCGGGCCGGAAAGGCTGGCAGCCGCGCAAGCCGCGCATGCGGCCGGCATCCAGACGGCCATCGGGGATGTCATCTGGCCGGAGCATGCGGCGCTGCCCTTCACCCGCATCGCCACCAATTCCGGATCCTATATCCGCACCGAATTCCCGGGCGTGGATGTGCGCCAGCACGCCCGCCTGCTGCAAAGCATCAGCGGCGGCATTGTGGTCACCACCGACGGGAGCGGGGAAATTTACACACTTGATAGCTCAGGCGCGGCTTTCACAGTCACGCCGCCCAAAGTGGCGGTTGTGGACGCCACCGGGGCGGGCGACGCCTTCCGGTCAGGGCTGCTTTACGGCCTGGCTACCGGCCAGGACCTGCCCGCGAGCGTCTGCCTGGGTGCGGCGGCTGGATCGTTAAAAGTTGGCCATTACGGGGCTGCCACAACATTACCCTCATTAAAGGAAATTAAGGAATTGGCAAAAAAAGTTGCAATAAACTCTGTAGCATAATTAATACATAATGGCACCATACAAATCCGGTTTCGTGAACCACATCCTGCCGCAAAGTTACGTGGACGGCCCTGGCAACCGTGCAGTCCTTTTTTTACAAGGATGTAATTTTCATTGTAAATATTGCCATAATCCCTTTACCATCAATCAATGCACTAATTGCGGTGAATGTGTTGGATTTTGCCTCTCCGGGGCGCTCAGTGTCACTGATGGCCAGGTGGTTTGGGTAAAAGAGAAATGTACAGGGTGTGATGCCTGCATCAAATCTTGCCAGTACTTCAGCTCACCTAAAGTGACCAAAATGACCGCTGCAGAAGTATGGCAAATTATCCAGAAAAATACAACTTTTATTTCTGGAATCAGCGTCTCGGGCGGTGAGCCTGCCCTGCAAATCCCTTTTCTTGCAGACTTTTTTAATCTTGTTAAAGAGGAATCCAACCTTACAACGCTTATTGAAACCAATGGATTTGCCGGGCCGAATGCCTATCTCCCGCTTTTGCCAGTTCTTGATTTGGCGATGGTTGATTTAAAATCAGCAGATCCTCAAGCGCACCGGGAATTGACCGCACAGCCTCTGGTAAGTGTTTTGGATTCCATCAAATTTCTTTTTCAAGAAGGAAAGCTGCATGCGGTCCAGCAGGTGATCGTGCCCGGCATTACCGACAGTGAAGCGAGCATGATCCAAACCGCCAGCATGCTACGGGAAATCAGCGCGGATATCCGATTAAAATTACTTAAAATTCCGGCCGCATGGGACAGCGGGAGAAGCGCAATCCTGGGCTTCACCCCCAGAAGAACGCATGGAATTCCTGGTCAGCCTGGCCAAATCAGTTGGGATTGCAGATGTGACCCGCTCGCTATAATATTGGAAAAAAACTTAGGATGAATTATGCCAAAATTACCGGAACCATTTCAGGAACACGAGAACCTGCGTGAGGGCTTGACCGCAGGCCAGCTTGGCGCATACAAGCAATCCATTAATAAAATTCTGCATGATAAAAAGCTGATATACGAGCAAAAACGTGATGCCCTGGCTGCCACAGCCATAAGCACACTCTCATACCCGCGCCTTTCAGATGAAGCCGCCGAATTAATTGAAGCCGGCGTAATCTGCCTGCTTGGCGAAGGCGCAGCCCCCTACCATCCACGCTATGTAGCGCCGGATTATGGAAAACTTTTAAGGGATGGCAGCGCATTTCTGGAGCTCAAGCCTGCACAAACTTTATTTGATGCTGTCAATTCGCTGCTGACGGCCTATAAATACATTCCCTGCGCAGGGCTGCCGGTTTTTATTGGCCGCCTGGATGAATTATTTGAACCTTACCTGAAAACGGTATCCCCGGAGACTGCGCGGCAGCTTTTGGGTTCCTACTGGCTTTTGGTGGACCGCCTGAACCCAAGCGCGTTCGTGCATGCCAACCTGGGCCCTTTGGAAACAGAGACCGGCAATCTGATGCTTGAATTGGACCGGGAATTGAAAACCATCACGAACCTTACCTTGCGGTATGACCCGGCCAGGACGCCTGAATCCTTTGCATTTAAAAGCGGTACGAAACGCGCTTGAAAATACCAAGCCTTATTTTCTCAACCATGCCATGATGGCTGCAGATTGGGGTGAAGATTATGCCATCGCCAGCTGCTATAACGGCATGCGCCTGGGTGGAGGAATCTTTACGCTGGTTCGGGTCAATCTGGATAAAGCCGCAAGCATGTCCAACGGCACTTCTGATGATTTTCTCCAACGTGTTATCCCCCAAGTCGCAAAATACTGGCTAGAGACAGTCGAGAGCCGCACACGCTACATCGTGGAAGATATCAAATGGTTTGATGATAATTTTTGGGTGGACGAAGGCTATTTGCATTTGGAAAAATTTTCCGCCTATGCGGCAATATTTGGCCTTGCGGAAGCCGTTAATCAAATCATGCAGCGCAGCGGCCATCCTGAATCGCGCTTTGGTTGGGATGATCATGCTAACGCGCTTGGCAAAGAAATCACGGACAGGTTTTATGAGGTTTTAAAAAGCACTCCGGTGGCCTTTTGTGAAGGGACGGGCGGCAAAGCGTGTTACCACGCGCAAGTAGGCATTACCAGCGACCTGAACACCACGCCTGCGGTCAGGGTGCCATCCTCCCAGGAACCCGACCTTTACAGCCACCTGCGTGCAGAAGCGCCCAGCCATGAATTTCTTTCAGGCGGGGTCAGCACCATTCTTGAATTTGACCAGACTGCCGCCCAAAATCCCGCCGCGGTTTTAGATGTCATTAAAGGTGCATTTAAAGAAGGCATCCGCAACCTTTCCATCGGCAGCGCCAATTCTGAATTTGTGCGCGTAACCGGTTATTTGATACGCAGGTCTGACCTTGAGGCTTACAACCAGGAAAAAGCACAACGCTATTCATCCGCGCCGTTGGGTGGAGGGGTTATGCAGAATTCACCCAATCATTTACACCGCGTCACCCGTAAAGTGTAAAAGAATTTTACCTGTCTGAATAGCATCATGAAAAAATCTTCTTTGAAGAGTTTGCTCAGGCTCGGCATAATACTGCTGCCGGTGGCAGCCAGCCTGGCCTTTGGGTCTCTTCTCATCCTGGCCGCGGGCAAGAACCCCATCCTGACCTATCTCAACCTGTTTGACACGGGCTTCACCTGCCATGCCGCCGGGCGCTGCGCGCTGCTGACCGCGCTCCAATTTGCCACCCCGCTCATTTTCGCGGGGCTTTCGGCTTTGGTCGCCTGGCGCGCGGGTTTCTTTTCCATCGGGCAGGCCGGACAGATGCTGTTCGGAGCGGCGGCCGCCGCCTGGGTGGGCGCGCATATCATGCTGCCGCAGCCCCTGCATCCGGCGCTGGCGCTAGTGGCAGCCGCGTGCTTCGGCGGACTGTGGGGGTTGGTGCCCGCAATTTTAAGGGAATTTATCGGTGTGAATGAGATCATTTCCACCCTGCTGCTGAATTCGGTGGCGGGCGTGCTGGTAGGTCTGGTGCGCCTTGGCAGGCTTTCCGCCACCGCCAGGCTGCTGCCGCTGGCAGCCGGCACCAAGGTGACCGCGGGCATTCTGCTGGCGCTGGCCGCGGCTGCCGGTATCTATATCTTCCTGTGGCGGACCGGCCGCGGGCTGGAGGTACGCAATACCGCCCAGGCGCCGCGCTTTGCCCTTTACGGCGGCATCGCCAGGCGCGGCAGTGTGCTGCGCGCCATGGCACTCAGCGGGGCGCTGGCCGGGCTGGCGGGCGCGGTGGAGGTGCTGGGCGTTCAGTACCAGTTTGTGACCACTTTCTCAGCAATTACCGATTTTGACGGGCTGATCGTGGCTTTTGCCGGGCATCTGCATCCTGCCGGCGTGCTGCTGCTGGCCTTCCTGCTCGGCGGGCTGCGGGCAGGCGCCATTGTCGGTCTGCAGATCCGCTCGGGCATCCCGCGCGAGCTGGGCGGGGCGCTGATCGCACTGCTGCTGATTTTCGCGGCCATGCACCGCTTTTACAGGGCGGAGAGGCGAAAGAAAGAGGTGAAAGAATTTAAATAGAGGGACGGATTGCTTCGGCTTGATGGAAGCAAGCTTCGCAATGACTGCAGAATGGACGGATTGCTTCGTCGCACAAAACGCTCCTCGCAATGACATTTTAAGCGAAATCCCTGTTTTATTATTGCGAACCAAAGAAGTGGGTGAAGCAATCTTAGCTTCGAAGGGACGGATTGCCGGTAGTCGCTTCGCTCGCAATGACAATTTAAACGGGAAGTGCTCTTGGAAATGACACTTGAGACATTAAAAATCAGGGGCGGCAGAGCCGCCCCTGATTTATCTCAGATTACATTAACTTTCAGATCTAATATGGTCCCTGAGTCGGTGTTTTGGTTTCCCCAGAAATACGCTGTTGGTCTGGTTGAAGAGGAACGTCCTACCATACGAATTATAGGCAAACCCGGAATCCGCATTGTTCATGAACCAGCAGTAATTCAGCAGGTTGATGGCATAGCCATGCGAATCCATATACACGCCATCGCCGCTGTATGATGCCCAATCTCCGTTCAGCCAGGCATGCACGCTGTTGAAGGTCGTAATGCCGTTGACATCCAGCTCAAGCCCGTTGCCCTTGTTATGCTGGGCATTGATGCTGGTCAGGGTCACTGCCTTTCCGGTCCCGAAGGCTTCGATGAAGATCGATCTTAACGTCCAGTCGCTGCGGTGGCTGTTGTAGGACGCATCCAGGTTCGTGACACTCACCGTGCCGTTGGTCGTTATCCGCAACCCCTCCCAGCCATTGTCGCGCGCGATGTTGGTGCCGCCGATCAGGACGTTACCCAATCCACCATCATTCATCATGTAGATGCCCTCGGTGCCGTTGCCCAGCGCGCCCACATTGTAGAGGGTTATATTGCCGGGTGCGGTGCCGATAATACCGGCCAGTGAGTTGTTCTGGAAGGTATTGATCCCTGTCAGCGTGACAGTACTTCCGGCTTCAAAGCCCAGACCATTGACCCAGAACATATCCTCGATGGTGTCCGTGTCGGGGTCATTCATGGACAGGCGGTAGAAGCCGTCTCCATACATGACCTTGCTGCCAAGCATCACAAAGAAGTTTTCTGTGCCGCTGTAGCCAAAGTCACCCGGATCGAAAGTAAATTCGCAGTTATCATTGGTGACACACTGCAGCACTGTGTGCATCTTGACCGGGTCGGTGATGTCCAGCTGGGTTTTTTCGCCAGTTTCATAGTTCACGTAGTACAGTTCGATCCACGGGTCAAAGACGATGCGGTTGAGATAGTTATCTGTGAATCCGCCCGCAGGGTGAACTTGTAATCCTGGCCAGAATCTGCTTCGAAGTACCAGGTGTCCGGACCAAAATTCTCGTTGTAGAAATCCTGCACGCTCATGCCGTTGCCAAACTCGTCCAGCCCGATGCCGCCTCCCGTCTTAACATTGCCGGTGGCGCGCATGTTGGACATAGTCAGTGCGCTGTTGGTCCTGGCGAGTATGCCGGTGTTGCCGTTGTTGTGCGCTTGCACACCGCTGAGGGTAATGCCTGCGATTGCGTCCTGGAAATCCCGGTTATTCAGATTAAAGCCGAAATTCCAGTTGCCTTGCGCCAGCCGGAGGTGAGACTGATCAATCCGCGGGAATATACTTCCAGCCCGGCGCCTGGTTGTCGCTACGTTGATGTTGGACATGGTTATGCCATTGAAGGTTGCAGGGTAGACCCAGTCATTAATGTGTATGTCATCATAGATATATTGAGCGTTTGCCATGTCTATGCCTGGTCCGCTGTTGTTGTTAACATTGGCACCGGTCAGGCGGATGGCGACCAGCGAATCGACAAACAACCCGGTCCCGCCATTACTATCAATGTTAAGGTTGATCATTGTGACTGCACTTGGTGTCGGGCAGACCCACTGGTTCAGCACCACATTATCGTAGTAGCAATACATATTATCCAGGTGGATGCCGCTCTCATAGCCATTATTCGTTGCGGTCACATTCGTGAGTGTGACGGCGCCTCTTAACTGCGACCACATACCAATCCAGTTATTGCTGTCCAGATTCGCATTGGTGACCATCACCGCCTTAGCTGTGTTAGCGAATTGATTACGCAGCAACAGGCCGCCATCGTTTCATAAGCGTTCACATTAAGCACTGAGATATTGCCGCTGGAACCAATGCTCAAGCCGTTCTGTCCGGGTGCATAATAAGGATCGTGGGAATTAAAGAGATCCCAGTTCCAGCCATTGCCATTGAACTCGTTGTACAGCGCGGCGGCTGTGTTGACTGTAACCGCTGGTGCCGCGGCCGGTAAGCCGCGGCCGTTGCGCAGGAACGTACCATCGCAGCCATTCTTGTTCGCCATGAGATTGGTTGCCAGGATTGCGCCGCGGCTGTTGGCCCACAAGCCGAACAGGCCGTTGTTGTTGAACTCGTTGAACTTGCCGCTGATCGCGCCAATTGTGATACCGCCGGTGCCTGGCAGTTGTACCAGACCTCCTCAAACTCATCCCATTCGCAGAGCGCGTTATCCAAGTCTGCGCCGGATCCCAGTTGTCATTGGCCTGCACGTTAGCCAGCGTGATGGCGCCTTTAGTGCGCACATACACACCGTTAAAGCCATTCTCGCTCAGCCAGTCCGGGTTGAAGGCATTTGTACTCTGCAGTATTACTGCACCCTGGGTTTCCACATGGACCCCGTCCAGATACATATTCCTTCCGGCATTGGCATTGGTGATGTTGACCGGCCCGTTGGAGTAGATTGCCAAACCGTAGGCATTATTCTCGTTGAACTGGTTGAAGGGGTGCATGGCGGTCGGCAGGATCGTAACGCCCGCCGTGGTGACGGCAGTGTTATCCAGCAGCGTGCCGTTCGCCGGGAAGTATCTTTCTAATTCCTCATCCGGATCATTGACCGAGAGCGAATAGGTGCCCCAACCATTGCTTTCTGCATCATCCCATTTCACCAGTATCCGGTAATAATTATCCGTCGGGAGCGTGCCGTAATTGAAGGTGCTCGTCCACACGTTATCTGTGTAGTCATAGGCGTCCCAGCCGATCTCAGTTCCATTGCTGTCCACCAGAACCGCGATTGGATTTGACAACCCATAACCGCGCAGGGTAATGACCACCGGGTTTGTAGAAATACCGTCGTAGTAAAATCCCCAGCTGTCTTCGCTATCTTCCATTCAGGCTGGTTGTTCTCATACACGGTCACACCACCTCAGCATAATCCAGGTATCCACTGCGGACATAGCCCGTTGGTATGCACGCCGCGCAGGGTGATCAGGCCTTTAGACCAAACCTCCAGGCCGCCGCTGTGATTTCCGTTGATCTCGCAGTCGGTCAGCATCACTGGTGCGGCGGTTGTACTGTACGTATTGTCCAGGGTGATGCCGTTTTAGATAACGATTGTTAAAGGCATTCACGTTCGTGAGGGTGATGGCACCCCTGGAAGCGACCAGATGCCAGACCAGTTATTATCATTGGCATTCACGTTCATGATCGTTACCGCTTGGGAAGTCGTTGCTCGGCTGTTCCTTAGAACCACGCCGCCGTCGTTGCTGTGCGCCTCAACGTAAAAAAAAAAAAACCATCCAGGCCATTATTGTTTGCCCGAATGTTGGTCAACAGAACCGCGCCGCGGCTGTTGATGAACAGGCCGAATTGCTGGTTGTTATTGAATTGGTTGAACCAACCGCTGATGGCCTTCACTGTGACACTTCCAATACCATCACAGTTGATCCATTCTTCTTCCACATCATCCAATCGCAGGAAGCGTTGTCAAGGTCCGCGCCGGATGCCCGGTTGTCGTTGACTTCCGCGTTGCAAAGCGTGATCGCGCCGCGTGTGCGTACAAAGATGCCGGTGGTGTTGCTGCCGAACCAGCCCGGCCTGCCACTATGGTGCTCTGCACAGTTACCGCGCCAGCGAATCTGGGTTCTCCAGGTGCACGCCGTCCCCCCAGTTGCTATCCGCAGCATTCAGATTGGTCAGCGAGATGGCGCCCTTGGAAAGGATATACAGCCGTCGCTGTTGTTGCCGTTGAACTCGTTGAACGGGTGATTGGCTGTTGCCGTCATCGCCACACCAGCCGTTGTGCCAGGTCATTATTGAGTTCATAGCCCTTGCCGGGAAGTAAGGGTTCATCTCGTCAGCGTCGTCTACCGAGGACGATTTGCGCCCCAGCCGTCGCTTTCCACGTTGTCATAATCCACCAGGATAGTGTAAGTCTCATACTGGATCAGATCGTCGAATCTGGCGGTATAGATGCCATCCTCATCATTACTATAGTTGGCGCCAACAGCAAAGCCTTCGCTGTCATACAGATGAACGACCGGCTCAAAGCCATCGCTGCGCAAGATGATGGTGGCCGGAGAAGTGGAGGTGTAATCGAATTTCCAGCTGTCCACACCGCAAATCCGGTTCGTTATCGTTGCGCTCATGCACCGTCTCGCCGCTGCTGATGGTGCCGTAGCGGATGTAGTTCCACTGTGCTTCCACGCCACGCAGGGTGATCAGTCCCTTGGAGTACACTTCCACGCCATTGCCATGGTTTATATAAATTCGCAGTCCGTCAGCGTGACCGGTGCGACCAGCGGATAAGGCGTGATGTTGTTGATATCGGCGCCGGTGCCACCGTTGTCCCGCACGGAAACGTTGGTGAACGATACTGCGCTGTTTGCTCATACCCGGATGCTCAGGTCGTTATTGCTGCGGATTTTGGCGTTGGTGACTGTTACTGCGCTGCGCTCGTCATAAGTAGCGTTGTCAAGCATGGCACCCCTAAAGGAGTTGTACTCAAGGGTCAGGTTCGTGATGGTGATCGCTCCTCGCGATTCCACGTACAGGGCTGCATCTCAGTCGCTGCGAGAATCGCGAATATACAAGTTAGTGATCGTCACTGGCATATAAACCGCGCTGGATGTGCTCGAGTTGTACAGGGCAATGGATTTGCTTTCCCGGTTCCCCAGTCGTCCGCGTTAGAAAGCGTGATTGCGCTCAGTGTGTTCACCTCAATAGCATGATTCGTGTTCTCGCTGGAATAAAATTCGTTAATCGTGACTGCGGCATAAGAATAAATGTCCAGGCTGAACATATTGCGTTCGGCACCGCTGCGCTAGTATGGGATGGTCGAAGCAATCGTCACCACACCGGCTGAGGTATCGGTAGGAACATACATATCGCCGTTAAGTATTCCTCAAGTCAGGCTCATCCACGTAGGCACCGGCATAGATATTGTCATTGGCGCTGAAGTTATACAGCGCTACCGGACCCAGTGTAATGACTTGGATGCTGTTGCGACCACATCCAGTTTGCTAACCAACCATTGCTATTAAATGTGTTGACAAAGCTGGGATCTGCGGGGCTGGTCAGCAATATTGAGGTTGGGCTGGCCATCGCGGTTCGATACGTCATTTCACCAGCATCAACCCAGGTATATATGCCTTCCACACTCAGGCCATTGCAGCCATTGCTGTTTGCCATTATGGTGGAGAGTGTAACTGCGCTCTTGGCGGAAATGAACAGGCCGTTAAGAGTGTTGCTGTTGGTCATGCTGTTCGTCACGCTCACAGCACCCAGCATATCGACCGGCTTAATGCCGTCGTAATTGTTGCCATGTGCGGTCATGTTGCGCAGGATTATCGGGGTGATAATGTTGTACTTATGCTCGATATAGACGCCCTCACGATCATTACCGTTGGCAGTCACGTTTTCCAGCAGGGCAGTTCCACCCTCCAGGAAGATATTGACGCCGATGCTGTTGTTATCATTTGCCACGATGTTTCGCAGAGTGACCCCTTTTGAGTCGATGTAAAAGCCCCACCAGTCATTGGAGGAAGCCAGGCCGTTGGTGATCGTCACCAGACCCAGCGGTGCTTCGACCTGGAAGCCATGCGACACATTACCCTCTGCTTTGACTGCGGTTATGGTCACTGCGCCATTGGTTGCGATTTTTACGCCAGCCCAGCCGTTTTCGGAGGCAATCACGTTATTGAGCGTGACCAAGCCAAGAGAGTTGACCTCCGATCCATATCCGCTGTTGTTGTTAAAGGTATAGTCCTTGGTGTTGTTAATCGTCACGTTGCCCCCGCGCAAATTTTCGATTGTAGACACCGATGGCGCCATCACTGGAGTTACCGTTGGCATCCACGCGCGTCAGCGTGACATTGCCTTTGTGGGTCGAGACATTGATGCCGTCTCCAACATTACCAGAAGCATCAACATCAGTGAAATTCAACGGAGCAGTGACATTCTCGACCACAAATTGGCCGCTGCTGTTGTTTATGAACACACCGCCAGTAATATTAAAATTCGTTAGTGAAAAGCCGTTGAGGAGGTTGTTCAGCGTTAAGCTGCCGCTGATGGTGGGTGAAAGGGCGCCTCCTGAAAGCACACCGCTTAATCCAGTAACGGCACCTGAATTCAACACACTTCCATCAAAGATGACATTGCCTACATACGTGGCGTATTCCACATAAATCAAGCCGCCATCCGGGGTGAGCGTAGTATCGCGCACATAGTTCAGCGCGGTTTGAATGGGGGTGGCCACCTTTTGGCAAACTCCATTGCAGTCCGCAGCGCAGGTTCCCGCCAGAGGCACAAAGCAATATTTCAAACCGCCAGCTGTAAAGTACGGGTCAGCATTTTCAAGCGTCACCGCGCTTTCCAGGCTGGCCATGACCAGCGGTTCGCCTTCAGCGTCCACCAGTTGAATAACCGGTTCTTCAACAGGAAGTTCATCCAGCGCAGGTTCGGTTCTGCCAGCCTCTGCTAGGCGCAGCTTCTTCAGGCGCAGCCACATCGACCGCGAGGCGCTTCCGCCACTGGCGCTGTGTCTCCAATCGGGGCTTCATCCACAGGTGCTTCCACCGCCGGCGCTGCCTCTACCGGGATTTCCGCAGTCGGCGGCTCCTCTGCCGGTGCCTCAGGTGCGGGCTCTGCGGGGCCGCAGGTTCCTCTGCCGGCGGCGCCGTTTCTACAACTACGCTCGCCGGTTCCTCCGGCAGTCGCAGGCGGTTCCTCGGCCGCAGGTTCTTGCGGCACTTCGGCCGCAGGTGCTGGCGGCACTTCGCCCTCGGCGAAAGCCGTTCCGCTGATCATCAGGGCTGCCAGCAGGGTTACTGTGGCAAGCCAAATTAATTTTGTTTTCATCTTAATATCTCTCCTTTTTTAGAATGAAATTCGTTTTTCCGGCAAGTATTTTTCCTGATTTTCCTCCTTTTCTTTTCAAGTATCCCCTGTCCGCTTAATAAAAAAGCCCCTTGGTAGGGATCTTTAGTAACCTTAACGGCTTACATAATCCGTTAACGTCTGCCACTCCTTTTATAAATCATGCTCCTCCTGTCTTCAACCTCAATGAAGACGCGATGATTGTAGATATATTTTACGGCGTAGGGCATGCATTGTCAACTTAAATTACCGTAAGCAGGTATTTCACAGGATCGACATTTGCAATGCTTCAGCAACCTTCAGTGAACTCAGGGCAGGCCCTGCGCTGCACTTAAGGGCATAGCGCTCAGGGAAAGGATGAATCAGCCGAGATCCTTCAGCCTTCGGCTTCAGGATGACAAAACGGGCGTAGACTTCAGTGGTTGGTCAATGCGAATCCACTTTGTTATATCATTGCAACTCCTCGCAGATTGGTGAAGCAATCTGTACCTAATCGCGACGGATTGCTTCGCTTCACTCGCAATGACAATTGAGACGGGAGGCGTTCCTCGCGATGACACTTGAATAGTCATTGTGAATCCCCTTTGCTTTGTCATTGCGAACCCTGCAAAGCAGGGTGAAGCAATCTCTTACTTAATTCTGTTTACCTTTAACAAATATCTTCAAATAAGTCCCGCCATTCCGGATTTATTGAGTTAATCAAAATTTCCTTCTTCTTTCTTGATCCACCCTTAATTTGCTTTTCCCTTAGTATCGCAGCCTGAATATCCTTTGTCATTTCATAATAGACCAGAATTTCAAGGTTATACCTTTTGGTAAATCCCTCGATGAGATGGTTTTTATGTTCAAGCACTCTTCTGACAAGGTTATTTGTCACTCCGGTGTAAAGGGTAGTGTGGTTTTTATTGGTCATGATATAGACGCTAAAGTCTTTATCTGCCATAAAAATATTTTAATCGTTTGCGAGATTGTAACCTGAAATAAGAAAGGGATTGCTTCGTCGTTTCACTCCTCGCAATGACAATTTAAGAACAAATCCCTCTTAATGTGTCATTGCGAACCCACGAAGTGGGTGAAGCAATCCGTATCTTATGGGGAACACCCCTCATTCTGCGGCTTGTTGTCGCTGATTTCGGGGTGCCTCCACCCTCTACTCCCGTAGAGGGTTTCGGAGATTGCTTGCCCAAAGGGCACGGTTCCCAGTCGGCTTGCTGACGCAAGCCTCGCAATGACACAAAAAAGAGAAAACGCCTCTCGCAATGACCACTGAGACACAAAAAATCAGGGGCGGCAGTGCCGCCCCTGATTTGTATCAAATGTACATTTCTTACGATTTTAGTATGGTCCCAGATCAGTGTTGCGATTACCCCAGAAAACAGTATTGGTCGGGTTAAGGATGACCGTGCCTGACCATTCGAATAATAGGCAAACCCGGAATCTGCGTTGCTGCATGAACGAGCAGACAGTTCAGCAGGTTGATGGCGTAGCCATGCGTATCCATATACACACCGGAGCCGCTGCCCAATCCCCAATCCCCGTTCAGCCAGGCACGCACATTGTTAAAGGTGGTGATGCCGTTGACATCCAGGGTGATGCCGTTCGCGCAGTTATGCAGGGCTTTGACGTTGGTCAGGGTAACCGCCTTGCCAATACCATGCGGCAATAATACGCACATGAATCGGAGGAGTCGCCACCGCGGTAACCGTTGTAAGAAGCCTCCAGATTGGTCAAGGCACACGGTGCCGTTGGTTTCAATACGCAGCCCTTCCCAGCCGTTATTGTTGGCGATGTTGGTACCGGTCATGATGATGTTACCGGGTCCTGTGCATACATATTCAAACAGGTCTCATCCCAGACGCACTTGCAGTTATCCAGGTAGATGCCTTCGGTGCCGTTGCCGAACGCGCCCACATTGGCGGCGCTGATATTGCCGCCGCCAGTGCCAATCATGCCGGCCAGCGAATTGCCATTGAAGCTGTTGTAACCGGTCATGGTAACATTCCCGCCGGCATTGAAGTCCAGACCATTCACCCAGAAAATCTGATCCGGTTCATCATCCGGGTTGGCATCATTCATGGACAGGCGGTAGAAGCCGTCTCCGCTGTCGCTGCCAACCTGAACAACAAATGTATTCATATCGCTGTAGCCGAAATCTGCCGGATCGAAGGTGAACTCGCAGTAGGTATTGGCGACATCACAGTCGAGCAATGCTGAAATATCCAGCGGGTTCTCCCAGCCATCCACTGCTTTGGATCGATCAATTGGATCCGGGGATCGAAGCCTGATGCGGTTGAGAAAATCTAAGGTATTTGCCTGCAGGATAAAGGTGTAATCGGTGGCTGCTTCTGCATCAAACCACCAGTTATCCAGACCGCGGTGCTTATTAAAGAAATCCTGCACGGTCATGCCGTTGCCAAGCTCATCCAGCCAAATATCGCCATTGGTTTTAACGTTGTTGCCGGCAGCCAGGCTGGTCATCAGGAGCGCGCCATTGGTTTCCAGCGAGATGCCGGTGTTGTTATTATTATAGGCGCCGGCATTCAGGATGGTGATGCCCGCTGTTACCCCTTTAAAATTATTCCGCAGATGCATGCCGAAGTCCCGGTTATTGTTGGCTTCCCCGCCGCGCAGGGTGATCAGGCCGTCTGGAAAAAGCCTCCAGGCCAGTGCCCCGGTTGTCGTTGGCATTGACATTGGCCATGCGTGATGCCGGCCAACGAGGCAGGTGTCATTCACAAGGCGGATGCCCTGCCCCTGGTTGTTGTTTACCCAGGCGCCAGTCAAAGTGATCAAGCCTCTGGAGTAGACTTCCAGTCCATTGCCCCGGTTGTTGTTGACATCGATGTTGGTCATGGTGACTGCGCTTGTCCCCCAGGCAATCAATCAATTCACCGTTGATCTCATCCCAGGTGCATAAGGCATTATCCAAATGGATGCCGCCGAGCAATCAGCCGTTATCGGATGCATTAATATTGGTGAGGGTGATGGCGCCTTTTGATATAACCCATAATACCGTGCGAGAAGTTGCCCTGGGTTTCAGCATTGCTGATCGTTACGGTTTTGGCTGTAAAAGCGTTCTCATTGATGGCAACAATGCCGCCGCCGAAATCGTTCTGGTTCCAGTTGACATTGGTATTGAGGATACTGATGGCGCCGTCAGACAAGGCTGTTAATCCATTGAATCTGGCCCAGTAATAGTCACTTTCGTAGAAAAAGCCTGGCAATCCAGCGGGGATATCCTTGAACCAGGGCGCAGAATCTGTATTGCGCGCATTATCATTGAATTCATTGCGCACCGCCCCGGCGGTATTGACACGTGATCGAAGCGGCTGGAATTCCTGCCATCGTTCCACAGGAAAGCGCCATCCCAGCCATTATTCATTGGCTGAGATATTGGTGAGCGTGATGGCGCCCCGGCTGACCGCCCAGATGCCGAAGCGCTGGTTGTCGTTAAACCATCGCGAAAAGCCGCTCGGCCCGCGCACCGTGATGCCGCCCGTACCCAGTGCAGTTGGTCCACATCTCATCGACATCATCCCAATCGCAGATGGCATTATCCAGGTCCGCGCCGGAAAGCCGGTTGTTGAAGGCTTCCACATTGGAAAGCGTGATGGCGCCGCGCGTGCGGATGTAGAGCCCGTTGCCGCCGTTGCTGCTGAAGCTGCCCGGGTTGGTCACCGCCAGGTTCTGCACGGTCACCGCGCCAATCGCATCTCGGATTATCCATGAAAAGCCCTTCAGCGAAGGCATTGTCGTTGGCATACAGGTTGGTGAGCGTGACTGCGCCGCGCGTCTTGATGTTCAGGCCGTAGCCGTTGTTGCCCTCGAACAGGTTGAAGGGATGGCTGGCTGTTGAAGAGGCCAGCACGCCGGGCGGCGTGAGGGCGGTGCTGTAGGTGTTATCCAGCACGGCGCCATCCGCCGGGATGTAGGGATTTAATTCATCCGGATCATTGACCGAGAGTGAATATTTGCCAAATCCGTTGCTGAATGTGTCGTCAAACAGCACCCGGATGGTGTAGGTATCCCAAGTTGCCAAGGTTCCGCTGTTGAAAACGCTGGTCCAGATGCCGTCTCCATCGGTGGTGCTGTCCGCACTGATTACACTCCCATTCTCATTCACCAGCTCAATGATCGGTTCAAACCCGTTCTCCCCATCCAGGGAACGCAGGATGATGGTGACCGAATCACCCGAGGTATAAAAGAAATCCATCTCATCCACACCGCCCCAGTCGGGCTGGTTGGACTCATAAACCGTCGTTCCGTCATCCAGGGACCCATAGCGGATGTAGTTCCAGCGGGCTTCCACGCCGCGCAGGCTGATGAGGCCATTGCTGAGCACTTCCAGTCCTGTGCCCTGGTTGCTTTCAAAGACGCAATCGGTCAGTGTGACCGGCATGGCGGTTGGCGCCCCGGTATTGTAGATTTGCGCGCCGCCGCTGCCATTCCCCTGGACGCGCACATTGGTGAACAGGATGGCGCCGTTGGAGAAAACCTGGATGCCGGCAGAGGCGTTATTGTTGATATTTGCATTTGTGAGTGTGACGCTGCCGCGCCCGAACATGGCATTGGCCAGCGCCGCGCCCAGGCTGTTGTTATTCTCGAGCCACAGGCCGTTAATGGTGATGGCGCCTTTGGAATGCACTTCCAGCGCCGCGCCCCAATCGCCGCGTGTTTCGCGCACTTCCAGGTTGGTGATGGTCACCGGCATAAAACCGGCGGATTCGTGGTTATACAGGCCAATGGTATTGCCTTCGTTGTTGCCCCAGTCGCGCACGTTGCTCAGGGTGATGGCGCCCAGGGTGTCAATATTAACGGCATGCAGCGCGTTTTCGCTGGAGTAAAGGCCGCTCAGGCTGACCGCGCCGGCGGAATAAATGCCTATGCCCCAGATTTCGTTGCGTTCAGCGCTGTTGCGCCAGTTGGGGATGGTGCTGGCAATGGTCACCGCGCCGGAACGCCAGATCACATCATCCACGAGCACCGCATCATATAAATCTGGGCCCCATACATTCAGGCCATCGCCATGGTTTTCCATGGTAATGAAGTTACGCATGGTCACCGGCAATTGCGAGATGATCTTGATGCCATTTCCACCCATGGCCAGCAGGCCATTTTGAAAGAAGTAATTGGCAAAGTTGATGTCAAGCGGGCTGGTGAGCGTGATCGAAGTCGGGCTGGCCATCACTTCCGAACCCAATGAATTAAGGCTGTAGACGCCTTGCACGAACAGACCGTTGACGCCGTTGCCAGATGACCAGATGCTGGTCAGCGTTACCGCGCCTTTGGTGGAAATATACAGGCCATCGCCGCCAGTGTCATCATCCGTATCTAAAGTACCGTAGTCGCGGAAGTTGTCGTTGGTGGTGCTGTTGGTCACGATCACTGCGCCCAGGGTTTCAACCCGGATGCCGCCTTGCGCATTATTGCTGGCAGTCAGGTTTCTCAGGGTCAGCGCGCCCAGGTTGGCGGGCGTGTTAATATACACACCAACCCCGCCATTATTATCATTCGCGACCACATTTTCAAGCAGGATGGCGCCGGTTGCCTGATTGACATACAGCCCATCCAGGCCGTTGCTGCGGGTGATCACATTGCGGATGGTGACGCCGCGCCCGTTGATATTCAAGCCGTAACCCTGGTTGTCATTGGCAATCGCGCTATTAATATTTACTAGCGCCCAGGGAGGAAAGCACCTGAATACCGTTGCCATCAAAGCCAAAATAGCTGTTGGTATTGCCGTTGGCTTTGATATTGGTCAGGTTTACAGCAGCATGGGTGTCAATATAAATACCGCTGTAAGCTATCATTTCCATCGGCAGTAACAGTGTTCAAGGTCACAATTCCGGATGAAATTATTAGCACGCCAGCTTCGTCGTTATTGTTGAAGTAACTTGAGTTGATGGTCACGTTGCCGCCAGCATGGTTATTGATAACCGCGCCAGAGCCAACATTGCTGTCGGCAGTGACGCGCGTCATGGTGACGTTGCCCTTGTGGTTTGAAACAAAAATGCCGTCACTGCTGGTGTCGCTGGCGTTCACGTCGGTAAAGTTGAGCGGGCCAGTAACATTTTGAACCATAAACTCACCGCTGCTGTCGTTCGATGAACACACCTCCGGTGATGGTAAAACCATCCAGCCAAAAACCATTGTCCAGGTTGCTCAGGGTCAGGCTTTTGGTCAGCACCGGGTAAAGCCCGCTGATGTATTTGTTCACCATAGATGCCTTTAAGGTTCTGAAAGAGTGAGATAAGCGTCTCCGTCAATAACCACGACATCAGGGTAAATGCCGTATTCAACATACAGATACCGGTCATCCGGTAAGGGTGCCGTCCCTTCTGCGATGAGATTGATGGCATTCTGGATGGGAGTGGCGCTGATAAAGCAGGTTCCCGCTGCCACGCTGGTGCCGGGGATAGCATAAGGCCGGATTGGACACTGAGGAATAATATTGATCGCCTGCTTCCCAATACGGATCGCCGCTGGCCAGCAGGTCTGCGCTTTCCTGGCTGACCATGTCCAGCGCTTCGCCTTCGGCATCCACCAGTTGAATAACCGGTTCTTCAACAGGAAGTTCTTCCAGCACAGGTTCTTCTGCAACCTCTGCTGGCGCTGCCTCATCAGGCGCAGCCGCTTCAACCGCGGGTGCTTCCTCTAATGCGGTTTCATCCGCCGGGGTTTCCGCGGCAGGCGCTTCCACTAATGGGGTTTCATCCGCTGGGGCTTCCGCGACTGGCGGCTCCTCTGCCGGCGCTTCGGCCGCGGTGCTTGCGGCACTTCGGGCGCGGGCTCTGCGGGGGCCGCAGGCTCCTCCGCCGGTGGCGCCGTTTCTACCACTACTGCCGCCGGTTCTTCCGGCAGCGCGGGCGGTACTTCGCCCTCGGCGAAGGCCGTCCCGCTGATCATCAGGGCTGCCAGCAGGGTCACTGTGGCAAGCCAAATTAATTTTGTTTTCATCTTAAAATCTCTCCTTTTTTAGAATGAAATGATTATCGGTAAATTGATCGATTTATTTTGTCAGCCTCCTTATTTATATGTTTATAGCCGTATATTTAATTAAAAAAGTCCCTCTAAAGGGATGACTGCATATTTCAGATGAATTAACCTGATAATGAATGCCGCCCTAATGACAACAATGTTCCTCCTGTACTAAACTTCAAGAGTTCGTAATGAAATGATTACCCTTACATTTTACGGCGTAGGGTAACCAATGTCAACTTAAATATCCCTGGGAATTGTTTTCAGGTTTTGGTTTGAATTTTTGTACCTGTCGGCACCCTTCGCGGCGTCTGGGCAGTTGCTCAGGGAGTGGTTTTTTTGCCATTGCGAATCCCCCTAGTTATGTCGTTGTATACCTGCAAATTGGATGAAGCAATTCCCCTTAATATGTCATTGCGAACCCCTCGCAGAGGGGTGAAGCAATCCGTACCTTTCGGCAAACACCCCTCATTCTGCGGCTTGTTGCCGCCGATTTCAGGGTGCCTCCATCCTCTGCTCTGGCAGAGGATTCCGGAGATTGCTTACCCTTCGGGTACGGTTCCCAGTCGTCGCATAAAACGCTCCTCACAATGACAACAGAAGGGATAGATTGCTTCGGCTCCATGCTGCTGAAGCAAGCCTCGCAATGACGATTAAAAGGGTTGCTCATCGCAATGACAATGTAAAGAATTACTTCTTCAAATCCTGCTCTGCAACCTTCCACATCGCCTGCACGGCTACCTGAATGGCATTCTGTTCGCCCTGGCGGAAATCGGCTTCCTTGTTCTCCGGTTTGGTCACGCCCGGCTCGCCATCGGAAGCCAGCACCGTGCCGGAGCGCCAGCCGCGGTAGGCGCTGACCACAAAGAGCGTGTCGCTCTCCATTTCCACAAACACCAGCCCCGCGCCGATCATCGGGTCGCGCGCGCCCTCCTCACGCGGCGCGTAAAACGCGTCGCCTGCGATCCCGACGCCCACAGTGGTCGGGATTTTCAATTCCTCGCCCGCCTCCACCAGTGCGCGCAGCACCTGGAAGTTCGGCACCGCGGGGAAGATGACCGGCAGGTAGGCGTTGGCGGTGCCGCCGGCGCGCACTGTGCCGCTGGCAATGACCACGTCGCCGGTTTTCTGGCCCTTCTGAAAAACACCGCAGGAGCCAACGCGGATGAACGTATCCGCGCCCATGTGCGCCAGTTCTTCAATGCCGATCGCCACCGCCGGGCCGCCCATGCCCGTGCCGCAGACCGTCATCGGGATGCCTTTATATGCGCCCGAATAGACGGTATAGCCGCGGCTTTCGGTCACCAGATGATGTTCATCAAAATGTTCCGCGATTTTTTTGGCGCGCGCCTGGTCACCGGGCGTAAACACATAGCGTGAAATTTCTTTTTCATCGCATTTGATATGCCATTCCATCATTTCCTCCATCAAGACAAGTGTTTTTTCATTATAGCAAACCAGCCGTGAAGGTATAATTTCTTAAAGCAATCAATCCATACTATTTTTCTGGAGGAATCAGAATGGGCATCCTGGTATTTGGCAGCATTAATATGGATCTTACGACCTACGTCCCCAAGCTCCCCCGCCCCGGCGAAACCCTGCGCGGGAGTTCTTTTATCACCGTGCCGGGCGGCAAGGGCAGCAACCAGGCTGTCGCCTGCGCTCGCCTGGGCGCCGCGACCTGGTTTGTCGGGCGGGTGGGCAAAGATGCCTTCGGGCCGGAAGTCCTGGAGATTGTCCGCAAGGAGGGTGTGGATGTCAGCCAGGTGGTCACGGATCCCAAAAACGGCACCGGGCTGGCCGTGATCAGCGTTGACGACAGCGCCGAAAATTCCATCATCATCGTTTCCGGAGCCAACATTGCTTTGGACAGCACGGATGTTGAACGCGCGACCTCGCTGATGGCGAATGCCAATGTCCTCATGCTCCAGCTGGAAGCCTCCCTCGAACCTACTTTCGATACCGCAAAGGCGGCCAGCCGCAAAGGGCTGCAGGTGATCCTCGATCCCGCTCCCGCCTTCCCGATCCCCCAGGATGTTTTTCCATTTATTGATTTCATCACCCCCAATGAGGTGGAAACCGAAGCGCTGGTGGGATTCAAACCCGCCAATGCGGAGGATGCCGCCCGCGCGGCCAGCGCGCTGAAAGCCAAAGGCGTCCGCACCGCCATCATTAAGATGGGCGCGCAGGGCGCCTATTACGACAGCCCGGAAGGCAGCGGTTTTGTGCGCGCCTTTAAAGTCAATGCCATCGATACCGTCGCGGCAGGCGACGCCTTTAACGCCGGCCTGGCTGCCGCGATTTCAGAGGGCAAAGCCATCGCCGAAGCGGTGCGCTGGGGCGCAGCGGCTGGCGCCATCGCCACCACACGCAAGGGCGCGCTGCCCTCCATGCCGCATCGCGATGAAATGCTGGCCTTATTAAAGGAACAGGCTTGAGCTCCCTCCTCATCAAGAGCGCGGTTGTGCTGTGCCTGGACGCGGCGGACCAGATCTATGAAAATGGCTATCTGGTGATCGAAGACGACCGCATCAGTGAGATCGGCTACCAAAAAGACCTGAACAGCACGCGCAAATTTGACCAGGCGGTTGACCTGGGCTACCGGCTGGTGATGCCCGGGCTGGTCAATGCCCACACCCACTCCCCCATGACCCTCTTCCGCGGGCATGTGGAAGGGCATACCCTGTTCACGCTGGACGGCTGGTTCAACACCATCCGCGTGCTGGAACTGGATATGACGCCCGACATGCTCCCGCCCGGGGTGGCCGTTTCCTGCGCCGAAATGATCCGCACCGGCACCACCACCTTTGTGGACCAGTATTTCTGGATGGACCAGATCTACCCGGTAGTGCGCCAGAGCGGGCTGCGCGCCGCCCTGGCTTACGGCATTGTGGAACTCGGGAAAGAAGAAGCCCGCCAGCGCGAACTGGCAGCCGCGTCCGAATTCCTGGAGGCACTCAGCGGCGATGCGCTGCTCGACGGCTGGGTCGGCCCGCACGCCTTTTTTGTGGATAACAGCGAAACCGCCATGCTGCTGGAAAAAGAATTGGCGGAAAAATATCATACCGGTTTTCACACGCATTACGCCACCGGGCAGGAAGAAAACGACTTCTGCAGGGAAAAATACGGCCATTCCGCGATCAAGCAGCTGGAGGCGATGGGATTTCTGGAGTATCCCATCCTGGCCGCGCACAGCATCGGCATCCTCGCGGAGGATTACGCTGTCATCAAAGGCAAGCCCTTCACGCCCGTTTTTGCGCCTTCCTCCGGAATGCGCAACGCGGCCGGCCTGGCGCCCCTGCTGGCGCTGCGCGAGGCGGGCATCAATGTGGCGCTCGGCACGGATAACGTCACCAATAACAACAGCTATGACATGTTCAAGGAAATGGCGCTGACCGGCAAGCTGATGGCGCTGCTGCACCGCGACGCGGCCGCCCTGCCCACACGCTACATCCTTGAAATGGCCACGATCAACGGCGCCAAAGCCATCGGCAAGGAAAAGGAGATCGGCTCGCTGGAGAAGGGCAAGAAGGCTGACCTGATCGCCCTGGACCTGGATGAAACCGGCTGGGCGCCTTTCGGCGGGCAGGATTATTACGCCGCGCTGGTTTACGCGGTGGGCGGCTACCATGTGAAAGACGTGATGGTCAACGGCCGCTGGCTCTACCGCGACAACCGCTACCTGACCATTGACTACACGCAAGCAAAGAAGGACCTTGAAGTTAAACATACCGAGTTGATGGACAGGGTCAAAGCCAAGGGAAAATCATGAGAAAAATAATTATCGACACCGACTGCGGCGTGGATGACGCCCAGTCCCTGCTGCTGGCCTTCGGCTGCCGCCAAGCCGAAGTGATCGCGCTGACCACAGTGTATGGCAACGCTTCCCTGCAAAACACAACCGCCAATACCCTGAAAGTGCTGGACCTCGTCCAAAAAGATGTGCCGGTTTACCCCGGCTGCGCCAAACCGCTGGTAGCCGAACCCCACTACGCGGCCTATGTGCACGGCGAAGACGGGCTGGGCGATGTCGGCATCCCAGCTTCCAAACGGCAGCCTGAGAAAAAGCATGCCGCCCAGGCGCTGGCAGACCTGGCCGCTGCCCACCCCGGAGAAATTGACCTGATCGCCATCGGCCCGCTGACCAACCTGGCTGTTGCCCAGCAGCTGGATCCGGACCTGCCAACCAAGTTCGCCAGCCTGACCATCATGGGCGGGGCGATCTATGCCAAAGGCAACACCAATATCACCGCGGAATTCAACATCCATGCCGACCCGGAAGCCGCGCGGGCTGTTTTTGAGCGCTGGCCGCTGGTGCGCGTCCTTTCCTGGGAAACCACCATGGAGCATGTCTTTACAAAAGAAAATCTTGAGCGTTTTTTCGCTTTTAATACACCCAGGTCCAGGTTCATGCACGACACCAACCAGATCATCCTGGGCTTTGTGCGCCAAACGTTCAACCAGGAATTTTTATTTGCGCCGGACGGCCTGGCAGTGGCGTGCGCCATTGATCCCACCCTGATCACCCGAAAAGAAACGCATTATATGTCAGTCGAAACTGGCGGCATCCAGTCGCGCGGATTGACCTTTGTGGACTGGTGGAATCTCAGCGGCAAGCCTGCCAATGCCGAGATCATCCTTGACCTGGACCAGGAGCGCTTTGTGCAGATGATGGAAGACGGCCTGCGCTGACCATGCCCGCGATCGATCCCCGGGCGCTGCTGGCCAGCGCCAAAACCTATACGCCCGACCTGCAGAACTTTCTGCAGGACCTGGTGCGCATTCCTTCGGTGAACGGGCGTGATGTTGAAAAGAAGGTCGCCGAGCGCATCCTTGCAGAAGGGCGCCGGTTGGGTTTTGCTTCCAGATTGGTATTCAAAGAAGAATCCCGCCCTAACGTGCTGGTCGAACTGGGTCAAGGCGAGAATGGTTTTGCGCTGATCGGGCATATGGACACGGTTGCCGAAGGCAAAGCGGAAGACTGGCGCTTTCCGCCTTTCAACGCGAGCATCAAGGACAACCTGCTTTTCGGGCGCGGCGCGGCCGATAACAAAGCCGGCCTGGCCTGCGGGCTGTACACGCTTGCGCTGCTGCGCGACCTGAATTTGCTGAATCTGGACAGGCACAAGGTGATTCTGGCAGGCGTCGTGGATGAAGAATCAGGCGCCAGCAGCCCCCTGGGCGTGCGTTATTTGATCGACAGCAGCCAGCTGCCGGTGCGGGGCGCTATTTACACTTACACCAGCGATATCGTCTGCATCGGCCACCGCGGCTTGCTGCGCGTGGAGATCACCACGCACGGGCAAGCGGCGCATGCCGGCCTGGCTGAATGGCACAAGCGCGAGCTCGGCCATAACGCGGTCACCGGCCTGGCAGATATCCTGCTGGAACTGGAAACCCTCAAACTCCCGTATCCTGACTCCCCGGGCTTTGAGCACCTGGGCTGCACCATCACGCCCGGGACGCTGATCAGCGGCGGGGATTATCCCAGCATTGTGCCCAACCACGCCAGCGCCATGGTGGATATCCGCCTGATGCCGGGGCAGTCTGCTGAAGCAGTGTTAGCCGAAGTTGATATGGTGATAAATCGTGTCATCGCCCGCCGGCCGGGTTTGAGCGCGGAAAAACAGGTTACGGTCAATTTTCCCGGCGCGGCCATCCCGCAGGACCATGCGCTGGTCACCCTTGCGCAGGATTACACCGAAACCTTTACTGGCAGGCGCTGGGAAGCGCTGGGTGCCGGGCCCGGCAATGAAGGCTATATGCTCATCGGCGCGGGCATACCCACGCTATGCGGTTTCGGCCCGACCGGCGGCAATCCGCATGCGCCGGATGAATGGGTATCGCTGGAAAGCCTGCCCGTCACAGTCGCCATGTACGCGGGTATTATCAGCAGTTATTTAAAATAATAAATCAGGAGAAAAGAAATGTCCCATACTGACCGAGATCCCTGGGTGGATGTAAAAACTTTTCGCGGTTTCCCAGCCGACCATGTGATTTCTGCGCTGCAGAAAGAGATCAGGCGCGGCAACACCGAGAACGCGGCGCTGCTGGCTTATGAAATGATTCTCACCAGTCCGGCGCTGGAAGAGTATCTGTGGCACCGCCTGAAAGTCATTTCAGTGGAAGATATCGGCTTTGGCGATTTGATGGCGCCGGTGATCATCCAGTCGCTGTTCCAAATGGCCAGCGCCTGCGACCATTCTGTCGGCGAGCGCAAATTGTATGCGGTGCACGCCGTGCGCTATCTGTGCCAGTGCGAGAAGGACCGCTCCAGCGACGAAATGATCAACTGGATCAGCCACGCCAGCGCGCAGGGCAAGGCGCTGCCGGTCATCCCGGAATATGCGCTGGATATGCACACAGCTGCCGGGCAAAGCAAAGGCCGCGGACGGCGCCATTTTTTTGAGGAAGCCTCCAAAACCGCGCCTGAGATGCCGGAACGGGACAAGACCTATCTGGAGCGCATCCTCAAAATGCTGGAAGCGGGCGAAATTAAGGATTGATTTTTTTGGGAAGAGCAAATTTTGCTTTGCACTGATTCAACGACTCAGCAGCCACAGTAGGGTGCGGTGAAACCGCACCTTTTTATTTCGGTGCACTACCAACGCACCCTACCCTCACTTGACAATTATTACAGTTGCTCCCCGATGTGCATTCAGGAGAGGAAAATTTCATATTTCGTATATGGTCATTTTCCATACCCAGATTTTAAATTCTGAATCCAGGAAAAACCATTGATTCGATAAGAAGGTCTTTCAATGCGACACAACCTAATTTATTAACCACTCCCCAAGCGCCTGTCCTTCAGATTGAGCGGGCAGGGGCAAGCCTGCCGCCGCGCATAACGTGGGAGTGACGCAGGTAAGGTTTGGGATATCCTTCAAAGAAGCGCCGGATTGGATGGCAGGTCCGGCCATGGCAAGAATCGCCTCTTCCGTTCCCACGCCCAACTGTGCTGCGGGATCGCCGCAGCCATGCACACTTTGAAATTTGTCCGCCACAAACTTTCCTTCACCGTATTCTGCAAACCCTTCACGCTCGCCGACCAGGTCTTCAAGTACCTTTCCATCCCTTGCCAGCGGCGTCCAATTAAAGTCGCCGGAATAGCCGGGCGCCATCCAGTAGACAATATCGCCCACACGGTCACCCCACAGCCCGATGGGTGCCGCGTTTTCCCTGCGCATGACCCGCTCGATGATGCGCTGGTTCGTATCCGGATCGCGCAAGTCTTCAAGTAGAGTAATCACCTTACGGCGGACACTCTCAAAATCTTCCGGGGCAACGCAGCCCTGCGGCTGTCGTCCGCGCAGGTTGACGCGGATATGCCCAAGTGCCGGACCGCCGAAAGCCTGGGTTTTTTCCCAATCCACCCGCGGTGGAACCTCCTCCCCTGGCAGCAGGCTGATAAGCCCTTCCTTTAACAACAGGTTATTCAATGCGGCCGCTTTCAAGTGCGGGATATGGCCATGGTCCGAGACAACAGCCAGGGTGACGCCACGCTCTACCAATGGCAGCAGCAAACCCACCATAGCGTCCGCCGCCTCATAAGCGCTGCGAATCAGCGCTTCGCAGTTTTCGTGGTCTGAACTGCCGTACCATGGGGACAGCGGATCGATGCCGCCCCAGAAGGAGTGCTGGATATGGTCAATCAGATGCCATTTGATCAGAACCAGGTCATACCCGTAATCCTGAACCAGAGCAGAGGCGGCGCGCGCCTGCCACAGTGCTTTGTGGTAGCCCTCATCCACCATGCGGTGCGCTCCCACCCAGCCACGGTCCACCGCCCGCGCACCGTCATATCCGATGAACGGGCCGAAACGCTCAACCAAAGCCCTTCCCATTTCAGGCGGATCTGCGATCAAATCGGGTGAAGTAACTTGCGAAACATAAATCGCGAAAGAGCCTGTCTCCACATCAAAATGCGTCAATTCCAAACGAAAGCTGGCGCGGTGTTTTTGGCCGCCAATGAGGAAATCCGCCCACAGCCAGGGGCTGGGAACATCTGGCTTAAGAAACAAGTCACCTTCAATGAGACCCTTTACCAAAGCGCCATCAACGTCATAGTCATTTCTTGCGAGTTCAATCGTTAGCAACGGGCCTTGCCCGGATTCGTACTGGGGATCAAGGGTGATGGCATAAGCGTCGCCTTTATTTTCCATCGGCTGGGCATCGCGCAAAACCAGGCCGGGAGTGGCAAAGCAGGAAAGGTTGCGCAGCGCATAGCGCGTGATGCCAGCCGGGGAGCCGCGCTCAGCCACCCATAAATGGTTTTCGTGTTGGCGCGTGTCTGCACCCGGAAAATCCAGCGTCGCACATTTAAATCCCTGCCGCAGTGCTGCCTCCCATACCGGTTCAGCCCTGATCGTCTCCCGCAAAAAGCCGTCCCGCCCGCCATCCAAAGGATCGCCGGGATCGAGGACGGAAAAATCCGTTATGCCGTGCGTTCCGGGATAAGCCCCGGTGCAAATCGTTGCCCAATTAATGGGCGTCACACCCGGAAAAACTGAGGTCGCGCGCGTATAAGCGCCCTGCGCGATAAGGCGTTTCAGGTTTGGCATGCTGCCATCTGCCAGATACTTTTCAGTCAGCGTGCCAACTGCAGCGTCAATGCCGAGCAGAATTGCGGGCGTGTGGTTTTGAGAATTCATAGGGATAGTATAGAACAAAACAAGCCGACGGATGCCGGCTTGTTCATAATAAATTTTTTACAATTAAGCGGACTTAAGCCATTTATTTAAGAAATCCACAGTGCGTCGGATAAAGAGAGGATCATCGTTTCCCTGCCTCAGGAAGGTGTGCGGTGCGTCTTCATAAAAGAAGCACTCATGCTCTCTGCCGGCTTCCTCAAGCTGCTCGCACAGCCGTTCTGACCAGCTGGCATCAATCGTATCATCAGCAGTTCCATGATGCACGCTGAAAGCTGCTTCAGTCGCCTTCAAGTCGTAAACATTGAATCCCGCAGATTCGGAGGTGTAGCGCTGGCTGACCGCACCGTAAAGCACAGCAGCTTTTATTTCCGGCACCAAATTCACTGTCCTTAAGGCAACACCCCCGCCCAGGCTGTGGCCCCAGATGCCGATATTGGCAAGGTCGGCATTTTCAAACAGGCTGCCTTTCTGGCCGGCTTCCTGGCGGACATATTCCAGCAGGTTAAGGACATCCGCAACATAGCCCGCCTGAAAATCGCGCACGCGCCCGGGAGAATCAGATGGCGGGAAGTTGCGCATGTTGGGATGCAGCACGATATAGCCGTTCTGCGCAATGGCATCCGCGTAGCGGGTGGAATAATCGAGGGTTTCATATTCGCTGGGCGGAATGTAGCCGTGCAGGGCGATCACCACCGGGAAAGGTCCATTGCCCTTGGGAATATTCACGAATCCATGGATGGTCAGCTCATCGCTGTCATAAGTGATGTAGTAGCGCGTGAATTCTTTTTCATTGTGCCAGGGATATTCAATGGTCAATTCTCCCAGCCCGTACTCCCGGCTGGCTAGCGCATCCTGCGAATATGACACATCGGGATCAGGGGCATCAGTAGATGAAGGTTGGATAACTGCAGGCGGGGTTGATTGCTGAGCTGCTTCCAATGGTGGTGCAGCCTGGAGCGCGGGTCCGCAGGCAGAGAGTACCAGTCCAAAAAACAGAATGAAGATCAGAGGTTTTTTCATTTCGTTGTCGAAGTCCTTTTCAGGTAATATTTATCAGTTTTTTCTAATTTATTGGCATTATTATGACATGGATTTTTTCTGTTGAAAGCTCAGCGCTTTTCTTTTTACATAACTCTTACAAACCAAATATTTTTGTTATTAGGGATGATGCATTAAGAAGCAACCCGGAAAGGATAAGTGATGAAAAGCCGCCAGCCGGCTATTAAAACCGAAGCCTCGCCAGCTGCAGGAAGGCTGCTGACGAGGTTTGGGATTTGAAAAAATCGAATTTCGATTTAAAGGTTTAATCTCCCAGGCAGGTGCCCACCCGCCGGGCTGTCTCGATCCAGATATGATCGGCCGGGACCAGCCGGCGTTTGTTAACCACACTTTTTAATGGCACAGGCTTGACCTCCTGCCCCTTGACTGCCGCCATCACCCCATATACACCTTCACTTATCAGAGCCGCCGCCTTGGTGCCCAGCTCAGAACCCAACAGGCGGTCGCGTGCCGAAGGTGTTCCCCCGCGCTGCACATACCCGAGAATGGTCATGCGCGTTTCAAGGCCGGTCAGCCTTTCCAGATCCTGGGAAAGTTTCATCGTCCGGCCCGCCTGGTTGGCATTAAATTCTTCCAGCGCCGCCTTAATTTTTTCTTTTTCCTTCTTTTCCTTGGCTGCATCTTTGTCATCCAGCAGTTGTTTTTCACGTTTACGGTCTGCTTTTGACATGGCGCCTTCGGATAAGGCAATGATGCTAAAGTGCTTGCCGCTGCGGCTGCGCTCCAGAATTGCCTGCGCAATGGCATCAGGGATTATAGGCAATTTCCGGAATAAGGATCACATCCGCCCCGCCGGCGATGCCTGAACCCAGCGCCAGCCAGCCGGCATTATGCCCCATGATTTCCACCATGATGATGCGGTGGTGGCTGTGGGCAGTGCTGTGCAGGCGGTCAATTGCCTCGGTGGCAATATTCAATGCCGTATCAAATCCAAGCGATACATCTGTATTGGCGATATCGTTATCAATGGTTTTAGGCAAGGTGAGGACATTCAAGCCTTTTTCCATCAGGCTGAAAGCATTTTTCTGGGTTCCGCCTCCGCCAATGCAGACCAGCACATCCAGATGATGTTTTTTATAGGTTTCCACCATGGCATCGCGCATGTCCTGGATCTTTCCGCCAACCAGCATTTTCGATGGCTTGTCGCGGCTGGTGCCGAGGATCGTTCCGCCAATGGTGAGGATGCCGGATAAAGCCGATTCGTCCAGCATAATATGCCGGTCATGCAGCAGGCCGAGAAAACCATCAAAGAAACCAATCAACTGCAGATCATAAACATAAGAAGCGGATTTGCCCAAACCGCGCAGGGCGGCATTTAATCCCGGTGTATCCCCTCCTGCCGTGAGTACCCCAACATTGATGGTCATTGTGTAACTCCTATTGTTTTCGTATTTAATTATAGAACAACATAATCAAATTCAATATTTAGTTAAAGTTAATAATTGCCGCATTAAACAATTCGGGAGGAAGCATGTCTAACTTACCGAACGGATTGGATAAAAATGCCATGATTGCGGTGGGAGCCTGGGAAATTGTCAATTACGTAAATCTGTGTACTGCCTGTTTCAGCGACCGTCTCAGCGAGGAGGTCTTTGTCTAAAAGACCAACGAATTATTCCGTAACCGCCAGGCAATTTACCATGGAAATGGCAAGGAAAATGAGAAAAATAATAGTTTTTCTTGAGAAGAGCTATGAATTTAAGAAAGAATTGATGGATTGGGCTGCCTGGCGGCCGGCGCCCATGGCTGAGATCACGGTCGCCCCGCCTGTGACAATATCCCCTCCGGCGAACACTCCCCGCCTCGTAGTCTGCAAAGTTTGCGGATCGACTTTGAGTGTATTTTTGTCTGAAAATTCCAGTCCTGGGGTATTGCGCAGCAAAGGATTTGTCCCATTGCCAACCGCGATAACTGCCAAATCGATTTCCATCACAAATTCGGAGCCTTCAATCGGCAGCGGTCTGCGCCTTCCGCTGGCATCGGGTTCACCCAGCTGCATGCGCTGCAGCCGAACGCTTTTCAGCCAGCCATCGCCATTATCCAAGAATTCCAAAGGCGCAGCCAGAAAGATAAATCCAATTCCTTCTTCCCTGGCATGCAGCACCTCTTCCCGGCGCGCCGGCATTTCAGCCTCGGTCCGCCTGTAGATAATATCCACTTTTTTAGCGCCCAGCCTTAAAGCGGTTCGCGCGGAATCAAGGGCGGTATTGCCCGCTCCAAAGACGGCCACGGATTTATCCTTATAATTGAGCACTGGCGTCACTGCGTCAGCTTGATATGCCTTCATCAGATTTACACGCGTGAGAAGTTCATTGGAGGAATAAATGCCTATCAATTCTTCTCCCGGAATGCCCAGAAAATACGGCAGTCCGGCACCCGCGGCTATGTAGACCGCATCAAAGCCCATGTCAGCCATTAATTCATTAATCGTCAGGGTCATGCCAATGACGATATTCTTTTCAAAGTGGACTCCCAGAGTTTCGAGCGAATTCACCTCATAACAGACGACTTCTTTTGGAAGGCGGAATTCGGGTATGCCATAAACCAGCACGCCACCAAAAGCATGCAGCGCCTCATAAACCGTCACACTATGCCCGAACCGCACCAGGTCACCGGCGCAGGCCAAGGACGATGGGCCAGAACCGATAACGGCAACCTTTTTTCCGCTCGGTTTTGGCAATTTTTCTGCCGGCCGCTTTGAACGCTTTACAGAGGTAATATCCGCACTAAAACGCTCAAGATTCCCTATTGCAACCGGCAAACCTTTCTTCCCCAGCACACAGCGCGATTCACACATTTCTTCCTGCGGGCAGACTCTGCCGCAAATAGCTGGCAGGCGGTTATCCTTCAGGATTGTATCAACTGCCGCAAGATAGTCTCCCCTGGTAGATGTGATCGATAAACTCCGGAATGTGCACATGCACCGGGCAGCCCTGCATGCAGGGCGCATCTTTGCACTGCAAGCAGCGCAGTGCTTCTTCCTGCGCAATTTTCGGGGAATAGCCCAGGTTTACTTCCATGAAATTCGCAACGCGTTTTTTAGGATCTTGCGCCGGCATGCCATGCCGCTGGATCTGCATGCGTTCTTTGGCGGTTATATCAGCCATTTCGCTCTTCCCCGGCAATTTGCGCGTCGAGTTTGCAGTCATGTTCCTTCTGCTGTTCAATCGGCCGATAAGCGGAATTCCGGCGCATGAGGCTGTCAAAATCCACCAGGTGCGCGTCAAATTCAGGGCCATCCACGCAGACAAAGACAATTTTTCCACCCACCATCGCCCGGCATCCGCCGCACATGCCGATGCCGTCCACCATGATCGGATTCAGGCTGACAATCGTGGGAGTCTTATATTTCCTGGTAATATCTGCCACAAGCTTCATCATCGGCAGCGGCCCCGCAGCGATGACGCGATCAATTTGCATTCCCTGGTTGTAAAGGGCTGCCAGTTCATCAGTGATGAATCCCTTTTTTCCATAAGAGCCATCATCAGTCGTGATCACCATTTGATCGGCGATTGATAGAAGCTCCTTTTCAAGGATAACAAAGCTCTTGTCGCGCGCGCCGCTGAGCACGATAATGCGGTTGCCAGCCCTCTTTAAGCGCTTCGGCGACTGCAAATGCAACTGCGGTGCCTACCCCGCCGCCAACCACAGCCACTGTACCGTATTTCTTTATTTCGGAGGGATTGCCCAGCGGGCCGAGCAGATCAGAAATCTCATCGCCTGGATTCAATTCGCAAAGCTGCCTGGTCGAAAGCCCAATAGCTTTAACAATCAGCGTGATGCTGCCCTTATCTTTATCAGCGCGCATGATGGTCAGCGGAACGCGTTCGCTCACTGGCAGCGGCCGAAGAACAATGAACTGCCCGGCCTGAAATTTCGCAGCAACCAAAGGCGCGGATATTTCCAGCTGGAAAATATCCGGCGCAATTTTTTGTTTTGAGAGGATTTTATTGGCAGGCATACGCGCCCAAGTATATCTGATTTTTTGTATTCATTTGCTGAATGATAATCCCTTATAGAAAATAGATCTTTATTGTGACGACCACCGCAACAAGGATAGCCAAAACCAGGCTGTGGAGCAGAATACCGCGCAAAATCTCTCGTTCGTGGCCAAACCATTTGGTTGATGTGCTGGCAATCACAATTGACTGCGCGTCAATCATCTTGCCCATCACGCCGCCTGCGCTGTTGGCCGCCGACATGACGACCGGATCAATTCCTAATTGCTGCGCTGTAACACGCTGCAAACTGCCGAACAAAGACATTGGAAGATGTATCAGAACCCGTGATTGCAACACCCAGCCATCCCAAAAGGGTGCCGAAAAAAGGATAAAGCGGTCCCGCCTTCGCGAAGGCCAACCCAAGGGTGGCATCCATGCCGCTGAAACGCGTGATAAAGCCCAAGGCCATCATGCATGAGATAGTTAATAAGGAAAACCTCACCTCGTGTAAGGCTGTAATAAACATGCCGGCAAGCATGCGTGGTCTAATTCCCAGGATCAAGCCGTTGATCAGTCCGGCAAAAAAGATCGCGCTGCCCGTGGCGGATAACCAATTTAATCTGAATACAGCTGCCTCTGCTTTCGGCACGATGGCGACTGGCGGAACCCGGAAAACCTGCTGGTCAAGAAATGGAATGCTGAATTGCAGGGTTACTGAATCCAGAAAGGATTTAATTTGGGGAATTCCCCATACTATCACCAACATAACCAGCACCAGCCAGGGCAGCCAGGTTCTGAAATTGATATTTAGCGGGATTTTGGCAGATGAAGGTTTTTTTTGCTGTGAGAAAAAAGTATCACGACCTCGCATCCGGATGGCAATCAAAGTCGCTCCCAGTGAAGCCAATCCCGCGAGTATCCCCACCAGCCAGGGGCCATGAAATGTGGAAACCAGCAGTTGAACAGCCGCGAAAGATACTCCCGCGGCAAGCAAGACGGGCAGGATCTCGCGGGTCTTTTTCCATCCCGAATAAACCCAAACCAGCCAGACCGGCACAAGCACACCGAAGGGCGTTAGGAGCAACCCGACCATGCCGCTTAGCTGTTGAAGGTCCAGGCCGGTCACCCCCTGCAGAGCGATAATCGGGGTGCCCAAACCGCCAAAGGCAACTGGCGCAGTGTTGGCCAGCAGGGAAAGAATTGATGCCTGCAGCGGGGAAAAACCAAGCCCAATCAAAATCGCGGCTGTTATTGCCACAGGAGTTCCAAATCCAGCAGCGCCTTCGAGCATGGCGCCAAAACAAAATGCCACGATCAATAATTGCAGGCGTTTGTCATCAGTAATTTGTACCAAAGCGATTCGTAATCCATCCACAACCCCGGCTTGCGTGAGCACCCGGAATAGGAAGAAGACATTGATCACGATCCAGCCGATCGGCAGCAGCCCATAGAGAATCCCGTATCCAAGGCTGGCTGCGGCTTTACTGGCTGGCATTTGATAAACAAAAATCGCGATCAAGAAAGCAACAACCAAAGCCAGGAATGCGGAATAATAAGGTTTCAAGTGGCTGAAAAGCAGCATTGCAAGCAAAACAATGATGGGTAAAGCGGCAACCAGTGTTGAAAAAACCGGGCTGCCCAAAGGATCGTATGTTTGAAACCAGTTCATTGAGAATTGATTCAGATCTTGCCAGCACTTACCAGTTGAGAAAACAATTCAAACGACCTGTCGAAGGTCGCCTCAACATCTGCCGGAAAACAGCACGCTGGTAATTCGCGGCTGCTTAAGTGAAAGGCAATGCATTCACAGCACAGCCCTTTTCGGCTGCAAATCTCATAGGTACAGTTGCATTTTTTTAAATTGCCTGGCTGCTTGCATTCCATTTCTTCACTCCATAATCCGAATTTAAGTCAATTAAAGGCAATTATAGATGATGAGATCTTAAAAATTATTTTTTAGTTATCCAAATTTTGGGAGATAAGCGCCGGTGAGTTCCATGTACAGATTGAAGGCGCCAAGAATTAATTTTTTTATTATGGCATCGACCTGAAAGAAGGAATTACGCGGAATTATTGCTTTTGGAACTTCCGCAATCTGAAATAACCTGGCAGGTTGTGGCACCTACAGCTAACGTGGACTTGAATTTCTAATATGAGGAACAGCATGTAAATATATCCAGGCAGTAAGGCAGGCTGGCAATTTCTTTAATACGCTGTGGATCAATTAATTGGATGAGGAATTTAAATGTGAAAAAGATTATTTAATAAAAGCCAAAAATGCGTCAATGATTTTGGGATCGAATTTTTTTCCCTTTTCCTGTTTTAAATAATCTATCGCTTTTTCCTTCGTCCAGGCTTTGCGGTAAGGTTTATCGGAAAGGAGGGCATCATAAGTCTCGACCACCGCAAAAATACGGGCTGCCTTTGGAATAGCTTCCGCCTTTAGACCCTGTGGATAACCGCTGCCATCCCAGTTTTCATGGTGGCTGAAAGGTATGTCAATCGCATCTTTCAGCAAGGTCACCCCCGAAAGCAAGTCGCGCGCGATTACAGGATGTCTTTCAATTTCATGCCATTCTGTCTCGCTCAATTTTCCTTTTTAAGCAAAATTTCATCCAGGATGCCTAATTTGCCGATATCATGGAGCAGAGCGCCTCTCTCGATTGCGGGAAGTTCATTTTCGTCCACTCCCAATTCCTTTGCCAGCTTCATCGTCAGATGGGTTACGCGCTGTATGTGCCCCTTGGATTCGATAT
>CAVVVE010000004.1:0-57286 GCA_963751635.1 uncultured Chloroflexia bacterium
ATTTTAATTTTAGACCCATCCGCCATATATCCCGCAACCTGGTTATGTTTTGATCCAGGGACTACATGAATGGAATGAGTAAACCATTTATTTTCCATTTTTCAAAGTGTAATAACTGCAGCAAACCTGCCCGTTTTTCCATTCTCGGCGCGATGGGAAAACCAATCCTCATTATTGCATTGTGTGCAAATATTTGTCATTTCAATAAATTTCAATCCGCATTTTTCAAGCAGAAGTTTGTTGGCCTTGGGTAAATCCATAAATATTTTTCCATTTTGATAGAAAAGTACTTGATCACCAGACTTTAAAGGCTGAATTTACCATTTCAGCTACATCTTCGCCAATCTGATAATGGTCCCGACAGATTGAGGGGCCAATCACTCCGACGATTGTTTCCGGAGAACAATGGAATTGATCTGTCATCTTTTTTATGGTTTTGGAAGCAATTCCGCTTATTGTTCCCTTCCAACCCGCATGCGCTGCAGCAACAATTCTTTGTTCAGGATCAAAAAACAGCATGGGTACGCAATCAGCAAAAAGCATCAGCAGTGCAACAGATGATTTATCAGTCACAATTGCATCAGCCTGAAGGTGCGCTTCAGTTAATGCCCTTGGACGTTCAGTAATGATTACAGAGTCGCTGTGAACCTGCCAAAGGTCATAAAAACTATTCGAGTCAATTTTCAGTGAGTCAGCTATGCGCTTGCGATTTTCAATCACATTTTCGCGTGAATCGCCGACAGAGGTTGCCATGTTCAGACTTTTCCAAGGATGCGGGCTGCAGCCGCCATGCCGCATAAAAAAACCATGTTTTATCTCATAAGCATCCAAGGCCTGTGATGTAGAGCCAGGAAATTCCATCAGAATAATGAATGGGCATCTAAACCTTGGTTTTCTCTTTCATATTGCCAATAATCATTGCTTCAAGCGCCGGAAAAATATACCAGCCGGTAAATGTGCCAAAAAGAAAGCCCGTAACCGTCCGTAAAAAAGGGGTGCTTTCACGGGTAAAACCATTTATCAGGGACAGGTTAATATTCACCGAGATATTGCGAAATTCCATCAATACCAATGGGGATTACCCCAAATACAAGCCAGATCCAAAGAGGGATTTTCGCTATCTTGCGCTTCCTGATCCCGAAAAATAATCCCGAATGCTAAGAGGGAAAAATACATGGCGAAATCACGCTGGCAGAGGGCAATTTTGTATCCCGCGGTTGGGTTGCCAATGAGCCTGTTGAGAATTTCGAAATCCATACTGACTGGATGAAAAAAAGCCTCAAATGCAACAGTCTTTATGAGACCTGCTTCTGTCAGGGGGTAAAAAGGTTGAAACCCAAACAAAAACCAGGATCGAAACGGCAGCTGATGGCAAAAGAAACTATAAAGCCAATAAATAATCCTGGCAGGCAGAATCCAGCCGAGCTTCATAAATACAGGGGCCAAAACAGAAAGACATAAAAAAAGGAATAAGAATCCCAAAATCAAATGCAGGTAATGCTTCCTGAACCAGTTTTCAAATAACTGATCCCTGGTTTTCGATTATTTGTTAAAACGCATTGAATTTAATAGAGCGGTTCGATAACGTCGATTTTGGTACCTTCATAGGTAGTATTGGTAATGTCTCCGGGATTATAAAAAACTTGCGGGGTTGACCACCGGAAAATCCATTTAGCATCTTCCGCAAGCGCGTTGACACATCCATGCGATTTCGGTGTGCCAAAGTCATTATGCCAGAAAGTGGAGTGAATTGCCACACCCTCACCGACAAACAGAGAAGTCCAGGGAACGCACATCGTATCCCAGCCCGCCCCTGTGCCGCCACCGCTCATGTGAATGGACATTAATTTTCTCCATATCCAGTGTGTGCCTGCGGGAGTCGCCCATGTGTCAACTGGCGTGCCAAATTCATCCAATTTGCGCCCTGAAGCGATTCTGCAAAAATACACTTCATTATTACCTTCAAAACAAGTCAATGTTTGCTGATTGATATTTACAACCACCCGCTTTATCCGCCGCATCAGGATTAATTGGTGCAATTTCTTCAGGGGTAATGATTCGAAAAGCCGCAGCGTCAGCCCAGAAAATATCACCATAAGAGCCATAGCGTTCGTTTAATCGGTAGAGGATGCGTCCATCCGATCCAGTTTTTATTTCGTCCACCCAGATTACCTGGCTGAAATAGAGGCGCCATCGGGTTGTAGAAACCTCATTCAGCCAAGGGGCGCGTGCAGGCGGGTTTGCAATTTCCATATTGACATAGGGGACTGTCACCTCAACCCACATGCCAATTTCTCCGTTGGCTTCCGGAAGGACTGTGATAGGTTCGTTGGGAATATTTTTTACTTTCTGCAGGCTGGGAGCATAGACATACCCTTCAGGTGTTTCAACCCAGGTTTTATTAGTCCGTCCAATTGGTGATTCACCGAGAACTTCTCTCAGCCAGACAACAATCTCATCCTCCTGCAGATGCCGAACAATAGTGCTTTCAATTGCAGGTTTGGTCCTGATGGGTAATGCGGAAGGCTGATAAACCGTATTACGGCCGAGCAGGTCACCCTGCGGCCACTCATCAAGCAGCAAACTCCGAATGCCAAGTTTGGGGAGCAGAATCAAGCCGCCCATTCCCACAAGGCTTTTTTGAATAAAGTTTCTTCGACTAATCTGGTCTTTTTTATCTAACATGGTTTTTAGAATACTCTGGATTTATTTTTCTGTCAATCAAGGATGGACCGCATCGCATCCTGAAATTCTGATGGATTTGTCAAAAAGCTGAAGAGCCTTTCCATATCTACTCCCCACAAGGAATCGTCAGCTTTATATGGGAAATTATCTTTAACTAATTCAAATGCCTTTGAAGTATTTCTTCCCAATACTTTTTCAGGTTTTGCTTTTAATCTCTGTTCAATCGCGCGGCAGGATGCATACAGCTCAATCGCAAGTACCTTGGTCACATTTTCCATGATTTGCCAGGTATGAAAAGCTGCTGTAAAGGCATTGGCGTTATGGTCCTCCTGGTTGGCAGAAGTGGGGAGCGATCGAACTGAATCCGGCGAACTGAGCGTTTGATTTTCAAGCACCAATGCCGCAGCAGTATATTGAAGCATCATTAATCCAGAATTAAGCCCATCTTTGGAAGCGCTGTCAACCAGCATTTCTTTCAATCCAAAATTCAGGTTTTTATCCATCAGGCGGAAAACACGCCTTTCCGAAATCGCGGCCAATTCAGATAACGCTATGCTCAGGAAGTCGGCGTTCATCCCAACTGGTTCGCCATGAAAGTTACCACCCGAGATAATATTACCTTCCGCGACAATCAATGGATTGTCAGTCGCCGCATTCATTTCATGCTGGACGGTCTGCTTTACAAATTCTAATGTATCGCGAACTGCGCCATGAACCTGTGGAGAGCATCTTAATGAGTAGGCGTCCTGAACATGTGAATGTGAATTGACCAAAGAACTACCTTGGATATTTCTTGAAATATCTTCGGCTGACACAATTTGCCCTGGCAATCCCCGAGCATGATGAAGTTCGGGATGAAAGGCTTCTGACCTGCCCAGCATTGCTTCCAGGCTTAACGAAACCGATAAATCCGCCAAATCACACAGAAATTCAGCCTTAGCAGCGCAAAGAGCCAGCACTGCCGCGCTGAAGGTTGCCCCATTAATGAGAGCTAGCCCTTCTTTTTGGGATAAACGCAGGCGTTCAATTCCTGCCTGCCGCATGGCTTCTCTTCCGGAAATGCGCCTGCCAGCATACTCAGCGTAACCTGATTCAAGGTCATTATCTTCAGTTCCCTTTGAGAGGACTAAAGCCATCTGCGCGAGCATGCACAAATCACCAGATGAGCCTAAGGATCCTTTTGAAAAAATAACAGGTACCACATCCTTGTTCAACATTTCAATCAGAGTTTGTACAATCTCCATTCGAACGCCGGAATATCCTTTTGTCAGCGCATTCGCGCGGATAAGCATCGCTGCCCTGACTATCTCTGAAGGCAAGGGATCACCAGTCCCTACGGCATGGCTGATGATCAGATTTCGATTCAGCGTTTCATTATCCTGTTCAGAAATGATCGTGTTGGCAAAAATGCCAAAACCTGTGTTTAATCCATAAACCGGTACTTTTTTTTCCAAAATCTTTTTTAACTTTGCATTGGATTCACAGATTTTGTCCTTGCCAATATCAGAAATAGCCGCTTTTTCTTTATTTAAAGCAACATTTACAAGGTCGCCTAAATTAAGTGAGTCACCATCAATTTTTATCATTTATATGCCTGATTTATCGGCGATTCCCTTCCCGTTCCAAATCCCTTTGATAATCCCTTTGTGCGATTTCACGCCGTTTGTCATAGAGTTTTTTGCCTTTGGCTACTGCAATGTCAATCTTTGCTTTTCCGTCTTTCAAATATATTTCTGTTGGCACAACGGTCAGACCCTTTTGCTTAATATCCTCCCATATTTGCCTTATCTCCCGTTTATTTAACAGCAATTTTCTTTTACGCTTTGGATCATGGTTTTCCCGGCTGGCGGGATCGTAAGGAGCGATATGTGATTCCACGAGCCAGGCTTGATTGCCTTCAATTTGGATATATGCTTCGGCAATGCTTACCTGCCGGGCGCGAATTGATTTAATTTCGCTCCCCTTCAGAACGAGGCCTGCCTCATAATGCTCAAGGAGAAAGTATTCAAATTTTGCTTTGCGGTTGCTGGCAATCGTCTTTTTGGGCATGCGGCAATTTTAACATTTTTATCAAATGATATATTATTAAAACAAACATTTTTTAATAATCACTCAAGAAGAGGGAAATACTTGAAGACGATAAGTTTGGCACTTGGCGGCGGCGGCACTAAGGGATTTGCGCATATCGGGGTTATCCGCCAGCTTGAAAAATTGGGATATCAGATCAAGGCAATTGCCGGAACAAGCGCGGGAGGTATTGTCGGTGCTCTCTATGCCTATGGGTTTTCCATCGATGAAATCATTAATTTTTCGAAAAAACTAAAATATGACGATCTGTTTAATCGCAGCCATAATGACGCTCCCTCACTTTTAGGCCTTGGCGGATTATATAAGCAAATAGAGAACTTGCTGGGTGACACAAAAATCGAAGACTTGAAATTGAAATTTGCCGCAATATCAGTAGACACCATAACAGGGAAGGAAATTATTTTAGACTGCGGAAGTGTGGTCAATGCTGTAAAGGCCACATCGGCGGTTCCGGGCATTTTTCCGGCGCTGCGCATAAAGGATTTGAATTTGGTGGACGGCGGAGTGCTTGACCCCGTTCCGGTTTTAACGGCACGCTGGCTGATGCCGGACCTGCCTGTATTTGCAGTTGGTTTAACGCCTCCAATGGATGAATGGCCGAACGTTCCCAGGCTGGATATTCCACCCTATATTCCAATTCCTCATTTCATGGTTGATCAATTGAATCAATTTCGTCTTGGGCAGGCGATGCACGTTTTCATCGATTCAATGGAGATTATGGTTAACACGGTTGCTGAACTGCGATTGAAATTGGAGAAGCCGGATGTTATCCTCCGCCCGAATGTCCATAAATTTACAATGTTTGATAAGGTTGACCCTGATGAAATGATCAGGCTTGGAGAACAATCAGTTCTTGAATCAATCGACAAGATTGACTCAGTCTTCAGAGTCTCCAGCCGGATGAATCGCTGGTTTAAATCAGCTGCTAATCCAGGAATTTTGGCCAGCGAATTGAACTAAGAATTAGCGGTTCTTGATTACAGAAAAAATTGCCAGCAAACCGCCGATTCCCCCAATAATCAATATGACCAAACCCATGGGAATGCCACCCAAAATCGAGGCCCTTGAAATATCCTGATAAGTAGGAATCACAAGAGGCTCTACGGGCGTAAATGTCGGCAGGCGCGTGGGATTCGGGGTGGAAATAAACTGGGCTGCCAGGGTAGGATTGATGGTTTGGGTCATCAAGGGCGTCGGCGTTGGTGGAGGTTCAATAATAGGAACTTCGCCAGGGGATTTCTGTACCAAAGGCTCATAAACCCAACCCTTATTATCAGGTGCCCCAAAATAAACAATATAAAGCCAATCACCGCCGCTGGACCGGCCAAGTACAGGCACTTCCTGACCAGGCAGAATTTTCCCAACCAGATCAAAGAGTGCACCAGGGCCGGAGCGGACGTTTATGGCTTCATCAGAATTCAAGGAAACAACCGCTGTGACCCCCTTGGGCGTGCCTGTAACAGTAGGTATCGCTATCGTCGGCTGCTGGCTCAATCCCTGTGCTTTTACAAGGCCAAAATTGCCTATAAAAAGGCAAAATATTATCAAACAGGAAATGGCAATTATTTTAGTTTTCATAATCTATTGCTCTTAGGTATCGGATTATAATCCACGCATTATGGAGCAAAGAATTTTTCACGGCAAATTTACAACCGAAGAATTTGCTGATTCACTGTTGGTCCATTTTAACCGCGGAAATTTGGTTGTCCAAAAACTTCTATCTGGCGAGACAGTCTCAGTTCAGATAAAAACCAGGGATGGAAGAACCTCCGGCGGAAATACTGCGCTTGGTATTATTTTAAAGCCTGTTGAAGACGGGGTACTTGTTCAAGTTGGGCAGCAGGCCTGGGCAGGCATTGCCGCCAGTTTGGGAGTCTCTGCGGTAGCCGCGTTATTAAACCCGTTAAATTTGCTCCATCGCCTGGATGATATCGCTCAGGATTTTGAGTATATCCAACTCAATGATGAGGTTTGGAAAGTGCTTGAATCCAACGCCAGAGCCATGGGCAGCGGGTATGACCTTTCAGACCGGTTGAAACGCGTGATGTGCGACTATTGCCTCACTGCGAATCCAGCCGGAGAAGCAAGCTGCATCGCATGCGGCGCCCCGCTTGGTTACCTGCAGCCAAAGACGTGTCCCCACTGTGGATATGTGCTCGTTAAAAAAGAAAAAATCTGCCCAAATTGTAAGAAACCCGTCTAAATTATTCTGACAGTGTTCTCCAATTCCTGCTGTCACCGGCAATAAATTTCTCCGCTTCCAAAGGTCCCCACGACCCAATTGGATACTTTGGCAGTTCTTTTACCGGATTTGCCTCCCACGCGTTGATAATTTCAGTGGCAAACTTCCATTGTTCAAGAACTTCATCATGCCGGGTGAAAAGCGTTTGGTCACCCTGGATACAGTCAAGCAAAAGCCTTTCGTAAGCTTCAGGCGGTTCAGATCCAAAGGCGTCCTGATAACAAAATTCCATATTAACTGGCGCAATTTGGTTTACAGGCCCCGGAAGTTTGGCGCCGAATGACAAAGTAATCCCTTCATCAGGCTGAAGCCGTAAAATAAGGACGTTGGGCGCTTCACCGGCCATATTCTTCCAATTAAAAGAGAAAGGGGAATCTGTTTAAACTGGATCGCGATCTCGGTTGCCCTTACCGGCAGACATTTGCCACTGCGAATATAAAAGGGCACGTCCGCCCAGCGCCAATTATCAATAAATATTTTCGCGCACAAGTAAGTTTCAGTAATTGAATTTTTAGCTACTCGTTCCTCTTTTAGGTATCCTGATATTACTTTTCCTTTGATTTTTGTGTCAGCATATTGCCCCCGAATTGTGTTTTTTATTGCTTCCTTCCCTTTCAGCGGCCGTAGCGATTTAAGGACTTTCATTTTTTCATCGCGTACGGATTCTGCATTGAAGGCATATGGGGCTTCCATAGCGGTAAGCGTGACCAACTGCAACAAATGATTGGCAAACATATCCCTAACGACACCGGATTTATCAAAATAGCCGGCTCTCGTACCCACTCCCGCCGATTCGGCAACCGTAATTTGTACATGATCAATATAGTTTTTGTTCCATAAAGGCTCAAAAATACCGTTTGCAAATCTAAAAACAAGGATATTTTGGACGGTTTCTTTACCTAAATAATGGTCAATTCGAAAAATCTGCTCTTCTGAAAAACATTTCCGCAGGTCATTTTCCAGTTTTTTTGCTGAATCGTAATCCCTTCCATAGGGTTTTTCGACTACTATGCGCACGCTGTCTTTATTTTGAGCATAATCTCTGCATATGGAAAGGTTTTCAATGATAGTTGCATAAGCATCCGGCGGTGTTGCCAGGTAAAAAATGACTTTTTGATACCCGGAATTATTCAAAAACTGAATTAATTCTTCGTATCCCCTTCTATCTTCAAACTCGGACTCAATGTATTTCGCATTCGTAAGAATCCTGGAAATGATGCCTTCTTCAACAGGCATGACACGGGCATAATCGTGGATACCCTCTGCCATGATTTTTTGCATAAATTCAGTGTCCCAAGGTCGCCGCGCGAATCCTATAATATCAATGTTTTCAGGCAGCCGTTTTTCTTTGGCTAATTGATAAATTGCCGGCAGCAGTTTTCGTTTTGTCAGATCACCTGTAACGCCAAAGATAACAAAAGCCGTTGCACAGGATTCTTTTTTCCTCTTAACCATGGTTTTTCCTCTTTAACAACTTGACCCTATTTTATAGAATATCCCATAATCTATAATAGTATCAAATTAAGTAATAATCCGTAGAAGACAAATTATTATGAAAATGCAAAATTCTATTACTGACGTGAGCAACATATCGGTTGGCCATGCGCAAGATTATGACGCTTTGACCGGCTGTACTGTAATTTTATCCCTCACAGGCGCTGTTGCCGGCATCAGCCAGCGCGGAGGAGCGCCCGGTACCAGGGAAACTGATCTGCTGCGCCCAATGCATTTGGTACAAAAGGTCCATGCAGTTTTGCTAGCCGGAGGTTCCGCTTTCGGCCTGGACGCAGCTGGCGGCGTAATGCGCTGGCTTGAGAGTAAAAAGGTCGGTTATAAGACTGGTTCAGCTATCGTTCCCATTGTTCCGGCGGCGATTATTTATGATTTGGATATTGGCAATCCGAAAATCAGACCTGATGCTGAAATGGGATTTCAGGCTTGCCAAAACGCCATCCAAAACAAACCTGAAGAGGGCAATGTGGGCTGCGGCACAGGCGCGACCGTTGGAAAAATCCTGGGCATGTCACATGCCATGAAATCAGGCATCGGCACCAGCAGTATGCAAATAGGAAATGGCGCTGTCTTGGGTGCTATTGCTGTGGTAAATGCATTCGGCGATATCGTTGAAAAAGATTCACGAAATATCATTGCCGGCGCCAGAAGCGTTAATAAATCCGACACCGGTTTTGCTGATACATTAAAAGTAATGAATTCACTGATAGGCCAGGGAATTCTATCCATTGCCGGAAAACATAATACCGTTATCGGTGTTATAGCAACTGACGTGAAACTCACAAAAGAAGAAGCCAATAAATTGGCAGAATCAGCAGCGGATGGCATAACACTGGCTGTAAGGCCGGCGTTCACAATGCTGGATGGTGATACCGTGTTTGCCCTTTCAACAGGCAGAAAGAAACTGGATTTAAATATTTTGTGCGCCAATGCCCCCCTAGTTTTTGCTGATGCCATCTGCAATGCCGTTCAAAAAGCAGAACCGTGTGGAAAGCTGCCCTCATTCAAAAGCATTTGAGAAAAGGAATTTTCATGATAAAAATCATTGCCGATACCCTGTCTTCAATTCCTGTTGATGAAGCAAAACAATTAGGCTTAGCTTACCTGCCGCAAATCGTTATTTTTGGTGAAGAAAGTTTTCGCGACGATTCTGAAATTAACCCGGACACATTCATTGAACGATTAAAAACATCATCCCTCCTCCCAAAGACAACCGCTCCCTACCCGCACCTTTATCAGCCCATTTTGGAGGAACTTGCCAAAAATAAAGATGAGGTCTTAATTATCTGTCCGAGTTCCAAGGTTAGCGGGACATACAGCCGGGCTGTGGTTGCGGCACAGGATTACCCAGACGCGAAAATAACAATTCTCGATATGCCAATTCTTGGGGCAGGATTGGGTTCAATTGTAAGGACAGCAGTTAAATTAGCCTCTCAAGGAAAAACAGTCGTTGAAATTGGAACAGTAGTCAAGGAAATGGCCTCCAGGAATCGCACCTATTTCCTTGTGGATACGCTTGAATATCTGCAAAAAGGCGGAAGAATTGGCGCGGCGAAAGCTTTATTGGGCAGCGTCTTGCAGGTAAAGCCCATATTAGGTATCGCGGATGGAGAAGTAAAAGCGGTCGAATCGCAGAGAACGCGCAAGAAAGCGTTGGAGCGATTCATTGAATTGGTTACCAGTGAATGCCCAAGAACTGATGCGGCTTTCCTGAACGTGCAGCATGGCGGCGCCTTGGAGGAGGCAAAAGCTTTACAAGCAACTCTTGCTGAAAAAACCGGAATCCAGAATATCCCCATCACCAATTTGCCGGCAGCGATCCTCGTCCATGGTGGGCCTGGGATTCTCGGAGTCAGCTTTTTCGTCGATAAGTAATCATCCTAACCACGGCATATCCGTTAGTAAGATAATGCCAGGACTCTGGTCAATTCCTCATCCGATAATTGAATGGGATTGCCTTTCATGCTGGAAGAATTCTTAGATTTCTCGACGATTCTTGGAAAATCATTTTCTAAAATTCCCATATCATGCAGCCGCGGTATTTTTATTTTTTTGCATAATTCAGCAATAAAATGCGTGCCAGCATTTATATCTGAATCGATATCTCCCGTGATCCAACACGATATTTCACGATATCTTTTCAAATAATCGCTTTGGGGTTCCCTTTTTTCAAGGTTCTCAATATTCACCTGCATCACTGCCGGCAGCAGACATGCACAAATAGATCCATGTGGTGCATGGAACATTCCGCCGATTGGCCCTGCAAATCCGTGAACAGCCCCCAGTTTGGCATTAGCCAGGGATAAGCCTCCCATCAGGCTTACCCATGCCATATTTTCTCGCCCAGCTACATTTGAACCATCCTCGTAAGCGGAGAGTAGATGTCTGGATGCCCGTGGAATCGCATCCCTGCAGAACATATCAACCATGGGATTGGGAGTGTTGCAGACATAAGGCTCAATAACCTGAACAAAGGCATCCATGCCGGTACTCGCCGTGATTTGCGGAGGAAGGTCCAATGTTAATTCAGGATCAACCAGCGCAATTTTCGGCAGCATGAAAGCATTGCGCATGCTGACTTTAACGTTCTGGTCGGGCACATCAATCACCGCATTTTTCGTGACCTCGCTGCCGGTTCCAGCAGTAGAAGGAATTGCAATATAGGGCTTCGATGGGTTAGACAGAGGCAGCCCTTTGCCAACCACCTCGAGATAATCCATCAAATCGCCTTCGTTGTTGAGTAAGGCGGCAACAGCCTTACCGGTATCGATAACCGATCCTCCTCCAAATCCGATCACAAAATCGCTTTGACTCTTACGGGCAAGCTGGACAGCTTTAAGAAGCATGTCCACATCAGGTTCTTTGCTCACAACAAAATAATCAATTTCAAGGTTCAGGTTTTCGATTACATCAAATAATTCCTTGCCATATGAAGGATCATTCCCCCTAATAACGAAAGCCCGAGATCCCCAACCTTTGATGAGATCTGGGATCTTTCTAAATTCACCTTTCCCAAAGATGATCCGGTTTGCAGTGCTGAAATCTATTTTCATGGTGTCCCTTCAATTTATTAATATTCCGCATCCTCAGGCAAAATGTTTGAGAATATTACACGGTAACGAGGTTCAGCCATCATAGGCTCGGCGATACTTTTCCATTTTTTGTAATGGTCAGTTTCTTTATGTTCAGCAGATGCATTTTCATATCGGTAAGCTTCAATTAAAATAAATTTAGTAGGCTCATCTCTGTTTTGTAAGAAATCGAACCTGGCAATGCCTTTTTCTTTTATGCTTCGGCTGACATTCTCTTTTGTCGCTGCAATGAAAGCATCAACACTTTCTTCTTTTACGTTAATGTTAACTTGAACGACTAACATAACTCCTCCTTCGTATTACAAATCTGCTATATTATAAAATCTAATCGCAAATGAATGACTTTAAATTACGTGATCATATTCTTTTTGAAGATGCAGAAATAATTGCTTTAAACAAGCCATCAGGTTTGCTTTCAATCGAAGATGGTTATGACCTTAAGAAGGTCAACCTTCGAACTATCCTGAGAGACACATATGGCGCGATTTGGGCTGTACACCGCCTGGATAAAGATACGAGCGGAGTGATCATTTTTGCCAAGAACGAAAACGCACACCGTAGTCTGAATTCCTCCTTTTCTAATCGCGATACTGTGAAAAATTACCGTGGCATCGTCAATGGTATGCCTGTGTGGGAATCATTTGAAATCACTATCCCGCTGCGGATCAACGGCGATCGGAACCATAGAACTGTTTGCGACTTTGCCAATGGAAAGCCTGCAATAACGCGCATTAACAAAATAAGAAATTGTGAAAAATATTCATATTTGGACATTTTCCCTTCCACGGGGATCACCCACCAGATCAGAGCTCACCTCTCAATCGCAGGGTTTCCAATTTTGGGCGATAAGCTTTATTGGCGCTGCTGCGAAATAAAAAATCTCATCCTGGAGACACAGCGCCTTGAATTTAACGGCTTTTTTCTGCATGCCTATTCCTTGAAAATCGCTCATCCGGTTACTAATAATCAAATGCAAATCACTGCCCCTATCCCGGCTTCCTTTTCCCAGATGCTTGAAAATTTGGGGTTGAATTGCGAATGTTAATTTTTTATTAACATTTTTTTACTTGTTGACAAATGCCAAATATTTTTGTATAGTCTTTGACTGGCAGTAAGGCATTAGTCACCATCTTTCTTTTATATTTCTAATACTCCTTGTTATTGATTTTTGCCAATAAAAAGTGTATCCTGATTAGAGATAATCATGGATTAATTGAATCTGCTAATCCATTGGATGAGGTTTTTCCACAATAAATGAACGAAAAGAAAATTGAAGTAATGGATGACGAAGAGAATATGGAGTTTTCTGCCATATCCAGATTGCTGGAACTTGGGCAGAAAAAATCATACGTCACCATTGATGATATCCTCCACTTTTTCCCGGATGCAGAACAAGATGTCAGCCAGCTGGAAGAAGCTTTTGCTGCACTCATGTCTGCCGGCATTCCATACATGGATGACGATGATCTCTCAGCGGAACCATCTGATGATGATTTGGCAAAAGATGAAGTAAAAGAAATCGTCGAAGACAGCCACGAAGCGCCAATTGATGACCTCAAGCACATTGATACCGATGACACAATTGGGCTTTATCTGAAAGAAGTCAGCCGCGTTCCCCTGCTGACTGCCGAAGAAGAAGTGGAATTGGCACAGCGCATTGAGCGCGGACGAATGGCGCGTGAAGAATTGGCCCGCGGCAAAGTAGGAAAAAAACGCGGACATGAGCTGCAAATTCTGATTGAAGATGGCTGGGCTGCGAGGGAACACCTTATCACGGCAAATTCCCGCTTGGTTATCAGCGTGGCAAAAAAATATATGGGCCGGGGTGTGCCCTTTCTGGATTTGATCCAGGAAGGCAATATCGGCCTTATCCGCGCGACCAAAAAATTTGATTACCGCCGCGGGCATAAATTCAGCACTTATGCCACCTGGTGGATCAGGCAGGCAGTCACGCGTGCAATTGCTGACCAGGGGCGCACAATTCGTGTACCTGTTCATATGGGCGATCAAATCAACAAGTTATTACGGACACAGCACCAGCTTACGCAAAAATTGGGCAGAGATCCATCTATTGAGGAGCTGGCTGATGCGCTTGAAGTGCCGCCCAAAAAAGTTGAGAATATGATCAAAGTCTCAAGACGCCCCTTATCTTTGGAAACACCCACGGATAATGAGGATGATTCCGTGCTTGGTGATTTTATTGAAGATAATGACATTCCCGCGCCGGATGTGACCGCCACTTATAACCTTCTTAAGGAACATCTCGAAACTGTTATGGATTCCCTGCCGCCAAGGGAAGTAAGAATCCTTCAATTGCGGTATGGTTTGCTGGATGGGCAAGCGTATACTCTGGAAGAGGTGGGCAGAAAAATGGGAGTTACCCGCGAGCGTGTGCGACAAATCGAGGCTCAGGCCTTGAGCCGTTTAAGGCACCCAACGATTCGCAGGAAACTGAGAGATTATTTAGGTGATTAATTAGAGGATGCTGTAATGTCAAATTTATCTCTTCGAGCTTATCATCAAAAAATTGAATCCTGGATTGAAGAAAATAAAATTGACAAAGCGCTTTCTCAGTGTGTCTATATACTCAGCCAATTTCCGAAAAATCTGCACACCTTTCAAGCACTTTCAAAAGCCCTGCTCCAAAAACAGGATTATGAGAATGCCGAGAAAGCTTTCGATATTATCCTGCAAATTGAACCGGACGATTTTGTATCCCATATAGGAAAAAGTATGATCGCCGAGTTCAATCATTCTCTGGATTCGGCCATTGAACATATGAAATACGCTTTTGAGATTCAACCTTCAAATGAAGGCCTGCAAAATGAGGTGAAAAGGCTGCTCCTCGCTAAAGAGAATATCGAACCAAAGAAAATCAATTTAACCCGCGGTGCTTTAATCAAAATGTATTTGAAAGGGGAACTTTATGATCAAGCTATCGCTGAAGCGAAAATCGGAATTTCGGAAAGCCCTCAGCGGATTGATTACAGAGTTGCATTGGCAAAATCATTTTTTGAATCTGGTGATTTCATCAAAGCTGTTGAAACATGCGTAGAAATTGTCAGCCAGCTGCCGTATTGTTTACCTGCCAATGAAATAATTGACAAAGTTTTATCCAAAAACCAGGCGAACGACAAGAATGGTTTTTATCATCAGCGTTTGGTTGAACTTGATCCTTATTATGCATTTATGCTGCCTTCAACAAAGTCCGTACTGGACGTTCCTGATATTGCTGTAATGCTGGAAGATGAATCTGAAAAAGATAATTTCGAATTTGACCTTGCTTCAGTGTTTTCAGCGAATTGGAACAAAAGCGATAATCATTCTGAAAATGAAAACCTCCCATCCGAAGATTTTGATTGGGATTCAATTATTGAAAGTGGGCTGGAAAATTCCGTTATGAAAATTGAGATCGCTAATGGTTTTGATAATTCTGAAATCATTGATGATGATTCAAATAACACATTGCAGAATATCAAAATGACAAATTCGCGAAAAAAGGTTTTCCTTGATAAACTGCGTTTCTCAAAATCACCCTCAGATGATCAGGTTGAGATTCCCGAATGGTTTTTTGATGATAACGGAGAGGTAATCCAGAACACATCTGAATCGGGCATAAATGAATCGGAAGAATCTGCGGAAGTCCCTACAGCATCATTTTTGACAGATGAAGGATTTGATTTTAGAACCGATGACAACGGGCTTTTTGACATAGATGTTCAGCCGGCAGTCAATGATAAGGAAGAGCTGGAACAATCCGGAGCAATGTGGATAAATGATGAAGAAACCTCAAATCAAACATCCAGTGAAACACTTCAAGCAAAACTTGATGACACCCAGCAAATTAAATTGCAGCAGGAAAACATAGACGATCTGCTTACAAATTCTGAAAAAGCACTGGAAGGCGGCAATATTGTATTTGCCCAAAATTCACTGCGCAAATTAATTGTGGAAAATAAGAATCTGCGAGAAGTTTCTACCCAGCTTGAAAAAGCGGTTGAATTGTATCCGGAGAATTCCGATTTCCGCCTGTTATTGGGGCATGTGTATTCGATTCTGGATGAAAAAGAAAAAGCATTGGCAATTCTCAGGAACGCTCAAAAACTCATTTCACTATAAGGCGGAAGTCAATGATAAATAGTCAAAGAACCCTTGTTCTTATTAAGCCAGACGGTGTCCAGCGCGGATTGATTGGAGAAATAATATCAAGATTGGAAAAACGGGGATTGGTTCTCCTGGCTATGAATTTTCGCCAGATTTCGAAGGAATTTGCCGAATCGCATTATAGTGTTCATTTTGGAATGCCCTTCTATAACGGCCTGGTGAAATATATATCTTCAGCGCCTCTGGTGGCTATGGTTTGGGAAGGCACCGAAGCAATTGCAGCTGTCCGCCAGACAGTTGGCTCCACAAATCCTTTGGAAGCGGCTCCCGGTACAATTCGACACGATCTCGCCCTATTAACCAGCCGAAACCTGATTCATGCGTCTGACTCTATTGAAACAGCCGAAAAAGAGATTGAAATGTGGTTCTCCAAAGAAGAAATCTTCGAATGGTCGCGCGACCATGAGAATTGGATTTCAGGCTTAAACTAAAGTTTGAAGAAAGTTTTATTGACGGCAAAACCAGTTCATGTTAAACTGGTATTCCCCACGGGGGCGTGGTGTAGCGGTTAACATGCGGCCCTGTCAAGGCCGAGACCGCGGGTTCGAATCCCGTCGCTCCCGCCTAAAATCCGGTTTTCACCGGATTTTTTATTTTAATCGAATATAGTAAAATCTTCTTAAGCAAGTCAAAAAGTATAAACTTATTGCCAAACAGGAGCGTATAAAGATATGGCCACGGATAATCAGGAAGAGAATAAGATCCAGTTTGTTTTGAATGGCAAATCTCGAAATATTTCCATCAATCCCAAAACCATTCTTTTAGACTATCTTCGCAGTTCTGGCTTGAAAAGTGTTAAATCAGGCTGCCGAGAAGGGGATTGCGGTTCATGTACAGTTCTTGTTGACGGGATACCAACACAATCATGCCTGACAAAATTAAGCGCGATCGCCGGAAAAAAGATCGAAACCCTCGAATCGCTGGGAACCGCAGAAAACCTTCACCCGCTCCAAAAATCATTTCTTGAAACAGGGTCTATCCAATGCGGATTCTGCACGCCTGCCCAAATCCTGACTGCCAAAGCTTTTCTGGATAAGAATCCCAATCCAACTGAAGATGAAATTCGAAAAGTCCTTGTCGGCGGTCATGTGCCGCTGCACGGGATATGTACGCAATATTGACGCAGTGATGAGAGCGGCAGCGATCATGCGCGGTGAAAAAGTAGCCGATTATAAAGTGCCGGAATTGACTTTCCAGTCTGATATTGATAAAGCTGGTCCTTCCCCAGCCGTATTATCGTAAAGATGATAAAAAATCACCCCTGATGCCTCTCGTCCTGACTCCAGAAAAAATGCCAAAAATGGTGGCAGTTGGGAAAACACCCATCAAGGTGGATGGCGTCAAACTTGTCACCGGAAAGCCAGCCTTCACGGATGATGTTCAACCGGATGGATTGCTGTTTGCAGCATTATTGACCAGTCCGCATGCTCATGCGATAATCAGGGATATTGATACTTCCAAAGCCAAAGCGCTTCCCGGGGTTATCGAAGTCTTGACCTATAAAGATGTCCCCAGGATTAAATATGCAACCGGCGGGCAAAGCTATCCCCAACCGCTTCCGCATGATCAGGTCGTTTTTGACACGAAAGTTCGCCACGTGGGTGATAGAGTTGCCGTTGTGGCTGCTGAAAATCGCGAAATTGCTGAAAAAGCGTTGAAGTTAATTGATGTTACCTACGAAGTGCTTCCATTTGTTCTTGACGCAGAAGAAGCCATGAAAGATGGCGCGCCAAGGATTCATGATGAAAAGGATACTGAGGGAATATTTGATCCGGACCATAATATTGTCCATCATGTTGAAGCAGAAGTGGGAGATCCTGACCAGGCTTTTAAAGAGGCCGACAATATTATTGAAGGAGAATTCCGGACTCCCAAACAGCAGCACGCTCAGATTGAACCGCACATCTGCATTACTTATCTTGACGAAGATAACCGCCTGGTGGTGAGGACCAGCACGCAGGTGCCTTTCCATGTCCGGCGGATAATCGCGCCGCTCATCGGCCTCCCAGAAAAAAGAATCCGGGTTGTCAAGCCGCGCATTGGCGGCGGTTTTGGCGGCAAGCAGGAAGTCTTGCTTGAGGATCTCTGCTCATTGCTAACCTTGAAAACCGGCCGTCCGGTTCGGCTGGAATTAACGCGCAGCCAGGAATTCACCAGCGGCCGCTCCCGCCATCGCCAGGTGCTTCGTTACAAGCTCGGCGTGAAAAACAATATTTTGACCGCTGCAGAATTTAAATTGATCGGAGATACCGGCGCATATGGCACGCACGGATTGACAGTGAACATGGTTGGCGGCTTTAAAGGGCTTACCTTGTATAACGCCCCCAACTCCCGCTTCATTTGCGATGTCGTTTACACCAACACACCTCCGGCAGGCGCTTTCCGCGGATATGGGGCCATGCAGGCTCAATTCGGGGTTGAAGTTCTGATGGAGGAATTTGCGGAAAAATTAAACCTTGATGTTATTGAATTCAAACGCAAAAACTGGCTTAAATTGGGTGAAACAATGCATCTGGCCAGAAAACTTGGCGAGGGCAGAGAAGGCTATGACCAGGCAATGGTAACTTCCGCCCTGGATGAATGCGTCAAGGTTGGAACAAAGGCAACCGATTTTCTGGCAAAGCGGAAAATCTATAAGTCTCAACAGGGAATTATTAAAAGCGGCATTGGCATGTCAGTGATGATCCATGGCAGCGGCATTGCCGGGCTAGATATGGCGGCTGCCACAATAAAAATGAATGATGATGGATCGTTTAACCTCCTGATCGGAGCTACCGACATCGGAACAGGTTCAGACACGATCCTCGCTCAAATTGCCGCTGAGCAATTGGGAGTACCCGTTGAAGATTTTATCGTTTACTCATCAGATACTGATTTCACCCCCTTCGACAAGGGCGCTTACGCGAGCTCAACAACCTACATTAGCGGCGGCGCTGTCTTAAAGGCAGCCAGGAATATCCGCGGTCAAATCCTTACCCATGCCGCTAAAATGCTGAAGGTCGAAAACCCCGAGACTCTGAAAATTATTGACAGAAAGATCATTGCACCGGATGAAAACTCAGTCACCATGAAGGAAGTCGCGCTCAGCAGCCTGCATCAGCTGGATCAACATCAAATCATGGCAACTGAATCGCACCTCAGTTTCACCAGCCCGCCGCCGACTGCCGCCCAATTTGCGGAAGTAAAAGTGCATACTGATACCGGCGAAGTGGAAGTTGAAAGGCTATTAATGGTCGTGGATTGCGGACGAGTTATTAATCCGATAACCGCTGCCGGCCAAATTGAAGGCGGTATGGCTCAAGCGCTTGGTTTCGCCATGGGAGAGGAGACCTATTATAACGAAAGCGGAAAAGTCACCAACGATCGTTTATCTACCTATGAAATGGCAAAGGCGGATAATATGCCTCCGCTCGATGTCATTTTCATCCAGACAGATGATCCGTCCGGCCCTTATGGCGCAAAATCCGTTTCCGAGATCTCGATAGATGGTGCCGCACCTGCGATCGTCAGCGCTGTCCATAACGCCACGGGAATATGGTTCCATGATTTGCCACTGACCAAAGATAAAGTATTGGCAGGTTTGTCAAAATAAAAGATAATTTTCAAGTCAAATTTGTTTTAATTACTAATATCTTTGCCTTGATAAAAATAATTTTAAAAGCATGATATTTCAACGCATTGAAATGGAGTCTTAAATGGGCGCAAATGATTTATCCTCCCTGCTTGGGAAAAAGAAACTGCTTGTCAGTGACGGTGCGACAGGGACCAACCTGATCCAAAGGGGCTTGCCGCAGGGAATCACCGCTGAACAGTGGGTTTTGGAGAATCCTGACAAGATTATCCAACTGCATAAAGATTTTATAGCAGCCGGTTCGGATATTATTCTGACATCAACCTTCGGCGGATCGAAAATCCGACTTGAGCAGTCCAACCTGGGCGATTCATTTCGCGAGGTTAATTCCAGGGCAGTCGCTACTTGCGAAAAAAGCTGCGGAAAATACAGCCGTTTTGATAGCCGGATCCATGGGACCTCTTGGACACATGTTAAAACCCTTGGGACCCCTTGATGAAAAAGAAGCGGAAAATTATTACAAGGACCAGGCATCGGTATTATCGGAAGCAGGCGTGGATATGCTCCTGATCGAAACTCAATTCGACCTCACGGAAGCGTCTCTTGGCGTCTATGCAGCGCTTGAAGCAAGCAGCCTGCCCGTTATCTGCTCCTTCAGTTTTGACCGCGGCACAAAAACAATGATGGGCGTCAGTCCTGCCAAGTTTGCCCAAACATTAGGAAAATCAGGCGTTGCCGCTCTTGGCATCAACTGCGGTAAAAGCCTTGAAGACAACCTGAACGCGCTGAAAGAATTGGTAGACGCTACCGACCTGCCCATCTGGTTTAAGCCCAACGCCGGGCTGCCAACATTAACAGCCGCCGGCCAGCCTGTTTATGATGTCACGCCTGATCTTATGGCAAGCCATGTGGCTTCCTGGATAGAAGCCGGCGCAAAAATCATTGGCGGATGCTGCGGCACCTCACCCGCCCATCTGGGTGCCATCGCAGAAGCGGTTCGCAGGAATTAAGACATTAGTGGTGCATCTATCCCGGCTCTTATAAACAAAACCTTTTTTAAGATAGGTCCGATCCCGATTCATGGCGACTTGATACTTGCTCCCATGGATGGGTTTTCTGACCAGCCCTTCCGTGAAATTTGCAGGCAATTTGGCTCAGCAATTTCCTTTACAGAATTTATCAACACTACCGATGTAATCCAGAATCTTGCCCTATATTCAAAAGCGGATTGCCTTCAACGAATCTGAAAGGCCTGTAGGCTTCCAGATCTACGGGAATTCAACGGATGAAATCGTCAAGGCTGCTGAAATACTGGAAGCTTATGCGCCTGATTTCTTTGACCTTAATCTGGGATGTTCCGAAAAACATGTTGCCTCCCGCGGAGCTGGCTCCGGATTGCTGCGATATCCGGAGAAGATTGGTGAAATTATCTCTGCCCTGGTGAAGCGCTTTCGTATTCCCATCACAGCAAAGATCCGGTTGGGATGGGATCAGAATTCGCTTAACTATATTGAAGTAGCAAAAATCCTTGAAGCTAATGGGGCAAGCATGATCGCCGTTCACGGCCGCACCCGCGACCAGCGCTGGCGGGATGCGGCCAAATGGCAGCCAATCGCAGAAGTAAAAAAGACCGTGTCAATTCCAGTCATTGGCAATGGCGACGTCAGGACAATTGAGGATATCGATAAAATGGCTTCAATTACCGGCTGTGATGGCATCATGATCGGCCGCGCCGCGGTGGGGAACCCGTGGATTTTTTCCCGAATCACTAAAGCGAATTTATCTCAGCCAGAAATATTGTCCATCCTGTTAAACCACTGGACCAGGGTTGAAATTTTTTACGGAAGGGATAAGGCTCTGGTCCTGTTTCGAAAACACCTTAAATCCTATTTGTCCTCGCCCCAATTTGCTGATATGGACTTAAAGATGTTAGTCCGCGCTGCTGATCCGATCAAGGAACTGATGGACTGTTTTTCTATGTAACCAGGCCCTTTGGCATAAAATCGCTGCGGTTGCAAAAAACGAGGTTGACAAAGCCCTCATTAAACTCAAAAAGCGTTATCGCAGCATTATTAAGATCAAACCATATTTTTGTATCATTCCCTAATTCAAGGATAGCCCTTAAGAAATAGTTATAGAAACCGACATGGCTGACAAAGATAACCGTTGTCGCGCTGTTGCCAAAGCGGTTTATCAAATCATTGACAACCTTTTTTGACCTTTCCCGGCGCGTTTCCCTTTCTTCAAAGGGCCTACTCCACCAACCTGCCGGATTGATCCCGTCAGGCAGGATGAGGTCCGGGAATTTATTTTTAAAGTCATCCGGCAACCTGCCAGCTTCGCCCATTCGCTCGGCTGTCAATGGATCCTCCAAATAAAGTCCCCCATTCTCATGGATATCGAGATGGCCGCGCAAAGGCAGTGAAAGTTTGTTTGCGATGATCAACCCGGATTCAATTGCCCTTTCCATTAAGCTGCAATAGAGTAGGATTTCTTTACCCTGAAAAACGAAGGATGGATCGGCAGAGTCCCCATTATCGGGATTGAGCAGTTTTATCAAGTATGCAGCGGCAGCTTTTACCTGTTTTTTTCCTGTCGCTGTCAACCTGGGATCAGAAACCCGATCCAAACTCGATTGGGTATTCGCCCATAAGGCGTTATTCTCTGATTGGCCGTGCCTGATAAAAAATAATCTCATTATGTTCACTAAAATTAACGCTACCCATTTTACACGGTTTAGCTGATTAACCCTGCGTGGTAAAATCTAAAATCATGTCCCTGTAGCTCAGTGGATAGAGCGTCGGCCTCCGAAGCCGGAAGCGGGAGTTCGAGTCTCCCCAGGGACGCCTTATCTTTCCCAACTTAAACCATTTATTTAAACATGCATTAAATTGATTGGGCTCTTCCGCATGTGTTCAGAAAAAGCAACCAAAAGGAAGAGATTTTCAACTAAATCAGCATCATAAATCTTTAATAAATCTCTTTTAGACTTTCCTTTTTCAATTGCCATAAGAATATTATCTACCGCTATTGATTCTCCCAATAATATATTCTTATCAGCAAGACCTGGCAATAAATCCGGGTCAGCAGGTTTTGATCGAATATAATCCGGTATCCCTAATTCATCAGCAATTTCTTCCACCTGACTTCTATATAAATGCATTATCGGCATAATATCCGCACAATGGTCAATCCCCCATTTGGAGAAAGTGCCTGTCAGCCATTCGGTTCTATTTGCCGCACCCAGGACCATCAGATTATGTCTTTCGGCAAATTGATAAATCCAAACCATGCGTATTCGATGTTTAGCCATTGCATATGCATTGGCGCGAGCTTCCCAGGTGTTATTTTCCGAATTTAGCCGGGCGAGCAGCATCTCTTTCCATTCTTTTTTAACAACCTTTCTTTTGCCATAATCAACCAGTTTTGACCTCATGGATCTGGCGGGCAATAAACTGATCGGCAGAAGGCGATAAGTCCCCAAAGCGGATAGTATCCCAGTGACGGAATGCTTGATAAATTTGCAGCCCAGTTCTTCCGCAAATTGCCTGGCATGTTTCTGGTGCAGCGGATGACTGTCTCTTTCAGGAAGGTTTATCAGGTAAACATTCGTTTTGCCAAGTGCTTTAACCGCCAGAGAGGCAACCACTGCCGAATCCAAACCGCCGCTTAGCCCCAGAACCGCCCCGCCGCGATTCAACATTACCTTCTGCCGCGAGATAAGTTCGATAATGTTTTCTATTTGAGAATTCTTTTTGATCATAAAATCCTCTATATGAATACAGAATAAATTGTTTATATAAATTTAACAATTTTATTACACCGTTCTGCGAAAAATTCGTATAATTCAAATAGAAATACAATTCTGACAGGAGAATATGATGAATTTCGGAGGATATGGTCTTTATCTTTTAATAAGTTTACCGGCTTTGCTTCTTGGCCTTTATGCGCAGGCCAAAGTTCAAGGGTCTTTTAAAAAATACTCTCAGGTGCGCACCAGCAACGGGATGACCGGAGCGGATGTCGCGCGCAAGGTTCTGGATGCAAACAATTTATCGAATGTCCAAATTGAACAGACCAAGGGAACTTTAAGTGATCATTACGACCCGCGCAGCAGGATCTTGCGGCTCAGCCAATCTGTTTACAGCGTCCCCAGCATTGCTTCTGCGGGTGTTGCGGCACATGAGGCAGGCCATGCCATCCAGCACAGCGAAAAATATGGGCCTTTGGCGCTGCGCTCATTGATGGTCCCCACAGTCCAATTGGGCAGCTGGCTCGGCCCCATCGTCTTTATGGCAGGCTTTCTTTTCCAGAATGAGAATCTGGCATTGATCGGCCTCCTTTTATTCGCAGCCACGGCTGTCTTTTCAATCATCACAATTCCGGTTGAAATGGATGCTTCCAAAAGGGCAAAAGAAATGCTGACCAGAACTGGAATTCTCAATTCCGGTGAAATGGAAGGCGTCAACAGTGTTCTGAACGCTGCTGCTTTGACCTATGTAGCAGGTGCAGTTCAGGTAATTTCGACCGTACTCTATTATGCATTGCTGCTCTTTGGCGGCAGGCGCAGGAGTTAATCATTAATATAAAAAAACCGGAACCAATGAGTTCCGGTTTTTTTATCGAATAATCGCGCGTTTCAGCTCATCCATCATTCCCAGAGCTTTGGAAGCGCCCTGGGCTGTGCAGGTGGTTGGATTGTCAACCTGGTAGGCGGGGATGCCAAGCTGCCTGGTCAGGTAGCGATCAATTCCGCGCAATTGAGTCCCCCCGCCGCACAGGGCAACGCCCCTGTCCATGATATCCGACACAAGCTCAGGGGGTGTTTTTTCCAGAACGCGCTTGACCAGCTTCACGATCGCCTGAAGGCTGTCCCCCAAGGCTTCAACAATGTCTTCAGTATTAATGGTGATTGTCCTCGGCAGACCTGTCACCTGGTCCTGTCCCTGGACATCCATGGTAAGCTGCTCTTCTTCCTTAATTGCAGCACCTATGCGCATTTTGGCAATTTCAGCAGTGGATTTTCCCAAAATCACGCCGTAGTTTTTACGGATATGGCTGATGATATCGTCATCCATCAATTGTCCGCCGGTTCGGTCAAGCCCGGAAGAGATAATGCTGTTCATCGCCATCACCGCTGCCTGGTTTGTCCCGCCCCCCAGGTTGATAACCATGTTGCCGGAAGGCGGCGCTATCGGCAAGTCAATGCCGATGGCCGCTGCCAGCGGCTGCTGGATCAAGAATACTTCCCGGCTGCCGGCGCCGATCCCGGCTTCATGGACCGCACGGCTTTCAACGCTGGTGATATTGCAGGGAACCGAGATCATCAATTTCGGGCGGAACAGCACCATCGGGCCGCAGATTTTTTGGACCAGATAGCGCAGTAAATTTTCAGTAATTTCATATTCAGCAATGACGCCATGCTGGATGGGATTGACAACTTCGATATCCTCAGGGACTCTGCCGAACATATCTTTGGCAGCCTGCCCCCATTCGATCATTTTCCATTCATCCACCAAAATCGCAACGGTAGTAGGTTCGTCAAGCAGGACTTCTTGTCCTTCTGTGATCACAGTAAAAGAAGTCCCCAGATCAATGCCAAGTTCGCGCGAAAAATTAGCCATTATTAATTTCCAATGTGAACGCCAAAACTAAAGAATTTTAGCATAGTGCGCCGATAATTTAATTTGAGAAATATTGGAGCGCCAAACGCAGCTTTTCTTCCAGATTATCCGGCGCATCTTTTGGCAGGGACTGGATCGCCGCCTGGGCTTCAACAATGCTGTATCCCAAACCCGTCAAGGCATCCATTAATTCCATGTGAATATCGCGGATATCGGCAAATTGTGAAGTCCGGACAGATTCTTTCAGGGTATCATGCAGCATCAGGACCAGCTTCTGGGAGGTTTTACTGCCTATTCCGGGAACCTGATTGAAAAGCAGCGGTTTTTCCTCAATCACCGCCTGGTAAATATTTTCAACCGAGAGCGTTGAAAGGATGGCCAGGGCAATGCGCGGGCCCACCCCGTTGACCTTGAGCAATTGCTGAAATAATTCCCGTTCCTCCTGGTCTTCAAATCCGTACAAGGACAGGTTATCTTCCCTGACGACCAGATAAGTGAATAAATTAATATGCTCGCCCAGGCTGGCAGCAGCGCAGATCCTTTGAGGCGCAAATACCCTTAACCCAATTCCGCCGATTTCGACAACCAGGCTGCCTTCGTTTTTTTCCTTTACTTCACCCCGTATGGATGCGATCATTAAGAATTATCCTGCATCTGCGCCAGGATCTCAAATAAAACAATCGACGTGGCGTTGGCCAGATTTAAAGAATCAACGGATCCCTTCATCGGGATGGTAACCAGTGCATCGCAAATTCCCTCATGCCCAGGCGTAAGCCCTTTTTGTTCGCTTCCCATCAGCAAGATCATATCCTTTGGATAATTATAGCCGCGGTAATTGATGCCATCCCCGCATACCGTGCCAATCAGGGAATAGCCGCTGGCTTTTTTCCAATTTGAGAATTCAGCCAGCGTGGATTTGATGATTTTTTGCGTAAAAATTCCGCCCATGCTGGCCCGGACGGACGTTGGATGATAGGGATCAGTGGCTTCATCCAGCAACACAACCCCTTTGCCGCCAGCCGCGTCCAGAGAGCGCAGGATCGAACCGAGGTTTCCAGGATCCTGCACCGAGTCAAGCGCGACCCACAAGCCCTGATTTGCGGATATCTCATCAAGAGTATGCCATTTTTCTTTCACGACTGCGGCGATTCCCTGCGGGCCTTCTTTGAGTGATAAGGTTTCAAAGACTGCCACAGGAACCGAGATCGCTTCAATTCCAAGATTCTCAATTTCCACAAGCAGCTCTTTTGCGAAAGCAGAATCCAGGATTTCAGGACAGACAACCACGTATTCGATTTCCTGGCGTGTTCGAACTGCTTCGCCAACCAGGCGTATTCCCTCAACATAAAATTGGCCGGCAGCCTCCCGTTCCTTTTTCAGCCGCAGGCTGCGCATGAATTTGATGGCTGGATTAGACGGGCTGGAAATTATTTTCATCAGAATTATTGGTTTGCAGCAATTTATAACTATGGATATGGCAGATCGCGACAGCCAGCGCGTCAGCAGCGTCATCAGGTTCGGGAATATGGTCCATTCCCAGGAGCACTTTTACCATCTGCTGCACTTGTTTCTTATCCGCGCGCCCATAGCCGGCGACAGCCTGTTTGATATCCATCGGGTTATATTCGAAAATGCGTTTGTTTGCCAGTGTCAGGGATAAAAGGATCACGCCCCTTGCCTGCCCCACGGATAAGGCTGTTTTAACATTGCGCTGAAAAAACAATTTCTCCACAGCCGCGCATTCAAGGCTGTGGAGATTCAAAAGGCAATTCAGTTGGTCAAATAACGAAGCCAGCCTTATTTCAGGCAATTCTTTCGGATCAGTCCTGAAGACCCCGTAAGCGATTGCTTTTAATGATCCGTCAGCAAGTTCTTCAACAATTCCATAACCTGTCAGCGCTGTGCCCGGATCAATTCCGATCACAGCCATGGCTTATTCAGTTTCCAGGGCAGCCAAAGCTTCTTCCGAGATCTCGAGGTTTGAATAAACGCTCTGCACGTCATCCAGGTCTTCCAAATCCTCAATCACCTGCATGACTTTCAATGTTTTATCCTTTTCCAGCCCGATTTCCTGTTTGGGAAGATATCTCAGGTCGGATTCATCCGGTTCAAAGCCTGCTTCGCGCAGCCGGTCGCTGATTTCTTTGTAACTGTCAACCGGAGCGAAGATTTCGATATACTCATCATCGTTGGTGATATCTTCAGCCCCGCATTCAACCGCCAATTCAAATACTTTGTCAAAATTCACATTTGGAGCGGGGATTGAGAAATAGCTGACATGCTTAAATTGCCAGGAAACCGAACCGACTTCAGCGGTATTTCCGCCGCAGCGTGTCAGGACATGCCTTATTTCCGCGAGCGTTCGATTCCTGTTTTCGGTCAGGCAATCCACCAAAACGGCAATGCCGTTGGAGGCATAACCTTCATAAGTAATTCTTTCAATGGCCACCCCATCCTTGTCTTCGCCTGTCCCCCGTTTGATGGCCCTTTCAATATTATCCTTTGGCATGTTCTCAGCCCTGGCGCGATCAAAAGCGAGGCGCAGTTTGAAGTTCGATTCCAGATCACTTCCGCCCTCGCGCGCCGCGATCGCGATTTCTCTGGCCAGCCGGGTGAAAGCCTGGCCGCGTTTCGCGTCGGCAACACCTTTTTTACGTTTAATCGTGGACCACTTATTATGACCTGACATGCCAAAAGCTCCTTAATTTGAGGGACTCAGGAATGGAATACATCCAAAATTATACCATTCACGCTTTTTGTTTGCTTTATCCGGCAGGTTTCCCGCTATTTCTGTTCTGCCCTGACCGGGTTGCGCAGGATGCCGATCCCCTCAATTTCAATTTCCACCGTATCACCGTCAGCAAGCGCCCCCACCCCGGCCGGAGTGCCCGTCAGGATCAAATCGCCGGGTTCGAGGGTCATCACGGAAGAAATATAGATGATCAGCTGCGTCACGCTGAAGACCATCTCGCGCGTCGAGGAAAGCTGTTTGATTTCGCCGTTCACGCGGCAGGTGACGAGATTATCGGCGGGATCCAGATCAGTTTCAATCCAGGGGCCGATCGGGCAAAATGTATCAAAGCCCTTGGCGCGCGACCATTGGCCGTCGCGGCGCTGCAGGTCGCGCGCGGTGACATCGTTGGCGATGGTGTAGCCCAGAATGTGGTCTTTAACGGCTTCCTGTTTGATCCAGCGCCCTTGTCTTGAGATCACCACCCCGAGTTCCGCTTCATGCTCCACCTGGGTGGATTGGGGGGGAAGGATAATCGGCTGCGCCAGGCCCGATCACCGCTGAAGGCGGTTTTAGGAAGAGCATGGGCACTTCGGGGATTTCCACGTCATGCTCTTTGGCGTGTTCCGGATAATTCCTGCCGATCGCGATGATCTTGCCGGGCAGGACGGGCGCCAGCAGCCGGACCTCTTCCAACGGGATTGAAGTTTCAAGCCGCCTGAAAGCGCCGAAGGGCGGGCTGCTCAACAGCCCGACAGCATCGTCGCTGATCCAGCCGAATTGCGGCTCTGATTTTTTGTGGGTAAAACGGATGATCCGCATTGGTTTTGGTTTTCCGCGTTTCCAGTTATAATTGCGTCGTCAGTCGGGCGGGTAGCTCAGTTGGTCAGAGCGCATCTCTTACACAGATGAGGTCGCAGGTTCGAGCCCTGTTCCGCCCACTGTAGACCTCATCTCGCCCTTTTTTCCATAGATTGCGTACTGCGGTTCAAATTCTATTGAACTGGAGACCTCATCTATGGAACTTTCAAATATCCTTCAAGAATTGATTTTATCAAAAACAGCAAAAGCCCTCACACCATCAAAGTATATCAGGTTGGCATCTCCCAGAATACTCATTCTACCCCACCCTGATATTCCCCTGTTGTACTGACCTATATAGTTCGTTCAAATAGTTTCTTATCGAAACCTATTTTTAACCGCTTCGTCGAATCTTGCGATAAGTGAGACGTTGAGGATAACTATTTTCACCTGTTTTTTTCTTTTTATCAATTATCCTATAATAATAGGGTGAATTTTCAATTAATATTTAAAAGAACTTGACTCAATAAACTATCAGAAAAAGTTGATATTGCAGATCTAGGCAAAGCACCTGACCTTGCCAATTATCAAATTGATAAAGAAGAAATTAGTAAATACAAATTATCGATTCAAAAAAGTAATACTGATGTTAATAGATTTTTTGGTTGTGTTCAGTATGTCTTATTTCCTATTACAGATAATATACTTTTTATCTGTGTGTATTAATTATGATTCACAACTGAATTTTTATCCTATGCTACTTCTACTTGCATTACTAATATTGCAGCCTATCTTTCTTCCAAAAAGAGTAAAATTGATGAAATGTCTCAATTGTCCGAGAAATATCCCGGTTATATTAAAAATATTTGGATGACAAGAAATTTTCGATATCAAATTATACAAAATCAAATCTAAATATTTCAAATTGAGAGATGACCTAGGATTAAAGAATATTTCATATTGGAGATCTCTTAGCGGAGTTGGTTTTGAAAAGAGAATTGAAGAATGGTTTTTGAAAAACGGTTTTACTGCTTCACGAACAAGTTATTCTAATGATAAGGGGATAGATTTATATATTTCTAAGAGCGATAAATCCTTCATTGTTCAATGCAAGGCACATAAAAATAAAATAAGTCCTTACGTAGTCAGGGATTTATATGGAACATTTTCCTCAGGACGATATAATGGCGCGTTTCTAATTTCACTCGAGGGTTTTACTAAGGGAGTAATTGAATTTGCCGAAGGTAAACCAATCGCCCTTATCAGCCTTGAGGATATTCTACGCCTTGAGCAAAATTGTGATTATTGGAAATATATCATGCGTGAATCTAATTGAGATATCTCTAAATATATTTTTCTTTGAAATATCCCAGAATTGGGATAGATTAATATATTAAATTGAAGATAGCTTATATTATTTTGCACTTTAATAACTACAGGTTTCTTGCCTAAATTATTTTAGGGGGATGGAAGAAAGTCAATGGTCTAACCTTTAAAATGCATGTAAATTGATTAAGAGATTGGCTGAGGAAAAATATGCCTTATCCTTACTTACCTTCATTTTTGGATTCCTTTTTAGACGAGCGCAGGGATGAAAATCTAGGCTCCATGTAAGATATGGTGTTAAGACTTGATTCCATCCAATACGTTCAAATAAAGATTCTTTTTCAAATGATTTGCTAATTTCTTCCAAAAAAGAATCAACCCAATAATAATAATCCCAACCCTTAGTAGATAAAAAAGCAAGACCTTTAAAATCAATATCTATAAGGATTTTTACTTCAAAATCTGGATTTCAAAAATCTCTTCTCCTTCTTGGTTAAGAATGTATTTATGAAATTCAAATGGTATATAGAGTATTAATCCTAAGAATTCAATTTTTATCTTTAGAATAAACGGCTTGTATTGATTTCTGTTGATTTTTTTCCGCTCTTTTAAATTTACTTCCTGCCGGAAGGGTTAATTCGAATAAACTAAATCTAGCTACTCCATTACTAAATACGTGAGTACCTTTTTTATTCTTTTCATTTTCAACCTCAACATCGTCATCAATAAAAACCGCCCTTTCTTCTATTGGCTTTGAAAATAATTCAAGAACTCTATTGCTAAGCAATACATCTGGAATATCACTTCTTTCAAATCTTAATGATTCTTCTGGGATATCTTTATTAAAAATACGGTTAAATGCGTTGACAATTTATCTAGGATAAAATATTCTGTTGCTCAGTGATTAACTCAATAGACATATTAGAACGGGAATTTCTTGTCTTTTTCGGAGGTCTTTTTGAAAATCTCGTTTAATGGCTCTTTATGACATTGTTTTGAAAGCACTATTTTCGGTAAAGGCTGCCATCAAGTAAGAATGTAGATCCACGGAATATTCATATTGGGGTACAGGAATTACCTCATTGCTTTTTTTACTATATACAAAAAAGCCTTCAAAGCTATGAGAACGGTGTTTGCTTTTTAAAGGCTTTTATAGAATAACTTATCACGATTAGAAAAATAAATAATCCAATGGAAAACATCCATTTTGCAGAAAGTGAAAAAGCTCTCCGATACTTGAAGAAATAATATCAATTGACAAGGCAAGTAATACAGCGATTAAGATTAGTTCTAAGAGGTTCTTTCTGCTAGAAACTAATTCCCCAATTAGGTTTCTTTTCTTTTTCATAAAATGTATCTTTCATTTTTATTGAGCTGAAATTGATTTTTTAGATTCCCTATTCTTGTAAACAAAAATATTTTATTAGCAATTAATCTTAACCTAAGCCATTTCAAACAACAAATAGCATCTATTAGAATAATAATTTGAACCAGAGATTGCAATATATTGAAAATTACGTAGAGATGAGATCCGTAATTCAGTTGGTCAAAGCGCATCTCTTACACAGATGAGGCCGCAGGTTCGAGCCCTGTTCCGCCCGCAAATCTCATTTGGCTTTTAATTCAATGACCGCGTCCTTAATTTCATCCACATCTTTCAAAGAATTCAGGATCCCCAGCAAAACATTCGTGATGATGCGGGCCGGGAAATCCGTCAGGTTGACATCCACCCCATTGACTTTGATCGTGACTTGATACATTATTCGCCTCCATTCATTATTTTTTCCAGCAGCTCTTCAAAATTCCCGTTATAGGTCCAAAACGTATTCTCTCTTAATTCTATATCCCCAATTCTTATTTTTCTGATTTTTGCATCACGGGCGCTTTCAATAATGATGATATCCGGATGGTTAAGGCTTGTGGCCATTTCAAGGATAGCGTCCATATCCAGCTCTTTATTGAACTTGAAATTGGTTTCAATTGCGGAAGAAAGCACCACCAGTTCAGCGCCCGCCGCAGAAAAGCGCTGGGTATCTTTGCCTTCCGAATCCATGCTGACCGGATGCGCGGACTGCTTGACCGCCGCGACCCGCTTGCCGCGCGACCCAAGCTCCCTGATAAGGCGCTCGATCAGCGTGGTCTTGCCGCTGTTTGAATAGCCGTAAAATCCAACAATGACAGGTTTTTTCATTTTGCTCTCATATAAATATAATCGAATTTTTTCATTATTTTCTGCCGCCGGGTATGCCAGCCAAAGCAAGCCAGTCAGGCTATAATGTCAGCATTCACAATCCGGGAGCAGGCAGATGAAATTTAAAGAAAGCCTTTTGGCTGAAGGCGCGCTATATACTGATTTTTATCAGCTCACCATGGCGCAGGTTTATTTCCAGCTTGGAATTCACGAAAAAACCTCCCAATTTGATTATTTTTTCAGGAGCTATCCCGATTACGGGCTGCACCAGGCCGGGTACTGCATCAACGCGGGGCTGGAATGGCTGCTGGATTGGATCAGCGAAGCCAATTACCTTTCACCTGAAATCGAATATCTGCGCACATTAAAGAACAAGGAAGGCAAAGCGCTTTTTACGAATGATTTTCTGGCGTGGTTATCCGGCAAAAATATCGCGACCGGATTAAGCCTCCAGGCAATTCCGGAAGGCAGGGTGGTTCACCCTTACATCCCTTTGGCGGTTGTCCAGGGGCCGCTCCTGTTCGCCCAGCTCATCGAATCCTCGCTGCTCAACCACCTGAACTACCAGACGCTGATCGCAACCAAGGCCGCCCGCATTCAGGAGAGCAGCCAGGGGCAGGCGATCCTTGAGTTCGGCCTGCGGCGCGCGCAGGATCGGGCTGCCACAGCCGGCGCCCGCGCGGCCATCATCGGCGGAGCGGTGGGCACATCCAATACCGGCGCCTCAGCCATTCTGGGGTACAAGCCGAGCGGCACGCACGCCCACAGCCTGGTTCAGGCCATTGTCGCCATGGGCGGATCGGAACTGGATGCCTTCAGGGCTTATGCGGACTCCTATCCGGATGACTGCACGCTGCTGGTTGACACCTACGACACGCTTGAGAGCGGCATACCCAACGCCATCACCGTATTTGAAGAGTTGAAAGCCAAAGGGCATAAGCCGGCCGGCATCCGCCTCGATTCGGGCGACCTGGCTTACCTGAGCATTCAGGCTGCGCGCAAATTGAATGACGCGGGCTTTGAAGATGCCCGCATTGTGCTTTCAAACCAGATTGACGAACTGGTGATCTGGCAAATCCTGACCCAGATCAAGGAAGAAGCCGGGCGCTACGGCGTTGATGCCGAGCACCTCATCAAGCGGCTGGCCTACGGCGTCGGCACCCGCATGATCACCTCCAGCGTCGATCCCGCCCTGGACGGCGTCTTTAAATTGGTGGCGATCAAAGAAAATGAAGAATGGACGCCCGCGATCAAGATCTCGGAGAATCCTGAAAAAACGCTCAACCCGGGGCATAAGAATATCTGGCGGCTGTACGACGCCAGTGAAAAAGCGATCGCGGATGTGATGAGCACCGATGAAGAAGACCTGTGCGCTATGAAAGAAATCCATCTGCGCCACCCGACTGACCAGACAAAACAAAGGACCTTATCCTGCAAGGAATTATCGCGCATTGAACCGCTGCTGATCGAGATTATGAAAGACGGGAAAGTGGTTTACGACCTGCCCTCGCTTGAAATGATCCGCGCCAAACGCCAGGAGGATATGCAGCATCTTTATCCGGGCGTCAAACGCATCATGAATCCGCACCATTACCATGTTTCACTGACCGAAAAATTATGGGATCTCAAACAGGACCTGGTCAAAGAGTATTCGGATGGAAAAAAGGACGAGTAAATGAAAATTGAAAGACTTGACGCCCAATTTGATACGCTCATCGCGCCGGATGCGGCCATCGAGCTGATCGCTGAAGGCTTCCAGTTCACCGAAGGGCCTTTATGGGATGACCGGAGCCAGTGCCTTCTTTTTTCGGATATTCCCAGTGACAGGATCATCAAATGGTCAGCCAAAAGCGGGATTGAAACCTACAGAAGCCCCAGCCATTTTTCCAACGGTCTGACCTTTGACGGGGATCATTTGCTGATCGCCTGCGAGCATCAGAGCCGCTCCATTACGCGCGAACTGGCTGATGGCAGCATCAAAACCCTGGCCTCACATTACAAGGGCAAAAAACTCAATTCGCCCAATGATGTGGTCGTCGCGCAGGACGGCTCCATTTTATTCACCGATCCCATTTACGGGCTGCAGGCCGGCAATGGCGGCCCCGCTGAACAGGAGCTTGCTTTTCAGGGGGTTTACCGCATCGTACCGGGCAGCCAATGAGCTGGAATTGATCACGGACAGTTTTGAAAGGCCGAATGGGCTGGCTTTTTCGCCGGATAAAAAGACGCTTTACATTGCCGATACTGTCCGGCAGCATCTGAGAGCCTTCACGGTGGATGAAAACTGGCGCTTTGGCGGCGGACAAATCTGGGCTGAGTTGTGGGATGAAAGCTTCCCGAGCAGGCCGGATGGCTTGAAGGTTGATCTGGCAGGCAATGTCTTTTGCGTTGGGCCTGGCGGTGTTTGGATTTTCAATCCCAAAGCTGAACTGCTTGGAAGGATTTACCTCGATAAAAAGACTTCCAATCTCGCCTGGGGGGAAGACGGCCGTTCGTTGTTTATTACGTGCAGTTCAGATGTTTACCGGATTCGCTGCAAGACAGCCGGCAAAATCCCGCCTGATTAACTATTGAAAAAATAAGACCTGATCCAGTTTTCTTCGCGGCTCGAATACTTCTCTTGAGGGATATTCGGCTGCGCATATTGGTTGTGCGACAAATGCACATCCTGCGGCTCTTCCTGATAGTCCCCTTTGAAATTCTCATCAAAGGCCTGTTTTGCCTCAGGTGCAACTGGCGCTGGTGCGGCTTCCGGAACTGGATTGGCATAATTTGACATGGCCGTCTTTGCCGACAAATTGTTCCACCATTTCTTCCTCTGAACCCGTGTACCAGTTTAAATCCACATGCGTTTTAATGCCCGGCAGGGTGCCGTGGTCGGAATGCTGCCAGAAAGCCCATCCGATCCAGGGATAGGGCGTGTTCGGCCAAAGCGCCGTGTAATGCGCCAGCCATAAGGGATAAAACCTGGCCCAATCGGTATGTTCGCGCTTTTCACAGGCCATGAAACTGCGCCAGAAACCGCTGCTGGTGTAAAGGATGGGTTTCCTGCCGCTGAGCTTTTCCACTTCTTCCAGGAATTGCCTGACCTTATAGTTCAGGCGCTCGCCCTTTGAGCCCGCCGCTTCCAGGTCCATAACCGGAGGCAGACTTGAAAATTCGCCAACAGTCTCGCAGAACACTTTGGCCTGGATGACCGGATCGATATGGGTGCGGAAGAAATGATACGCGCTCCAGTAGATGCCGTTCGCCCGGGCGCCTTCAGCGTTCACTTTGAATTTATTATCAACAAAAAGCGTGGTCCTTTTATCCGGGAATTCGGTTGCTTTGATGAAAGCGAATTTAACGCCGCTGCGTTTTACTTCCGCCCAGTCAATATCATTCTGCCAATGGGAAACATCAATGCCAGGAATCATGAAGTTATTGCCTCTTTCATTGGATCACCATGCTTCTCATTTCTTCCAGCGTGCCAATGAACCAGTTGCTGCCAAGATTAAGCGGTATCCCCGGCAGGCGTATCTGGTATGAGTTCTGCCAAAAGGTCCAGCCTGCCCAGGGCCAAAGCTGCGCCGGCCACATTGTGCCGGGTTTATCAATCCACAGGGGATAATCGCAGCCCCAGCCTGATTGCGGTAAATAGGTGCTCCAAAAAGTGTCGGAAGTGTAGATAACCGGTTTTACGCCCACTTTTTTTTCAAGCAGGGCTAAAAAAGCCTTGATATTTTTTTCCATTTCTTCCAGTGAAGTCAGGGAAGTCTGCAGGCAGACGACTGGCGGCAGCAAACCGCGGAAATCAGCTACAGTTTTGACAAATAACTCCAGCTGCTGCCCCACATGCAGGCCCGGGTGAAGCCAATGATAGGCGCCGGTGAGTATGCCGGCATTTTGAGCGGCTTTCATGTTGAATTTGAAATTGGAATCCACAATATCCAGCGCTTCAGTGGCTTTTATGTACGCGAAATGAATATCCCCACTGCCAACCTGGACCCAGTCGATGCTGCCGTTTTTTTCTGAAAGGTCGATTCCGGTTACCATCACTCACCAATGCCTTTATTATCACTTCTTATGTTGCAGGTATCATGCCAGAGGATTGGGTGGTATTTTATATAAAAATCTGACAAGGGTGCTGTATAATGGCTGTGCATTCGGGGATGACAGGCTTCGACGGGAGAGGCTGATCCCGAACGGCGAGCCGAGAGGTACCGATCTCGTGAAATCAGTACAAAAAACAAGTGCCAATCGCACTAACTACGCAACCCTGCCTTTAGCTGCGTAAGCAGTTAGAAAAAGGGTGCAATGGCCCCTCGTGGGTCACGTCTGCCTGCTCCGTTCTCCAGCCGGTAGCAGGATCAGGCGACACAATGCTGGAGTGCCGCGCGAAACGCCGTGGTTCGCGTGAAAGAGGGCTCTCGGGCCCAAGCGGCTGGTTGCCGGTAACGGATGCAGGTCACCGCCCGGCGATAAGATAAAAATCTGATACGCTCGTAGATGTTTGGTGCTCTATTCTTTCGGACGCGGGTTCGATTCCCGCCATCTCCACTACAGAGGCAGCTTGTCCTTACCCAATGACAAGCTGCTTTTTTATGGCGCATATGGAACCAGTTAAACGATGATTCTTTATTGGAGGCTTTGAAATGAAACTTGGGATAATCATTGAAACAAAGGAACTTGAAAAATCCTGGAATGCCATGCGTTTTGCGGTTACGGCAAAGAAGAACGCTCATGAAGTCAAAGTTTTTCTCATGGGGGAAGCTGTGGAAATTGAGAATCTCACACATGAAAAATTTGACGTCGCTGCCCAAATAACCGCATTTCATGAAGCAGGCGGCGAGCTGCTTGCATGTGGCACCTGCCTGAAATCCAGGAACCTGGAAGGAAGCGAAGTCTGCCCAATATCCACCATGATAGACTGCGTTAAGCTTGTTGAATGGGCAGATAAAGTTGTTACTTTCTAGGAATATTTTTATTTTAATATCATCTTATACCAAACACCCAAAAATCAGATTTTACATTTTGGCGAGTGTGGTTAAAAAAAAATAATGTTTAAATAAGACAAGATTTTTGCTTTTATTACGCGCTTAATGCGCGTTTTTTTATTGGACTTTGCAGATCAGCCCCTTTAAATACTCCCCTTCCGGAAAATTCAGCGCGATGGGATGGTCAGCTCCTTGAGATAGATGGCCGAGGATACACGCCTGAACGCCGGCATCCAGGGCCGCATCCGCGACGATTTTCTGGAATAAATCACGCCCAACACCGCCCGAACAGGAAAAAGTGAACAAGGTCCCGCCGGGATTGAGCAATTTAAAGGCCAGCAAATTGATATCCTTGTAGCCGCGGGCTGCAGCGTTGACCTGCGCGGAGGTGGAAGCGAATTTCGGCGGGTCCAGCACAATCACGTCAAACATGCGCCCCCGGTCGCGCAGCGCCCTTAATTCTTTAAAGACATCGCCGCTGATCCATTCCGCCCTGATTTCATCGGGAAGATTGAGGTTGACATTCTCCTGTGCGAGGTGATTGGCTTCTTCAGAGGAATCGATCGATAAGACCGCCGCCGCGCCCCCGCGCAGGGCATAAACCGTGAATCCGCCGGTGTAGCTGAAGCAATTTAAAACGGTTTTTGACCGGGTAAATTCCCCCAATTTCCTGCGGTTGTCCTTCTGGTCCAGGTAAAAGCCCGTTTTTTGGCCATGCTTGATATCCACCAGAAAGCGGCTGCCATTTTCGAGAATTTCAACAGCCTCCGGCGGCTCTTCCCCGCTCAGCAAGCCCGTTCTTTCGGGCAGCCCTTCCAGCTTGCGCACGTCCACATCCGAGCGCTCGTAGAGGTTCTCAAGTCCCGTAATTTCTTTTAAAGCGGCTAAAACCTCATTTTTCCAGCGTTCAATCCCCGCGGTCAGGAACTGCACGACCAGATATTCCCCGTATTGGTCAACGATCAAGCCCGGCAGCCCATCCGACTCGGCATGCACCAGCCGGCAGGCAGTGCTGGATGGATTTAACAAGCCCATGTCCTGCCTCAACCCATAAGCTATGCGCAGTCGCTTCGATATTAAGGCGCTGTTGACCTCTTCATCCGAGAAAGTCCACATGCGCCCGCTGATGGAAGATTCCGGGTTATAGCTGCACTGTCCCAGCAAGTCTCCGCCGGATGACAAGACTTTGACGACCTCGCCTGCCGCCGGCTGCCCGGAAACTGATTTGATGGCGCCCGAGAAGATCCAGGGGTGGCGCCTGAGCAGCGACTTTTCACGGCCAGGTTTAAGGGTGAGAATTTCCACTACCCGCTGCCCTCAGCCAGCTGCTTTAATTCATCCTCTGAAATGATTTTGACGCCCAACTCAGCCGCCTGTTCCCGCTTGGAACCCGGATTTTCGCCTAAAACCAGGTAATCGGTTTTGGAACTGACCGAATCAGAGACTTTGCCGCCGTAATCGGTGATGTATTCCTTGATTCCGTCCCGCGTAAAACCGGTTAAAGAGCCGGTTACAACGAATTTCTTGCCTGAGAGCGTCTTTGGCTTGACTGAAATTGCCTGTGTTTGGACGGGCCAGACGCCTGCGGCATGCAATTCATCAATCAGGCGCATATTTTTTTCCACTTTAAACCAGTCAACGATGGATTCAGCCAGATTGGGGCCGAAACCTTCAATTTCCATGAGTTGGTCTACACTGGCGCTCTTTAACGCGTCCAGGTCATGGTATCTGCGCGCCAGTACCTGCGAAGATGCCTCGCCTATGCCGCGGATGCCCAGGGCATTAATAACCCTGTCCAGCGGGCGCTGCTTTGAGGCAGCAATCCCCTCAAGCAGGTTTTCCGCCTTTTTATCCGCGAAGCCTTCCAGGGTGAGCAGCTTTTCTTTGGTGAGATGGTAGATATCCGCCAAATTTTCGATGAGGTTCGCGCCCACCAGCTGTTCGCCGATCTTGATGCCCATCCCCTCAATATCCATCGCTTCCCGTGACACGAAATGTTCGAGGTTGCGGATGAGCTGCGCCGGGCAGGCGCTGTTGACACAGTACCAGGCTACTTCGCCTTCGAATTTTTCCACCTTCTGGCTGCAAACCGGGCATATCTCCGGCGGCTGGAAGGGCACTTCCCTGCCGCTGCGCTGGCCGATGATGGGGCCGATGACATAGGGGATGACCTCGCCAGCCCGTTTGAGCATCACGCGGTCGCCGATGCGGATATCTTTTTCCGAAATATAGTCAAAATTATGCAGCGTTGCCTGTTTAACAATCACACCGCCAATTTCGACCGGTTCAAGGATCGCGAAGGGCGTTAAAACGCCGGTCCTGCCGACATTCACGCCGATATCATTGAGGACAGTTGAGACTTCCTGCGCCGGGAATTTCAGCGCGATCGCTCCGCGCGGGTCTTTTCCGACAAAACCCAGGCTTTCAGCCAGCCTGAGGTCGTTCAGCTTGACGACAATGCCATCCACCTCATAGGGAATTTGGGAGCGCATTGCATCCCACTTGCCTGTTTGTGCAAGGACTTCGTCGAAATCTTTACAGTAAGCTGCCAGGTCGGATACCGGAAAGCCCAGCGCTTTCAAATAGCCGAGCGTTTCCCACTGGGTTGCCTTTGGATTGTCCCCCACAACCGCGTAAGCCAGGATGGTCAGAGGCCGCGCAGCCACCAATCCCGGATCCAGCTGCCGCAGGGAGCCGGCAGCGGTATTGCGCGGATTCTGGTAGGCTTTTTCACCGCCCTGCTCCAACTGGGCATTTAATTTTTCAAAGTCCTTTTTGGTGATGAACGCTTCCGCCCGCACAACCAATTTTTCAGGCGCCTGCAGATGGGTGCCTTCAACAGGAATTTTCAGCGGCACTGCCCGGATGGTGCGGATGTTGGCGGTGATATCCTCCCCTGTTTCGCCATTGCCGCGCGTGACGCCGGCAGCAAAAATGCCTTTTTCGTAATGCAGCACCACGGTCAGGCCGTCAATCTTGGGTTCAATCACAAAATCCGCGTTCTTAACCCTTTCATCCACCTTGGCCACCCTTTCATACCAGGCGCGCAAATCATCGGCGGAAAAGGCATTTGCCAGGCTCAGGATGGGCGCAGGATGGCGGACCTTGGCAAATTGTTCGGCAGGCGCCGCGCCGCTGCGCTGGGTGGGCGAATCCGCTGTGACCCATTCCGGATGTTCAGTTTCCATCTGCCTGAGGGCTGCCAGCATGCGGTCGAATTCAAAATCGCTGACCAGCGGATTATCCAGGACATGATAGCGGTAATTATGAAAATTGATCTCGGCTTTCAGTTTTTCATAGTTTGTTATATTCATGGCTGTATCCCTGCTTGAAATTATAGCAATTTAACGCGATTATCATATCTGAGCGATGTAAAAATCAACAGGCAAAACCGGGCAAAACTTTTTGCGTATATAATTGGAATCACAAGCGCATTCTGACAATTAATTATCTGATGGAGCTGAAATGAAATCTGGCAAAATTATCCTGTTCGTACTTGCTGCTTTTTCCCTTATTTTTTCCTTCCTGTTCTTTTTGGGCGCGGGAGGCCAAACTGGTAGCGCCAACTTTATCGTGATTGCAATTATCCTTGCTGTTGCTGGATTTCTGCTGATCTTCTTCGGGACGCGCATGGGCAAAGCTGCCGATGCCGCCCAAAACGTCACAGTAAATATCGACCTGCCCGGTGAAGTCGGCATGGATACCATTAAATGCACGTCCTGCGGCGGCACGCTTTCGGAAAAAGACGTCAAGCTGGTCGCCGGCGCCCCGGTGGTCACCTGCCCCTTCTGCGGCACAACTTACCAGCTGACCGAAGAACCCAAGTGGTAATCGGCGAGGAAACATGATAAAAAGGCTTATTTCTTCCCTTCTTCTGGCGTTAACCCTGATCTTTTCTCTGGCATTTCCGGCTTTCGCCCAGGATTATTCCTTTTCAGTTCCCGAAGTTGAAGTTAATGTTTACCTCGAAGCTGACGGCACTGCTGCCATTGAGTACTTTTACCTCTTCAGCAACGCTGCCGGCGCGCACGCCATTGATTTTGTGGATATCGGCATGCCCGGCGCCAGCACCTACAATTTGAGCGATATCACCGCCACGGTCAATGACATTCCCATCACCGACATCAGCAGTTCACCCTATGTGGACGGCGTTGCCTTGGGTTTGGGCGGCAATGCCATCCAGCCGGGCGATACCGGCATTGTGTATATGTACGCTAAAAATGTGCGCGATGTCTTTTATTTCGCCTCATCAGACAGCGGCGAGGATTATGCCTCCATAAATTTCCAGCCCAACTTTTTTGAATCGGGCTTTGTCAGCGGCAGCACCAAGATGACCGTCACGCTCCATCTTCCGCCCGGCGCGGTGGATGGCGAAGTGATCTGGTATTCGCCCAAAGGCTGGCCGGGTGACGAGACGCCCGCTTCGGGTTTTGACCAGGAAAACCGCATTGTTTACCAGTGGTCATCCGATTCCGCCAGTCCGGACGGCGTTTATACCTTCGGCGCTGCTTTTCCCGGGCGCCTGATCCCTTCCACTGCCATCCGCTCGGAACAGACTGTCACCTTTAACCCATCCAACCTGCTGGGTACCATCGTACCCATTGCCTGCTGTACCGGCTTTGCGGGATTGTTTGTCCTGGTCATTTATCTTTCGGCCAAGTCCGCCAAAAAACGCAAATTGAAATACCTGCCGCCCAAGATCGCCATTGAAGGGCACGGCATTAAACGCGGCCTGACCGCTGTCGAGGCGGCCATCCTCATGGAACAGCCGATGGACAAGATCCTCACCATGATCCTGTTCAGCGTGCTGCGCAAAGGCTGCGCGACCGTAACCACCCGCGACCCGCTTGCGATCACCGTGGAAGAGAAACTGCCTGACGACCTGCGTGAATATGAAATCAGTTTTCTGAACGCTTTCAAATCGCAGAAACCGATTGAACGCCGCACCATCCTGCAGGATATGATGGTCGCTCTGGTGAAGACCATCAGTGAGAAAATGAAAGGTTTCTCTCGAAAGGAAACGCTGGTGTATTACGAAGAAATTATCAACAAGGCCTTCCAGCAGGTGGAAGAAGCCAAGACGCCCGAGGTCAAGGCCGAGAAATACTCCGAAGCCGTGGACTGGACCATGCTGGATAAGGATTATGACCAGCGCACCCGCCGCACCTTCGGCACCGGCCCTGTCTTCATGCCCGGCTGGTGGTATCGCGCCGATCCGACCATCCGCGGCACAACCGCGGGAAATCTTGGCACCGGCTCCATGCCGAGCATGCCCTCGGGCGGAAAGTCCCAAACCATCACCCTGCCCAGGCTGCCCGGTTCTGATGCAGCTGCTTCGGTGGTCAACACGGTCACCGCGTTTTCCACCGGTGCGGTCGGCAACATGGCATCCTTTACCGGTGCAGTAACTGCCAAAACCAACCCGGTACCGGTGGTTACCTCAAGCACTTTCAAAGGCGGCGGCAGAAGCGGCGGCGGTTTCTCCAGCGGCTGCGCGTGCGCCTGTGCGTGCGCCGGATGCGCCTGCGCCTGCGCTGGCGGCGGACGCTAAGCTCAGCACCATGCCTGCGCTTTTTTCACCTGACCAAACCAAAATCCGGCGGCGGCTACAAGCCGCTGGAAATTGGCATTCATCATTATGTGCATGTGTCCGGTGAAAACAAGAAGCGCATCCACCTGCGGGTGGACGAGGACGGCAGCGGCGTTTTGATCATCAACGCCAGCCGCATGCTGCATCTCGAATCCATCCGCAGCGCTTATGGCGCGCATGCTGCTGGATGAAAAACCAGAGGCTGATATTGTCAGACAGCTTCGCGCCGTTTTTGATGTCAAACGGGAGCAGGCTTCAATCGATCTGCAGGCATTTCAAAACACTTTTGAACGCCTGGTTTCTCCCACTGAAGATGCCTGCCCCATCTGCGACCTGGACGCTGAGATGATCGTACCTTTCTCGCGCCAGCCTTCCGCGCCTTACCGCATGGACCTGGCGCTCACCTACCGCTGCAATAACCACTGCATCCACTGCTATAACGAAGCCTCGCGCGCGCAGGCTGAATTAACCACCGCTGACTGGAAACAGGTTCTGGATAAAATCTGGGGGCTGGGCATCCCGCATGTGGTTTTCACCGGCGGCGAACCGACCCTGCAAAGAGGACCTGCCCGAATTGATCGCTTACGCCGAGCACCTGGGCCTGATCACCGGGCTGAACACCAACGGGCGCCGTTTGGGCCAGCCAGCCTATCTTCAGACTCTGGTGGATGCAGGGCTGGACCACGTCCAGATCACGCTTGAGTCGCACGATCCCGCCATCCATGATGCGATTGTCGCCAGCCCAGGCGCCTGGGAGCAGACCACCGCGGGCATCCGCAACGCGCTTGCCTCCAAACTGTTCGTCATGACCAACACCACCCTGCTCCAGACCAACAGCCGCTTTCTGTCTGAAACCTTGAAGTATCTGTCCGATTTGGGCGTACCGACGGTTGGCCTGAACGGTTTGATCTATTCCGGGCGCGGCGAGTCCGTCGGGCAGGAAATTTCGGAAGCCGATCTGCCGGACCTGCTGGAAATTGCCAAAGAGCACGTCGCGCGCACCGGCCAGCGCCTGATCTGGTACACCCCCACCCTGTACTGCCATTTCAATCCAATTGAAAGCGGCCTGGGCGTCAAGGGCTGCACCGCGGCGCTTTATAACATGTGCGTTGAGCCCGATGGCAGCGTGCTGCCCTGCCAGTCCTATTACCAGCCGCTCGGCAACCTGCTGCGTGACCCGTGGCGATCGATTTGGGAGCATGACCTGGCTGTCGCCCTGCGCGAGCGTAAAACTGCTCCAGAAGGCTGCCGCTACTGCGATGTGCTGGATACCTGCGGTGGGGGCTGCCCGCTCTATATTAAAAACAATCCTGAGGTTCAGCCTCAGCCGATCAATGCCTTGCCTTTTTAAGCGAACCAGGAGGAAAGATGTTTACTAAAATTGAACAGGTGTTTGACAATCTCTTCATGAAAGTCCGCCCGGTGCCAGCGGGCATGTACCAGTACCAGGCGCCCGCCGACGCGCCGCTGCCCTATAAATGGCATTTGCGCGTTGAATCCGACGGCACGGGCATGCTGGTGCTGAATGCCAGCACAGTGCTGCACCTCAACCAGACCGCGGTTGAATATGCCTATTACCTGGCTCAAGGCAAAATGAAGCCTGAGATTATCGCGTTGGTTGCCGAACGCTATGACGTTGAAAAAGCGCAGGCTGCCAAAGACCTGGATGAATTCATTGAAAAGGTCACGCTCCTGATCAATTCCGAAGACCTGGACCCGGAAACTTTCCTGGATATGGAGCGCGTTGCGCCGCATGCAAAAAAATTAAGCGCGCCCCTGCGCATGGACTGCGCGCTGACCTACCGTGTCTCTTCAGGAACCGAGCCCGCCGTCGCGCCCAATGAGCGTGTCACGCGCGAACTCACCACCGAGGAATGGATAGCGGCACTGGATACCATCTGCAGCGCAGGCGTGCCGCACGTCATCCTCACCGGCGGCGAGCCCACCCTGCGCAATGACTTGCCGGAATTGATCGCCAAGACGGAACAGCTCGGGGTCGTTTGCGGTCTCCTGACGGATGGCAGGCGGCTGACCAACAAACAATATCTGCAGTCGCTGCTGGCAAGCGGACTGGACCACATCATGCTCCTGGTGGAGGAATCCAGCCAGGAATTCTGGCAGGCGCTCAAGCTCTTGATGCCCGCCGATATCGCGGTCACCGTGCACGCCACCCTGACCAAAGCCAACCAGGCAGGTTTCAGCGCGCTGCTTGATAAACTGGCCAAAGAAAAGGTCACCAGCCTTTCGCTCAGCGCCGAGGATGAGGCGCTTTCCAAAGGACTGGATGAAGCCGCCCACAAGGCAGCCGCGCTGGGCATGCGCCTGGTGTGGGACCTGCCCGTGCCTTATTCCGCCTGCCACCCTGTGGCGCTGGAAGAGCGCGAGGCGGGCAAGAAGCTGCCCGAAGGCGCCGGCCGTAGCTGGTTGTATGTCGAGCCGGACGGCGATGTGCTGCCCGCTCAGGGCGTCAATCGTGTTTTGGGCAACCTCCTGAACGATCCCTGGGCGAAGATCTGGAAGCGGCGCTGATCGGATTTGGCGCGCGATCTTCACTTCTGGCATAAGCGTTTCACCCAGCAGGTGCGCTGGACGCTTTCAACCCGCCGCTACATCTTTGACGTCATCGGCGTGCGCCCTTCAGACCGCATTTTGGAAGTTGGCTGCGGCAGCGGCGCGCTGCTGACCTCGCTGGCTGCGGATGGCTATTCCAATGTCATCGGTCTGGACCTGGATTTCCCCGCGCTCAAGCATGCAGGTCAAAGCCATCTCATAAACGCGGACGCGCTCAAACTTCCCCTGGCGGATAACAGTATTGACCTGTGCCTATGCCATTTCCTGCTGCTGTGGGTTGCTGACCCGCTGCAGGCCCTGCGCGAGATGAAACGCGCTGCCAAACCCGGCGGCTGGGTGCTGGCGTTGGCCGAGCCGGATTACGGCGGGCGCATTGATTACCCGCCCGGGCTGGAGGCGCTCGGCAAGGCGCAGGCTTTAGCGTTGCAAGCCCAGGGCGCGGATGCTGCGATCGGGCGCCGGCTGAGAAGCCTGTTCACGGATTGCGAGCTGGAGCAGATCGAGACCGGCATCATCAGCGCCGAATGGCGTGGCAGACTTCAGCCAGGCAGACTTTGACCTGGAATGGGAAGTAATGCGCAAGGACCTGGCGGGAAGTATGCCGCCGGTTGAACTTGAATCGGTTTACCAGATTGATCTCGCAGCCTCGCGGCAGGGCACGCGCGTGTTGTTTGTGCCTATTTTTTACGCCTTCGGGCAAGTGCCGGGGTGAGATTAATTAGATAATGGTATAATGCTTTTCGTTATCGGGGCGTGGCGCAGTCCGGTTTAGCGCGCTTGCATGGGGTGCAAGAGGTCGGAGGTTCGAATCCTCTCGCCCCGACTGACATTCTCCCCCTTTTCTTTACTTTATTTCTTCCATCGTCGGTTCGAATTTTTGATATATTGACATTTTTTAATTTCGTGCTAAACCTGTTCTAGGTATTAATTCTCCATACAGAAGTTATTCCCTCCGATGATTACCTCACAGAAAAGAATGATTCACTGATTGTGGATTTGTAAAATGTTTTATAGAGAAATATTTTCTGAATCAGGAGGTTAACCATGAAAAGTGCAGGATTTTTTGTAAGTTCCGTATTAATCAGTCTTTTAATATGTGGTTGTGAATCACCACGCGAAGAGCCGGCTTTTATAGCTTCACAGGAAGCTGTTTTAATTTCCGAGGGTCAAACTTCATCGAAACTTACACAAACAGCAAGCCCCGTTCCATCCCCGACTGCAACTAAAGCCCCAGAACCAGATGCAAAAGCGTTAATCAATTGGAGAGATCTTCATCTTCCTCCTGATTATGTTGCAAAAAGTCCAAATGATTATGGGATTGGCATAGGAGCTTCTTCCTGGAACATTACGCTCAATGATGGAACAGTAAAACAATTTCCCATCGAAAGTAGCTTTGTTTTTTCCAACGATGACATGCCCAGAATATACGGCTTTACCACAATGCTCACATCTTATCGGGAGATTTTTGATAATGGATATCTACCATCGTTGGATATTCTGATCGCAAGAGCACTTGGTGTTCCTGAAGGTTCAGAATCTGATGTTGTTGTACGACTGCCGGATGTAAAAGGTTTTGGCGATACATCGGCAGCCATAAAAGGCGAATATTCTTTTAATGGTAAAACATGGGATCTCTATGAGGCGGCGTACCGTTTAGGTGATATCGGAGTATTTGTCCTTATCAGAAATGAAAGTGACTCTGCGCCGGCAATAGATTTGAAAAAGCTTGCTGAAGTATATGCTGAAAGCATTACAAATCCACCAGAAAAATGTCATTTCGTGTCCATTGAAAGCGTTGGAAATGATGCATTGCCTTCATTTGATTTCATTGCAGAGGGTTTTTATCCAGGTGAATGGCGTCAGGTTTCACTCAAAGGCAATTTCAAGATAGGCGATAAGGTTGAAACCATGCAAAATGTTTTAGTTGGTTCGAGGGGACAAGGAAAAGCGGACATGGAAGGGATCATTCAAGGTAATATTAATAGTCTCACTCTGCCTGGAGATAACGTGGTTTACCCGGATGAATATCAGCTCGAAATTGAAGGATGGTTTAGCAACTGCCTAGTTAGCCAGATTGTGACCACTTCTTCAAAATAAGTAATTAATCGTACGAATAGGTTTCGCCACAGAATATACAGGCTGATACCGGGCGTGGAAACGCAATTACCGAGATTTGCGCCTTATTTACCATATTGATTTTTTATTATTTATATGCATGGTGCAGTCCGGTTTAGCGCACATGCATGGGGTGCAAGAGGTCGGAGGTTCGAACACTCACCAGTGTGTTTTGCAATCCTCTCGCCCCGACAAATAAAACTGGGTCTCGAGGACGGTTCCCAGTCCTCTCGCCCCGACCAATACCTTCTTCCATTTCTTTCCCAAATCTTTTTCACTTGAATTCTCTACGAAACTAACAGCAAATAGACTGAGAGCTCATATCGCTTCTGCCAGATAATTTTTTATTCAGAAAAAGTCATCCGCTATTTATCATTATTAATTTAATTCCTCAAAATAATTGCTAAGCTATAATCGTCTAGAATTATTTACTTATTTGGTAAGGAGCACGATATCCATGAGAGCTGCTGTATTTGAAGAATTTGGCAAAGCCCTTTCGATCCAGAATGTACAGGACCCGACCCCGGACGAGAATGGGGTGGTGATCGAGGTCAAGGCCAATGGAATCTGCCGGAGCGATTGGCATGGCTGGATGGGGCATGATCCTGACATCCACCTCCCTCACGTTCCCGGGCACGAGCTGGCCGGGGTAATCCTGGAAGCCGGAAAGAACGTGAAGCGTTGGCAACCAGGCGATCGCGTTACCTTGCCCTTCGTGTGCGGCTGCGGCACCTGTCCGCAGTGCTTATCAGGCAACCAACAGGTTTGCGACCATCAGTTCCAGCCAGGTTTCACCCATTGGGGTTCGTTTGCGCAGTACGTGGCTGTTTATTATGCGGATGACAATCTGGTGCGCATACCGGATGAGATCGACTTCACCACAGCTGCCAGCCTGGGATGCCGCTTTGTCACTTCTTTCCGAGGAATCGTGGATCAAGGCAGAGTGTCCGCCGGGCAGTGGGTGGCAGTGCACGGCTGCGGGGGTGTGGGGCTTTCAGCCGTTATGATTGCATCTGCAGTAGGCGCACAGGTTGTGGCGGTGGATATCGATGATGCCAAACTAAATTTTGCCCACTCGATCGGCGCAGCGGTCACAATCAATTCAAAAAAGGTAGAGGATGTGGTCGCTGCGGTCAAGGATGCCACCGGAGGAGGTGCACATGTATCAATGGATGCGCTTGGAAATCCGGAAACATGTTTCAATTCGATTTCCAACTTGCGCAAGCGCGGCAAGCATATCCAGGTGGGGTTAATGCTGGCTGAACAGAACCGCCCGCAGATCCCGATGGACAAGGTTGTAGCAAATGAATTGGAGATCCTGGGCAGCCACGGCATTCAGGCGCACCGCTATAGTACGATCTTAGAAATGATCCGCGCAGGCAAGCTGGACCCATCTAAATTGATCAGCCGCAAAGTCACGCTGGAAGATGGCATGCATGAATTGATTACGATGGACCAGTTCAAAGGCATCGGTATCACGGTGATCGACCGATTCGATTAGGTACTATATTAATTTTGATATTTCTTCTTATATAAAATTATTTAAACTATTTGTATAGATTTTTTCTCCGTGATGGTGTGCAAATAGTACTCTAATCGATCAGGACTTGAGGTTCTCTTCGTTATTGGTATTTCTTCTCTTGCAGAGATCTATAAAGGTCGGAGGATTCCCCTTCGAGGGCTTTGCAAACACACAATAGTGTGCTTCGCAGCTCTCATAAGGGTGCTTTGCAGCCCTCACCAGGGCGCTACGCAGTCCTTCGAAGTTCCCCGCAAGAGCGGGATACGGAGACGCCCGAACGAGGCAGTCTCATACTGCCATCGTGATGGGTAAATCGCCCTGACGGACAACTTTGCCCCGTTTCTAACCTAAAATTAACAATGATTAAGTCCTTATCAGTCTATAATATTAAATACTAGTCTATTTGTATGTATAAATAGGATTATAAAAAAGGAAGTAAGAAACATGCCATTTGAAGAGAAAAAACAATTGGATCCTTCTCAAGTTCAGGATCGTCGCGGCCGAAGTGCAGGGAGGACTATAGCTATTGGTGGGGGTGGATTGGGGCTTATTGTCTTACTGGTTTCTTTGCTGTTCGGAGTAGATCCCAGTGAAATGCTTTCAGGTATCGGAGAAGCTGACCCATCAACATCTGGATCATACACCGATGAAACCAATTTGCAGGCAGAGTGCCAGACCGGGGCTGATGCCAATGCCAGGCAGGATTGCCGCATCGTTGGCTTCGTCAACAGTATCCAGGCTTTTTGGGCTGATGAATTTGCTCTCAATGAGTTGGAATACACCCCGGCCGAGACTGTGCTTTTTAGCGGGTCAACCCAGGCTGCTTGTGGTTATGCATCGGGCGCATCAGGTCCATTTTATTGTGCGCAAGATCAAATGGTATATCTCGACCTCTCCTTCTTTGATATGATTCAATCGCGTTTTGGGGTAGAGGGAGGTCCTTTTGCTGAGGCCTATGTCCTTGCTCATGAATACGGGCATCACATCCAGAATCTCCTTGGAGTTTTGGATACTTCCGGCGGTATAAGAAGCACAGGACCGGAAAGTATGTCGGTCTTTACTGAACTTCAAGCGGATTGTCTGGCTGGTATTTGGACATATCATGCCACCCAGACTGGCTACCTTGAGCCGTTAACAAACGAAGAAATTTCCCAAAGCCTGGATGCCGCAGCTTCAGTGGGAGATGATCGCATCCAGAGCCAGACACAGGGATATGTCGTTCCCGAAGCATGGACCCATGGTTCTTCCGAACAGCGACTGGCAGCATTGGAAGACGGTTTGCAATCAGGTGATGTAAGCACATGCGATACACCTGGATGGACGGATTAATTTACGTTTTTAGGTGCAAATGAACCCCTCATGCTCGAACCTGAAGTCCTTTCTCTGCTCCTGCTGAGAGCTCCAAGGTCATATTATCGAATCTTCATATCCCGGCAAGGTTTATAAATAATATTGAACGTAATGGACGCACAAGTCGTCCATCACGTTTTTATTACCTGACAAGCATCAGCCGCTTCTACGGCGTACAGGGATTGCCTGGGACAGCCCTTGGCGGACAGGGTACCTGGCATACCAACGCGCCAGTCGGGTTCCGAACCGTGCAGCCCGGCTGGGAGGGTGAAGGTTCCCTACCTTCTTCTGGTTTTTCTTCCTCTACAGGGATTTTGACGGGGATGATCTCTACACTATCCTGATCGCCGATAAAATCCACCCCGCCTACCCACACCCAGCAGGGATTCTCGAGCCCTTCCGGCGCGACCTGGTACCAGGTCCGGTTTATGTTCCTGCCGACCACGACGGCAACATCATTGGGCTGGAAAGATGTGACGGAAACGGAACTACTGGCTGGTTCTAGGTGGCAGTCCAATATGCGTTTGAAAACCACTTCCGGAGCTTTTGGCGCAGGCTTGCCAGCTTTATCTTCATAGGCACCCAGGTCGCATAAAGCGCCACCGGGCCGTGGCTGGCCTCGCTGGTCTGCAGTCAGGACTGATCCACTGATGGTGGTGCAGTCCAGGGCCGCGTCGATCGCCGGGCTGCCGATCATAAGCGCGTGTGTTTCTGTCGGGCCGCCATAATTGGCCAGGATATCCAGCATCGCATCATTAGTTAGTGTGAATCCCACGCAGCTGCTGTCGCTGTCAATATTTTCGCCAAGGCTTGAAAAACCGCCGGCGGAAATTTTGCAGTCAGCACCAGGTGTGTTTTTTGCAAGGATGGAATTCTTGATCTTCAGTGTGCCACCGCTGTTGGCGATACCGCCGCCGGAAGGCGCGCTGTTGAATGCGACGGTAATATGGCTTGCTTCCATGCTCCCAACCAGGCTAATATCATTTGTGGAGTCCGAAATAAATAATCCGCCGCCCGCATCGCTTGCCGTGTTGGCTGAGAACGTACTGTTGGTGAGTTTCGCGTCTCCGCCTTGCGAAGCCATCCCGCCACCCAGACGGGCAGTGTTTTTAGAAAAGGTGCTTTCACGCACATTTATCGTTTCCAGGTTATGAATACCCCCGCCAGAGGTGGATGCCTCGTTTCCGGAGAGTGTGCTACGGATAACCGTCATCCGCCCGTCATTGTAAATGCCACCGCCATCCTTACTCGCAACATTTGCAGAGAGGAAGCTTTCCATTATTACGGTATTACCTAGGCTGGTGGCGATCCCGCCACCGATAGGTGCTGTGTTATCTGCAATCTTGCAGTTATCGACTTCCATCGGTGAAGATCCAGGGGTTGAGCCAAAGTTGAATATCGCTCCACCTTGATCTGAGGCTGAATTGTTGGTAAAAATGCTGCTATTGATCACCGCATTGCCGTCGATGGAAGCAAAGCCTCCGCCGCGCATGGATGTATTGTGAATAAAGTCAGAGCCTCGGATTATGGCGGTATTAATATTATTGATTCCCCCGCCGTCGATACCGGTTTTATTCTTGTCAAAGGTGCACCCTGCAACTTCAATCTCACCGGTGTTATGGACACCACCGCCAAGCGTCACGGATTCGTTACCCGTAAATCTGCTTTCTCCGCATGTCATAATACCCTCGTTGAAAGCCCCGCCGCCATATCCGCTGGCAAAGTTTTCCTGGACCCTACTGCCGGTGATGATGAGGGTGCTGTCCACCCTGATAATATACTTGGAATCGTCCGCTTCCCCGTTATGAATGCCTGCTCCATTTTCGGCTGTGTTGTTTCTGATGGTACTGCCATTGATGGTCATCAATTCTCCGGAGAAATGGATGGCTCCGCCATCCCATCCGGCGGAATTACCTTCAAAATCGGATTTTGAAATGGTAACTGTTTCAGTAGAGTTATTCTGGTACCCCAAACCGCCGCCATACTCTTCGGCGCGATTGTCTATGAATTGCGAATCCAGGATCGCAAGCGGTGTACGCCAGATGAAGATGCCGCCACCACTCCAATCTGCGGTATTACCCAGAAAAGTGGTACCGGTAATGGTTGTTGGAAGTCTGTCTGCGCCGCCATCTTTGAAAATCCCCCCGCCATGCCGACTGGAGTGGTTGGAATTTATCATGCTGTTTTTGATTATTAATTCAGCGCCATACTCCAGGCTGATGCCGCCGCCCTGGACACTCGCGATATTATTGGAAATCTCGCTGTCATTAATCGAAAGTAGCCCTCCATGATAGACAAAAATGCCGCCACCGCGCGGTGCACTGTTTTCCCGGATCATAGAACCGTTGATTTGCGAATTGGCATTGCGGATGTTGAAAATTGCTCCGCCATGAAAACTCGCCTGGTTGTTTTGCAGTATAGAGTTGTTTACCTCCAGGGTGCTGCCATCGTTATAAATGGCGCCGCCGGAACCTGGAAAAGCGCTTCCACCGCCAGGGTAGCTGCCGTCCGCGAATCCGTTATCAAGAGTAAGATCATTGATCGTGAGGCTGCCCGTTTCTGTGATGTAGAAAATGCGAAAATGCGGAGCGCCGCTATCCCGGATGATGGTGGCATTGTGGCCGTTGATGGTGATCGGTGTGGCAATTTGCGGCAAGCCATTATCTCCGTATTCAAAGATAGAATCTTCAAATGAGGATGTCGCAGTGTTGTCCACTGCCGTCAGCGTGTAGGTGCAGTCGGAGGCTAAATTGAGTATGCTTGGCGATAAATATGCGTTGGCGTTGTTGATTGCAGTGATCAGATCAGATACATTACAGCCTACGTTGATGGTTGTATAATCGCAAGCTGTTAGTAATACTATCAATATCGACGCTATCAGTGATAATCTAAAGAAGTTTTTTTCGAGCATAGTATTTCTCCTCTTGAAAACCTAATCAAAGTGCATTTGAACTTTCAAAGGGGACGAAAACGGAACCGGGATGCGAATTCCCTTAAATCTATTATATAAATTTGTGCAATAGATACAAGGTACATTTTTTATTCACTTGATTGCGAAAAAGGTTTATAAAACGAAATCTACACTAAAAACCCATCGAAAAATATAAATCACCTTCCCCTTATTTCATGGCAATTCGTGTGCAAAAGCAATGAATTTTATAAAAACAATGGATAACAATGGATGCATTTTAGGCATTTTTTTGGACTATATAGATACAATAGACTTAAAAATACGCTCTGGACTCATCTTCTAAAGAACAGGGTATAAAAAACACCTCTCTTAATCGAAACTGAAAGTTCCGTTTTTCCAGGGTGTCTTCGTTATCTGCTCCTGTAGAAATCTTCAAGGGTGGGAGATTATACCTACGAAGATTTTGCGAACACTCGCCAGTGTGTTTCCTACCACCCTCACAGAAAACCGAATTGGTTTTTAATATCTAGATTATTATTATCTATTGAAATAAAATATTTTGGTAAAAGAAAATGTTTTTTCGATAAAATTATTTAATCAATTACTTACAATTTAGAATTTAATTATGCCAAAACCAACCAATCCTCTTCCTCTCTCCAAAGACCAACTGATCGCTGATTACCGCCTGGCTTTCCGTTCGCGCCAGGCAGCCATTATTGGTCGGCGCGAGGTGCTTACTGGAAAAGCTAAATTCGGCATCTTCGGCGACGGCAAAGAGCTGCCCCAGCTCGCCATCGCGCATGCCTTTCAAAAAGGCGACTGGCGTTCGGGCTATTACCGCGACCAGACCTGGATGTTCGCCCTGGGTTTGCTCACTCTGGAGCAGTTCTTCGCGCAGCTTTACGCGCATGCCGACCCCGCTTTTGAACCCAACACCGGCGGGCGCAACATGAACGGGCATTTCTCCACGCGCCTGCTGAATGAGCAGGGCAATTGGCTCAGTCAGGTGGAGCGCTTCAACTCCGCTGCGGATATGGCGCCCACCGCCGCGCAGATGCCGCACACGGTCGGGCTGGCTTACGCCTCGGTCCTCTACCGCGCGCTGCCGGAACTCAAAGCTTTCACGCAGTTCTCGCACAACGGCGATGAGGTCACCTGGGCGACCATCGGCAACGCCTCCACCGCCCAGGGTGGCTTTTGGGAATCCATCAACGCCATCGGCGTGCTGCACGCGCCTGCGGTCATCACCGTCTATGATGACGGCTATGGCATCTCGGTGCCCAACCAGTTCCAGATGGTCAAGGAAAACATTTACGCCATCCTGAAGGGCTTTGAGCGTATCCAATGCCCCGCCGAGGAATGCGACCGCGGCTATGACCTGTATTCCGTGCATGCCTGGGATTACCCGGCGCTGCTGTCCGCCTATCGTGAAGCCGCCAACGCCGCACGCAAATATCACATCCCCGCGCTGGTGCATATCACCGAGGCCACCCAGCCGCTGGGGCATTCCACCTCGGGCTCACATGAGCGCTACAAGACGCCTGAAAGGCTTGCCTGGGAAGCAGAGCACGACTGCATCACTCGCTACCGCGCTTGGCTCGTTGAGCACAAAATTACATCTGGCAAGGAGCTGGACGCCTGGGAAACCGAGGAACTGGCTGCCGTGGAAGCCGCCAGCAAAAAAGCTTTTGAAGACTGGCAGAAGCCAATCCAAGCACTGCGCTCGCAGGCCGTGCAGCTGATCTCTACCCTTAGCCAGGCTTCCGCTCAGAGTGAAGCGTTGGCGCAGGCCGGCAGCGAACTAAACAGCCTGGCTGCCCCATGGAAGCGGGATATCGCCGCATCCGCTCAGCGCTGTCTGGCAGCCACCAAAAACGAGCCTTCAGACATACGGCAGAAATTAGTTTCCTTCACTCAAAAACTGGAAGCGGACACACAGGCTTATTACAATTCTCACCTGTATTCCGAATCCGCACATTCGCCTTTGAAAGTGCAGACGGTATCTCCGGTTTATAAAACCGATTCCCCCTCCCTGATGGGCTTTGAGGTGATCAACGCCGCCTTCGATGCCGCTTTGAAACGCGATCCGCGTGTGATTGCCTTCGGCGAGGATGTGGGCAGGCTCGGTGACGTGAACCAGGGCTTCCGCGGCCTGCAAGAGAAATACGGCCTGCTGCGCGTGGCGGATACCGGCATCCGCGAGATGACCATCCTCGGGCAGGCTATCGGCCTGGCACTGCGCGGGCTGCGCCCGATCTGCGAGATCCAATACCTGGATTATTTCCTGTACGCGCTACAGATTGCCGCTGACGATCTGGCCACGCTGCGCTGGCGCACCGCCGGCGCCCAGCAGGCGCCGGTCATCATCCGCACGCGCGGCCACCGCCTGGAAGGTGTCTGGCATTCCGGCTCGCCCATGGCGGGAATCCTCAACCTGGTGCGCGGTATGCACGTGCTGGTGCCGCGCGACATGACCCGCGCTGCCGGTTTTTATAATACTTTATTGCAATCGGATGACCCGGCCCTGGTGGTGGAAGTGTTGAACGGCTACCGCCTGAAGGAGCGCTTGCCTGAGAATATCGGCGAGTTCACCATTCCGCTGGGCGTGCCGGAAGTGGTGCGCCCCGGTAAAGATGTGACACTGGTCACCTACGGCGCCTGCGTGCGCATCGCGCTGGAAGCCGCCAGCAGCCTGGCCGCCGAGGGGATTGAGGTTGAGGTGGTGGACGTGCAGTCCCTGCTGCCCTTCGACCTGCCCGGCATCATCCTGGAATCGTTGAAAAAGACCTCGCGCATCCTGTTTGTGGATGAAGATGTGCCCGGCGGCGCAAGCGCCTATATGCTGCAGCAGGTGCTGGAAATCCAGGGCGGCTATCGCTGGCTGGATGCCGCTCCGCGAACTCTCACGGGCAGCGCCCACCGCCCGGCATATGGCTCTGACGGGGATTACTATTCCAAGCCGAATGCCGAGACGATTTTCAAGGCTGTGTACGAGATGATGCACACGGATGATCCCGCGCGTTTTCCAGCGCTTATGTAAACCGGGAGGAAAAGATGGCAACTCAACTGATCGCGCCGCGCATGGGGGAAGGGGTTGAAGAACTGACCCTGGTCAAATGGCTGAAGAATGAAGGCGACACTGTTAAGGAACTGGAATCCATCGTGGAGGTGGAAACCGACAAGGTCATCACCGAGATCCCCAGCCCGGCCGGCGGCGTGGTTATCAAGCGCCTGGTTGCAGAAGGTGCGCAGGTCAGGGTCGGCGATGTGCTCGCCTGGATAGGCAATCCCGGAGAAGACCTTTACTGCCGCGCCGAAAACCCCTGACAAAACCAAACAAGTTCAATTCGAGGTAAAACCGCCGGCAGCAGCTCCAACATCCCAACCTGCGCAAACGGACGGTTTCCTTTCCCCGCTGGTGCGTAAGATCGCTGAAGAAAACAGGGTGGACCTCAGCCAGGTGAAAGGCAGCGGTAAAGACAGCCGCATCACAAAAAAGGATATCCTGGATTTTATTGAAACGCGCACCGCTCCCGGCGCGGCACCAAGCCCGGCTGCCGCCGAACCAGCTGCACGTGGCTACCCCTTCCGCTGTCGCCTGCTCTTGCATCCGATCTCAAGCATCCGCCGCACGATCGCCGAACGCATGGTCGCTTCACTGCGCACCTCGCCGCACGTGCTGACCGTGATGGAAGCCGATCTCAGCCAAGTGCAGGCTCATCGTACCCTTAATAAGCCGCTCTTCGAGCAGGACGGCGTGACGCTGACCCTGACTGCCTATTTTATCGCCGCCATCGTGGTTGGATTGAAAAATAATCCGCTGGTCAATTCTTCCTGGACGGAAGAAGGCTTGATCATCCATCCGGAAATCAATATCGGCATGGCCGTCTCACTCGGCGCGGAAGGGCTGATCGTGCCGGTCATCCGCAATGCCGACACGCTCTCGCTGCTGGGTATCGCGCGCCAGGTGAACGATCTGGCCAGCCGTGCCCGCGCCAAAAAGCTGCAGCCTTTTGAAGTGAAGGGCGGGACTTTTTCGCTCACCAATCATGGCATGGGCGGTTCGCTCTTCGCCTCCCCCATCATCACGCAGCCGCAGGTGGGCATACTCGGAACCGGCTTGATGCAGAAGCGCGCGGTGGTGGTGACGGATGCACAGGGCAATGATTCCATCGCCATCCGCCCGATGATTTACCTCTCCTTTGTTTTCGACCACCGCGTTTT
>CAVVVE010000005.1:0-168091 GCA_963751635.1 uncultured Chloroflexia bacterium
CTCTTGGCAACGACCTACTCTCCCAGGGGGCTGCCCCCCAAGTACCATCGGCGCTGACGCCCTTAACTGCCGGGTTCGAGATGTTACCGGGTGTACCAGCGTCGCTCCAATCACCAAGAGACTTTTTAGTGAACCGTGAATTGTATGTAGGTTACGATAAAGACTGTCGAGTTCTCCGCACCACGCATAAGAAGCGCTCGGTCATTAGTACGGCTTAGCTTAACACATTACTGTGCTTACACACGCCGCCTATCAAGCAGGTAGTCTTCCTGCGACCTTACTTCCTTACGGAAACAGGGATCTCATCTCGAGGCAAGTTTCCCACTTAGATGCTTTCAGCGGTTATCTCTGCCAGACGTTGGCTACCCAACTATGCCGTTGGCACGACAATTGGCACACCAGAGGTCTGTCCACCCCGGTCCTCTCGTACTAGGGGCAGCTCCTCACAAATCCCTTACGCCCACAGCGGATAGAGACCGACCTGTCTCACGACGGTCTGAACCCAGCTCGCGTACCGCTTTAACGGGCGAACAGCCCGACCCTTGGGACCTTGTACAGCCCCAGGATGCGATGAGCCGACATCGAGGTGCCGAGCGAAGTCGTCGATGTGAACTCTTGGACTTCACCAGCCTGTTATCCCCGGGGTAGCTTTTATCCGATAAGCCACGACCTTTCCACACAGAATCGTGGGATCACTAAGCCCGACTTTCGTCTCTGCTCGACGCGTTGGTCTTGCAGTCAAGCTCCCTTGTGCCTTTACACTCTGCGGTTGGTTTCCATTCAACCTGAGGGAACCTTTGGGCGCCTCCGTTACTCTTTGGGAGGCGACCGCCCCAGTCAAACTGCCCACCTGGCACGGTCCTCTGTCCGGTTTACGGTACAGAGTTAGGGTCTAAATATGTTCAGGGTGGTATTTCAACGGTGACTCCACCGAAGCTAGCGCTCCAGTTTCAAAGTCTCCCACCTATCCTACACAAAACATACCCAAACTCAATGCCAAGCTGCAGTAAAGCTCCACGGGGTCTTTTTGTCCTGCTGCGGGTAAGCCGCATCTTCACAGCTATTTCAATTTCACCGGGTCTTTCGTTGAGACAGTGCTCCAGTTGTTACACCATTCGTGCGGGTCGGAACTTGCCCGACAAGGAATTTCGCTACCTTAGGACCGTTATAGTTACGGCCGCCGTTCACCGGGGCTTCAATTCAGAGCTTCGCTTGCGCTAACCCCTCCTTTTAACCTTCCGGCACTGGGCAGGTGTCAGCCCCTATACTTCGCCTTGCGGCTTGGCAGAGACCTGTGGTTTTGTTAACCAGTCACTAGAGCCTGTTCACTGCGACCTCTCAACGCTCAAGTTAGACTTTCACGTCGAAAGGCACCCCTTATCCCGAAGTTACGGGGTTAAGTTGCCTAATTCCTTAACGAAAGTTCTCCCGATCGCCTGAGTATACTCTACTCGTCTACCAGTGTCGGTTTGCGGTACGGGCACTCTGCAATCAACGCTTAGAGGCTTTTCTTGGCAGCTTGGCTCAGCTCACTTATGCCTTAAAGGACCGTCACCATGTCTCTGCTCAGTCTGCGGATTTACCTACAGACCTCAACGCCTAACACAAGGTGCACCTGCACAACCAATCGCAGGCTGGCCTACCATACTGCGTCCCCTCATCGCTCCTACAAAGTGGTGCCGGAATGTTGACCGGCTGTCCATCACCTACGCCTTTCGGCCTCGGCTAAGGACCCGACTAACCCGACGCGGAACAACCTGGCGTCGGAAACCTTAGACTTACGGCGAACGTGATTCTCACACGTTTTACGCTACTCATGCCTGCATTCTCACTTCTGTCCGCTCCAGCTGTCTTTACAGTCAGCATTCACAGCAAACAGAACGCTCCCCTACCGCTCCAGAATAATCTGAAGCCCATGGCTTCGGTATCAAGCTTAGCCCCGTTGGATTTTCCGCGCAGGATCACTTGACCAGTGAGCTGTTACGCACTCTTTAAAGGATGGCTGCTTCTGAGCAAACCTCCTGGTTGTTGCAGTAACCCCACATCGTTTCCCACTTAGCTTGAATTTGGGGACCTTAGCCGATGATCTGGGCTCTTTCCCTTTTGACCACGAAACTCATCTCCCGTAGTCCGACTACCATGCTCTTGAATACCGGCATTCGGAGTTTGGTTGGGGTCGGTAAGCTATAAGCCCCCTTGCCCATCCAGTGCTCTACCTCCGGCATTGAACGCATGGCGCTAGCCCTAAAGCTATTTCGGGGAGAACCAGCTATCTCCAAGTTCGTTTGGCATATCACCTCTACCCACAGCTCATCCCCTAATTTTGCAACATTAGTAGGTTCGAGCCTCCACGAGTTTTTACGCTCGCTTCACTCTGGCCATGGGTAGCTCACCTGGTTTCGGGTCTAATCCTTGCGACTGAACGCCCTGTTCAGACTCGCTTTCGCTGCGGCTCCGGGTGTAACTCCCTTAACCTTGCCACAAAGATTAACTCGCAGGCTCATTCTCCAAAAGGCACGCCGTCAGGCATAGCGGTGCGCACCCGGCTTTCACCGGAGCACCAACCCGCCATTAGCCCTTCGACTGTTTGTAAGCTAACGGTTTCAGGATCTTTTCACTCCCCTCGTCGGGGTGCTTTTCACCTTTCCCTCACGGTACTAGTTCACTATCGGTCGCCAAGTGTGTTTAGCCTTAGAGAGTGGACTCCCTAGCTTCCTGCCGGATTAGCGTGCCCGGCAGTACTCAGGTGCCTGACGGAAGACAAGTCATTTTCACATACGGGACTCTCACCCTCTTTGGTTGGCTTTTCCATACCATTCCGTTAACGACTTATTTTGTAACTTCCATATGTCAGGTCCTACAACCCCGTCGCAGCAAGCTGCGGCGGTTTAGGCTGTTCCCATTTCGCTCGCCACTACTTTGGGAATAATTTCTTTTCCTCAGGATACTAAGATGTTTCAGTTCTCCTGGTGCCCTTCAATCAGCCTATAGATTCAGCTGATGATGCCGCTGGTTTGCAGCGGCGGGTTTCCCCATTCGGAAATCCCCGGATCGAAGCCTGTTCACGGCTCCCCGAGGCTTATCGCAGTGACCCACGTCCTTCATCGGCACTTAGCGCCAAGGCATTCACCGTTAGCCCTTAGTAGCTTCAACGTGATGCGGAGAAATCGACATTCTTTCATCGTTTTCTATCATCAAGTATTTATCTTAATTTTTTGATTTAGCTTTAAAAATTTGGCCTACATACTATTCACTTTTTAAGGTTCTGTCGGCATTGCTGCCGGCGCAGTTTGCCTGCGCTGACTGCCGCGAAACGGATTTCGAAGCACTCAGCGCTTTCAAACTTCTCACTTGTTAATTTACTTTTTCAGACAATGCGGCCCGACAAATCGCCGGGCCGATAAATCGCTTGCGATTTGTAAAACTTTTTTTATTTATTCTTTCTTGCCGTTTCCTGCCAATATGCTCCTAAAATTTTATGGAGATGAGGGGACTCGAACCCCTGACTTCCGCCTTGCAAAGGCGGCGCTCTCCCAGCTGAGCTACATCCCCAGTGTCAAATTGAGGTGGGCCTTTCAGGACTCGAACCTGAGACCTCGCCCTTATCAGAGGCGCGCTCTAACCAGCTGAGCTAAAGGCCCAGACGGACCTCAACAACTCAGAAGTGAAAGGAAATGCTAAAGTTCCATTGAACTCGTACACCGTACGAGATTTTTTTGGTAGACCCGGCATCCTGAGATGCCCGATCATTTACTCTAGAAAGGAGGTGATCCAGGCGCACCTTCCGGTACACCTACCTTGTTACGACTTCGTCCCAGTTACCAACCCCACCTTCGACGGCTCCCTCCTTGCGGTTAGGATACCGGCTTCAGGTGTTGCCAGCTTCCATGACGTGACGGGCGGTGTGTACAAGACCCGGGAACGTATTCACCGCAGTATAGCTGACCTGCGGTTACTAGCAACTCCATCTTCATGCAGGCGGGTTGCAGCCTACAATCTGAACTGAGGCCTGCTTTTAGGATTGGCTCCGCCTCGCGGCTTGGCAACCTATTGTACAGACCATTGTAGCGTGTGTGTAGCCCAAGATATAAAGGCCATGCTGACTTGACGTCATCCTCGCCTTCCTCCGGCTTAAAACCGGCAGTCCCGTGTGACACGTATAACACACAGTGAGGGTTGCGCTCGTTAGCGGACTTAACCGAACATCTCACGACACGAGCTGACGACAGCCATGCAGCACCTGTGCAAGCTCCCCGAAGGGTCGTTCACTTTTCAGATCACTACCACTTGCATGTCAAACCTTGGTAAGGTTCTTCGTGTAGCATCGAATTAAACCACACGCTCCGCTGCTTGTGCGGGTCCCCGTCAATTCCTTTGAGTTTTAACCTTGCGGTCGTAGTCCCCAGGCGGTAGACTTCACGCGTTAGCTTCGGCACTGGCAGATTTAACTCCGCCAACGCCAAGTCTACATCGTTTACAGCTAGGACTACCGGGGTCTCTAATCCCGTTTGCTACCCTAGCTTTCGTGTTTAAGCGTCAGTAATGGTCCAGGAGGCCGCTTTCGCCACTGGTGTTCCTCCGGATATCTACGCATTTCACCACTACACCCGGAATTCCACCTCCCTCTCCCATACTCTAGTCTAGTAGTTTTGAACGACCTCTCCCAGTTAAGCCGGGAGCTTTCACATCCAACTTACTAAACCGCCTGCACACGCTTTACGCCCAATAAATCCGGATAACGCTAGCCTCCTACGTTTTACCGCGGCTGCTGGCACGTAGTTCGCCGAGGCTTATTCAGAGGATACTGTCCTTTCTCATCTCCTCTAAAAGCGCTTTACAACCCGAAGGCCTTCATCGCGCACGCGGCGTTGCTGGATCAGGCTTTCGCCCATTGTCCAAAATTCCCTACTGCTGCCACCCGTAGGTGTCTGGCCCGTGTTTCAGTGCCAGTGTGGGGGGTCACCCTCTTAGGTCCCCTACCCGTCTTAGCCTTGGTAGGCCATTACCCTACCAACAAGCTGATGGGACGCAGGCCCCTCCCAAAGCGGCTTACGCCTTTGATCAAAAGGTATCTAGTCCAATTGATATCATGAGGTATTAGCAGTCCTTTCGAACTGTTATCCCCCACTTCGGGGCAGGTCACCAACGCGTTACTCACCCGTTCGCCACTAGGAAACCTCTATCCGAAGACAAAAGTCCCTCGTTCGACTTGCATGTATTAAGCACGCCGCCAGCGTTCATCCTGAGCCAGGATCAAACTCTCCGCAAAAAATTTACACCATTGCTGGTGTTGCTTTTGAGTTTTAAAACTCAATAGAACTATTGGTGCACTTCCTTTCACTCTTCAGTTGTTAAGGTTCCGGTTGAATCGAGAGGCAGATTTTACCACATCGCTCTATCATGTCAAGGGGTTTTGAAGACAAAACCACCGATGTTTCCGTCTTTCTCAAGGCAAACATCGGTTCTTAGTTTGCAATGGCCTCTCGGGCACGCCTCAAACAATTATTCTTTTGTAAATGCTTTGCGTTCCCGCAAATGCTTTGAGGTATTTGTGTCTGCCTATTCTAAAGCCTCTATTACAGCATGTCAAGGCTATTGAGGAAATTGCCCCCTTTTTAATAAAACTCATGGCCTTTTTGCCGGGATTCATGCCAAAATTGCTCTTAAAGACCGGATGCTATAATTCAGGCCATGCAGGAAGAGCGCAATTCTGATTCCCTCGATTTTCAGAGCCTTGCTTTTAAGGCCTTTTTTGCCATCTTCACCGGCTTTTTCCTTTTTGTTTTTCTCTGGCTGGGATCCATCCTCTTTGACCAGATCCTTTACTCGGGCAGGATCATGCCTGGCATTTCAATGCAGGGCATCAGCCTCTCCGGTTTAACGGTTGAAGAGGCCGCCCTGAAACTCAACAGCCAATTAAAACTTACCAGCACCGGTGAAATGTCGCTGACATACGGCGATCTGGTCTGGCAGGCTGCCCCCAGCCAGCTGGGCCTTTCTCTTAATATTGGGGAATCAGTCGATCAAGCCTTTAAGCTGGGGCGCAAGGGTTCGCTGGGCAGTTTCCTGGCTTACCAGCTTCTCAACCGGCGCTCCAGCCACGATCTGCCCCCCATTGTGACTTTCAACCAGCAAACGGCCTATGATTACCTGATGCAGGTCAGCCAGGCGTATGACCAGCCGGTGCGTGAGGCCGCCTGGAATTGAACGGCACCCAGATTCTTGCCGTCCCGGGTCAGTTGGGCCGGAAACTGGATATTTCCGCCAGCATCGAACGCCTGACTGAACAGGTCAGGCAGGCTGACTTTACATCCTTTAGCCTGGCACTCATCGAACAGCAGCCTGAGATCATGGACGCCAGCCCCTTTGCCGCTGCCGCGCAGGAAATTCTGGCCAGGCCTTTTTCACTGCAGATTCCTGAAGGGCAGCCGGATGCCGGCCAAGTCTATGCGCTCAAACCTGAAGTCATGGCGCCCATGCTGGTCTTCAACAGGCAGCAGCAGAACGGACAGGCAGTTCTGGTGCCTGAATTCAGGCCGGATTTATTGAACGCCTATCTGAACGACCTTGCCGCCCAGGTGAATATTCAGCCGCAAAACGCGCGTTTTATTTTCAATGACGAGACCCGCCAGCTGGACCTGCTTACCCCTTCCAGCACAGGCAGGCATATGGATGTCGAAGCCAGCCTGGCCGCGATTCAAAACGTGCTTTCACAGCATCAGGCTGGCGCAGTCCTGACGTTCAACCATGCCGCGCCTGAAGTGGACGATTCCAAAACCGCAGCCGAGCTGGGGATTACGGAACTGGTCCATATGGAAAGCTCTTATTTCTTCGGTTCCAGCGAGGCGCGCATCCAGAATATTGAAAAAGCCGCTAGTGAATTCCACGGCCTGCTCATTCCGCCTGGCGCCACCTTTTCAATGGCCGCCAACATGGGTGATGTCAGCCTGGACAACGGCTACACTGAAGCCCTCATCATTTTTAACGGCCGCACCATTGAAGGCGTGGGCGGCGGGGTATGCCAGGTGAGCACCACGCTCTTCCGCACCGCCTTCTTCGCCGGCTTCCCGATCAACGAAAGGTACCCGCACGCTTACCGCGTTTCCTATTATGAAAAAACCGCGTCAAATGGGCGCAATGCTGACCTGGCCGGCCTGGATGCGACAGTGTATGTGCCGCTGATTGACCTTAAATTCACCAACGATACGCCCTACTGGCTTTTAATGGAGACGTACGTCAACCGCGCCTCCAGCCGCCTGACCTGGAAGTTCTATTCCACTTCCGATGGCCGAACAATGGAATGGCTCACAACCGGCCCGGTGAACGTGGTGGAAGCCAAAAAGCCGGTCTATAAACTCAATCCTGAATTGGATGCGGGTGAGATCAAGCAGGTGGACTGGGAAGCGGACGGCGCAGATGTGCGGGTGGAAAGGTCGGTTTTCCGCGGCGGCAGCCTTTATTTTTCAGATACTGTCCATACCCATTACGAACCCTGGCGGGCTATTTTCGAATATGGGCCCGGGACGGAAGGCATCCCCGCCTCGGAAGAGACACAGTAAACCAGGCTGCCAGGTGGTAAAATTTTAGCTTGAATCTTGAAAGATAAGCCTAAAAAGGAGAGTCCATGGTCAATCAAGACCTTTTAGATATTCTGCGTTGTCCGTCCTGTGTCCGTGAAACGGAAGGGCTGCTGGACCTGTATAAAGAAACCTGGCTCATTTGCCGCGATTGCGGCCGTAAATATCCCATTGTCGAAGATATCCCCGTGATGTTGATCGACGAAGGCGATAAATGGGCTAAAACCAAAAATGAAGACCTGCCCATCCCGCCCCCCAGGCCGCAGTCTTAAGCTTCTACACATTGGTCTTCTTCTTGCACCAATTAACCTGATATTATTAAACGGATATTAATTTAACGAATGAAGAATCTATTTAAAACACTCGGCCAAAACATCAGGGCGATGGACAGTCTGACAAAGATTGTGTTCATCGTTTTCCTGATACTTGCCCTGGTTACCAGCGTGGTAGCCTTCAGTTTTATGCGCAGCTTCACTTCCGGCATGACCATTCTCAACCTGCCCGGAATTGCGGTCAACGGCGAACAATCCGGTGTCCAACCCGGCGCTGCTGCAGCCTCCGGCAGCGGTGCGAGCGCCATCACCCCGGAACCTTGGGACGGCACCAACCGCGTAACCATCCTGATTATGGGCCTGGATTACCGCGACTGGCTTTCAGGCGATACGCCCCATAGCGACACCATGATCCTGCTCAGCATTGACCCGGTCAACAAATCCGCGTCCATGCTTTCCATCCCGCGCGATACCTGGGTCAACATTCCCGGTTTTGATTATGGGCGTATTAATGAAGCCTATTTCAACGGAGCTGCCTATAAACTTCCCGGCGGCGGGCCTGAGCTGGCGCGCCAGACGGTGGAACAGTTCATCGGCGTTCCCGTCCAATATTACGGCGTCATTGATTTCGGCGCCTTTATCAAATTCATTGACGAGATCGGCGGCGTTCAGGTTGAGCCTGACCAGCCGGTGACCATTGAAAACTTCGGCGGCGGTTCCCAGCAGGTGCTGGAACCCGGCAAGAGCTATACTCTGAGCGGGGAACTGGCGCTGGCCTATGCCCGCGAACGCCATACCTCTGGCGGCGATGTGGACCGCGCCAAGCGCCAGCAGGAAGTGATCCTTTCCATCCGGCGCCGCCTTCTGCGCTATGAGGACTTGCCGGAATTGATCGCCAAGGCGCCCGCGCTTTATCAGGACATCTCCGCTGGCATCATTACCAACCTGAGCCTCGGCGACGCTTTGAAGCTGGGCGTGCTTGGGCTGCAGTTGGATATCAATAACATCAAACGCGGCGTAATTGATTACAACATGGTCATCCAGACCAAATCGCCCGAAGGGGAGGCTATCTTAAAGCCGATCCCGGACAAGATCCGCGAGTTAAGGGATCAACTCTTCGCAACAGCCGGCTCCAAAAGCCCGATCGCGGTTGCGAACCCGGGGTCTACTTTGGTCAAGGATGAAGCCGCAAAAGTGGTCATCTGGGACGGCAGCGGCGTTGCCGGCCTGGCCGACCGCACTGCGGAATACCTGCGCGGGCAGGGCATTAATGTCATTCAGGTGGGCGACGCGGGCGGCTATGCTTCTGCCACCAAGATTGAGATTTTCAACGGCAAGCCAAACACGGTCAATTATCTGGCGCAATTGATGGGAGTGGCATCTGCCAACATCTGGAATACGTTTGATCCTTCCCAAGGGTTGGACGTGCGTGTGACTCTGGGCGGGGACTGGGCGCAGAACAACACCCTTCCTTAGAGGGATACTTTCTAACCAAAACGGGCGATCACTCGCCCGTTTTTTTTATCAGCCTTAGCCTGTCATCCTGCTCAACGAGCGCATTTAGTGTGATGAGCGCAAGCCCACCTGAATCTGTCATCCTGAGGCGCAGCCGAAGGATCTGCATCACTAGAAGCTTCGCTTCTCTTAGCATGACAAGCCCAAAGAAAAGACGGGCTTCGCACTCGCTTCGTTCAGAGTGACAGGGATAATTATTACTTCCGCAGCTTATTTCATCATCGGAATCCGAATGCCATGCCGTTTGGCAGCGGCAATCGCCTCCGGGTAACCGGCATCTGCATGCCGGAGAATGCCCATGCCGGGATCAGTCGTCAGCACGCGCTCAAGGCGTCTGGCTGCCGCAGGAGTTCCGTCAGCCACGATCACCATGCCGGCATGCTGGCTGAAACCAATGCCAACCCCGCCGCCATGATGGAAAGAGATCCAGGTGGCGCCGCCCACCGCGTTGATAAGCGCATTCAAAATCGGCCAATCGCTGACCGCATCTGTCCCGTCTTTCATGCCTTCGGTCTCTCGGTTGGGAGATGCGACCGAACCGGAATCCAGATGGTCGCGCCCGATGACAATGGGCGCTTTCAGCTCGCCGCTGGCGACCATCTCGTTAAATTTCAATCCCGCCTTCAGGCGTTCGCCGTACCCCAGCCAGCAAATGCGCGCGGGCAGCCCCTGGAAGGGGACGCGCTCTTTGGCCATTTTTAACCAGCGCTGCAGATGCTGGTCCTGCGGAAAAAGCTGCATGATGGCCTCATCAGTGCGGTAGATATCCTCTTTATCACCGGAGAGCGCCACCCAGCGGAAGGGGCCTTTGCCTTCACAGAACAGCGGGCGGATATAGGCCGGAACAAAGCCGGGAAAATCAAACGCGTTCTTCAGGCCGTTATCAAAGGCACGCTGGCGGATATTGTTGCCGTAATCAAATACCTCCACTCCCAGTTTCTGGAAATCGAGCATGGCCTGCACCTGTGCTGTCATCGAATTGACTGAAAGGCGGGTATATTCCTGAGGATTGCTCTTGCGCAGCTCCGAAGCAGCAGCCAGGCTTAAACCGGAAGGCACATACATCAAAAAGTCATGCGCGGGGGTTTGGTCGGTCACCACATCCGGCAGCGTGTTGCTCTTCAGCAGCGCAGGATAAATATCGGCCGCGTTGCCGATCAACCCGATCGAGCGCGGCATCTTTTTCTCTTTGGCTTCCAGTACCAGTGTCAGCGCTTCCTCGATATCCTCAACCACCATATCGAGATAGCCGATATTTTTGCGCCATTGCGCCTGTTCCGGGTCCACTTCCACGATCAATCCGACGCCTTCATTCATGGTGATGGCCAGCGGTTGGGCAGCGCCCATGCCGCCCAGGCCGGCAGTCAGCACAAACTTGCCCTTCAGCGAATCCCAGCCGTGCTGCGCAGCCAGTGAAGCCAGGGTTTCATAAGTGCCCTGCAGGATGCCCTGAGTGCCGATATAGATCCACGAGCCTGCGGTCATCTGGCCGAACATCATCAGCCCCTCTGCGGCCAGCTTGTCAAAGTGCTCCTGGGTGGCCCAATGCGGCACCAAATTGGAATTGGCGATCAGCACGCGCGGGGCATCGGCATGGGTTTTAAAAATGCCAACCGGCTTGCCGGACTGCACTAGCAGGGTTTCGTCATCTTCCATCGTTTTTAACGACTCCAGGATGGCGTCAAAGCAATCCCAGTTGCGCGCCGCCTGCCCCCGTCCGCCGTAAACTACCAGGTCATCCGGGCGTTGGGCAACCTCTGCGTCCAGGTTGTTCTGGATCATGCGGAAGGGCGCTTCGGTAAGCCAGGACTTGCAGGTCAGCTGGCTGCCGCGCGGTGCTTGAACTTTTCGTGGACCGGACATGTCGAATCTCCTTATGCAATTTCAGGTTTTTTAAGTATTAATGAGATTTAATAATTTTATAACTTTCTTACGGAGAAAGTAAAGAATTATCTTATAATCATTAGCCATCAAGAAATTATGCTTGAGTTTATGAACGGATTTTGAGGGTCTTATTATGCCTGTGTACGTCTATCATTGCGGAAATTGCGAATTTGAATTTGAACAGCAGCAAAAATTTACGGATAAACCGCTGAAAGTCTGCCCTGAATGCGGGCAATCCATGCTGCATAAAGTTTACACGCCTGTGGGCGTGATCTATAAGGGTTCGGGGTTTTATTCTACCGACCATCGCTCCAGTTCCAGCAACCTTTCTTACAGCAAAGGCAAAAAGGAAGAAAAGAAAGACAGCGCCTCGGAAGAAAAGAAAACCGAAGTTAAACCGGAAAAAAAGAGCGAACCCGAAAAAGCCAGGCCTGCAGCGGCCAAATCCGGCGACTAATTCCACATTTCTCCAAGCCTATGGCCATCCATCCAGCCCCGTCTGAGTCGCCGTTAAAATCTCCTGGCAGCGGACTCACCCTGCGTTATTCCGCTCCCGATGATGTTGAGCGCCTGTCAGAATTTTTTGCGCGCGTTTTAATCGGAGCGATAAGAAGTCTCGATTAAGCGCATGATAGAATTTCTGTTATGAAGCGCTGGTATTTTTGGGTGGGGCTGCTGGTCAGCGCGGGCTTTTTATATCTGGCGCTGCGCGGGCAAAATTTTCCTGAATTATGGGATGCGGTCCAGTCGGCCAATCTCATCTGGCTGATACCCGCTATCGGAATTTATTTCGTGGATGTCTGGGTGCGGTCCTGGCGCTGGCATTACCTGCTGCGACCGGTTCAGCCGATTTCTCCGCAAAAAGTCTTTCCAGTCGTCGCGATGGGGTATATGGGCAACAATATTTTTCCGGCGCGCGCCGGTGAACTTCTGCGCGCCGCGGTGCTCAAGCGCCGCCATGCCGTGCCCGTTTCCACCACTCTCGCCACCATCCTGGTTGAACGCATTTTTGACGGGGTCGTGATGCTGGGTTTTATTTTCTTCAACCTGCGCGAATTAAGCAGCCTGTCATCCTCTTCAGGGTTTATCGGCAGCATCCGTTCGCTCGCCCTGTGGGGCGCCCTTGCTTTTCTGGGCGCGCTGGCTGTCTTTCTGCTGGCGGCTTTTTTTCCAAAAAGCGCTGAAACGGTACTGGTTAAGATCATCAATGCCCTTCTGCCGGTCAAATGGCGCGCTGGAGCGGCCAACATCATCCGGCGCTTTATCGGCGGCCTTGAATCACTGCGCTCTCCGAAAGAAGCGCTGATGGTCCTGCTCACCTCAGCTGCCATCTGGCTGCTCGAAACTCTGACCTACTGGTTCGTGATGCTTGCGTTTCCCTTTAAGGTCAGCCTGTTTGCGCTGATGCTGATGAACGGCATCGTTAATCTTTCCACCACCCTGCCGTCAGCTCCCGGTTACATCGGCACCTTTGATGCACCCGGTATAGCCTTGCTGGGGGCTTATGGTGTTGCCCCGGCGCTCGCCGCGGCATATACCCTTGTGCTGCATGCCACATTGTGGCTTCCCATTACGCTCGTGGGCGGTTACTTCTTTGCCAGGGAAGGCATCAACTGGTCCAAAGAACTGGAAAAAGTTAAGGCGGAAAGGGCGCAAAAACAATGAAAACTACCGCTATCATCGGCGCCGGAGTTGGGGGCATGGCTGCCGCCTATGATTTGGTTAAGGCTGGAAAACAGGTGACCATCTTTGAAAAAGAATCCACGCCGGGCGGCCTAGCTGCCGGTTTCAAAGAGGAGGGCTGGGATTGGAGCCTGGAGAAGTTTTACCATCACTGGTTCACCAGCGACCGTTTCATTCTCGGCCTGATTGAAGAGATGGGCTGCAAGGATAAAGTCCGCTTTTTCCGGCCGAAAACCGTTGTTTACCATGATGGCGATTTTTACCCGCTGGATTCGCCCCTCGCCGCGCTGCTTTTTCCTGGCTTTTCGCTGCTGGATAAGATGCGCTTCGGTTTTGTGACGATTTATCTGCGCTATATTTCAGGATGGCGCCCGCTGGAGGCGTTCACCGCGCATGCATGGATGCAAAAGTATTACGGCGAGAAGGTTTATAAAACACTGTTCGAACCGCTGCTGATCGGCAAGTTCAGCCAATTCTATAAGGAAGTGAACATGGCCTGGTTCTGGGCCAGGTTTAAAGCGCGCACCCCCAGCCTTGGAACTTATGAGGGCGGCTTTCAGGCTTTTCTAGACGATTTTGCCGGCAGGCTGAAAAGCATGGGCGTGCGCTTTCAGTTCAATACGGGCATCGAATCCATCGCGCCGGCGCCAGGAGGCAGGGTCAGCCTGAAGGTGGAGGGTAAAGAGCTCATTTTCGATCAGGTGCTTGCCACCCTGCCGCCCAAACTGCTTGCCAGGACCGCGCCTGACCTGAACAAGGGCTATCTCGATAAGTTGGATTCGCTGAAAAGCCTGGGCGCGGTGGTGCTGATTCTCGCGCTGAAGCATCAGCTTTCCACAAAAGGGTATTACTGGTTCAACCTGCCCAAAACCGCCGGCTTCCCGTTTCTGGCGCTGGTGGAGCATACCAACTTTGTCTCCGCTGAACATTTTAGCGGTGATCATCTGGTCTATTGCGGCGACTACCTGGAAAGCACGCATGAATATTTTTCACTGACGCGCGAGGAATTGATTGAGAGGTTTCTCCCCAGCCTGAAGGGCATCAATAAGAATTTCGATGTGAGCTGGATCAAGGCCAGCTGGCTTTTCCGCACCCCCTTCGCGCAGCCTGTGCCGCTGGTGAATCATTCCAGAAATATTCCAGCGCTTCAAACTCCGATCAAGAATCTGTATTTTGCCGGTATGAGCCAGGTGTACCCCTGGGATCGCGGCACAAATTTCGCGGTTGAGCTTGGCCGCAAGGCTGCCCGGGAAATGAACTCGCCCCAGCCAAAATCGTGATTCCAAAATTGGTATCTCTTTTTAATGTTTGGACAAAATCTCTTTAAGCAGTTTTTTAATCTAACCAATTTTTATCCTAATATCCAAATTTCTTTTGATGAATAAATCCCTACCTGTAGGGGGTTGTGCCGCTGCCCGCGTAACTGTGCGCCCGAACATGTGTGCTAAACCGCTCCAAAACGCTCGGATTTTTCAAACGGTTTTTTAAGATAAGTAACCTTAAAGAATAAAAGTTTTTTAAGGTGGCGTAGGGAAAAAGTCTTGTATCCTGAAGGGCGCTTTGCTAAAATAACATCACCCAAAGGAAGAGGAAAGCCCTACTCAATATGCGGCTCCCTCTTGCACAACACACACAATAAACAATTGAATATTCCGTAAATCCCATGAAAAGGCAGAGCATGGGATTTATTAAACGCACTTATTATCTGCACTCATCTTCTTGAAGGAGGGGCTGCACATATATGGACGCACACCAAGCCTGGCAGGCCGCGCTCGGACAATTTCAGATGGAAATGCCCAAGGCATCCTATGACACGTGGGTAAAGGACAGCCGTTTTATCAGCCAAAAGGAAAACACCATTACGATCGGTGTTAACAATGCCTACGCGCGCGACTGGCTTGAAAGCCGCCTTAAAACGACCGCTGAACGCCTGATGACCAGTATCCTGGGATGCAGCCAGGGGCTGGTGTTTGTGGTCAATTCAGCCGAAGAGCCCTGCAAAGATGAGGAGCGCGCACCTGAAAATCTTTTCACTGATATCAGCCCGCGGCCGGTGCAGAAGAATTTTAATTCCCGCTATACCTTTGAAAGTTTCGTGGTCGGCCCCAACAGCCGGCTCGCGCATGCCGCCAGCCAGGCTGTGGCTGAGAATCCTTCCAAGGCCTATAATCCGCTCTTCCTCTATGGCGGTGTGGGGCTGGGAAAGACCCATCTTCTGCATGCCATCGGCAATGAAGCCGCCAAAAATCATCAGAATATCCTCTATGTTTCTTCGGAAGAATTTACCAACGACTTGATCAATGCCATCCGCAGGCATGACACCTCCACCTTTCGCGACAAATACCGCACCATTGACGTGCTGCTGATTGATGATATCCATTTCATTGCCGGCAAGGAATCTACCCAGGAAGAATTTTTTCATACCTTCAATACCCTGCATGGGCAGGATAAGCAGATTGTCATTTCTTCAGACCGGCCGCCCAAGGCCATGGTCACTCTCGAAGAGAGGCTGCGTTCCCGCTTTGAATGGGGCCTGATCGTTGATATCCAGCCACCCGAACTTGAAACGCGCATCGCCATCCTGCGCTTTAAAGCTGAGCAGGCGGGGCGTGTCGTTCCGGATGAGATCCTCGAAAGTATCGCCAAAAAGATCCAGTCCAACATCCGCGAGCTTGAAGGCGCGCTGACGCGCATCCTGGCCTTTTCTGACCTGAGCGGCAAGCCGCTGACGCTGGAACTGGCCAAGCTGGCGCTGGTTGACCTGCTGCCGGATGAGAGTGACCCGGAACCCGCGCAGGTGATGGATATGGTTGCCAGGGCTTTTAATATTTCGAATGATGAATTGCTCAGCCGCAACCGTTCCAGGAAGATTGCGCTGCCGCGCCAGGTTGCCATGTACCTGATGCGCGAGATGGGCAAGGCCTCATTGCCCCAGATCGGCGAGACCATGGGCGGCCGCGACCACACCACTGTCCTTTACGCCTGTGAAAAAGTGGCCGATATGATCGAGCGCGATGACCTTTTCCGCAGGCAGGTGCACCAGATCCGCGACCAGATCTTCAACGCAGAAGTTTATGCCTGACATTCAATAAATTTCTTAACCTTTTTTGGCTGGCAATTACCTGCTTTGCCCGATAAACCTTTAACAAAACATTTACATTTACAGCCTGACAGTATCAGCAAGTCATGGTAGAATGAACTTCGGTAAATACAGTTTCATTACCGGATTTGGAATGAATTATAGGAATCAGAACTTATAATGTGTACAAATGCCCTGGCTGTGATATTGCCAGGGCTTTTTTTATTGAAATGATCCGCCGGGAAACGGCGGTTAAGAAAAGGAAAAATAATGAAAGAATCAAATTTAAAAATTATCCCGCTGGGAGGCTTGGGAGAGGTCGGCCGCAACATGATGCTCTACGAGTATGAAAATACCGCCATCATCGTGGACTGCGGCAGCATGTTCCCGGACAACGATATGCTGGGGATTGACTATATCATCCCCGATTTTCAGTACCTGCGCAGCCGTAAAGACAAGATCCGCGGCATCCTGATCACCCACGGGCATGAAGACCATATCGGCGCCATCCCGCACCTGCTGCAGGAAATCCAGGCGCCTATTTATGGCACCGCGCTGACGCTCGGCCTGATCAAGGTCAAGCTCGCGCGCCGCGGTATGCTTGAAAACGCGTCGCTCAACACCGTCAAAGCCGGCGAACAGATTAAGATCGGTCCCTTCAAGATCGATTTCTTCCACGTCTGCCATTCCATTCCCGACGCGGTCGGATTGGGTATTGATACACCCGAAGGGTTGATCGTGCAGTCGGGCGATTACAAATTCGACCATACGCCGGTGGATAACTGGCCGACCGATTACGCCAAGCTGGTGGAGTTTTCTCAGCGCGGTGTGCTTGCCTTGATCTCCGATTCCACCAACGCCACCCGGCCGGGTTGGACGCCTTCCGAATCACTGGTCAGCGAGGCTTTTGATAAAGTCTTCAACCAGGCCAAGGGGCGTATTATCATCGCCAGTTTCGCGTCGCTTATTTCCAGGGTGCAGCAGGCCGTCAATGCCGCCGCAGCTCACAACCGCAAGATTGCCTTTGTGGGCACCAGCATGGTTGAGAATGTGGACATGGCCCAGAAACTGGGCTACCTCACCATCCCCGATGGCACCACCGTCAGCATCAACACCGCGCTGGAACTGCCTGATCATGAAGTGGCCATCATGTGCACCGGCGCCCAGGGCGAGCCGACCTCCATTCTCGGCCGTCTGGCACGCGGCACGCAGCGCCAGTTTGACGCCAAGTCCGGCGACACCATTGTGCTGTCGTCCAAGACCATCCCCGGCAACGAGGAAGCGGTTTTTTCGACCATCAACGAGCTCTTCCGCCGCGGCGCGAATGTTATCTACGAAGAGATCATGCCTGTGCATGTATCCGGCCACGGCAGCCAGGAAGATATCAAGCTGCTCATCCATCTGGTGAAGCCTAAATACTTCATCCCGGCTTATGGCGAACTGCGCCATCTCAAACAGGCGTCAATATTAGCCCAGCAAACCGGCATCCCCGAGAAGCGCGTGCTGCTGGTTGAAAACGGCAATATCATCAATGTCAAAAAGGGCAAGATCAAACTCAACGGGCAGGTTTCATACGAAACCGTCTTCGTTGACGGATCATGGGTGGGCGACCTTGGGCCGGACGAGATGCGCGACCGCACCCAGCTTTCAAGGGACGGCATCGTTCTGGTGCACGTCAACATGAAAGAGCAGAGCGGCGAGATTCAGGGCAAACCCGAGATCACGAGCCGCGGGTTCGCTGCGCCGCAGGAAGCGGACGCGATCCACTCGCGCCTGGAGCGGCAGGTCATCAATACTGTCAACAATTCCAACGGCAAGACGGAACGGGATGTGATCCGCACGGTCAAGGACTATATTTACAAAGAAACCAAACGCAGCCCAACCGTGCTGGTGACAATTAGCCAAATATAGCTGAAAAATACCAGAGATCCTGAAGGTTACTGAAATCTTCAGGATTTTTTTTTAATCTACTCTTTATGATTCGACCATATTTTTTCAGTTTATCACGGCTCTTCTGCAAATGAATTGATACGCACGTTGCCAACAGTGGAAGCGCTTATCGACAAGCATTTACCAGTCGCGTTCCTGCCAGCCTTTTTGGCCTAAAAGGGGAACGAACACCACCGGCAGCACGTCCCGCTTTTCCAATCCAACCCCGGTCCTCTCCCATTCCTCCAGCATCTGGTTCCAGCGCTCCCCTACCGGAATGATCAATCGGCCGCCTGGCGCTAATTGGCTGGTCAATTCTTCCGGCACCGCAGGCGCCGCCGCAGTAACGATGATGCGGTCGTAAGGCGCTGCTTCCGGCCAGCCCAGCGAACCATCTCCCAAATGAACGATCACGTTATCAATTCCAAGCTCTTTCAGAATGCTTTTTGCCTTTTCCGCCAGTTCCGGAATGCGTTCAACTGTATGAACTTCTTTTGACAGGCGCGCCAGAATGGCGGCCTGATATCCGGAACCGGTGCCAATTTCCAGGACCTTTTCGCTGCCTTTCAGTTCAAGTCGGCTGGTCATCAAAGCGACGATGTAAGGCTGCGAAATGGTCTGCCCCTCACCAACCGGCAGGGGATGATCCTGATAGGCTTCATCCAAAAAATTATCAGGTACAAAAGCATGGCGCGGCAGTGTTCGCATGGCAGCCAGCACGCGCGCATCCGTAATTCCCCGCGCTTTGATCTGGTCTTCAACCATGGCCTCGCGCGCCTGCCTGAACAGATCGTTTGCTTTCATAATTTCTATTATATAAAGTCTGCGTTTAAAAAACCTGGCAGTCCTAAAAATTACAGTTCTTCAGCAAAATAAATGGAAAAAAGGTGCAATCTTTCGGGTTTACAGGTCGTGCATTTTTTGCAGGTCCCGCGAAATAAGCCTGTCAACCTTGCCCATCGGGTAATCCCCCAGCCGGCTGATGGCCGCCCATGCCACCTGTTCTGATGCAAGCGGGCGCGGTGAGCCTTCCTCAATTGCTGCTTCAAAAGCATGGACTGTGACCTTGAAGTGTGTATACGCATGCCGGTAGCTGCCCAGCGCTTTTCCGATGGCAGCTTTCACGCCCAGTTCTTCAAGCAGCTCTCTGCGCAGTGCATCAGCCAATGATTCGCCGGCTTCCACTTTCCCGCCCGGGAATTCCCACAACCCGCCCAGCAGTCCATTTGAACTGCGTTTGTCAATCAGCACGTTCTTCCCCTTAACGATCACCGCTGCCGAAACCTGATAGTGCGGGACCGGCGCCTTTTTGGTTTTTACCGGCAGCTCATTTTGGATCTCCTGTTGAAATGCCGAGCATTCCTGCATTAATGGGCAGACCGCGCATTGCGGATCACGCGGCAGGCAAATCAGTGAGCCCAAATCCATAAAAGCCTGATTGAGGTCGCCGGGCTGCTTTTCCGGAAGCATCTCAACGAGCATATCCCGCAGTACAGCCGCGTTCTTTTCATCATTTACCGGCTGCTTGAATCCGGACAGCCGTGCGAGGACACGTTTGAGGTTTCCATCCAGCGCTGGCGCCTTGATCCCGAAAGCAATGGATGCGATTGCGCCCGCAATATACGCGCCGATGCCCGGCAGGGTCCTCAGCTCGGCCATATTCTGCGGCAGCCGGCCGGCATGATCTTCCGCCAAAATCCTGGCGCAGCGCAAGAGATTTCTGGCGCGGCTGTAATATCCCAGCCCCTCCCACAATTGAAGCACTTCTTGTTCACTTGCAGCAGCTAAAGACACCAAGTCAGGGAAACGCTGCATCCAGCGTTCGTAATAGGGGATGACAGTTTCCACCTGGGTCTGCTGCAGCATCACCTCCGAAATCCAGATCCGGTAGGGGTCTTCAGCTCCCCGCCAGGGCAGGCTGCGCCTATTTTGGCGGTACCAGGCCAGCAATTTTTGGCGAATGATGGCAGGCGTCATAATTAAAATGGGGATCTAAATGAAATGCTCAGAACTGGAAGCTTCCGGTGGATTTGACAATGCGGGATTGAAAATTGGAAACAAACTCAAGCAGTTTTTCAATCAGGCTTTGCCAGCGTTCGGTGCTGACAACATCCTGCACTTTGCCAATTGAAGGCATGACCGCGCCCACCAGGATTTGAGGCCTTTCTCCATAAACAGTCATATAGGCATCACTTAAAGTGAAGCCGAGCTTTTGAACCTCGGGGATGAATTCACGGACCACAAACTCAAAATATTCCTGTTCCTTTTCAGGCGAAATATCCCAGGTCATGATCAGCTTGCCAGCCATCTGCCCCTTATTCGTGCGGATAATCCAGGATGACGACCTGGGTCTCTTCTGGCAGGCTTTCGATGCTGGTCACTTTTAAAGCCGGGACTGTTTCAACGCTCGTCAGCCCCATTTCTTTCAGGAACTTGCCAACGGGATCAAGCTCGGCGGTTGCCGCCGGCGTGGAATAATGCATGGGGATGACAATGTTGGGTTCAAACAGGCTGATCACCTCAGAGGCTTGGGTGGCAGTCAGGCTGTCGTTGCCGCCCACCGGGATCAGCGCGATGTGCACCGGGCCGAGGGCTTCTACCTGCGCCTGGGTCGGCACTTGCTGCATATCGCCCAGGTGGATCAGGTTGATGCCGTTGTAATCGATCAGATACAGGGTATTGGGAATCTGGATGGATCCATTCTTGGTCTTGTGGTCTGTGCGCAGTCCGGTGATGAACACGCCGCCGATCTCATATTCGCCAGGCCCTCTGATAACGTAAGGTTCGCCTTTGACGCCTTTAAGGTAACTATGGCTGGGGGATTCATGGCTGACGGTAACAATATCCGCCTTCAACTTCAGCGGTTGATAACCGACGTGCTCGCTGTCGAAAGGGTCGCACACCACCGCCGCCTGACCGCGGTCAGTGATCCTAAAACATGAATGTCCGTACCAGGTAATTTCCATCCAACCTCCGTTATTGAGGGGGATTATACATTAAGAGAAGCATCCCAAACCAATCGCAGGACATTCAAACGTCTCAAAATCTTATTCAAGCTCACTTCCCTCAGTTTATAGTCCAACTGTCTCATATTAATTGAACCCGTATGGACAGTTGAAATCGAATTCAGATTTTCGTATAATCATAGTTGCAACATCACCCATTTTTTGCATTGCCGGCATGATAGCAAGATTTTGCCGATGGGTTATCTTTATCAACTGCCTGGATTGGCAGTTGTTGTTTTAAGAGGCATGCGGCTTAGATATCAATTGTGGAGGGATCAATGGGATTCTTAGATAAAGTAATCGGTAAAAAGAAACAGGCTTCATCAGTACCTGTATGTGCGTCCTGTGGCAAACCGGTAAAAGAAAATCCACGCCAAATCGGCGGCATTCGGATATTCGAAGGCACCCAGTGCTCAGGTTGCGGAAAAGTCTACTGCCTGTATTGTCATAATTTCGGCATACAGGGGCCGAAGTGCCCCGGATGCGGCGAATACAAACTGGGTATGTTGTTGCGTCCGGTTTGAATTTAATAAGAGCAAAAGAGCTGTATAAATTTCACACAACCAGGAGCCTGAAAAACTTTTGGCAAATGCTCAAATTACTTTAGGTTAGGATTAAAAAAGGAGGAAGCATGCATCTCTCACAATTCGCCAGCCAGCTGCCCTGCCAGCATTGTTCCAAAATTCAGAGGGCCAGGGAATGGCCGGTCAACGGGGATAATGTCCCCTTTTACTATCAAAAAGAACCGGGTAATTACTCTCTAAAATTGACCTGCCCGAGCTGCGGTAAGGATTGGTATGTAGTTTGGGACCAGAATCCAGGCCCCATCACGCCTTTGTTATAAGAATGGTGGACGTGGAATACAACCGCTTTATGCTTTGCGGTTCACCACCATCAGCGTCAGGTCATCCGAAACCGGCGCGCCGCCCCGGAAGTCCATGATCTTCTGGTCAATGGCATCGATGAGGGAAGATGATGGCCGGTTCCTGAAAAGGTTGAGGATATTGAACAGGCGCTCTTCCCCAAAAAGCGTCCCGTCCGCCGCGCGGGCTTCCGTCACGCCATCGGTATAGAAAACCAGCTGGTCGCTTTCTTTCAACTGCAATTGCTGATCGCATAAAAGCAATTGCTCGCTCACTCCCAGCGGCATGCCGCCCTTTTCCAGCCAAACCACATCACGCCGCGATTTGCGCAGCCATACCGGGCGGTTGTGGCCGGCGTTGGCGTAGGTCATCTCGCCGGAACGGGTGTTGAGAATGGCATACAGGCAGGTGACGAACAGCCCTTTCTGGGAATTCAGCAGCAGCGAGCGATTGACCCGCATTAATGCCGCGGAGGGAAGGTCACCTTCCAGCGCTTCGGAGTGGATGAGCGTGCGCGCGACTGTCATGTAAAGCGCCGCCGGCATGCCCTTATCGGATACATCCGCGATGACCAGGCCGATGCGTTCCTCATCCAGCATGAACGCGTCATAAAAATCGCCGCCCACCTGCAGCGCGGGGCGCCAGCGGGCGTTGATCTCCCAACCCGGCACGGTCGGCAGGGTTTCAGGCAGAAAGGTCCGCTGAATATCCTGCGCGAGCAGGAATTCCTGGCTGATGCGCTCGCGGTTGATCATTTCATTCTTGAGCTTTTCATTCTGGATGGACATGGACAGGTTGCGTGCAATGCCGGAGATGATCTCCACCTTTTTTTCGCGGTATTCAAATCCTTTTTCTGATTCAACCACAAACAACAGCCCATAACGCCCTTCATGCGTAAAGAGGGGCATGACCATCAGCAAGGGTTCAGATATTAAAGCCCTCGCGGATTCATCCAGGGCTTCACGACCGCTGATGGCTGTCCAGGATTCGATTGGCTGGCCGCTGATATTGAAAAAGAGCGCCTGGTCGGAATTCAACATCATGCCAAGGTTCGACTTGGCTAAATAGCGGATGGAAGATGGCAGGCGATTTAACTGGTTTTTCCAGTGATAGCTGAGCTTTGCGCCGAGGTGCAGGCGGTTGCCGCCATCGTCCAGCAGGTAGACAAAGGCGGTATCAACGCCCACCACCAGCGGCAGGAAATTTATAATGGAGTCCATAGTTTCCTGCAAATCTGAAGATGTGGCCACCATTTCAGATACTTGTAGCAGGACTGCTGTAACATAGGCTTCATTTTCCTGCGCACCCTGCAGGCGTAAGTTTTCCACTGCCAAAGCGGTCTGCCTGCCGACAGCCATTAAGGCATCACTGAGTGATACTTCGGATTCGTCTGAATTGCTATCGCTGCCCAGATCATCCACCAAAATCGCGCCGAAAACGCTTTCATGCGCCACCATGGGCACCAAGCCGCAGCGATTTGAGTGATGGTTTTTTTTGCTTTGTCCGCATTTGATCAGGGCGCGGTTGAACGATATCGGTTTCTTTTCCGCTAGCAGCCGCGTGAAAAGTTCCAGCCCTTCCATGGAATAAGGCAGCATAGCCAAAGCCGCTTCATTTTCCTTTTCAAATCCATAATGGCTGTTGAGAATGAATTCGCCAGTCATCGTATCCCTGAGAAAAATAGCGCTGTGTTCAACGACCGTAAACAAGGGGATGGTCCGGGCGACTGAAGCTGCCAAATCATCAGCGGAATTATGCTGCTGTGCTGCTTCTGAAACCTGGAGGAGCATGGTTGAAAGCCAGGTCTGGTCGAGCAAAACATCAATCAGATCCGCATTGCGTATTGCAACCGCCACATTATCCGCCAGGATCCTTAAAACCAGGATATCATTTTCATGCAGGCGCCCGGGTTGGTCGCTCAGAATTTCCAGTACTCCCAGCACCCGTTCCCCAATCATCAGAGGCAGGCATAGTTTTGAACTGGTCTCTTCCAGCCCCGCCATTTTTATATAGCGCTTGTCGTTAGCCACATCCGGCACATAGATTTCCTGGCCATTCTGAGCGCAGATCCCAACCAACCCTTCGCCAAAGGCTATGCCGCCAGGTCCGGATAAAGCTTTTATCTGCTCCCTGGTTAACACCTTGCCGGCGCTGGCCTGGAAGGTCGCTTTTGCGGCTGTGCTGTCAGAGGTGTAAATTGCGGCAAAAAAGAAGTGAAAAGTGGACTGGATTAATTGCGTGATCCTTGCGAATAATTCCTGCGGATCGCGCAGCTGCACAATCTCGCTGTTCACAGAACGCATCAGTGTTAGCTGTTCTTTGCGCCATTGTTTCAGGCGGTGAAGCCGCAATAAATCCATGATCTTGGCGAAATATCCGCCGGCGCTGACCAAAAATTGCATATAGCCGTTTGCCGGCTCAAGCTCCGGCGCGGGTGTGATCTGCATAATGCCGATAACCCCTTCCGGCGTTTTGAGAGGGATGGAAATGGTTCGGCTTTCAGCATCGCCGCTTATCTCAACCTGGTCTGGACAATCCGAAGACTTAATAAAAAAGATTTCCTGTGCTGAATCCTGCCTGTAATTCGGGAGCGGCCTGAATCCTTCCACCAGGCGTATTTTGACATGCCGGTCCCCAATCAGCCGGCTGAATTCGCGTTCAATATAAAGAACCTGGTCATCAACCGATGGCAGAGATAACAGGGCGTCCCCCATCCCGCACAGCAGACGCCAAAATTCTTCCAGGGACCGCTCAGGTCCAGCGTCCAAATCTACCCCGCTTTCTAATTTATTTAAGGCTCCAGGGCCTTCTTTTGCATTTTTCTCATGGTCAGCAGGTTGCCGCCTTTTCCATTGAAGGAAAAGTCCACAGAATCCATCAGCGACTTCATGAAATGCATCCCCAAACCGCCGGGTTCACGGCAGCAGACATCCGAGGTCAGGTCCGGCTGCACCACTGTTTCAGGGTCAAAGGGCTTGCCGTGGTCATGCAGAATGACCTCCAACCCTTCTGGTATCACCCGGTAAGAGCATTCGATCTCTCCCTTGCCTTCCCCGCCGTAGGCATGGTCAATGATGTTGGCCGCGGCTTCATCCACAGCCAGTTCAACCTCTGCAATGGAATCTTCATCCAATCCGGCCTGTTCAGCCGCCCGGGCGTAAAAATTCCTGATCGCATCCAGGCTGGAAAACCGCCCGGGAAAAGCCATTGTGATCATCCGCAGCCTGCTTAAAAACTGCCGACAGCCTGCGCGGGATCATCAAAGATTTTAAAATAAGGGATAAACCCGGCCAAATCAAGAGCGTCATGGATGCGCTTGCTCAGGCACGTCAGAACCACCTCGCCGCGGTTGAAGCGCTTGCATTTTTTCTGGGCGTTCACCAGCACCCACAAGCCTGCGCTTGAAATGAATTCGACAGTGGTCATATCCAGCACCAGTTTGTAATTTCCCTCGTCGATCACTTCATTGAATACGGTTTGAAGTTTGGGCGCGGTGGAACTGTCAATCCTGCCAGCGGCAGTGATCAGCGTGCATCTCTTTAATTTCGAAGCCGATACTTCCATTTCAACCTCCGGGGGGAAAAACCTTGTTTTTATTGAGAAAAAAATTATATCACGCGCTTTTTAGTAAGGCGTCAACTAATTTTATCCCCCAACTTGCCTTTTAAAGGCATTATGGTAAAATGCTAATCTTGCCCTTCATCCGGGCATTTGGTATAATTTGTTTTCTGTACCTTAAATTGTGTATTTAAGTTGCCGACGTAGCTCAAACGGCAGAGCAACCGCCTTGTAAGTGGTAGGTTATGGGTTCGATTCCCATCGTCGGCTCAGTTGCAAACGAGCCAGTGAGGTCGGTACCTCGCAAGAGTACCGCTCACTTGCATGCCTGCAACTGGCATTTTTGGGCGGTTACCCAAGTGGCCAAAGGGGGCTGACTGTAAATCAGCTGGCAGAAGCCTTCGGAGGTTCGAATCCTTCACCGCCCATTGGCTGTAAAGCCGAAACCCGGGAATCCGGAATAAAACGGGCTGGCAAGCCCTCATAGCTCAGTTGGTAGAGCACGTTCTTGGTAAGAACGGGGTCATGGGTTCAAATCCCATTGAGGGCTCAAGCTGTCAAAAGAAATCATCTTAACATATTTAGGAGAAAAAAATGGCAAAGGAAACATTTGAACGAAACAAGTCGCACATGAACGTGGGCACCATGGGGCACATCGACCATGGCAAGACCACGCTGACCGCGGCCATCACCAAATTCGCCCACCTGCGAGGCATGGCGGAATACCGCGCGTTTGATTCCATCGATAACGCGCCGGAAGAAAAAGCGCGCGGCATCACCATCAACATCACGCACGTGGAATACGAAACCGAAAAGCGGCACTACGCGCACGTGGATATGCCCGGCCACCGCGACTACATCAAGAACATGATCACCGGTGCGGCGCAGGTTGACGGCGCCATCCTGGTGGTGGCAGCCCCCGACGGCCCCATGCCCCAGACGCGCGAGCACGTGCTGCTGGCGCACCAGGTGGAAGTCCCCAATATTGTGGTCTTCCTCAACAAAGTAGACATGATGGACGATCCGGAACTGCTGGAACTGGTTGAGCTGGAACTGCGCGAAATGCTGACCAGCTACAAATTCCCCGGTGACAATATCCCGATCGTGCGCGGCAGCGCCCTGAAAGCGCTGGAAAGCACCTCCACCGATGTCAATGCGCCCGAATACGCCTGCATCAAGGAACTGATGGACACCATTGACACCTACTTCCCCGAACCCAAGCGTGAAGTGGACAAACCCTTCATGATGCCGGTGGAAGACGTCTTCTCCATCAAGGGGCGCGGCACCGTGGTAACCGGCCGTATTGACCGCGGCCAGATCAAGATCGGCGACAATGTTGAAATCGTTGGGCTGCGCGAGAAGAGCATGCCCACCGTCTGCACCGGCGTTGAAATGTTCCACAAGACCCTCAACGAAGGCATGGCAGGCGACAATGCCGGCCTGCTGCTGCGCGGCGTGGAGCGCACCGATGTGGAGCGCGGCATGGTTATCGCCGCCCCCAAGAGCATCACCCCGCACACCAAGTTTGAGGCGCAGGTGTACGTGCTGAAACGCGATGAAGGCGGACGCCACAAGCCCTTCTTCACCGGCTACCGCCCGCAGTTCTTCATCCGCACCATGGATGTGACCGGCAACATTGCGCTGCCCGAGAATGTGGAAATGGTTATGCCCGGCGACAACGTGGTCATGACGGTTGAACTGATCATCCCGGTCGCACTGGAACAGGGCTCGCAATTCGCCATCCGCGAAGGCGGCCTGACCGTCGGCGCTGGCGTCATCACGAAAATTATTGCATAGGAAGACGCTCAAAAAAAGCGTTAGAGGTAAGGTTTAGATGGCAGGAAAAAAAGGTGTACGCCCGATCATTACGTTGGCATGTTCTGAATGCAAGGAACGCAACTATACTTCAGAGAAGAACAAACGCAATGATCCAAATCGTCTTGAAATGAACAAGTATTGCTCGCATTGCAAGAAACACACTTTGCACCGCGAGACGAAGTAAAACGAGGAGATAAATCGTGCCGGGCGCGAGCAAACCGCAACCGCCCGCACAATTTAAAGGCCAGTAGCTCAATTGGTAGAGCGCCTGTCTCCAAAACAGGAGGTTGTGGGTTCGATTCCTGCCTGGCCTGCTTGGAAGCGAGGCGACGCCGTTGGCATGGCGTCGTTTTAGACACTTAACAGGAGATGAGCATGCCTGAAAAAAAGAAGAACGAAATAAAGAAACCGAATTTTCTCGTCCGCTGGTGGCGTGAAACGATGGGCGAACTGCGCAAGGTCACCTGGCCGACACCCCAGGAAGCCTGGCGCCTGACAAAAGTCGTGATTGTGGTCATGCTGGTCATGAGCGCGATTCTGGGACTGCTGGATTTCGGTTTCACCAGGCTGATCGCTCTGATACTTTCATAAATTTTCGGGTGGAGCAGTCTGCCTGAGCAAGGATAAAAATGGCTAACGAAGAAGAGTTAAACGAGGTTGAACAGGGTTCACAGCAGGAAGACGCTGAATTATCAGCGGCTGCCCCGGCTGAGGATGCCCCTTTAACTGAGCCCGCGCAAGACTCGTCCTCCATGCCGCAGGAAGAACCCGCCGCAATGGTCGAAAAGCCCGCGGCAGATGATGATGACCGCGCCTGGTTTGTGATCCACTGTTATTCGGGATATGAAAACAAGGTGCGCACCAACCTGGAATCGCGCATTGAGACCATGGGCATGAAGGACAGGATCTTTGATGTCGTCATTCCCACCCAGGAAGAGATCGAAGTGCGCGAAGGCAAGCGCCGCTCAATCGAACGGCATGTTTTTCCGGGCTATGTGCTGGTCAACATGATCCTGTCTGAAGAGTCTTGGTACGTCGTGCGCAACACGCCCGGCGTAACCGGCTTTGTGGGCATGGGCAACGACCCCACCCCCCTGCGCCCCGAGGAAGTAAGCCAAATCCTCAAGCGCATGGAATCAGACGCGCCGCATGTCAAGGTGACCTATAAAACCGGCGAGCGCGTGCGCGTTATTGATGGACCATTCAACGATTTCCGCGGCACAGTCTCGGAAATTGATATGGACCGCGCCAAAGTGACCGTCATGGTCAATTTCTTTGGCCGCGAAACGCCTGTGGAGCTTGATTTTCTGCAGGTCGAGAAAGCGTAAACAACCTTCGCAAGAAGGATTGTGGGAGGGTGACCCTTTTCACCCGCTAAAACCACTGAAGGAGCATTAGAATGGCAAAAAAAGTAAAAGCAGTAGTCAAGTTGAACGTCCCGGCCGGAAAAGCAAATCCGGCACCCCCCATCGGCCCGGCGCTTGCCGGACACGGCATCAATATCATGCAATTCTGCAAGGAATATAACGCCCGCACGCAGAACAAGATCGGCGATATCATCCCGGCAGAGATCACCGTCTATATTGACGGATCTTTCACCTTTGTCCTCAAATCACCTCCGACCGCTGAATTGATCAAGAAAGCCGCCGGCGTTGAGAAGGGCTCGGATGTGCCCAACCGCAACAAGATTGGCACGCTTACCCGCAGCCAGGTGAAGGAGATTGCCCAGATCAAGATGAAAGATATGAACGCGTATGACGAAGAAGGCGCAATGCGCCAGATTGAGGGCACAGCCCGCAATATGGGAATTACGGTCGAGAAATAATCGCTTCGTGGGAGGGTAATACGTTACCCGCCACCACCACAAAGGAGAAAAAATGGCAAAGCACGGAAAGAAATATTTGCAAGTAAAAGCAAAGGTTGATGAAAATACCTTCTACCAGCCGCATGAAGCCATGCAGCTGGTGAAAGACACCGCTTATACCAGTTTTGATTCATCTGTTGAAGTGCACATGCGCATGGGCCTTGACCCGCGCCAGGCTGACCAGCAGCTGCGCGATGTGGTCATTCTGCCGCATGGGCTTGGCAAGACGGTGCGCGTGCTGGTTTTCGCGCAGGGTGAAGCCGCCACCATCGCCAAAAATGCCGGCGCTGATTTCGTGGCCGACGATGATGAATTCATCAAGAAGATCGAGGGCGGCTGGGCTGATTTTGATGTCGCCATCTCCACCCCGGATATGATGGGTAAAGCCGGGCGCCTGGGCAAAGTGCTGGGCCCCAGAGGGCTGATGCCCAACCCCAAAGCCGGCACGGTTGTGCCCGCTGATGACCTGGAACGCACCATCAATGAATCCAAAGCCGGCCGTATCGAATTCCGTTTGGATAAGACCGCCAGCATTCACTGCATCATCGGCAAGGCCTCATTTGACGTTGAAAAATTGAATGAAAATTTTGTTACCCTGATGAATGCCATCCGCAAGGCAAAACCGGCAGCCGCGAAAGGCACCTATCTGAAAAAAATCTGCGTCGCAGCCACCATGGGCCCCGGCATCAAGGTTGATCCCAATGCCGCCCTGGGTTTTGATAAAACAAAAGAAGCATGATACAATAGCATCTGAAATTTCACCAAAGACGGCCGGTGCCGAAAGGCTTAATATCCTGCTCAGGTGGAGACAATTGAGTTCGCTTTCAAAGCAACAGCATAGTCTTTGCCCGAGTGACCACCGGCAAAGACTATTTTTTTGAAAGGAGGTTACACCCTTGGCCTTTACAAAAGAAGAAAAGAAAGAACTTGTCGCGACCTACGAAAAATGGCTCAAAGAGAGCAAGGCGGCTTATGTGCTTTCATACAATAAAATGGCGATGAAAGACATCGACGCGCTGCGTTCGGAAGCCAGAGAACTGGGCGGCGAGCTGCATGTGGTTAAGAACACACTCATGAACCTGGCGCTCAAGAACGTCGGATATGAAGATGCCGGCCTTTTCGATAAATCGTCGCTGGTGGCATTCGCTTTCAGCGATGCCGCGTCAGTTGCGAAAGTGGTTGACAAAGCCAGCGCCTCGGAACAGTATGAGATCAAAGGCGGTTACCTGGACGGGCTGCCTGTGAACGCCGCTTCTGTGACAATGCTGGCAAAACTGCCCGCCCTGCCCGTGATGCGCGCCCAGCTTTTGGCCCTCATCCAAACGCCCGCAACTCAACTGGTGCGCACGCTCATGGAACCCGCACGGCAAGTGGCCGCGGTTGTCAAAGCGTATTCAGAAAAAAGCCCGGCGCAAGCCGCTGGCTGATCAAATTTGGAATTACCAATTAATTATTTAGGAGAATTGAAATGGCAGATTTAAAGAAATTAGCAGAAGAACTCGGCAAGCTGACCGTTTTGGAAGCTGCTGAACTCGTGAAAACCCTGGAAGCGGATTGGGGTGTTTCCGCCGCCGCTCCTGTCGCTGTCGCGGCAGCTGGCGCAGGCCCCGCAGCCGCCGAAGAAGTTGAAGAGAAAACCGAATTTGACGTTGTCCTCAAAGACACCGGCCCCAAGAAAATTGACGTCATCAAGGTCATTCGCCAGCTCACCAGCCTCGGCCTGGTGGAAGCCAAGACCATGGCTGAAACCGCAGGTACAAAAGTGCTCACCCAGGTTGGCAAGGAAGCCGCCAATGAAGCCAAGAAGAAACTGGAAGAAGCCGGCGCAGCTGTTGAGCTCGCCTAAGTATTTCGGTTGCATTCAAAAAACCGCTGAACAAAATCAGCGGTTTTTTTATTGCACGATTCCCCAGAACTTAAGGATGCCGTTCTCTCCCATGGTTATAAGCCACTTATTATCCGCGGAGAACGCCATGCCGATGATTTCATCCAGATGCGCCTGAAAGCGGTGCAGCAAAACGGCTTTGTCCGGTGAAAGCAGCCAAACCTCTCCGTTTTTTCCGGCGATCGCCCACAGCGCGCCGTCGCCGGATTCTGAAAAGACCGCCGGGGCGGTGATCCCTGCTTTCCTGAGCGAAACCCTGCCGTAGGATTTCCAGGAATCGGCGTCCAGAGTCTCAACCGACAGGTCGCTGGCGTTGTTCAGGTTCTGAATGATATACATGAATCTGCTGCCGTCGGCGGAAAAGACAGGATTGGCCGGGTAGCCGCGCGCCTGGTAAGGAGATTTGCGCGTCAGGGTCTTTGATGAAAGGTCATATAAGAACAGGGCATTGGCTTTGCGGTTGAAAAAAGCAGCTTTCAGGCCGTCGGGCGAAAAGCGCAGGAAGGAAATATCCTCCGGTTCTGCGATGGCCGCTTTCTGGTAAGGGTCATAAATGGTGCAGCCCGCCTGGCGCAGGGCCTCATCCGCGCAGTAAAAAAGCGTCTGCTGCGGCATGGAATAACCCAGCAGGCGCACTCGCAGGCTGGATGGATCCGCTGATGGCGGAAGGGCGATTTCGCCCAGGTCCGTTATACTGCCTGCCTGCTCCCGTTTAAGCGTATATCGTTCTCCTTCAGCTTCCAGGTACACCCGCCCGCCCTCGGAATCTGCGAGCCCGCGCGAGCAGGCAATTTCACCTGTGTCAGGATCCAGCATGCAGGTTGCGCAAAACTGGCATTCCTGCATCCAAAGAAGCTGCCAGTGGTGTGAAGGCGATCGTGCCATTCGGTTCAACGCTGCAGCCCGTTGAAATGCTCTTTAAAAGTCCACCACCCCGCCGGGGCTTGGTCACGGCCGCTCGCCTGGTCAGCCCTGAGCAAAGCGCCATCCGCCTGCGGCAGAACGCCTTCCAGATCGCGCCATAAGCCGGAAGCCTGGCTGATTTCCTTGTTATTCTCCAGATCCCAGACAGAAAAGGAAGTGCCCAAGGTGTCCGTTTTGTATCGAACAGTTCCGCCCGCGCGATTGAGAACAAGCGCCAGTTTCCCGTCTGCCGAAAAACGCGTTTCGCAGGGGAAATCCCACTGGCAGCCATCCACCTTGATTTTGGCCGCTGCCAGGCCGGTCAGTTTGCTGCGCATCTCAATTTCACCGGAATTGGACAGGGGGAAGAGCAGCTGGCCGGCCTGAAAACTTTTACCGATCAGGCTGGAATCCGCCTTAATCTCCTGCCAGCCATCCACCGCCCAGAAATGGAAGGCCTGGTGCACCTTTCCTTCCGCAAGGATGAAATCCACGGGATCAAAGGTCTGCAGCATGCGGCCGTCATCTGAAAAGCCCAACCCGTAAAAAGTATACAGGCTGCCGTGCAGCGTGTCTTTTTTGCCATACCACTCATACAGCACCTTGTTGGCCAGAATGTCCACGACCTGGAAAGTACTTTTGACCGATGTGCGCGAATATGCCTTGCTGCTGATAGCCAGCAGCCTGCCGTCCGGCGAGAGTGCCAGCTCGGGCAATTCAACACCGCAGGAAGCAGTGCTGGTGGCTGAACCGCTGCTGAACGGTCTTTCATAGATCAAACCGCCGCCCGCCTGCCAAACCTGGATGGACTGGGTGGTGACGATCGCGATGAAAGATCCGTCCGCGTTCAGGCGGAAATAGCGGCCAAAACCAAAATCGCACTCCGGCAGCGATGCCGGAATGGATGAAAGCAGCTCGCCGGATTCCGTATCCCAAATTTCGATTTTCTGCAGGTCGCCGACCGCGATGCGTGCGCCGTCGTTTGAAATATGGTAATAAGGTGGAAAATAAGGGTAAATTGCCGCCGCTTCCCGGATGCCCTGGACGTTATCCGGCGTCAGGGCAGCCATTTGGTTCCGGCAGGTTGAAGCCAGGCAGCGCTTCCGGCTGCGCGGTTGCTTCAACATCGGGCGGGTGCGAATCCGCGCTAATTTCGGGTTCGGCGCTTGCCGCTTCCGATGCCGGCAAATCCGGCGCAAGAGTCGCGCAGGCAGGCAGCAGGGCAGCTAAAACAATGATGGCAAAAGCCCGCGCGCGCCACAATGAAGGTTTTGAGTTGTCAGCCATATCCGTCAAAAGATTATAACCAATCACGCAGCCTGCGTCTCACGTTCATTATTACTGTCGATTTGCCCAGATAATCGGGGGATGATTGTACAACTGCCGCATGATACCTGACACTTCCCCACATAAAATTGAATATAGTAAAATTACTCCGAATTTTGTACCAAATTTGTCCAATTAACCATCCATAATCAAGGAGCGTTCAATGCCCTTAAGAGGTACGATCGTTGTTGACGAAAACCTGTGCAAGGCGTGCGAGCTGTGCGTTGAAGCCTGCCCGCAGCATGTCATTGCCCTGGATCATGAAAAAATAACCCCGCGCGGTTTCCATCCCGCCCACCTGGCGCTGGATGGCTGCACCGGCTGCGGGATCTGCGCGCTGGTCTGCCCCGAAGCGGCCATCACCGTCTACCGTGAAAAACGGGCTGTTTAGGAACTGGAGGAATTAATGGCAAAAGAACTCTGGGAAGGCAATCAGGCATTCGCTGAAGCAGCCGTTCGCGCGGGATTAAAAGCTTACTTCGGTTACCCCATCACCCCGCAGACTGAAGCGCTGGAGTATATGTCAGCCCGCATGCCGCAGCTTGGGCGCACCTTTCTGCAGGCTGAGAGTGAGTTGGCAGCCATCAATATGGTTTACGGCGCAGCCTGCGCCGGCGTGCGCGTCATGTCTTCCACCTCCAGCCCCGGCACCAGCCTGATGATGGAAGGCTTGTCCTATATTGCCGGCACGGAAGTGCCCATGGTGCTGGTGGATGTAATGCGCGGCGGGCCCGGGCCTGGGCAACATCGCCCCCTCGCAGGGAGATTACAACCAGATGGTGCACGGCGGCGGGCACGGCGATTACCACCCCATCGTGCTGGCGCCTGCCAGCATCCAGGAAACCGTGGATACCGTTTACGGCATCTTTGATATTGTTGAAAAATACAACGCCATCGGCGTTGTTCTGATTGACGGCAGCATCGGCCAGATGATGGAAGCTGTTGAAATGCCTCCCATGCTCGAGCTGCGCAAGGATTATCCCGATTGGGCGGCCAAAGGCGGTTTCGGCAAGGACCGCAGGGTGTTGACCTCCATTTATCTGAATCCCGCGGAAGAAGAAAAAACCAACTTCCGGCTGATGCGCCGCTGGCAGGAAATTGAAAAGAATGAAGTGCGCTATAAAGAATATTTCATGGACGGCGCCAAACTGGTGGTGATGGGCTTCGGCTCTTCCGGGCGCATCGCATTATCCGCTGTCAGGGCTGCCCGGGCTGAAGGGCTGCCCGTCGGCCTGCTGCGCCCCATCAGCCTGTCCCCCTTCCCCAATCAGGCCGTGCGCCAGGCCGCCGAACAGGCGGATGACATCCTGGTGGTTGAAATGAACTCCGGCATGATGCTGGAAGATGTGCTCAAGGAAGCCAAAGGCAAGACCAACGTGGAATTCTACGGCCGCATGGGCGGCGTGATGCCTTTCCCGGACGAGATTTTGTCCGAGATCAAGCGCATCCTGGCTGAGAAAACCCATTCAGACGCGCATCCGCGCGACCAATGGCTGAAGCGTATGGAAGGCATCGCGTAATAAAGGAGAAAGAATGGCAACTTTGGACCTCAAGGATATGGAAGTTGTTTATGAACATCCCGAAACGCTGGTGGATATCAGCACGCATTACTGCCCGGGCTGCACGCACGGCATCGCGCACCGCCTGATAGCTGAAGTCATTATGGAGATGGGCATGAATGAAAAAACCATCGGCGTGGCGCCGGTGGGCTGCTCGGTGTTTGCGTATAACTATTTTAATTTCGACTTTGTCCAGGCGCCGCATGGGCGCGCGCCGGCCATGGCCACCGGCGTCAAGCGCGTGCGGCCTGACCGGCTGGTCTTTACCTATCAGGGCGACGGCGATATGCTGGCCATCGGCACCGGTGAAATTGTTGCCGCGGCCGGCCGCGGTGAAAATATCTCGGTCATTTTCCTCAACAATGCCAACTTCGGCATGACCGGCGGCCAGATGGCGCCCACCACCCTGCCCGGCATGAAAACCTCCTCATCCCCCAACGGGCGCGATGTGGAATCAATGGGTTATCCCGCTGCGCGCCAGCGAACTGCTGGCTTCGCAGGACGGCGCCAGCTACATTGTGCGCCGCAGCCTGCATGACCCCAAGAACATCCGCAATGCCAAAAAAGCCATCCGGCTGGCCTTTGAAACGCAATTGCGCGGGCTGGGCTTCTCGATGGTCGAGCTGCTTTCAACCTGCCCCACCAACTGGCGCATGACCCCCGCCAAAGCCTCTCAATGGCTGGAAGAAAAAATGCTCCCGTATTATCCGCTGGGAGACTTTAAGGTCAACCCTGTGATCAGCGAATTGAAAGTGTAGGAGGACAACCATGCAGAACGAGACAATTATCGCCGGTTTCGGCGGACAGGGCGTGCTTTTTACCGGCAAGGTGCTGGCTTACGCCGGCCTGGAAGACGGGCGCGAGGTCACCTGGCTGCCCTCCTATGGGCCGGAAATGCGCGGCGGCACCGCCAACTGCACCGTGGTCATATCGGATGAAGAGATCGGCTCCGCGCAGGTGATGAACCCGCGCGCGGCGATCGTGATGAACCAGCCCTCGCTCGATAAATATGAAGACCTGGTCGCGCCGGGCGGCTATCTGGTGGTCAATACCTCCATGGTCAACCGCAAGGCAGCGCGAGCGGATATCACCGTCATTGAGATCCCCGGTACCGAGCTTTCGGAAGAATTGGGCGACAAACGCCTGGCCAATATCGTCATGCTGGGCGCTTTGGCTGCCAAAGCGGACTTTTTGAGCCTCAAGAGCATTGAAAAAGGCATCGCGAAAAGCCTTTCAGCAGGCAAAAAAGACCTGCTTGACCTGAATGTCAAAGCCCTGCAAAAAGGCGCGGCTTACCTGGGGTAGCGCCCGCTGAGGATATAGCCGGCATTAAAGCACTTGCCTTTGTGTTTGCTTTATGGTAAACTGAATCGAAAATAAATCCAAGCCTTATTCAGGCCACTTTGATTACCGCTCCTGCAGGAGTGTTTTTTTAACCCCACACGCACTGACAAGTGTGTTTGATTTTACAAACAAATATCGTTAAAAGAGGTAAAAGGGAGATGGCAACAACATTTTTGACACAAGAGGGATTTGATGAACTCCAGGCGGAGCTGGACTACCTGCGCAAGGAAAAGCGCCAGGAGGTTGCTGACCGGCTGCGGGAAGCCGCCGACGGCGAGGACCTGATCGAAAACGCCGAATACGAAGCCGCCAAGAATGAGCAGGCTTTCGTGGAAGGCAAGATCCAGGACCTGGAAGCGCTGCTCGCCTCCGCCAAGATCATCTCGGAAACGCACACCAGCGATGTGGTTCAGGTGGGTTCCAAAGTGGTCATTCAGGAAGAAGGCGTTGATGCCCACGAGACTTTTGTCATTGTGGGCGCCGCGGAAGCCAAACCCAAGGAAGGCCGCATTTCCAACGAATCGCCGCTTGGCAAGGCGCTCATCGGCCGCAAAAAGGGCGATATGGCCGCCGTTGATTCCCCCGATGGCAAATTTAACGTTAAAATAATCAAAGTCTCATAACCTCAATTAGCCCTGCATACCCGCCCGGGTATCGGGCGGGTATTTTTATTTTATAGATCAGGATGGTCCAATGGAATTAAACGAACTTGAAAAGATCCGGGTTGAAAAGCTGGAAAAGATGCGCGCGCAGGGCATTGAGCCCTATCCAACGCGCGCTGAAGTGGCGCAGCCGGTGGCCGGGGCTGTGGCGGCGTTTGCTGCTTTTGAAAAAGAGAATCCCGGCGGGACCTACGCTGAAAAATCGACCCTGGGCGGCAGGCTGCGCGCCATCCGCCATATGGGCAAGCTGGCTTTCGCGCACATGGAAGACGGCAGCGGGCGCCTGCAGCTGATGCTGCGCGTTAATGAGCTGGGCGAAGACCAGCTCGCGTTCTTTAAAGACCATTTTGACATCGGCGATTTCATCCAGGCCGGCGGCACGCTCATGCGCTCGCGCACCGGCGAGGTGACGCTGCTGGTTTCGGATTTTAAGATGCTGGCCAAGGCCATCAGCCCCCTGCCGGCTGCCAAGGATGAGGTGGTGGACGGCGAGGTCATCAGGCATGCCACGCTATCGGACCCGGAAACGCGCTACCGCCAGCGCTACGCGGACCTGGCGATCAATGAGGACGTGCGCGAGATCTTCCGCCTGCGCACGGCAGCCGTGCGTTCGCTGCAGCGCTTTTTGGACGGGCGCGGGTTCATGGAGGTCGAGACGCCCATCCTGCAGCCGCTCTACGGCGGCGCGGCGGCGCAGCCCTTCACCACGCACCACAACCAGCTGCACCAGGACCTCTACCTGCGCATCTCGTTTGAGCTGTACCTCAAGCGCCTGCTGGTGGGCGGGCTGGACCGCGTGTATGAGATCGGGCGCGACTTCCGCAATGAGGGCGTGTCTTTCAAGCATAACCCCGAGTTCACCCAGCTGGAGTTCTACTGGGCGTACGCGGATTATCTGCAGGTGATGGAACTGACCGAACAGATGGTGTCGCAGGCCGCGCAGGACGTGCTGGGCAGCATGCGCATCCAGTTTAATGGCGCGGATATCGACCTGACGCCGCCCTGGAAGCGGGTGGAACTGCGCCAGGCGCTGATCGACACAGCCGGCATTGATGTGGACCAGTACCCGGACGAAGAATCGCTCTTTAAAGCCATGGCCGCCAAAGACCTGCACCCCAAAGTGGGCGCCACGCGCGGCAAGCTGATCGACGGCATGATCGGCGACCTGCTGGAGCCCTCCTTCATCCAGCCGACCTTTTTATACAACTACCCGCGCGGCATCTCGCCGCTGGCCAAGAACGTGCCCGGCAATCCCGAAGTGGTGGAACGCTTTGAGGGCTTTGTGGGCGGCATGGAGCTGTGCAATTCCTTCACCGAGCTGAACGACCCGCTGGAGCAGGAAAAGCGCTTTCTGGAAATGGGGCGCGCCTACGGCGAGGATGACGATGAGCGCCACCCGCTGGATGAGGACTACCTGCGCGCCATGGCCTACGGCATGCCGCCCAACGGCGGCTTCGGCATGGGCGTTGACCGGCTGGTGATGCTGCTGGCCAACAAGCGCTCCATCCGCGAGGTGATCCTCTTCCCCCACCTGCGCGAAACGGAAGAAGAGTAGCCTCTAAAATATTGTCATTGCTGAACCCCGAAGGGGTGACTGGGAACCGTACTCGCAGAGTAAGAATCTGGGCTAATAGCCATAGGGTGCGGTTTCACCGCACCTTTTTATTTCGGTGCGCTTGCAGCGCACTCTGCAAGACAAGCAATCTTAGCATTAATGAAACCCCTTCACCTCAGGTAGAGCTAGGCGATGCCACCTGGATTTCAGGGCTGCAACATCCTTTATCCGGTAAAGGTTGATTGACAAAACTTGACAAAACTTGACACTTTTTGACATTTTTTAGCAATTTTAAAGACTCGTTACCAAGGAACGAATATTATTATATACTAATGTATAGTATTTCTTTCTGTTGGTATTTCTGCGGTCATTGCGAGCGAAGCGAGTGCGCAGCCTACCCGTAGGGTAAGCAATCTCTTACTTAATTACGGATTGCTTACCCCGCGGGCATCCTGCCAGGAGGCTGCGCACCGGTTCCCGGTCGCTAACGCTCTACCCAACCTGCCAAGATCTCCGAACTCAATTTGAGTTGACAATACCTCATTTTTCATTCACTATGCAAAAAAGCATCAATCATGGTCTGTTTGATCAAAGCGGCATTCGGATTCAGGCATACATCAATATTGGAGGTTTCCCCGGGAATGACTGCGGTCTGTCCATAAGTATTGCCCTTTGCAGTGATAACTTCCAGATGAAGCGCTTGAAAATCACATAGTTCCGGTTTGACCATTATCATAGACGCCATCAAATCCCAGATATAGAAATCCGGCCTTCCTGAAAAATCTATCCATGAGTCATAGATATCAGCAACAAAGCTCGCGATCCGGCCGCCTTTTCGCAATTGCGCGGTATCCTTTTTATTGATCGTCACCAGGTTGGTGGCATCCAGCGGGACAAGATACATCTTCAGCTCAGATTCAAAGACTTCCCTGGCAGCTTGTGGGTCGGCATAGATATTCCACTCTGCCACATTATTGCTCGAATCCGGAAATATCGCTGTGATATTACCAGGGACATATACAGCGCCACCCATCATAAAGAGGGCTTCAATATTTTCACGAATTTCTGGATCAATCCTCAGTGCCTGGGCCAGGCTGGTTAAAGGACCACTGAAAAAGAGAGTGACCGGTTCTGGAGAATTTTTGATGATGGAAATGATTAAATCAGCACTATCTTGGACTGGATAGGTTTTCTCGGCGTTTGGTATTGGCATGTCCCAGAAATTGCCTGCCTGTTCTCGAATCCATTCCGGAAAACCTTCGACACCAGATAAATTTCCATCCAAACCCTCCCCGAGCTGGATATTGGTAAAACCAAAATCATCCAGCATCCGGCCGATATGCTGAATGTAGATCGCAGGATGTGCCTCGCCGTAACATATGCTGGCTGCCTTTACATCCACGGTTGGTTGGGTGAGCAGGTAAAGCAAGGCGGATGTCCCGGATGGGTCTCCATCATCATCGGCGATGATCGGTATCTTATGGGGCACGGGGACAGCCGAAGGTGAAGCCTTGACTGAAACAAGAGTGCCGGTGGTCTCGCCATAATCACCACGGCTGGTATAAAGCATTGTGCCGTTGGACAATATCTGAAGATAATCCCTGCCTACTCCACAGGTACCTTTTTTCTCGCCAGCCTTAAATTCATAAATATTGTTTTCCACGCCAACAAGGGTAAGTTCTGCTGAACAAGGAACATTGCGCAGATCGATTGATCCGCACACCTGCCCTACCTGACAATCAGATTCCATGTTGATGGACACTTGCATCTCGAATGTGCCATTCTTTGCGTTTCCGGTCCATCCCCCTTCAAGTGGAAAAGCCGCCTGCGGAGTTGAAATAATCACTGGCTCTTGAGTGTTTATGACTGGCTGGAGAGTTGGTGCTGGCGTTGAGGTAACTGGGAGGCAGCCTGTTAGAAGGAAGGTAAGTATAAGACAAGTGGTTATAGAGATATTAAATGAGGTCTGTCGATTAAAGTGTATCTTATGCATCCGATACTCCTTTGCTATGGGCTTACATCATCAAATTCTTTTATAGATCATTATTATTGTACATCGCAATAGGACTGTATAAATTAAACCCTATAAAACGCGACTGAAATCTGTTATTACTGATGTGATGAAGAGCGATTCTCAATTAACCATGGAAATCCTGGCGCCTCCCCTTGGCATGTCATTGCGAACCCACGCAGTGGGTGACTGGGAACCGGTGCGCAGCCCCCTGATAGGGTACCCGAAGGGTAAGCAATCCGAATCTAATTATGGCTGCCGTAGGGTGCGGTGAAACCGCACCTTATTTATTCGATACGCTTGCAGCACGCTTTTCTAATACAGTCATTGCGATGAGCCCGAAGGGCAAAGATTGCGAAGCATCCTGTAAGGAAGCAATCTGTACTTTAAGAATGAGATTGCTTCGTCGCTGCGCTCCTCGCAATGACAATAAAAAAGAATGCAAAGTGCGGTTTTTCACCGCACCTTTATTTTTCGGTGCGCTTCTGGCGCACCCTTACCTTCATCATTTCATATCTTCAGGCCTGATCTGATCCACTTGGCCGTAAAAGTACACGATATCCAGAAAACCACCTTCTGCATATTCAAACACGTGCCATTCCAATGGGGGAAAGTGCAGTGTCATGCCTTTTTCCAGTTCAACCCTGGTTGTCAGCTCATCCTCGCTTTCACCATACCGCGCCCAGGCGTCCTTTGAACCTATAACAAAGATGATCTCTTCAGCGTGGTGATGGGGAGCCATCGCGCCGCTTTCTTCAGAATAGGTGGCAAATCCCATCGTCATCCTGGCGCTGGTTGAAAAACCTTCCTTGCCCACCGCCTTTTGAATGATCCGCCCGAGAAGTTTTTCCCGTTGAAGCGCGTCCCTTTTGATCAATTTCATCCTTCCACCTCGAAACAGGGTATTTTCCGTAAAAACGTCATTGTGTGTTCAATTTCCTCCCTGGTTGAATCTGTCTGCGCCTCAATGGTCAGGCTGCCGTCATAACCAATTTCCTTCAGAGTTCTGAAAAAACTTTCAAAATCAAAATGGCCTTTTCCGGGCACTTTGCGGTTGCTGTCAGCCAGGTGCACGTGTCCAAGTATCGGTTTTATTCCCCGCATGGATGCATCAATGATGTCCTCTTCAATATTCATATGGAAGGTGTCAACCAACAGGCGTATGTTGCCTGCGCCAATATCCTTAATAAAATCCCGGGCATGGCTGGCTGTGTTATGGTGATTAACTTCGAACCTGTTGACCGCTTCAAGATCGATTTCCATGTTATGGCTGGCTGCGATGCGCGCGCATTCCAACAAGGCCCTTTTGATATTTGCGAACGCCTCGTTTCTATCCTGCCCATCCATAAGATTCCCCTGTATCAATCCCACCAAAAGCCTTGGCGTGCCGAACTGCGCAAGGTAATGGGTCATGTCAATAAATCGGTCAATGGCTTCTTTTTTGCGGGTGTCATCCTGATCGTTAAAAAAGACGTGATGCTTTAGCGCGATCCCGCCGGTCCTGACGCCAAACAATGTTTGGTTATGCTCCAAAAGCAGCTCTTTGATCCTGGCAGCGTCGAGCTGATATCGGCCGGCAATCATCGGCTCGATGCCCGCAAAGCCGCACGCGGACAGGTTTTTAAGGACTTGCTGCCATCTTTCCAGCGGCCAGTCATCAAAACCAGGTGTTGCCCAATAAATCTTCATCTCACCCAGGTTCCTTTCTGCCAAGCGTCAAATTTTTTGGGATCAGGCGATCATCTCGAGGGTGGATGCCACAATATGCGCTTCATCCAAACCAAACTGGGATAATAACCAAGCCTCAGGCCCTACTTCGCCAAACCTGTCCCTGATGCCCAGGCGTTTAACGCGTACCGGAAAATCTTCGCAGACTGTCTCAGCCACCAGGCTGCCCAACCCGCCGTAAATATTATGATTTTCGACGGTGAGGATGTTTTTGGTCTCTTTGGCCGCCTTGATCACGGCATCTTTGTCAAAAGGTTTGAGGCTGCTCATGTTCAAAACACGCACATGCCTGCCATGCTTTGTGCGCAATACTTCAGCAGCCTTCATCACTTCCGGCAAAAGGATGCCTGAAGTGATGATAGTGGCGTCATTGCCATCCTGAACTGTCACGGCTTTCCCGGGATTAAATTCATAGGTATCCGGGGAGAAAATGACGGGCACATTTCCGCGGGGAACCCGCATATAAGCAGGCCCTTTTGTGTCTGCCAGGTATGCCATGATCACCCGTAATTCAACGGCATCGGCAGGTTCAAAAACTGTCATATTGGGGATTGAACGCATGATGGCAATGTCCAGTACCGCCTGATGGGAAGCCCCATTGCGCCCCGAAGCGATGCCGGGTTCTATTCCCATTAGTTTTACATTTGCGCTGCAGTAGGCCACAGATACAACCACCTGGTCGCAAACACGCTGTGAGATAAAAGAGGAAAAAGTGCCGCAAAAGACTGTTTTTCCCATTAACGCAAATCCCGCTGCCATTCCCACCATATTTGCTTCTGCAATGCCAACATCAAAATAGCGGTCCGGGAAACTCTCTTGGAAGAAATTGGTTTCCGTTGCACGCTGGAGGTCTGCATCCAAAACGACAATGTCTTTGTGCTTTTCGCCCAATTCTGCCAGGCAATGCCCAAACGGTCGGTTCTCGAATTTGTCTGTCATTTAACCGCTCCCCCTTTTATTGCAAGTCCTTCCATGGCCATGGCATACTCTTCATCGTTTAATGCCCTGGCGTGCCATTCAGGTTTGTTTTCCATAAAGGAAACTCCCTTGCCCTTGATGGTGTCGGCAATGATCATATGCGGGCGATCCTCATCCACTTCCGTGTTATGCAGCGCGTCCTCAATCTGGCCAATATCATGCCCGTCAATACGCTGCACCTCCCACCTGAACGCGGACCATTTTTCCTCAACCGGCTCAACCATGCAGATATCCCTCGTGTAGCCATCAACCTGGCAGCCGTTGTTATCCAGAATACATACCAGGTTCCCCGCCCGGTGCTGGGCAGCCGCCATGGCGGCTTCCCATACCTGCCCTTCCTGGCATTCGCCGTCTCCCAGCAGCACAAATGTGCGGCTCTTCCTCTTATCAAGCCGGTCGCTCAAACACATGCCAAGCGCAGCGGATAACCCCTGCCCCAAAGAGCCGGTGGATAATTCAGTGCCGGGCACCAGTTTCATATCAATATGCTTTTGAAGCGAGTGCCGGGAGCGTTAAATGTTGAAGATCCTCGAGCGGGAAGAATCCGCGTTCTGCCAATATCGCATAGAGCAGGGGCGCGGCATGCCCTTTTGAAAGAATGAACTTGTCCCGCTCTGCCCATTTTGGGTTTTTTGGATCGATCTTCATATGGTGGAAGTAAAGCACCACCAGGATTTCCACGGCAGAAAGCGAACCGCCGGGATGCCCGGAACCCGCCTCAAAAATCATTCTGAGGATATCTCTGCGGATATCCTTGCAGATGCAATCCAGTTTTTCCCTTCTCATGCTATCCATTGGTGTGCAGCATCCTTTCTGCGGCTTTGACGATCGCTTCGACGTCCATGCCGTACTTTTTCAAAAGCAGGTCATATCGGCCCGATTCAGCAAATGTATCGCGTAATCCGATGCGCTTCAGCGGGCACGGGTGCTGCTCCCCCAGTAATTCCGAAATTGCCGAACCAAGCCCATTGTTGATTTGATGGTCTTCCACCGTGATCATATGGCCCGTTTTCGCAGCGCTCCTTAAAACAAGCGCTTCATCCAGCGGTTTCAGGGTATGTATGTCAATGACCTCTGCGTTTATTCCGCTGATGCTCAACTTCTGCGCTGCATCCAAAGCCGCGCAGACCATATCGCCGATTGCGCAAATGGAAATATCTCCGCCTTCTTTAAGCAGCTTCCCTTTTCCAATTTCAAAGGGTTCATTTTCATCGTAAATGATCGGCACGGCATCCCGCGTAAAGCGCAGATAGACAGGGCCCGGGTGGGTCACTGCCGCGCGCACCAGCTTTTTGGTGGCGTAATAATCTGCCGGCATGATGACCGTCATATTGGGGATCGTGCGCATGATCCCCAAATCTTCGCTCCCCTGGTGGGTCACGCCGTCATTGGCGGGCGTCAGGCCGCCATGGCTGACAGCGATTTTGACGTTCAGCTTCGGGTAAGCGATCATCGTGCGCACCTGCTCGCAAGCCCTCATGCTGGCAAAAATGGCATAAGTGCTTACGAACGGTATTTTGCCTGTCGTTGCCATCCCGCCGGCCGCGGCCATCATATTTGCTTCAGAGATGCCAAATTGGAAGAACCTGTCGGGAAATCGGCCGGCAAAACGATTTGTGCGCGTGGATTTTGAAATATCCGCTTCAAATACAACCAGCTCGGGAAATTCTTCGCCCAATTCAAGCAGCACATCACCATAGGCGTCGCGGGTCGGTTTTGGGGTGCCGCGTAAATGGGTATATCTCTTTACTCGCCGCGAGCGATTCTCTGGTTAATCCATCGCCCAGCTGATTTTTCCTTGGCCAGCGCTTTCATATACCAGCGGATCGTGTTCTGCTTTGCCATCCAATTCATTGATCGCCTGAAGAAATTCCACCTTGTTGGGCGCTTTGCCGTGCCAGTCGCAATCATTTTCCATAAAGGAGACGCCCTTTCCTTTTATGGTTCGCGCAATGATCACCGTTGGTTTTCCTCTGGTCTTTTTTGCTTTTTCTACCGCAGTAACGATTTCCTGAATGTTGTGCCCGTCTATCTCCTGCACAGCCCAATTAAACGCGCGCCATTTTTCCGCGAGCGGTTCAAGCGGCATGATCTCATCGCAGCGCCCGTCCAGCTGAAGGTTGTTGTAATCAATGAAAAGGATCAGGTTGTCAAGCTTGAATTTCGGCGCCGATAGAGCCGCTTCCCAAATTTGGCCTTCATTTAATTCGCCATCGCCGATGATCACGTAAACAGACGCGTCTTTCTTTTCTTTTTTCAATCCCAGCGCCATCCCCAGTCCCGCAGATAGCCCCTGCCCCAGCGAGCCGGTGGTGTAGTCTATGCCGGGGGTCTTCTTCATATCCGGGTGCCCTTGCAGCCGGCTGTCTATTTCGCGCAAACTGAGCAATTCTTCAAGCGGGAAGAAACCAAGCTCGGCAAGGCACGCGTACCATACCGGGCAGGCATGCCCCTTTGAAAGGATCAATCTGTCGCGCTCAGCCCACTGCGGCTCTTCGGGCCGTACATTCATGAAATGAAAGTACAGCACGGTCATGACGTCAGCTATTGACAGCGACCCGCCCGGATGGCCGGATTGGGCGGCAAAAATAGTTGCCAGGAGGTGCCTGCGGATAATCGCCGCTTTCTTTTCCAGGGATGCGATCAAGCCTGGTTGTATTTGCTTTCCCATGTCTTTATCTTTCACGTTCATGCGCCATACTCCTTGGTTGCTTCCACTAATGCCCTGACATTTTCAACCGGAATTCCCTGGTTCAACCCCCCGCCAACCGATAGCATATACCCGGTTTTGTTTGAAAACAGCGCCAGGCACTCATGGGCTTTTCCGGAAACTTCCTGTACGCTGCCATTGATCATCAGTTCAAGCGGGTCAATATTGCCCATTAAACAAATCCGCTCCGAGATCAGATCTCTGCATTTGTTGATGTCGGTTGTCTTGCCAAAATTAAAAACATCAAATCCTGTGTTGGCGATGGATTCCAAAATGTGGTCGGATTTTGCGTCGTTATGGAAAACGATGATCAGGTCCGGAAAAGACTCCCGGATCCTGGCGTGGCACGGGAAAATAAATTCTTCATAATGCGCTTTGGAGACCATGCCTGAAATGTCATCCGTCAGCAACAGCCCTTCGGCATGCGGATTTATATCCAGTTGGGCTCTCACCCAGGTAATGATCCCGTCGGTTGCTCTTTCCAACACGCCATGCGCAAGCTGTTTATCAACGATAAATCCCGTAAAAAGCTGTGAAACGCCGCAGAAATAAGAAGCCATTTCTCCCGGCCCGAAACTCCATGTGAAGTGTAAATTATCGATCAACGCCTCATCTTTCAAAAACATGCGCAGGGTGCGGAGGTAATGAGGCATCAGTCCATCCGTCTCGGGCTTGGGAATTTCGAGTGACTTCAGGTCATCGCTATTGTGGATGATCTCTCCTCTGACCTGCGGCATGCCGTTTTCCGCCCAAAATATCCTGCATCCGTAAGCCGACAGGATCGCCACGCCATAGTCCGGCCAGGCGCCGGGGATGAAGGTGACTTCTGGAAGAAGGTCAAATGTCCTTTTTTGCGCCGCAAGCATGAGATCTGGGCGATGCAGTACATCTGACAATTCAAAACCGGCAATGCTTGCGAAGAAGCGGCTTGTGCCGATCAATACAGTTGGCACATGGTCCGTCTTTTCCCGCCGAACCGTCCTTTTAAATCTTTCCCAATTATCCATCAATGGCCGGTCAGTTCTTTACGCAACAACGCCGTTTGGATATCGTTCATAGAACAACGGATCGTGCCCGGGGATAAGGATGTCGCCGAGCATGGGAAGTTTCTCCATGAAAGCGATCGATTCATAAAGGTTGTTGGTCAATCCAATGGGGATTCCCTTTTCAATATTCTCATAAAGAAAACAGTTGTCCCCGCACAGGCAAACGTCAGCCTGCCCGGTTTTCACAGTCACAGCCAAAGATCCGGCTGAGTGCCCGCCGGCATATACAGTCTGTATTCCAGGCAGGATTTCCACAACATCGCCATCTAGCGGCACAAGCTGCCGCCACACGCGCTGGACCTTCTCAACAGAAAAAGGCCCATACCCGATGGCCCATGGCGGCAAGGCCATGATCCAGGCGAGTTCTTTGCGATGCATGTAAATTTTTGCATTTGGGAATTTATCAACATTGCCCACATGGTCAAAATGGGCATGCGTCAGGATCAGGTGCGTCACATCTTCGGGTTTGATCCCCACGGATCCAAGCGCGGCCAGAGGGTCTTCCGCTGGCATTTCCCGTTTTACGGCATCCGCCACGCCCAATGTTTTCGCGTCTTCCATCGCAAAACTGCTGTCAACAAGCAAGGCCCCGCCTTTCAGCGGTACATAAAATAGTGGAACGGGCCCAAGGCGAATCCTATTAATATCGCCGCCCTGAATTAAGAGGTCATCCCGCCCTGGAACAGCCCCGGTTTTCACGTACTTTAACTCGTTGGTTGCCATTTTCTTACTCCTGGTTTGGTTTATGCTCTTTTGCCGAATTTATCGATTGCAACAGCCATCAGCAGTGTCATTCCCTTGATAACGATTTGATAGTAATCATGCACATTTAATAGGACCAGCCCATTGGCGATAACGCCGATGATCAACACGCCCAGCAGCACATTTTGGATCTTCCCTTCCCCGCCAGACATGCTCACCCCGCCCAAAACTACAGCGGTGATAACATCCAGTTCAAATCCGGCTCCGGCGGATGGCTGGGCGCTGTTAATGCGCGCCAGGAGGATCAGACCGGCGATGCCAACGCATAATCCGCATATGGCATAAGCAATTGTACGCGTAAGCACCACATCAATGCCGCTTAAGCGTGTGGCTTCTTCGTTGCCGCCCAGCGCATAGAAATGGCGCCCCAGATATGTTTTATTGATCAGGATAAACGCCAAAAGGAACACGGACAGCATGATAATGGCCGGAATGGGGATCGGGCCGATATATCCGCGCCCCAGAATGATGAAACTGACCGGAAAATCATAAACGGGATATCCGCCGGTGATGATATAGCCCGTTCCTCGTAAAACGCTTAACATACCCAGGGTGGCGATGAAGGGCGGGATTTTGATCTTGGTGACCAGGAGGGAATTGATGATGCCGACCATTATTGAGAAACACAATGTGACCGGAATGGCTGCCCATACCGGCAGTTCAAATTTGTTCAGCATGAGTGCGACTACCAGGCCGGTGAATGCCAAATGCGAACCAACCGACAGGTCGATCCCGCCCGAAATCATCAAAATTGCCATTCCCATGGCAGCCGTCCCGATAATGGACACCTGCCGGATAACATTGATCAGGTTTGATCCCTTCAGGAACACCGGTGTTGATAATGCGAATACCGTACAGAGTATTCCAAATACAATCAATAATCCCCAGCCCTGGAGAAATTCCCGGGTGCCGCTGGAAATGATCTTGCCCTGATTTTTCGATCCGGATCTTTCGTCGGTCATATGCCAACCTCTCTGTTCAGGCATTCGCCATTTTTAATAATAGATTTTGTGTCGCTTCTTTACTTGTAATTCTTCCGCTGATTCTTCCTTCATGCATCACAATAATCCGATCGCACATCCCGATGATCTCCTGCAGTTCGTCCGATATCAGGATGATCGCATGTCCCGCCTCAGCCAGCGCGTTGATCAGGCGGTAGATCTCAAATTTTGCCCGCACATCAATTCCCCGGGTGGGTTGGTCCAGTATCAAAACAGATGATTTTGTAACCAGCCACTTCGAGAGAACCACCTTCTGCTGATTTCCGCCGCTTAAATAGCGCACTTCCCGTTCCACATTCGGTGTGGCAATTCGCATGTCTTGAACCTGCTTGTTCACGATCTGGCGTTCTTTTTGCCCGGGTATGAAAAAACCATTGCTGATGGTTCGGATGGATGGCAGGGTTGTGTTGGTTAACACCGACATCATCAAAAGAAGCCCTTCCTGCTTGCGATCTTCGGGGAGAAACCCAATCCCCCGCGCAACTGCTTCTGCCGGTTTTTTGATCAGCACTTCTGTCTGGTTGAGGTAAATTTTCCCTGATTGATAAGGGCGCGCCCCAAAAATGCTCTTAAACACCTCGGTCCGCCCGGCGCCGATCAAACCAAAAAATCCAACGACTTCTCCTTTGAACACTTGAAAAGAAATATCATGAAAATGGCTGCCATCTGAAAGATTTTCGACAGCTAGCATTTCTTTGCCTGTTTTTGCCTTGCGCCTGGGGTACTGCTCGGTCAATTTCACGCCCACCATTAATGAAATCACTTCATCCATATTGGTTTCATTGATCGCCAGTGTGCCATTATATTTGCCGTCGCGCAAGATCGATACGCGATCGCAAATTTCAAATATTTCGTTCAGATGATGAGTTACATAAATAATTCCCAATCCCTTTGCCTTCAGCATCCGGATTCGTTCGAATAGATGATCTGTTTCTTCCTGCGTAATTGCTGCAGTGGTTTCATCGAATATCAATACCGATGCTTTTCTTTGCAGTGCTGCCGCCACAGCAACCATCTGCTGCAGAGAAACGCTCAGATTTTGGACCAGTTCATCAGGGTCGATATTGACCCCAAGTTCCTTCAGAAGCTGCCTGCTGCCAGCCCGTATTTTCTGCCTGTCAATAAATATGCCATTATTTCGAAATTCATGTCCCAGAAAGATATTGTCCGCGGCCGTTAAGCCGGGAACAAGGTTCAAATCCTGATGGATTACCTGGATCCCCATATCCTGTGACTTCCTTGGGTTCAGGGGCAGAATCTGCTTTCCCTTCAGGAAAATCTCCCCTTCACCTGGATCGATCACACCGCCAATAATTTTATTGAGCGTGGATTTGCCGGCGCCATTTGCCCCAACCAGCCCGTGCACCTCCCCCTTGACCAGATCAAACGATACGTTATCCAGTGCCTGAACACCGGGAAAATTCTTGCTGATGTTTCGAATGGAAAGGATGATTTCTTTATGATGATTATCGGATAATTCCATGGCTTGCCCTTATAATAATCGTGGTCAAGCTTGGGGGCGGGGCCAATTCTACCCACCAAGCTTGACCTTTTCGGTTTTTCTACATGAAATTGTCTACATTTTCAATACTTACCGGGCTCGGCAAAATTTCTGTATTGGCCGGCAGGAAATCACCCAATACAGCCCGGATCGCCAGTTCCATCTCGAGCCTGCCGTGGTTGTACGGATCGATCGAGGCTGTTCCTCTGAACGCGGTCCCTTCCTTGATTTTGGTGAGCGCTTCGGGTGAAGCATTTACCCCGAAGATGCCAAAATCATCAGTTGCAAGGCCGGCTGCCTCAACCGCAGCCAACGCACCCAGGCATCCCTCGTCGTTATAGCAGACGAACACCTTTACATCCGGATTCGCTTGCAGGATCGTTTCAGCGGCTGTTAAACCGGTATCGATTGCGTCGGCAGCTTGCTGCGCCACTATTTCAGCTCCCGGTGCGTAAAGCGCCAGGGCCTGTGTCATGCCTGTCGTGCGATCAATATCAAATTCCGTCTTGTCCCAAACCAGAAGCGCGACTTTGGCTGTTCCGCCAAGCTTTTCGTTGATCCATTTCGCTGCTTCCTGGCCGGCAACAAATCCCATACCGATAGTGCTGATGCCCGAATGGATGTCCTGCGCTCCCAATTTGTTATAGTGGGAGACCACTTTCACTCCCGCTTTCATCGCGTCCGCAATGGCAGGATCAATGGCTTTCGGATCCATCGCGGTGACGATCATGGCATCCACACCCAGCGAAACCATGGACTCGACCCCGGTAACCTGGTTGGCGACATCCAACTTTGGATCCACTTCCACGATCTCCACCTCAACACCCGGATATTCCGCGGCCATATCTTTATAACCCTTGCTTAACGAAACAAAGTAGGGTTGCGAAAGGCCCATGGTCATGATGCCGATCTTCATTTTGGTCATTTCCTCGACTTTGGCGGGGGCTTCCGCAGCGGGCTCTTCCTTCGCGGGCGCTTCGGCAGCAGGAGCCTGTTCGGCTGGTTCTTCTGCAGTCGGCGCTTCCATCGTGCACCCCACGGCGGCAATTAACGACGCGATCAATAGCAGTGCAATGAACTTATTTTTTGACCTATACATTTTTTCCTCCATAATATTTTGGCCCCTCCATCCTTATTCGACCTTCAATTTCATCGATCCTGATTATTTATCTTCCTGTTTCTCTCCTTTCTTAGCCAATTCCTTCAAATCCGGATGTTTATCAAAGACCCATCCGGCCGGTGATTGTATCCACAGAACCTGCAGCGGAAAATTGGATGGGTTGCGCAAATTATGATAAGTGCCTGGGGCGAAGAATACTGCGTCAAATTGGCTGATGGCTACCTCTTCATGGTCTTCTCCGACAATGACAATCCCTCTGCCGCTCAGGCAGAAGAAGATTTCTTCCTGAACATCATGCGCATGCCCCGGTTCGCAAATCCCCCCCGGTTCCACGATCACCATTCCAAATGTCAGGTTTTTTGATCCGACTGTTGTTGGATCGATCAGCTTGTAGTTATCGCGTTGCGACAAACTGATTACTTCGACATCGTATGGGCTTACCTTTAATACTTTCGTTGGCATTGTTTTTTCCTTTCTGCTACATGCTTGAATGACGGATAATGAGTTCGGGCTTAATGATCAATTCCCGGTTTTCCCAGTTCTTGCCTGGATCAAAATTCATTTTCTCAATTAAAATCTCCATGCCCTCCTTGCCAATCCTGTACGCGAATTGATCAACTGTTGTCAATGGTGGTTCCAGGAATGGCGAAAAATCAATATTGTCATATCCGGCAATCGCGATATCTTCAGGAACGCGAATTCCCTTCTCTTTGAGTGCTTTTAAGACGCCGGTCGCCAATAGATCACTGTAAGCAAATATGGCCGTGGGCTTGGGGGTCAGGTGCTCAAGAGCCTCCAACGCGCATTTGTATCCGCCCTCCAGTTTAAGGTCGCATTGCTGCACAAAATTCGGATCAAATGCAATCCCATGCTCCGCAAGTGCTTTTTTATAGCCATCAATCCGTTCGCGCACAGAGGAGATTTTTTCACTGCCCGTGATATGCATGATGGCTTTGTGGCCCCTTTCACATAAATGAGAGGTAACCAGATATCCCCCCAATCTGTTATCGCTGCGGACAGAATCAGCCGGGTATCCTTCGATATAGCGGTTTAATAACACAAACGGGGTATTACGCTTCCTCAGGTTTTCCAGCGGTTCCGCTCCGCTGATGATGGACGTGATCAGGAGCCCATCCACGCGGTACTTATTTAGCATGGCATGGCTGCTCAATTCAAGTTCCATGGTCTCGTCAGTGTTATACAGGATCACGCCATAGCCATTTTGTTTGGCGGTATCTTCAATCCCGCGGATTAGCTTGGCGTAGTAAGGGTTGGAATTATCTGCCACGACCAATCCGATAATGTTGCTTTTGCCGCCAGCCAGAATTCGAGCCGGGATGTTGGCGGTGTAATCAAGATCCTCTGCCACCTTAAGGATCCTTTCTTTTGTTTCACGGCTTATTTCCCCCTTATTCTTTAATGCGCGCGCAACCGTAGTCAGCGAAACACCACATTTGTTTGCAATATCGCTCATAGTCGCAGTCATATTCTCCACTCCGTTAGCGTTACCGTTAGCGCTAACGGAATAATACAACATTTTACCAAAAAGTCAATACCTGATTCTGGATTTCCTTGATCCGTTTCGGTTATTGCGAACGGTTTCAATAAGAAGTCGTAGGGTGCGGTTTCACCCCAGCATTTTTCGGTGCGCCTGCCGCGCACCCTGCTTTTTTCCCTCGTGCGTCTCCCATTTTCTGCGGTCATTGCGAGCAAAGCAATCTCATATTTAATTGCGGAATATTTACCCTGCGGGCATCCTTACAGGAGGCCGCGCACCAGTCCCCTATCGCTGCGCGCTTCCCCACCCGCCCCTTAATTAGCATTGAAAGCCACTTTGAAAACTGGAGGTTGTCAAAAACGGGGGTATTATTATGGGTTACGAAACGTTCTTTTTTGTAAAGGAAAATCTGATCGTCAATTAAAAGTTGCCGCCGCCGGCAGAGTGATCTCCCGCAGCTGACAAGCGTTTGAAATGGTGACATCGAATGAAATCTGAAAAAAGCGACCAAATCCGGTTATCCAGCGAGTTGGATAATATCGCCTCCATCCGCGCGGCGGAGCAGGAGAAAAGGGAAGCGCTTGCGAAAGCCGGAAAAACCGTGGCTGAAAAGCTTGCCTCGGCTGCCCATGAAGCTGAAAAAATAAAAGAACAGATGATCGGCGAGGCGCGCGCCGAAAGGAAGAGCATGGTTCAGAAGGCGATTGACCAGGCAAAAATCGAAGTGAACACGAAGGTGGCCGGGCAGGAACATGCGTCAGAAGAAATGCTCAGGCGCGGCGAAAAATGGATCAGCAAGGCGGCGGATTTTGCAGTGAGCTATATCCTCGGCACCGGGCGGGAGAACCCGAAATGATCAAAAAAATGGCCCGCGTTCAGTTCATTGGTTTGCTCCGCATGCTCCCTGAAACGATAGAATTTCTGCAAAAATTGGGCTTTATTGAACTGGAAGAAACCGCGCTCCAACCAGAATTCGGTTTGACTTCTTACGCGTTGAACGAAGCTGATGAAAAGCAAAAAGCTGAAATGGAATTGGCTTTGGTCAGCGTTGATGGTCTGTTGGAAAGATTTCAAAGCATTAAATTAAAGAAGGAAGAGTTATCTGCTGCCGGGAATTTCCAAACCTCAAAAGAAGCTGAAACCAAATTATCGTTTATCAAGCAGGAAGTTCAGACCTTGTTGGGAGAAAAGGCAGACAAACGCGATGAGCTGGCCTTGTTTTCACATTACCGCGAAATAATCAAATCAGTATCTCATCAACTGCCGTTAATTGCTGCCGATCCAGCCAATAGCGTCTTCGCGGGCATTGTTCGCGCGAACAGCGGCGCGGAATTGGCGGATTTGGAATCAAGATTCAAGGATTTGCCTGATGGCAATCAAATTAAAGTGGTGCGGATTCCCATAAATCCGGGCCTGATGGTTTTTTCTGTGATCTACCCCCTTGACCGGCAGGTGGAAGTAAATGCGTTCTTACTGGCAGGAAAATTATTTGAGATAACCCTGCCGGATAAATTCTCGCCCCGCCAACCAGACGAAGCGCTGCATGAGATTGCCGAATCGGTTATCGCCAATAAAAGCGCTCTTTCAGAGATTGATGCGCGCATGAAAGTACTGGCTGCCAAATGGATTCAGACCTTAAGGGCGATACGCATTTCCTTTATTAATAAAATTGAAGCTGTGGATGCCATGACACTGGCCGGCGTTACGGAGGAAATTTTCCACCTGATCGGTTGGTGTACTCAGGAAAATACAGGCAGGCTTGAGCAGGAATTTTCCAAACATTTCAAGGGGTTGGTTTCAGTGCTGTTTGTGGAGATCCCGCAAAGCCAGGCAAACAGGATCCCGGTGGCAACCAGCAGCAATGAATTCCTGCAGCCGTACAAGGAAATTGTGGACGTCCGCTCCGTTCCCGGCTATAACGATATTGACCCCTCAGGATTGATGGCTTTCTTTATGCCGCTCTTTTTCGGTTTCATGGTCAGCGATGTCGGATATGGCATTTTAATCTTTATCTTCTCCAGATTGATCAGGAAGGTTAAGATCAGCGGCCTGATCGGCAATCTACTTAAAACGTTCCAGGTCGGCGCGCTGTGGAGCATCGCTTTTGGATTTACCTTTGGCGAGTTCTTTGGGAATCTGGGCACCATGCTGGGGTTGAAACCGATCCTGTTCAGCCGTGAAGATCCATCCAAAACAATCCTGCTGATGGCGATCGCGATCGGTATCGGAATCTTCCAGGTGATGCTTGGCCTGCTGATCGGAGCATGGAACGAACTGCGCCACCATGAAGTTAAACGCATGCTGGAAAGCGCAGGCACCTTTGTGGCGCTCGCGGGCGTCATCATGCTGGGCAGTGGTATCGCCAGAGTTTTCCCTCCATTGTTTACAACCCTTGGGGCCGCGCTGGTTGCGCTTGGCCTGGTCGGGATTGCCTCAACCATGGGGTTGACTGGCATCTTTCTGGCGCCAATTGAGTTTGTCGGCGTTCTGGGCAGCGTGCTTTCATATCTCAGGCTGGCTGCCCTTGGCCTGGCTTCGGTCTTCCTGGCGGAAGTTGCCAATGACCTGGCTGGAAAATTGGGTGGAGTTGTCGTTGGGGTATCGGTGGCAGTGGTTATTCATATCCTTAACCTGGTGATGGGTATGTTCAGCCCCACCATTCAATCCATGCGTCTGCAGTTTGTTGAGTTCTTCAGGCGCTTCTATACAGGTGGGGGAAGGCAATTCAAACCTTTCAAAGTCCATGAACTCGACTAGATTAAATACAAACAGGAGATTTTTAAAATGGAAAAAGCAATAATCGCGTTAGCGGCAGCAATGGCAATTGGCATCCCCGCGCTGGCAACCGCTCTGGTTCAGCGGGCCATCGGTTCTGCGGGTGTTGGCACCCTGGCTGAAAAACCGGAATTGACCGGTACGATCATCATCTTGATCGCCATTCCCGAAACCATCGTCATCCTTGGATTCGCGGTGGCAGCCATTATCCTGCTGCGCGGATAGCTTATGAACCTGGAACAGATTTTGAAGCAGATCAAGGCGGATACCGGGCGGGAAGTTGAAATAATTCTTGTGGACGGCCAAAGCCAGGTGGATGCCCTGCTTCAAAAAGCCAGGGATGATGTCGAAGGATCGCGCCAGCGGATTCTTCAGGATGGAAAATACCGCCAGCAGCGGGAAACAGCCATCATCTCGCGCCAGGGGATCATGGAAGCTTTGAGGCTGCAGGCGGAAGCGCGCCACAAGCTGATTGAGGCGGCCATGCAGGAGGCTTCGGAGAAAATGGATAAGTTATATTCTCTGGAGAGTTATCCGGAGATCCTCAACCGTTTTGCCCAGGAAGCGCTGGCCGATCTGGCCCCCTCGCTTCTGCCCGGTCAGAAAGCGGTACTGCGTTTTGATCCCAAAGACAAGGCGGTGCCGCTGCAGGATTTTATACTTGAGGGCCATGACTGCCAGATTGTCTATGATCTGAAAACAAAGGGCGGCTGTATTGCCCAGAGCGAAGATGGCAAAGTGGTGGTTTACAACACCATTGAAGCGCGTATGAAAAACGGTCTGCCGCAGCTGCGCCAGCAGATTTGGCAGCTTATGGAACAGCATTTAAACGGTTAACGGCTATGGCTGATTTCGATTACGGAAATGCCAGGTTGCGTTCGCGCATGGCAGGGATGATAACGGGGCAGGCGCTTTATATGCTGGCCCAATCCCCCTCCGCGCAGGTCTTGATGGCCGGTTTGGCAAAATCACCCTACCGGAAATCAGTTGAGCGTGCCCACACGCAGGCGGGCGGATTTTCCTTAATGGAAGCCATCCTTTCCGAGGAAGTATATGCATCAGTTCAGCAGCTTCTTACGTATTACAACGGCCGCGCGCTTGAACAAATAAAAATATTGCTGGCGTATGAAGACGTGCAGAATCTAAAAATCATCCTGCGGGGCATCCAAAAAGGCGCCCAGGCCGGCGATATCAACGCTGCTCTGCTGCAGTGGGGGTATACACCGCCTGTTTTTTTGAGGAATGTGGCGGCTTCAAAGACCATTGATGAGGCGGTTGCGCGCCTGGCAGTTTTGGGGAATAGCGCCGCTGCTGTTCTATCCGCCCTGACTTCTGAACAACTTGCGCGCGCTTCTGAAGTCGATTATGCGCTGGAAAAATGGTTCTTTGAGGATATCTTGATGGAAAACGCAAAAACAGCATCGCAGCAGCTTTTATTCTATTTTCGCATGCGTGCGGATATTTTTGATATTCTTGCCATCTGTGCCGGGTTCCTACTTCAGAACATTGTCCATGCCAATAATGCCGCCGGCTATCTGATAGGGCAGGGCAATATCCCGGCTAGGATCCTCAGGCGCAGCGCCAGCCGGCCCACCCTGAAACAGGCGGTCATCAGCCTGCAGCGGACGCCTTACTTTGAAACACTGCGCTATATCCTGGACGGCAAATCAACCGTCACCCTGGCTGGCATCGACAAGCGCCTGCAGGGATTCTTGTGGGATTGGGTCAGGCGGCTGCCGCATCGCGATCCCCTGGGGATTGGCGTTCCGATTGGGTTTATCCATAAAAAGAAAAGGGAAATTGAATGCCTGCGCTACATTGCCGGCAGCATTGTGCTTGGATTGCAGCCGGATTGTATCCTTGAGAATTTGGAGATACCGGAATGACCCACATGATCATTATCTCCAGGCCCGAAATGGCTGACGGCTTTCGGCTGGCGGGTGTGGATGTCAGGCCGGTTGACCGTATTGCTGAAGCTGCCCAGATCATCACTGAGCTGCTGAACGCCAGGGAACCCGTTGTGCTCGCGATTGATGACGGTATTTTTGATCAGCTTGACCCTGCTCTCATCCGGCAGGTGCATCGGTCTGACAAAACCCTGCTGGTAACCATTCCAGAAGGCCCGATGCGCGTTGGTGAAATTAAACGCATGGACCGTGTGTACGACATGATCCGCCATGCGACTGGTGTCCGGATCAAATTTAAAGGCGAATTGAATGGCAATCATGGATCAAGTTAATGGCATCGTAAACCGCATTTCAGGCCCGGTGGTCGAAGGCATCGGCATGGAAAACGCCCGTCTGCATAATATGGTGAGGGTGGGCGAAAACAGGCTGGTGGGCGAGATTATCCGTCTGCAGCAGCAGCAGGCGACCATTCAGGTTTATGAAGATACCTCCGGGCTGCGCATTGGCGAACCGATCCAGGAAACCGGGCAGCCTCTGGTTGCCGAGCTTGGGCCGGGGTTGATGGGCGGCATTTTCGACGGGCTGCAGCGGCCTTTGACGCGCCTCGCGCAGTTGAGTGGTGGTTTCCTGGCGCGCGGTATGATCGAAAACGCGCTGGAGCATGAAAAACAATGGGATTTTGAACCTTCAGTTTCTGAAGGGGCTGTGCTTGCCGCCGGTGATATCCTTGGCACGATTCAGGAGACCAAGAGCATCCAGCACCGCGTCATGGTGCCGCCCGGCATGAACGGGCAGGTGCTCCATATTCGCTTCGGCAAAATCAATGCCGCGCAGCCGGTTGCAGTTCTGCGGTCAGAAGGCGGTCAGGAAAACCAGATACCGCTGATCAGCCAGTGGCCGGTGCGTACGCCCCGCCCTTATTTTTCCCGCCTTGACCTCAGCAGGCCGCTGATCACCGGTAAGCGTATTATTGACCTTTTCTTTCCGATCCCAAAAGGCGGATCCGCCATCATTCCCGGCGGTTTCGGAACAGGCAAGACTGTTCTGCAGCAATCGCTGGCGCGCTGGTCAGATGTGGATGTGGTGGTGTATGTGGGTTGTGGTGAGCGCGGAAATGAGATGGCAGAGGTTCTTAATCAGTTCCCCACCCTGGAAGATCGAGTGTCAGGAAACCCCTTGATCGACAGGACTGTGTTGATCGCGAACACATCCAACATGCCGGTGGCAGCGCGCGAAGCAAGCATTTATATGGGTATCACCATCGCAGAATATTATCGGGATATGGGTTATGACGTCCTCATGCTGGCTGACTCCACTTCACGCTGGGGAGAAGCCCTGCGTGAAGTTTCCGGCCGGCTGGAAGAGATCCCGGGGGAAGAGGGCTATCCGGCTTATATGGCATCCCGCCTGGCCGAGTTCTATGAGCGCGCCGGGCATGTTCGCTGCCTGCAAAACCCCGTTTCAGACAAGGTGAGAGACGGATCCATTTCTCTGGTTGGGGCGGTCTCACCCCCTGGAGGTGATTTTTCGGATCCGATCACGCAAAACTCCATGCGCATTGCCGGTGTCTTCTGGGCGCTGGACTATGAGCTTTCACGGCGGCGCCATTTTCCTGCCATCAACTGGAATAAAAGCTTCGCGCTGGTTGATCTGGCGCGTTATTACACTGAAAGTGTGGCGGATGATTTTTCAGAGCTGGTGCAGGAAGCGCTTGCCATTCTGGGCAGAGAAAATGAACTGCAGCAGGTAGTCCAGTTGATCGGGCAGGACGCGCTCTCGGATATCGAGCGGGAATACCTGCTTGCGGCGCGCATCCTGCGCGAAGACCTGCTGCAGCAGTCTGGTGTGCAGGACATCGACAACTTCTGCAGCATCGAAAAATCCTACTGGATGCTGAAAGCGATACTGGAGTTCCATCAGCAGGCGCAGAAAGCGGTCGGCGCCGGAAAAGAGCTGCAAAACATCGAAACCCTACCCTGCCTGCAAAAGATCGCACGCATGAAAGAACTGCCGCTGCAGGGTGTGAATGTCCTGATTACAGATTTGATGAAAGAGATCGATGCTCAATTTTCCGGATTAAGCATCTCTGCGGAGCAGGTGGAAGCATGAACGCATCAACCAACAATCACTCAAGAAACCTGGCTGTAAAAGAATACCATACTGTCACGCAAGTGCGCGGTCCTTTGGTTTTTATGGATCGGATAGCCAATGCCGGCTATGATGAAATGGTGGAAGTGATCGATCCTGACGGCAACTTGCGGGTGGGGCGGGTATTGGAGGCAAATGGCAAGCATGCCATTATCCAGTTGTTTGTTTCCACCGAAGGCCTGGACCTGGCAAAAACCTGTGCGCGCTTTACGGGGGATGTGACCAGATTGGGTGTTTCGCTTTCCATGCTTGGCCGCATCCTGAACGCGCTTGGCAACCCCATCGACGGCGGCCCAGCCATTGTGCCGGAAAAAAGCCTGGATATTAATGGCATGCCGATCAATCCGGCCATGCGCCTGGAACCGAGTGAGTTTATTCAAACCGGAATTTCAGCCATTGATGGCTTGAACTCGCTGGCGCGCGGTCAGAAACTGCCCATCTTTTCCGGTTCCGGCTTGCCGGGCAATCAATTGGCGGCGCAGATCGCAGCCCAGGCGCGCGTGCTGACAGAAAGCAAGACTGGCGGGGAGGATGCTTTCGCGGTGGTATTCGCCGCGGTGGGCATCACCAACCGTGAGTCCTCTTTTTTCATCGAGCAATTTCGCGCCAGTGGATCATTGGACCGCACGGTGGTTTTCCTTAATTTGGCAAGCGATCCGACCATCGAACGCATCATCACCCCGCGCGCGGCTTTGACCACCGCTGAGTATCTCGCCTTTGAACACGGCCTGCATGTGCTGGTGATCCTGACCGATATGACCAATTATTGTGAAGCGCTTCGGGAACTTTCAGTGTCGCGTGAGGAACTGCCCGCCAGGCGCGGCTATCCGGGCTATATGTATTCGGACCTTGCCAGTATTTATGAACGCGCGGGCAGGCTGCGCGGCAAGCCGGGTTCGGTCACCCAGCTTATTCTGCTCAACATGCCGGATGACGATATATCCCACCCCATCCCGGACCTGACCGGATACATCACCGAAGGGCAAATCGTGTTGAATCGCGCGCTGCACCAGAAAGGCGTGTTCCCGCCCATCGATGTGCTGCCTTCACTTTCACGCCTGATGGACGCGGCCATTGGCGAGGGTAAGACCAGGGATTATCATCGCGCGCTTGCGGACCAGCTATACGCGTTTTATGCCGAAGGGCGCGACCTGGAAAAGTTGATCACCATTATTGGAGAAGGGTCGCTGACTGAGCAGAACCAGCGCGTCCTGGATTTCTCACGCCGGTTCGAGAAAGAATTTATCGGGCAGGGCAGCCTCAACCGTTCATTTGAAGACACCCTGAACCTAGCTTGGGATCTTTTAAAAGGAATTCCCAGGGTTTATTTAAAACGCATTCCTGAAGCATTTATTGACCGCTACCTCGGTGGGAACGGGTAAGGCATGCTTTTAGATCAGATATCCATCACGCGCAGCGAACTACTGTCCCGCAAACAGCAGCTTGAATTAACCCGCCAGGGGTATGACCTGCTGGATAAAAAGCGCATGGCGCTCCTGCAGGAAATATCCTCGCTGCAAGAGCAGGTCGTTCAGCGAGCTGTGGAATTGCAGAATGTCAGCAATCAGAGCCGGCGGTCGCTGGCCATGGCCGAAGCGCAGACTGGCTCGGGCGGCTTTCGTGTGCCTGCCCTGGGGTATCGCGCTGATCCGGATATCCGCGTTCTGGAAAAAAAGGTCATGGGCGTGAAAATTCAGCGGCTTGACCTGACCAAACAGCACAGCACGGAAAATGACCATGACCTTGGCCCTTCCAGCGTTTCACCGGCAGTCATGGAAGCGGTTCACAGTTTTGATCAGAGCATCGATGCCATCCTGCGCCTGGCGGACAGCGAGCTGCAATTAGGCGCCCTGATGAATGAAATTGCCAGCACCACCCGGCGCATCAAGGCGCTCGAGCACATTGTCATTCCGCGGCTTAAAGCGGAATACCATCACATCCGCATGATGCTTGAAGAGCGCGAGCGGTCGGAGCACTTCTCGCGCAAACTTGCCAAAAAACAGAGCGAAAAGCGGGAACTGGATTAAAGTACGAGCCGTTTCATGACAACACCTCATATATGGGTGATGCCGGCTGGTGATGCTGCTGGCCAACAAGCGCTCCATCCGCGAGGTCACCCTCTTCCCCCGCCTGCGCGAGACGAAAGAGGAGCAGCCCCCAAAATATTGTCATTCTGACCCCCGAAGGGGTGATTGGGAACCATACTCGCATAGTAAGAATCTGTTAATTTCAGGATTTTTGCCTGACAATAATCAGTGTCGGCTTAACCCTGCGGGTATCCTTTCAGGAGGACGCGCACCGGCTTCCAGTCACTGCGCTCCCCCCAACCTGCCCGAACCTTGAGAACGCCCTGCAGGTCGTTGGCTCAATTTCCGGGTGGAATTCAGGTAAGAGCCGGGCTGCTTTCTTAAATGAATTTCTTCAAAAAAGACAACTCAACCAGGAACTTTATTCATCTTATCCGCGGCAAGTTTTCCGGTGATTAGGGCTACCGGAAAGCCTGCTGGGCTATAGGTCCATTGACCTGCCTGGTGAACATTTGGGATAGGGGTGTTGACAGCATTGGCGATACGGATAAGGCGGTTCTCAGCAGGCATGGGGTGGTTTATGAATGACCACCCGGTAATGGCGCCATCCGTTGTGCCCGCAACTTTTTGTAAGGTAAGCGGTGTGGATGTAAAGCTGTCGATCACGGCTTCTGCCAAACCCGGGTAAATGGCGCTATCCAGTATCTTAATGATTAATTTTGTTATATCTTCCCTGAATTCTTTATCCCAGCCCTGTTCATGGATCCTTTTGGTGAGCCCGTAATCAAAAAGTAAGCTGATGATCAGCCCTGTTTTGCCCGCAGGCGCAAGGGTACTGTCGCGCAGGACAGGAATGGAGATCTCGTAGGTGGTCAGCGCCAGGAATTTATTGAGCCAGGCCTGAATTTCTTGTTTTGACCCTTGCACAGGCATTTTCCCTGCAGCAGACTGCCCGGAGCGGCTGGGGGTGTAGAAAAAGTGGCCGGTTGCAATGGCTTCAAAATAACTTTTGTCCAGGTTCACACTCAAATACAGGGTCAGGACCGAATCATTGCCAGCCATGTCCGCGACCAGGGCTTTTCTTTTATTAAAAGCCTCCCGCGTTTTGATATCCTTTAAGTTGTCTGCGTTTATGCTTTCATAGAGCCTTTTTTGATCGGCAGCCCATAACAATTGGCGGTATTGAATGATCTCGCCATCCGATGTTGATGCTTCTTTCTTTTCCGGGTCGATGGCGGTGATCATTGTGCTGGTCCTGATCTCGCCGCCATGGTCGATTATAAATTTTTGCATCGCCCGGGTAAAAGCACCGGTGCCGGATTTCGGGTAGTAATATTCCTGAAAAATCTTGAAGTAACTGAGGGCGAAATAGGCGGGTGTTTCCGTGAAAAAATGCTGGGTGATGATATCCAATAACGCCTGGTTTGAGGTGAACTCCTGCAGATAGGGAATGACAGGCTTGTTTTTGGCCATGACTTTGCGCACAGTCAACGCGTATTTGATCATCCAGGGGAAAACTTTTTTCATGAAATAATCGCGGTCTTTCTTTGGGTCCAAAAAGAGCGGGTTGTTGATCCCGTACTGGATATCCATGTACCGCGTGATCTGGCGCAGATCTTGAATGATGACGGTGATCTCGTCCTTTGATTCCGGATAAAGGTCGCCAAGCAGTTTTCCGTAATCACCGAGGTTCTGGTCTGATTCAATTTCAAAGACCTTGTCCTCGATGCCTATTGAAACGCGGTTCTTGATAAATTCAATTTCCAAACCCAGCTGCCGAAGCATGGTGAAGAGCACACCCGCGTCTTCCAGCGCGCGGATGCCGCTGTCAAAGACAAAGCCGCCGCGTTCAAAAGAATTGACCAGGCCCCCGCAGACCGCCTCTTTTTCGCACAGCAGCACCCGGCGGCCGTATTTTGACAGATAAGCCGCGGCCGTCAGTCCGGAAGCGCCGCCGCCGACAATAACAGCATCGTAGATCATATCGATTTCTCCAGGTAGGGTTGTATCAGCGCTTCGCTGCGTTCCCATATTTTCTGCTGCAAATCACCCTTCAAAATATAGCTGGCTGGTTTTTCCTCGATGGTCTGGTTGAAGAATTTTCCAGTGACCGTTTGAAGTTCAGGGGCGGCAGCCAGGTAATAAACCGCATTACCTGCAATAACCGGATCTTTGAGGAACAGGCCAAGCAGGTAGCGGCTGTAAAGCCGATAGAAAATATTGTTGTTCATCCCGATATTGGTGCGCACAGCTCCGGGGTGCATGATGTTCACGGTTACACCGCTGCCGGACAGGCGCTCAGCCAATTCCAGGGCAGTGAGCAGCTGGGCGATCTTGGCAGCGCCGTAGGCACGCAGGGCGATGTAGGGGCGCTTTGACCAGTCGAGGTCCTTGAGATTCAAGCCCCCGAAGCGGTGGGCTTCGGAATTAATATCAATGATCCTCGAAGGGGCTCCGTTTTTGAGGTTTTTGAGCAGCAGCTGGGTGAACAGAAAAGCGGCCAGGTGGATGACGCCAAAGATCATCTCGTTGCCGTCGGGCGTAAGGCGGCGGCGTTTATTAAAAACACCCGCGTTATTGACAAGCACATGAATTTTGGGGTGCACGCTTGAAATTTCGGCTGCTGCCCGGCTGACTTCGCTCAGTTTCTGAAAATCTGCGATGATCAGGTCCACGCGGGAGCCATGGGTATTCGCAAGTTCCGCCTGCACCTTTTGCGCCTTTTCGCGGTTGCGGCAAACCATCACAATGTGCGCGCCGCCTTCAGCCAGCCGTTTCGCTGCCTGATAGCCCACGCCGGAGTTGGCGCCGGTAATGACACAGGTCTTGCCATCCATACGGGCATCAGTCTTGTTCTGTTTTTTAAGGCTGTTTTCAATATACTGCAATTCTTCAGGAAGTCTCATGGTCCCTTCACTTAACCAAAAACGCGGCGCATGAAGCGCGGATAGATTTTTTTCATAACAGGCACATTCTTGAATATGTCTCCCCAAAGGTCATAGTAATCACGCTGGTGTGTGATGCGACCATCTGGCCCCAGGGTCAGCTTGGTGCAGCCAAAAAGCGGTGTGCTTGGCGCTTTGCGGAAGATCATGGTCATTTTCCATTCCATAAATATTTCATTATTGCCGGCGGCGATTGAAGAAATATCCATTTTAAGTTCTTCGCATCTTTCTGTAAGCCGGTTGCACATGGCTACAAAGTTAGTTTTTCCCACCACCTTCTGAATAGTATCCTGAAATACGATATCCTCGTGATAGTAAGGAAAAATATGCGACCAATCAGGCTTGCCGCTGGTATTGTATGTGCGCGACCAGAGCTCAAGCACATTTTCTTTGTTCAGCGGTTTAAGTGGGAGCTGGGTAAATTCTTGTTTTTGATCCATTTTTAATTTTACAAATAAGGTTGATGTAGCATTTTATCAGGAGATTTTTGAAAATTGTTGATTTTTGGGTTTCGTTATGGGCGGGAGCCAATAGGCATTTTTTTGTAAAGCAGGATAACCTATTTATTGTTCGGAAATCAGGGTTTATCTTTTTTTGGGAATTCAAAAGCGGTAGGATAGAAAAGGACACTTTTTTATGCGATAGAATAGCATATCGGGAGCAAGCATAAAAATGGCCTCAACCAATAATTATTCGCAGTTAAAAAAACCCTCCTGGTCGCCCCCAGGTTGGCTCTTTGGGCCTGTGTGGACCATCCTCTATATTTTGATCGCCATTTCGTTTGGCAGGGTGTTCATCATGGCCAGCCAGGGTAAGCTCGCATTCATCATCGCTCTGCCTTTTATTCTTAACCTCGTTTTTAATTTTGCGTTTACGCCCCTGCAATTCGGGTTAAAGAATTTGCTGCTGGCCTCGCTTGATATTCTTCTGGTCCTGATAACGCTTGTGTGGGCCATGGCGGCTGTTTACCCTTATGCGAATTGGATTGCGCTCATCCAGATCCCCTATTTAATTTGGGTATCTTTCGCGACAGTGCTGCAATTGACAATCACCTGGTTAAATAGGTGATTTGACTTTTCACATCCTCGGATTGGCTATTCAGATCAACCCGCAGTGCTCTTTTCCATGCCGGAGAGAGCGGCCTGTAATCGCTTCTTGACTTCCTGCGGCAAACCTTCCAATGATTCCTGCGTTCGCATCTCAACCACCCCGAAGATGACCTCAGGATCAAGGATGCTGACTTCAACTTGCGCTCCGGTCTGGCGCAGAACCGCGGTGCACGGCAGCAGCAGCCCGATGGATCGGTCAGCGCTTAGTGCCCGATTGGCAAACTGCGGATTGCAGATTCCCAAAATGAGGTAGGGTTCATAATCCACGCCGATCTTTTCTTTCATCACCTTCTGCATATCAATTTCCGTCAAAATGCCAAAGCCCTGTGTTTTGAGTTCGCCTGCTAATTGTGCTTTTACTTCATCCAATTTCCCCGAAAGCGATACGGTCATTCCATAGGTTGCCATTCCCACTCCTTTTTTCGATCAGATTTTTCTTACAGCAATTACCATAACTGAATTGCGGTGGAATTATTCTTAACGATGTATATATTGTCCGGATCAGAATTTCATCTTGTAAAGGAAGTGGGCTCGCCAAGCAAAATATCCCCGACTTATGCTAGCGACTGCCCATCATTGTTTAAAATCGTAGAAATCTCCTCCCCCGCCGTAATCCTTTGCAAGGGCAAAGGAATCTTTGCATCGAGGGAGGAACTTAATGTTGGATTTACCCTGTGGGCACCCTGCCAGGGGCTTCGCACCGGTTCCCAGTCACTGCGCTCAACCAAATCCACTTTTGTTAAGCTCACTGAGTGAACCTTTTTCTTAAGTTTAGTTTATATTTACTACTGTATAGTTTGCTACCTGCCCGGAAATTCTCAATAACTGTCAACTTTTGTCAAAATCCTTTACCAGAGTAAAGGATTTTGATCCCTGAACAACCGAGGCCACAAGCCCCGGGAGGTGAGAGGGATTTTTTCATACCAGAGTAAAGGATTTTGATCCCTGACAACCGAGGCCACAAGCCCCGGGAGGTGAAGGGATTTCATAATCAAAGTTTTGACATGTGGTTTCGTTTTGTGCTACAAAATGTAATTCCCCCTCCTAGGCCTCCCATTTTCTGCGGTCATTGCGATGAGCCCGAAGGGCGAAAGAAGCAATCTGCAACTTTAAAGAATGAGATTGCTTCCGTCGCTGCGACTCCCTGGTGCAATGACAATTAATAGTTGGGTTTCGCGGCTTAGATATAAAGATCCCGCTTTGAATAGGTGTAATACGCGCCAGCCAGGGCAAGCGCGGTGATCAGCAGCGAGAGCAGGGCAAAGCCGATCTCAAGCCTGGATTCGCGCAGCATCAGCAAAGGGTCAAAATAACTGAAGGGCGACAGATAGCGCAGGAACGCAAATGCCTCGCTCATTTCAGTCAGGATGGAGGCGAAATAGGCGCCCAGCAGGATCGAAACCGCCAGCGAGCCGGCGCGCTTGTGTTGCTTGATGGCGCAGCCGAGAAAGATGCCCAGCGCCAGGAAGATTATCTGAATAAAAAACAGCGCCCACAAAGAGGTGGAAACAAATTCGTAAAACTGGCCGTCCGGCTGAAAGTTCTGTGCGAATGTCAAAGTCGAGATCCAGGTGACGAGCAGCAGCAGGAAGCTGTTTAGCGCTGCCGCGGCAAGCTTGGCAGTGATCAAACGGCGCCTTTTGACCGGCAGGGTCAGGGAATACTCGACCGTCTTGTCGCGCTCTTCCTTGGAGATGATGTCGCTGCCCCACATGGCGGCCGCTATCGAAAGGATCAGGCTGAAATATACGATCATGATGCCGTAAAAGCCCGTGACCGTGGTCAGATTAAAGGCATCCATATTGAAAGCCGAGATGAGGCCTTGCGGCATGGAATCGAGCACACTCAGCAGGTCAGGATTGTTATAGAAGGCGGAAAACTTTGAAAAACCCACCAAATTGAACAAGATAACGATGCCGCACCAGATAAGCAGGGATTTGAAATTGGCGCGCAGTTCCCGAAAAAAAATGTTCACCGGTTCTTCTCCTTATACTGCCGAAGCAATATTCCTTTTCGCGTAAAGCCAATAGCTGGCTGCCAAAGCCAGGATGATGACAATGATGCTGATCAGCACCAGCGGTGCTTCCCAGGCGCTGTTCTTGATGATATACCCGGGGGTAAAGTGCCGGAAAGGTGAGAGGATTTCCAGGCTCTCTTCGCCGATCATATCCCCGAAGGCATTTAAGGTGTACAGGCCGAAAACCAGTCCCATGGAAAAGGGCGTCACGCTGCGCACGCGCTTTACCAGCAGCGAGACCAGCATGCCGACCGACAGAAAAAAGAGCTGGAAAACCGGCATGCTAAGCATGAGCACCAGCAAGGGTGTGAGCGGGATCAGCTGGTCCCCGCGGAAAAGGATCATGTAAAGAAGGCTGGAAAAGAAAATGAACCCTTCCGTGATGGCCAGGGCGCTTAACGCTGCCAGGAGCTTGCTGGTCAGGATCTGCCTGCGGCCCACCGGCTTGGACAGCAAAAAATCCGCTGTCCACTCCGTTTCTTCAAGCGAAACCAGCGCAAAGCCGTAATTTGCTGCCTGCATCGCCAGGCAGATCTGGATGAAAACAAAAACCAGGCTAAAGTAACCCAGGATGGACGACCAGTCCATATCCTCAATGCCGAAAGCGATCAGCAGTTCCCGTGGAAAGCTGCTCATTAACTCAGTCACCATGGTAGTTTCTTTGGCAAAGCCCTGGAAAATGGACATAAAAACCACGACCAGGATGTAGATGGAGAGCGACCAGGTCACCACCGAGCGCAGTTTAGCTTTAAATTCATGCTTGAAGATGTTCATCGCGAGCCCCTATTCATAATAGTGCATGAAGATCTCTTCGAGCGACAGGTCTTCGATGGTCGCGTCCGAAACCCTGATTTCGCTGATCAGGCGCGCCAGCGCATTGATATCGCCTTTGTAGAAAAAGCTCACCGAGCCGTCGATCTGTTGGAGATTGGTTGCGCCGGCAATCTGGAAACGCTTGGCATCCAGGTTCTCCGCCACAACGCGCACCTTCTTGTAATTCTCTTTCTGCAGCGTCTTGATATCCTGGATCCTGATGATGCTGCCTTCCTTGATGATCGCCACGCGGCTGCACAGGCGCTGCACCTCGCCCAGGATGTGTGAGGAAAAGAACACGGTCGCCCCGCGTTTGTTTTCTTCACGGATCAGGTTAAAGAAATTCTGCTGCATGAGCGGATCAAGCCCGGCGGTGGGTTCATCCAGGATGATCAGCTTGGGCTGGTGCAGCAGGCCCTGAACAATGCCGACCTTCTTCTTGTTGCCGTAGGAGAGATCATCAATGCGCCGGTCGAGCTCCAGTTCCATCAGGTCTGCCAGCTCAGCCGTTCTTTTGGAGCAGTCCTTTTTATAGAAGCTGGCGGAATATTTGAGCAGGTCGCGGACCTTCATGCCCTCATAATAAAAGACCTCGGAAGGCAGGTAGCCGATCTCCTGGCGGATCTCGGGGCCGTATTTGATGCAGTCCAGCCCGAAGATGCGGGCATCGCCGCTGGTGGGATAGATGAGCGACATGAACAGGCGGATGGTGGTTGATTTTCCGGCGCCATTCGGGCCGATAAAACCAAAGATCTCCCCTTCCTCAACTTTAAAGGACACATCCACGATACCCCTGGACTTGCCATAGTACTTGGTCAGTTGGTTGACCTCGATGATGCTGTGGGCATCCTCACGGGCTGCGCCCGCGCTGGTTATTTTGCGGAGTTTCATATGATTATCCCTATTAATGCTGCCAATAATTTTTATTTCCCTGACGAACTCCAAAGAGGAAGGATCACAGGGTTAAGCTTCCCCGAAAAAAAAGCCACCAAAACTGGCGGACCCGTTCTTTTATAAAACAATTATAGAATTTATCACCGGGAAGGGGCGCTGTCAAGCATTTTTATGCCTGCAAGCGATCATTTTTCATCAATTCCATGCTATGCTGAAAAAACCGAATAAATCTACTCTGAAATCCGTTATATAGCATGTGATAAAGGATGATTTTCCATGCAGACGAGGGAACTTTGCCGCACGCAATTGAAGACCTTGAATTGATCGCGCAGGCGCAGGCGGGCGACCGCAGCGCCTTTGGCGAGCTGGTCAGCCGGCACAGCGAAGACGTGATCCGGGTGGTTTACCGCATGTGCGGCGACGCCCAGATCGCCGAGGACGCAGCCCAGGAGGCCTTCTTGCGGGCGTGGGTCAGCCTGCCGGGATTTGAACCCCGCGCGCCTTTCCGCAGCTGGCTCTATCGCATCGCGCTCAATGCCGCGCTCGATAGCCTGCGCCGCAAGCCGACGGAGAATCTCGAAGACAGCGAAGAAAACCTGATGCTGAGCGACCGAAGCGCGAGCCCTGAAGCGGCCTATCTTGAAAAAGAGCAGGCGGAACTGGTGCAGGGCGCGGTCATGGCGCTGCCGGAAGCCTCGCGCGCGGTGCTGGTGCTGCGGGAATACGGCGGGCTGGCTTACGATGAGATCGCCTCCGCCCTCGAGATCCCGGCCGGCACAGTGATGTCGCGCCTGAATTACGCGCGCAACCTTCTGCGGGAGCGGCTGCTGGAATATCACCTGGAAACGGAGCGAAGCTATGCCTGAACACGTGCACGATCAACTGAATGCCTTCCTGGACGGCGAGCTGGACCAGCGCGCCCAAAGCGACGTTTTGGCGCATCTGGAAACCTGCCAGCCGTGCGCGCAAGCGTTGGAAGAGCTGCGCCAGGTCTCCCGGATCCTGCAATCCGCGCCGCAGCCCAAATTCACGCCTGCCGAGGCCTTTAAGGAGCGGCTGATGCAGCAGCTCCCCAGCCGGGATGAGGCGCAGCCGGAAGCACCCAGCGTAACCCACCAGCTGCTGTGGATGGCGCCGGTGGTTGCTCTGGCGGGCTGGCTCTTCATGCAGGTGACCATGAACCTGTCCGGGCTGATCACGCTGGCCGGCCGGGCCGGGATCATGGAAGGCGCGCTGGCCTGGGCTGCCGGCAGCCCGCAGCAAACGCAGTGGTTCGCCGCAGCGCAGGCAGCGGTTGAAGGCATCCTGGGCATGCAGGTGCCAGCTGGACTCGGCATCCTGAATGATGTCGGTGTGTTCGCGAACAGCCTGGTCACGCCCCTGCTCTGGCAGGCAGTCGCGGCGGCGCTTTACTGGGCCGCACTGGCACTCGTATGGCGGGGTCGGGTAAATGCAATGCAGGCGTCATCCATACTGGATTGAACCTGCACCAAAAGGTATTAAAAATTCAATGTTCTTAATAAAGAAAGGAAACATAAAATGATTGACATCAAGAAAATTCTCAAGCGCTCCTGGCAAATCCTGTGGAGCTACAAAGTCCTGTGGATCTTCGGCATCCTGCTGGCGCTCACCGCCGGCGGAAACCTGGGCAGCAGCAACAGCGGCTGGCGCTCACAGGCACCCCAAAGCGGCGCCGGCAGCCTTACAGGTTTTAATCCTGATAGAGCCTTCTCCGAAAACGCCCCCGAGTGGGTGCGGCAGCTGGTTGAATGGTTCGTGAAGGATGTGGAACCACTGTTCCTCAATCCCGAGCAGCATATCGGCACCTTTGTTACCATCGGCGTGGTCCTGCTCCTGGCCATCCTGGTTATCAGCATCCTGGCCGCTTTCGTGCGCTATCCCGCCGAAACCGCCGTCATGCGCATGGTGGACGGCTACGAAACAGACGGGAACAAACTGAAGTTCAAGGCTGGCTGGAAACTAGGCTGGAATCGGCGGGCATTCCGCCTGTGGGTGATCGACCTGATCCTGTCGCTGCCTGTGGTCCTGCTTATTTCGCTGATGATCGGAGTTGGAGTGGTCGTTTTCATGCCGAACTTCGGCACAACGCAAACACCTGGTACCAGTGCGATCGTATTTGCCATCGGGCTGGGTTTCCTAAGCCTCTTCCTGATTCTTGTGGCGGCAGTGTTCCTGACCGTGCTGCGCAACTTCTTTGCGCGCGCGGCCGCCCTGGAAGGGCTGGGCGTCAAAGAATCGTTCAAATCTGGCTGGGGCATGTTCAAGCGCAACTGGAAGAGCGCCGGACTGATGCTGCTGGTTATGGCGGGCATCGGCATCGCTTTTGGAATTGCCGGATTGATCCTGTTCTTCCTGCTCATCCCGGCTTACATAGTCCTGCTGATCCCGGCCGCGCTGGCCGCGGCTATTCCCGCCCTGGTCACCTACGGCATCACCAGTATCTTCACCAGCGGGCCGCTGGTGTGGGTCATTGCTGCCATGGCGGCCATACCCTTCTTCTTTGTGGTCCTGTTTGCCCCACTGATGCTGTTCAGCGGCTGGTTCAAGATTTTCCAGTCGAACGTCTGGACGCTCACATATCGTGAAATCAAGGCCAAAGAGAGCCTGGCGGCGCCAGCTTTGCCGGTTGAAGGCGCAAAAGACGCAAAAGGCGTAAAGAAATAAGACAGTTATAAAACCTGATAAAGCCAACAAAAAAATTGCCCTCGGAAAATGAGGGCAATTTTTTTCCGGGTAAGTTCCATAGTAAACACCCTTCATTCAGCGGCTTGTTGTCGCTGATTTCCGGGGTCTCCGCCTTCTGCTCAAGCAGAGGGTTCCGAAAGTTTTTCCTTACAGGACTTTTTCAGTAGGCTCGCACTATCGAATTTTTCGTTGGGTATCGCTGCGCTCAACCCAACCTACCAATCGACCAATCTTATTAAAACCGCCAAAATTGTCATTCTGAACCCCGAAGGGGTGATTGGGAACCATACTCGCAGAGTAAGAATCTGGTCGCAGGTTAAGGTTTAACAACACTCTTAGTATTGGTGCGCTTTTCGAGCTGACTAGTTACCGATTGCTTCGCTTCGCTCGCATGACTACCACCTGCGCCTCCCCCGTAATGCATCGGGGAGGTAACGAGGTTGGGTCTGGCGCTGCTCAACCCAACCTACTACCAAGATATCTTAATGACAATTAATAAGTGGGGTTTGCTTTACTTACAATAACTGGCGACGATCGCAAGACAAGTATTAAGAAGGTTTATCTTCCACAGCCACATTCAGGTCGCCGAGCATGCCGCGCAGTTCGCGCAGCAGGCTGTCGCTGATGGCGGTGCGAAAATTGGGGAATTCCATGCGGAAAATGCGGCCATTCTCCTGGCACAGAAAGGCGAAGCGGTCCGCGCCGGGCACCGAGGTCAGCACGCCGAAGATCTGCCTGAGGCGGCGGTTGTCGCGCTCCTTGGAGCCGCAACTGAGCAGGCTGACCACCAAAGTCGGACCCTGCGCAACAGCAAGCTCGGGCAGGGAATCCGCCGGCGTTTCCACAACCAGTACCGGGGCAGCTTCTTCCATAATTGTGCCGGCTGCCGCCGGCGCATCCGCAACCGCCACGGCTGTTTCCGCCTCAACTGCGGTTGGTTCTGAAGCCAGTGAGGCATCCTGTGGTTCCTGTGCTGCGGGGCGGCTGGCACCGGCCGGATAGGGCGCATTGGCACGGTCATTAATGCCGCTGTTGGGCTCCAGGTTATCGGGCGGGATAAAATCGGTTTCCAGGTCCAATTCAACAGGCAGATCAGGGCTGCCGGCCAGGTCTTCAGGCAGCAGCCCGCTGGGCGGCGCATCCTCATGGATCATCTGGACAGCTTCCAGGCTGTCAACCAGCACTTTGGGATCGGCTTTATCGGTATCCAGCTTACCGCGCGCGAGCACCACGTCATTGCCGCGGATGAGCTCTTTTGATTTCTGCCAGGTCCTGGGGAAGATGATCAGTTCCACCGTACCCTGAATATCCTCCAAAATCGCAAAAGCCATCTCATTACCGGTTTTGGTCATGGTGGTGCGATAGGAAGAAATGAGGCCACCCACAGCCACCTGGCTGTGGTGCTCGGTTTCCTTGAGTTGGGCGGTATAGTGCGTCACTTTTTTACGCAGGGCGGGCAGGTAGGCATTCAAGGGGTTATCTGAAAGGTACAAGCCCAGCAGTTCGCGCTCCCATTCCAGTTTTTCACGCGCGTCCAGCGGGGGGATGTTCGGCAGGCGGATCTCTTCTTCCAGACCCTCAATATTTCCAAAGAAGGTCAGCTGGCCGGTATCCCTGGCCTTGAAATGGCTTTCGCTGATGGCCGAGATCGTTTCAAGCCCTTCGAGCAGCGAGCGGCGTTCTCCAAAGGCGTCCAGCGCGCCCACGCGGATGAGCGATTCCAGCGCGCGCTTGCCCGCCTTGCGGATATCCACGCGCCGGGCAAAGTCATTGATATCCGTAAAAAGCCCGTTGCGCCTTTCCGCGACGATCAACTCCACAGGATTCTGGCCGACGTTCTTGACAGCACCCAGCCCGAAGCGGATGGCAGCGGGCTGCCCCGCGCGTTCTTCAATCTCAAAATCCCAGCCGCTGGTGTTGACGTCAGGTGGGAGCACATCAATGCCCATGGCTTTGCAGTCGGCAATATAAAAAGCGACCTTTTCCGATTCGTTCTTGGACTGCGACAGCAATGAGGACATATATTCGAGCGGGTAATTGCGCTTTCAAATAGGCGGTTTCGACCGCGATCACGCCGTAATCAGCGGCATGGCTTTTGTTAAAACCGTAATGCCCGAAGCCTTCCCATTCCGTGAAAATCTGTTCGGCGGTTTCGCGCGGGATGCCCTTAATAACCGCGCCTTCGACAAATTTCACATGCTGGCCTTTCAGCTCGGAGGTGATCTTCTTGGAGATAATCTTGCGCAGCCCATCCGCTTCAGCGGCTGTAAAGCCGCCCAGCTGCATGGCCGCCTGCATGACCTGCTCCTGGTAAATGGCAAAGCCGTAGGTTTCGCCCAGGATGGATTCCAGCAGCGGGTGGCGGTATTCAATCTTTTCCTGGCCGTGCATGCGGCGGATATAGGAGGGAATAAATTCCATCGGCCCCGGGCGGAAAAGCGCCACCATGGCGATGATATGGTCCAGTTTGGTCGGCTGCATCTGCATCAGAAAACGGGTCATGCCCGCGCCTTCAAGCTGGAACACGCCGGCGGTAAAGCCCTTGGCCATAAACTCATAGGTGGCGGTATCATCCAGGGGGATATTGGCTAAATTGAGTCGCACGCCGTGGCGCTTAAAGATCAAATCGCTGGCTTTCTGCATGATGGTCAGGGTGGCCAGACCCAGGAAGTCCACCTTCAGCAGCCCGAGATGGTCAATGATGGACATCTCGAACTGGGTGACGGTTTTAATGGGCACATCCTCCGAATTGCTGGTCGGGCGGTGCAGCGGCACATATTCAATCACGGGCAAATCTGAAATGACAACACCCGCCGCGTGCGTGCCCGCATTGCGCGCCACGCCTTCGAGCTCGGCGGCTGCGTCGATCAGGCTGCGCATGGTTTCATCGCCATCATAGACCTCGCGCAGGTCGGGAACGGAGTTGAGCGCGTCGCGGATGGTGACCGGCTGGCTGGGGATCTGCGGGATCATTTTGGTGATGCGGTCCACATCGCCGAGCGGGATGCCCATGACGCGCCCCACATCGCGGATGGATCCGCGCGCGCCCATGGTGCCGAAGGTGATGATCTGGGCAACATGGTCGTAACCGTATTTGCCCGCGCAGTATTCCATGATCTCGGCGCGCTTGTCATCCTGAAAATCGAGGTCAATATCAGGCATGCTGATGCGGTCGGGATTCAGGAAGCGTTCGAAAAGCAGGCCATGAGCCAGGGGCTCAACCAGTGTGATACCCAGCACATAACCCACAATGGAACCCGCGGCAGAACCGCGCGCCTCATACCAGATGCCGCGCTCGCGCGCAAAGCGGCACAGGTCCCAGACGATCAGGAAATAGGCATCAAAGCCCATCCTGTGGATGACTTCAAGTTCGTAGTCCACACGCTGGCGCACTTCGGGATCATCGGCTTTTTCGTGGTAGCGCTTTTTGAGGCCTTCCTCGCATAATTCTCTCAGGTAGGTTTCAGCGGTATAGCCATCCGGCACTTCAAAGAGCGGCAGATGATAGCCTGCGGGATCCAGGTTGACGTTGCAGCGCTCCGCGATCTCCTGCGTGTTGGTGAGCGCCTCGGGAACATCCGCAAAGAGGTCGGCCATTTCAAGCGGCGAACGCAGATAATAAGAGTCGCCCTGCATGTGAAAGCGGGTGGGATCGTTGAGCATCGCGCCGGTCTGGATGGCGAGCAGGATATCCTGGCTGCGCGAATCCGCACGTTCGATGTAATGCACATCATTGGTGGCGATGAAGCGCGCGTTATAGCGCTGGCGCAGCTCCACCAGGCTCTTGTTGACATCATCCAGTTCCTTGATATCATGGCGCTGCAGTTCGAGAAAGAAGCGATCAGGGCCGAAAACGCCCATATACCAGTCCAGCGCTTCGCGGGCGGCCTCGCTGCCGCGCTCCATTATTTTGGTGGGAATCTCGCCTTTCAGGCAAGCCGAGGAAGCGATCAAGCCTTCGGAATGGGATTTTAGGAATTCCTTGTCCACCCGCGGGTGGTAGTAAAAACCATCCAACTGGGCAGCGCTGGCAATCCGCAGCAGGTTTTTGTAACCTGTATCGTTCTCCGCCAGCAGGATGAGATGGGAGGCGCGCTTATCGAGCTGGGCATCCTTCTCCTTCATGCCGCGCGGCGACATATAAGCCTCCAGGCCGATGATGGGTTTCACGCCGGCGGCTTTGGCTGAGCGATAGAACTCGATCACGCCGAACATGGTGCCGTGGTCGGTGATGGCCAGGGAGGACATGCCAAGCTCTTTGGTGCGCTTGACGAGTTTCTTGATATTGCTGAACCCATCCAGCAAGGAGTAGTGGGTGTGGACGTGAAGGTGGGTAAATGACATTTGGCTTAGTTCATCATGGATCAATTATTACCCAAATACTTTACAAATTACCGGCAATGCAAAGGAAATTGCCTGCATTTAAACGAGACTCTTCACTTCGCTCAGAGTGACAGTGAGGGTGGATAGAATCGATTATAGCACGCAGGTATTTTTTACCGGATACGCGCTACTTAAAATTTATTATTTTTTAAGTTTAAGCTTCGGATCAGCGTTTTCCAAGCGTGGCAATGTAGATGGCGAACTGTTCCACACCATCGAGGTTTAAAGCCGCGTTGACCAGGTCGTCATCATAGGCGGCTATGGCGCACACGCCGCAGCCGATCGCCTCGGCCAGCAGGTACAGATTCTGGCAGACATGCCCGGCATCCAGGAACATATAGCGGTAGCCGCGCTGGCAATAGCGCCAGGTCATGCGTTGCTGTTCGGCAATCCAGAAAAAGGTGACCGCGGAATTCTTGACGTGCGCCTGGCGGGTGCAGGCCTCGGTGAGAATATCGCAAATCTCCTGCGGGGCGGGCAGGCGTGCCAGCTGATGGTCAAGCGCCAGGTAGCGGTAAAGGCCGGGCTGCAGGCCATCCACGCGATTGATGAGTAAATCGGTATCAAAAGCATGCCGCGAACCAGCCGAGGGCACCGTACGCTTGGTGACCGGCTTGTCAGGCAGCAGCGATTTGACACCCTGCGTGCCCCACAGCAGGAAAGCCAGTTCCTGCAAGGTAAGACTCTGCTCCGTGTAGCTGCGGAAAGTCTCGCGTTTTTCCACCAGATGGATGAGATCCAGCTTGTCCAGCTTAAGGTCTTTGCCCGCAGGCAGGTTGACCATTTCGGCGCCTTCAGGCAGCGGCAACTGCAGCTGCGGCCAGGGAGCGCCCTGGCTTTGCAGCGATTTCTCCTGGTGCTTATACTTGGTCATTTCAATGAATTGTCTTCCGATCGTGTTTTCCATGGCTCTCCTTGTTCCTTATAATTCCTTTTCCATGCGCACATCCCCCGCCGAACCGACATATCGCATCTGTTCGGGGAAGTAGATGGTGTTGGTAATCTTAAAACCGAACTGTTGGTAAAGCGCCTGTGCGGCACTGTTTTCAATCTCGGTCAGCAGCGACAACTTGCGCTTGCCCTGGGCACGCGCTTCTTTTTCGGCATATTCCAGCAGGCGCAGCCCAAACCCGCGCCGCCGGAACTGCTCATAAACCGCCAGATGCCCGATATAAAGCTCATCCCCGGGAATATCCTCTTCATTGCGGTAAGGCAGCATCAATTCAAGAAATTTGAGAATCTCTTTAAAACGATAGACCCTGAGCATATGCGCGCCGGTGATGGCCATGGAGCGCCGCATTTGCCTGCGGTTGAAGAGCATCAGGATGCCGGCTATCTGCCCTTGGGACTGGCCGAAGACGGCAAACTGGTGACTGAAACGGTTGGCCGGCAGGGAATAGAACTTTTCCAGCGCGGCCTGCGCGCGGGCGTGGTCGCCAAAGCCGAAGAGATAATCGCCGAACTGGTGCAGGGTGAGCAGGATCAGGCCGGCGCCGTGACGGATTTCATGCGCTTCAGCCGGGCGAATGGCGAGCGCCTGCATCACCGTCTGGCCAGCCTTTCTTTTACCATCCCGAAAATGCGCTTCAATTCTTCGGTCTTTAAAAGCACCAGCAGGAGCGCGTAGGACGCGATCCCGGCCGCAACCGGCAAGGCCAGGTTCAACAGGCTGCTGGCCGGGTGAACAAACGCGTTGAGCAGCAGGATGAGCGCAGCCATGCCCGCGCCCGCGATAAGCGCTTTGAGCAGCGAAAGCAGCAACTTGCGGTCGTCAAGCCCATCCAGGCGTTTACGCATGAGCGCCAGCAGGATGACGCTTTCGATCAGCGTGGCAGCGCTGTTGGCCAGCGCCAGCCCGCCATGGGGCATGAGGCCCCACAGGCGGAAAAGCCAGGTGAAAAGAAAACTCAAAAGCAGGTTGAGCGACATGGCCCCCACCCCGATCAGGACGGGTGTTTTGGTATCATGCAGCGCGTAAAATGCGCGGGAAAGAATTTCGACCAGGCCGTGGCCGACCAAACCGATGGCATAGAAAAGGAGCGCCCAGGCAACCAGGCTGGTGGAATCAGCGGAAAACTGATTGCCCTGGTAAAGAAGCGCCACCAGGGGCCTGCGCAGCAGGATGAGGCCGATGCTGGCGGGAACGGCCAGAAGCAGCATCATGCGCACAGCCGCGGAGAGGGAGGCGCGCATTTCCGAAAATTGTTTGCGCGCCACCTGGGCGGCAAAGGTGGGCAAAGCGGCAATGGCGATGGACTGCGCCAGCGCCGCTTCGGGCATGATCATGAGCGGAAAAGCCAGGCTGATGGCCGTAATGCTGCCTGCCGGCTGGAAAGACGCCAGCAGGGTGTTGATCAAAAAGTTCAACTGCACCACTGCCACTCCCAGCAGGCGCGGCGCCATCAGGCGGCCCACCTCGCGCACTTCCGGCATTTCGAGGCCGAGCGCCGGTCGGTATGAGCGCTGCGGCAGGCGTAATAAGGAAGGCAGCTGCACAAGCAGGTGCAGCAGCGAGCCAAGCACCACACCCCAGGCCAGCCCGAAAATACCCAGCGCCGGCTTGAGCAGATATAATGCCCAGGATCCAGCCCAACTGGTACATGGCAGGCGCCAGGGCTGGCAGCAGAAAACGCTGGTGGGAATTGAGGATGGCCATCACCAGCCCGCTCAAGCCGAAAATGACCGAACTGATGACCTGCACGCGCAGCAGGCCGGCGGTCAGGGCCATGGCTTCAGGCGTGAAGCCGGGAGCCAGGATATAGCGCACCACCAGGGGCGCGAAAATGAAGGCCAGCAGGCTTAAAGCAAGCAGGACGATGGAAACCAGGTTGGCGATTGAGGAAGCCAGCTTCCAGGCTTTCGGCCGGTCTTCAGCAGCCAGCAGCCCGGTGAAAACCGGGATGAAAGCCGAGCCGAGCGCGCCGCCGGCCACCAGATTGAAAAGGATCTCGGAAAAGCGGTTGGCGGCAAAGAAAGCGTTGCTCTCAATGCCGGTGCCGAATTCGCGCGCGGTGAGCGTTTTTGCCAGCAAGCCGACCAGGTTGCTGATGATAAAAGCCGCCATCACAGTGCCGGCTGCCCGGGCGATCTGGGTGTTGGCTTTGGACGGATTGGGTGAATCAGCCTGCATAGCTGCCATTATACATTCCAATTGTTTTTTCCCGAAATTTCCCGAAAAGATTAAAATTCATGCAGGGCAGTCCTGCCAAATTGATCAAGGAGTAAGCGGATGAACAGGAAACCGGTCATTGTTGACTGCGATACCGGCACCGACGACGCCATCGCGCTGATCGCGTCGCGATAGCGGTGGGGGTGTGCATCCCTCTTGTGCTGGCGAGCACGATGCGTTATTATGTGAACTGCGAGTGCAGCAGCAAATTTACTTCCGGCCACAACATGATGGCTGCCACCAGGCTTTTCCGCCAGGAGCCGAACTTGGCTGTGGCTGAAGAACTGGGCTTGCCGGCTTTCAAAGCGTGGATCAAGGGAGTGATCGCGAGAAGCAAGGCATGACCTTTTTTCTAACGGTTACTTAATAAATTTTTTATTACATAAATCATATATTCAATGAGTATGATAAAGAAAAATTGGAGAATAAAATGGAATTAAAAGAGAATAACGGCGCTGAGAATCCGAAACCTGAAGAGCCGGTCATGCAGCCAGTGAAAGAAGGCAAGCCGGAAAAGCCTGCCAAGGCTACCAAGATCCCCAAATCCAAATTTCAAACCTTGGTGAATTCCATCACCCTGGCACTGGCCTGCCTGGTGATCGGGGCCCTGGCGGTTCTGCTGGGATTGTACCTGCCCAAGCTCTCGGAATTCAACAAGGCGGAGAAGGAACTGGTGCGCCTGACCGAGGTTGAGACGAAATACACCGCACTGCAGACAGACTACACCAAGACCAAAGAGCAGGCGGGCGTTTACAAGACCATCAGCGACACGAGCCTGCTGGAAGTCGCACTGACCACCAAAGACACCACCAAAGCCAATCAGCAGCTGCGTTATGTGGAGGAAGACCTGAACGCGCTGCAAATCGCGGATTTCCCCGAGATTCTGCAAAGGCTGCAGAGCCAGTTCCAGAAGATCAAATCCAGCGCGGTGGGTAACCCGGACAAAGCGCTTGAAGCGCTGGGCGAGTTCTATACCGACCTGCTGCTGCTGGCGGATAACCTGGAGTAGGAGCAAACCGTTATTGCGAATCCCTCGAAGAGGGATGAAGCAATCTGAAGCTTCAGGATGAGATTGCTTCACCTCGCTGCGCGAGGTTCGCAATGACAGCATTAAGCAGGGTTAGATAACTGGCAATGGCTGGGTTATGCTGAGATCAACCCAACCTACAGGTCTACTACGCTCAATCCAACCTATGAATGGTCTTCCAGATGGAAGGATATTATTGCGGGCGGGAAGTGAGGGTGGCTGTGAGGTTCAATTCACGGCCATCCCGCAGGATGGTCAGATCGACCTGATCCCCGGGGCCGGTGTTGGTGACCAGGTAATTCAAAAAATCGCTGAAGTTGAGGATCGTGTGGTCATTAATATTCGTGATCAAATCACCGCCTGCCAGAAGGTTATCAAAACTTGTTGCCTGCGAACCGCCCAGCAGCCCGGCTTTTTCGGCCGGTGTGTTTTTGGGGACGGTGTTCACATAAACCCCGCGCACATCGGGCGGCAGCCCGAGCGCCTGGAGCTGGGGCAGGGTGAATTCTTCACTGCTGGTGATGCCCAGGTAAGGGTAATCGTAATGCCCGTCGCGGATGAGGTAAGGCACCACGCGCTTGACAATATCGATGGGCACCACAAAACCAAGCCCGGAATTGTAGATGCCGGTGTCGACATCGCCTTCGGTGCGGATGGCGCGGTTGATGCCGATCACTTCGCCCTGCAGATTGATGAGCGGGCCGCCTGAATTGCCGGGATTGATGGCAGCGTCCGTCTGGATCAAGTCGGCGGATGAGAAACTGCCGGCTGTGGATGCGGTGCGGATGGCTTCAAGCAGGCGCCCGCGGGCAGAAACGATGCCGACCGTCATGGTGCCTGACAGGCCATAGGGATTGCCGATGGCGATCACCGTCTGGCCGACCCTGACCCCGGCGGAATCACCCAGCGCCAGCGGCGACAGTTCACTTTCAGGCACGTCCGCCTTCAGGACCGCAATATCCGAATCAGGATCGGTGCCGACCAATGTACCCACCGCGCGGTAACCACTGGAAAAAACCACCTCAAATTCAACCACGTCTTCAACCACATGGTAATTGGTGAGGATATGCCCCTGATTGTCTATCACAAATCCGGATCCCTGGCCGACCGGGTCGCCCCCGGAATAAATGAGGATGGCCACCACACCCGGATTGACCTGCTCGTAAAGGTTGACCAGAAGGTCATCAGAAGGCGCCGGCAGTTCAGCGGCTGCCCCGCCCAGATCCGGCTTGGGGATGACCTCAAGGGTTGGGACGGCGTTTGACGGTGCAGGCCGGGCTGGCATGCAGGAGGCAGCCAGCGCAGACATAACCATGAATAATCCTAATAATTTCAATATCGATTTTTGAGGCATTTTTGCCGCCTTAGCCATGAGATTTTAAAGGTCCTTCCATTTTTCAAAGAATTTTCTCTGGGCATCCGTAAGGTCTTGCGGGATCTGAACATTGATCCTGACCAGCAGGTTGCTGAATTTCCCTTTTTTCTTCAAGTCGGGCATCCCGCGCCCTGCCAGGCGGAAGATGCGTCCGGGTTGAGTGCCGGGCGGGATCTTGAGCAGGACGTTGCCTGAGAGCGTTTCGACCTTTACCTCGCCGCCAAGAACGGCAGCAGCCAGGTCGATTTTCTTTTCGGTGAGAATATCATCGCCAGAAAGCTCAAAGCGCGGATCGGGCGTGACCTCAATGATCAGGTAAATATCGCTGCCGCGGCCGCTTTGATCCAGCGGGCCCGCCCCTGAAGCGCGCACCTTGGTGCCGGTCTTCACGCCTGCCGGGATCTTGATCTCTTTGCGGTCGCCGTTCACATCCATCATCCGGGTGGTGCCGTGGTAAGCCTCATGCAGCGATACCGGTACTTTCTGCTGATAAGCAAGCGGCTGGCGCGGCTGCGCGTAAGTTGTACGAGTTCTGCCCTGCCCGCCAGCGGGCTGCCCGCCCATGCCGCCGCCGAAGAAAGTCCTGAAGAAATCGGAAAAACCGCCCAGGTCGCCAAACATATCACCCAGGTCTTCCATATTCACGCGCGTGCCCCCGCCGCCCCGGTTTCCCATCATATCTTCCCAGCGGAAGGATCCCGGCGAACCGCCGGCCTGCTGCCAGGAGGAATAGGAATTGGAGAGCTGGTCATATTTGGCGCGTTTCTTTGAGTCGCTGAGCACTTCGTTGGCTTCATTGATTTCTTTAAAGTGAGCTTCCGCCGCCTTGTCATTCGGATTGCGATCGGGGTGATATTTCATCGCCAGCTTGCGGTACGCTTTTTTAATCTCGTCCGAAGAGGCTTTTTCGCCCACGCCCAAGATTTTGTAGTAATCCTTGTAATCCATAGTGTGATTTTAAGACATCAAAGCGGAGCGTCAAGGTATGGGGGCGCTTTTTAATAGAATTCTTACCTGGCGTTTGGGTTAAAAAAAGCCGCCGCTGGCAGGGAGGAGGTTCACCAGCGGGGGCTCGCCAAAGGAGGAGACATTGATGAGAGTTTGTCGCCAAACCCTATTTGTCACCAATTTTATATTAATCGAAGAATGAAAAATGCGAGAGGCGATTTGTCACGGATGCCCTGTGACATTTGTCATTTTGGCGAAATCTCCGCCAGAAATTGGTCCATAGCCGCCAAAAGGTTTTTTTCATCGCTGTAGCTGAATAAACTCAGGCGCGGGTGGGTGTTGCCCGTCAGCATTTTTGAGACCGCAGCACCTTCCCGATAACAGCAGAAAACAGGTTTGTTTAAGAATAGCGCCAGCGCGATCTCGTACCCCACCCCATGCGAGGGTGTGCTGACCTCGGCGACCAGCGCATCGCAATCTTCCACCCATTTCACATCGCGGTTGTATACTGCGCGCGGTTCGATGACCTTTTCTTCGTCCAGGATATCCGCCCGCGAGAGGTGCGCGGTCGGAACCTGATGGCCCAGGCCGGTGAGATGGCTGACGATGTGCTGGTAAACAGCCTGGTCGCGGCGCCCGCCGGTGATGGAGCAGGAGAAGTAGATGTTCATAATGGGGGAGATTTTATCATTTTATGGTTTTGTACGAATTGTCAGGCTTAAGACTGACCTTCGGAGAGCGTTGGCATATTTCACAAGCCTAGATCCTTCGCTTCGCTCACACGAAGTGTGCTCTTCGAGCAGGATGACAAGATTACGTAGCCGATTACAGCCCAACCTACCAAGCCAGACCTATGTCACTCTGAGCGAAGCGAGTGCGCAGCCTACCCATTGGGTAAGAGTCTTTTTAGAGCTGCATTCAAACCAGATTCTTCAGGTTTCGCCCTCACACGAAGTGTGCTTTTTGAACAGAATGACAAAAAAATATGGAGCACCTTTCATGTTAAATGCACATTTCGTGCAGAAGATAAAAACGAAAAACCGTGCATGCTAAAATAGCCCTATGCCTGCTTTGGAAGACCACATTCAGGGCATTCTGAATACCCTGCCCGGAAAACCCGGCTGCTATCTGATGAAAAACGCCGACGGCAAGATCATCTACGTCGGCAAAGCCGTCAACCTGCGTTCGCGCGTCAGGTCCTATTTTCACACCGGCGGCGACCAAAGCCGCAAGACGCGGCGCATGGTCTTTGAGATCGCCGACATCGAATGGATCCTGGTGGAGTCCGAACTGGAAGCCTTGATCCTTGAAATGAACCTGATCAAGAAGAACATGCCGCATTACAACGTGCGCCTGAAAGACGACAAGCGCTACCCCTTCATCCAGGTGCACTGGGCGGACCCTTTTCCCAAGGTGACCGTCACCCGCCAGCAGGTTCAAGACGGTTCGCGCTACTTCGGCCCCTTTACCAGCGTATGGGCAGTGCACCAGACGCTGGACCTGCTGCGCAAGATCTTCCAGTACCGCACCTGCGACCGCATCATCACCGGGATGGACCCGCGCGCCTGCCTGTATTACGACATCAAGCTGTGCACCGCGCCCTGCATCGGCCAGATCAGCCAGGCGGATTACCGCCAGATGATTGACGACCTGTGCAAGTTCCTGGAAGGCCACACCGACCCGATCCTCTCGCGCCTGAAAACGGAGATGGCCGACCACTCGGAAAAAATGAATTATGAAAAGGCCGCGGTGCTGCGCGACCAAATCCAATCCATCGAACGCGTAGTGGAGCGCCAGAAGATCATATCCAACAGCGATATGGACTCGGACGTGATCGCGCTGGCGCGCAGCAACGGCGATTCGTGCATGCAGGTATTCTTCATCCGCAACGGGCGCCTGATCGGGCGGGAGTATTTTATCCTCGAAGGCACCGAAGATGAGCAGGACAGTGAGGTGCTATCTTCCTTTATAAAGCAATTCTATTCGGAAGCCAGTTCCGTGCCGGATGAGGTGCTGCTGCCCAACCGAGTGGAAGAAGCGGTCATCATCCAGCAATGGCTGAACCAGCAGCGCGGCGGGCAAAAAGTGCAGATCAAGGTGCCGCAGCGCGGCACACGCAGGGAGCTGGTGCAGATGGCGCTGGAAAACGCCGTGGAAACACTGGGCGCGCTGAAGACCCAGTGGGAAGCGGATACCCACAAGCAGAGCCTGGCGCTGGGCGAATTGCAGGCAGGGCTGGGGATGGCAACCCCGCCCAACCGCATTGAATGCTATGATATTTCGAATATCCAGGGCACCGCCGCAGTCGGCAGCATGGTGGTGTTTGAGCAGGGCGTGCCCAACAAAAAACTGTACCGGCGCTTCAATATCAAGTCGGTCAGCGGGCCGGATGATTTTGCCAGCATGGAAGAGGTGCTGGCGCGGCGCTTCAAGCGCTGGGAGACAGCGCAAACGCAGCATGCGGTCGGTGAAAAAACGGATGCCGCCTTTGCCATCCTGCCCGACCTGCTGATCGTGGATGGCGGCAAGGGCCAGCTCGGGCGCGCCGTGAAAGTGCTGTCGCAGTTTGACCTTGGCAGCCGGCTGACCGTGGCGGGGCTGGCCAAGGAAAATGAGCTGCTGTTCCTGCCCTCCAAATCAAAGCCCGTCGCACTGCCGCGCAAGTCGCAGGGGCTGTATCTGGTGCAGCGCGTACGTGATGAAGCCCACCGCTTTGCCATCACAGCGCACCGTAACTTGCGCAGTAAGCAGCGGCTGGTTTCAAGGCTTGACCAGATCCCCGGCATCGGCCCGGCGCGCAAGAAGGCGCTGCTGAAGAAATTCGGCTCGCTGGAAGGCGTGATGAAAGCCAGCCCGGAGCAGCTGATGGAGATTCAGGGGATCACGGAAAAACTGGCTGGGGAGATATTGGGGGAATTAAAGTCTATCTAAGTTGTCATTGAGAATCCCTTGAAAAGGGATGAAGCAATCTGTGGCTATGTCATTGCGAACCCTCGAAGAAGGGTGCAGCAATCCGCATCTTAAAGGTTAGAGATTGCTTACCCTGCGGGTACGGTACCAGTTGTCATTTCGCTCCTCGCAATGACGCATAAAAAATTGGCTTTTGTAGCACGCAATCCAATCAAAATTGATTTTTATGGTAAAATCATGTTTCGCGTCAACCGGCGCAGATGAATTTATTATTACAGGATAGATACGATGGATGAATTAATGAAATTAGTCGAAGCACCCGTAAATCCGAATGTCCCGGTGTTAACCCCCGGCGATACGGTGAGCGTGCACGTCAAGATCAAAGAAGGCGACCGCGAACGAATCCAGGAATTTAAAGGCATCATCATCGGTATCAGCCGCAAAGGCCAGCACGAAACCTTTACAGTCCGGCGGGTAGCCGCCAACGGCATCGGTGTGGAACGCAATTTCCTGATGCGCTCACCCCGCATTGACAAAGTAGTGGTTGAACGGCACAGCAAAGTGCGCCGCGCCAAACTTTTCTACCTGCGCGACCTGACCGGCAAAAAGGCGCGCCTGAAAGAAAAATTCTCTTAGTCAGCCCTTTTCCTTAAAAAAGAGGCACAGCCCACGCCGGGTTGTGCCCTTTTCATTTATAATGCCCTGAACGCATAAAAATGAGCATTAACCAGAACCAGTATGTGGGTGTTTTTGATTCCGGCGTCGGCGGATTATCGGTCGTCAGGGAGATCCAAAGGCTTCTGCCGCGAGCGCCCCTCTTTTATATCGCGGACCAGGCGCACGTGCCCTACGGCAAGCGCCAGCTGGATGAGATCCTGGCCTTTTCGCTGGCGATTTCGCGGTTTCTGATCTCCAAAGGCGCCCGGGTGATCGTGGTGGCGTGCAACACCGCCTCAGCCGCCGCGCTGGCGGCGCTGCGCGAAAGCCTGCCCGGAACGCCGTTCGTGGGCATGGAACCTGCCGTAAAACCCGCCACCCAGCAAACCGAGAACGGGATTGTGGGTGTGCTGGCCACGCCTGCTACCTTTCAGGGCAGGATGTATTCCACACTGGTGGAGCGCTTCGCGCAAAACGTGCGGATCTTGACCAACACACTGCCCGGCCTGGTGGAAGCTGTGGAAAGAGGCGAGCTGAATACCCCCGCGACGCGCGGCATCCTGGAAACCGCCATCCGGCCCATGCTCGCTGAAGGGGCTGATACGCTGGTGCTCGGCTGCACGCATTTCCCCTTCGTGCTGCCGCTCATCCGCGAGATTGCCGGACCGGAGGTGAGGGTCATTGATCCCGCGCCCGCCATCGCCAGGCGCACAGCCTATCTGCTGGAACAAAGCGCCATCACTTTCGCGGAAAACACCGAAACAAAGCCGGTTTTCGCCACCACGGGGGATGCCACAAAATTTAAAAGCGCCATCCGGCAGCTCCTGGATATGGATGCCGAGCCTGTGCAGCTTGCCTGGAATGAGGCGGCTGATCATCTTATTGAAAAGAGGACGTAGAAATGCCAAATATCAACCTATCGCTCGATCCCGTTGACCTGATCACCGTGGATGCCATTGGAAAACCCGGAAACCGGATCTTTTACATCCAGGGCAGGCAGGGCAGCCAGGTGGTGAGCCTGATCATTGAAAAAATCCAGCTGCAATCGCTGATCGCCGGCGTGAGCGAGTTCCTGAAAGAGGTCATGGGCAAATACCCGGAGCGCGTTTCAATTGACGTTGACCTGAAGGAAGAGGCCATGCAAATCCAGCCGCCGGTGGACCCCAAATTCCGGGTCGGCGACATGGGGCTGGCATATGACGACGAACGCGACCTGGTGTGCATTATCGCGCGCGAGATGGACCTTTCAGTTGAGGATGAAGGGGATGAGAACCTTGATGAAATAAAAAAGGAAGAAGAAGGCAATGTGGTGCGCTACTGGTGCACCCGCGGGCAGCTGCTGACCATGGCGCATTGGGGAGCGATCGTCCTCGAGCGCGGGCGGCCAATCTGCCCGCAGTGCCTGCAGCCGATGGAGCCTGAAGGCCATTTCTGCCCCAAAAAGAACGGGCACAAGAAACCGGTGCAGGAATAAGCGCGTCCGATCGCGCCGCCTGCGAGATGAATGACACATAAAGAAGAGATCCTCGAAATCCTGACCCGCGGCAAGCTGGAATTAAAAGGCCAGTTTGTGCTGGGCAGCAATTATTCTTTTCTGACAACCGTTGACCATAACGGCCGCAAAGTCAAGGCGGTTTATAAACCGCAAAAAGGCCAGCTGCCGCTGCATGATTTTGAATCCGAATCTCTGGCCGCGCGCGAAGCGGCCGCGTATACCCTGAGCGAGGCGCTGGAGTGGGACCTCGTCCCGCCAACCGTCATCCGCAGCCGCGCGCCCTTCGGCGCGGGATCGCTGCAGGAGTTCATCCCCCATAATCCCGAGGAAACCTATTTTTCTTTTGATGAAGCCGCGCGCGAACGCCTGCGGACGGTGGCTTTTTTTGACCTGATCATCAATAACGCCGACCGCAAGGGCAGCCATATCCTGCTCGACCGCAAGGGCAACTTCAAGTTGATCGACCACGGGCTTTGTTTTCATGCCGAGCCGAAGTTAAGGACGGTTATTTGGGATTTCAGCGGGCAGGCTATCCCTGATAGCCATCCTTTCAGATGCGCAGCGATTGCTTGGCAAACTGTCTGAAAACGGCGCCTTGCTGAAGGACCTGACGAAATTGCTTGCATCCCAGTGGAGATTGAAGCATTGATCGCGGCGCATTCAGGAACTGATTGAGGCGCCGGTTTTCCCGCTGCCCGATCCCGAAAGGCGCCCCTTCCCCTGGCCGCTGGTATAGAATAAAGTAAGAGAAAAGGATTTGGAATCATGCCGAGAACAGTAAAGTTATGCCTGATGGGATTTGGCAATGTAGGCCAGGCGTTTGTCCACCTTGCGGAGCGGAAAAAAGACCAGCTGATGCGGGAGTACGGCGTTGATTTTAAGGTCACAGCCATCGCCACCGGCAAGCACGGGTACGCCATCAATCCGGATGGCATTGACACTGAAAAGGCGATCAGCCTTTATAAAAATGGCAATTCCCTGAACAGCCTGTCAAAAGAGAGAGCGCCCAGGGATATCACGGAGTTCATCGCCAAAAGCCAGGCGGATTTCCTGCTGGAAAACTCGCCGGTCAGCTATAAAGACGGCGAACCGGCCATAACGCATATCCGCGCAGCGCTGGAGAACGGGATGCATGCCGTTTCGGCCAACAAGGGGCCGGTGGCGCATGCCTGGCAGCAACTGACCGATCTCGCCAAAAGCAAAGGCAAACATTTTTTATTTGAATCCACCGTAATGGACGGCGCGCCGGTTTTTTCAGTCATCCGCGAATCAATGCTTGGCGCGCAGATTTTGGGGTTTGAGGGCATCCTTAATTCCTGCACCAACCTGATCATCGGACAGATGGAGGAAGGGTATACCTTTGATGAAGCGGTGGAATACGCGCAATCCATCGGCATTGCAGAGACGGACCCCAGCGGGGATATTGACGGCTGGGATGCAGCCATTAAAGTTGCCATTTTAGCGACAGTGCTGATGGGCGAACCGATCACACCGCAGCAGGTTGCCCGCGAAGGCATCCGTGACCTGAGCGCGACAGAAACGCAGCAGGCGTTAAGGGACGGCGGGCGCTGGAAACTGGTGTGCCGTGCCGAACAGGAAGACGGGATGTTCACCGCCCGCGTCGCGCCTGAAATCGTACCCGCAAGTTCGCCGCTCTTCAGCGTCAACGGCACCAGTTCAATCGTGGTCTTCCATACGGATGTGCTGCCCGGGCTGGGGATTCTTGAATCCAATCCGGGACCGGATACCACCGCTTTCGGCCTTCTGGCGGATATCCTGAATATTCTCAAAAACGAAAAATAATGGCGCAGGATGTTTTTATCGGGGCAGGTTCCAACCTTGGGGATCGGCAGGCTGCGCTTGCCACTGCTGCGAAACTGCTGGCGCCTGATGCCAATGTGATTAAAGCATCCCGGGTATATGAAACCCCGCCCTGGGGTTTTGAAGATCAGCCCGCTTTTTTAAACCAGGTGCTGCAGGTGGAAACCAAACTCGACCCGCCCGCGCTGCTTGACCATCTTAAGCAAATAGAGCGAAAGATGGGCAGGGAAAGCACTTTCCGCTTCGGCCCGCGCATTATTGACCTGGATATTCTTTTTTATGGCGATTTAATCTATACCAGCGACAGGCTGCAGATACCGCATGCGCTGGCTGCTGAACGGGCTTTTGTGCTGGTGCCGATGCGCGAGATCGCGCCCGATTTCATCCACCCGGCGCTCGGCAAAAGCATGGCTGACCTGGCGCGGCTGGTGGACAGCAGCGGGATCACGATTTACGAGGAAGGCGCGCATGGCATGGACTGAGCCAACCTGGGGCGCCAGGACCTATGTGATGGGCATCCTCAACCTGACGCCCGACAGTTTTTCAGGCGACGGCTTGCTGGCGCAGGGCGATGCGCTGAAGGCGGCGCTGGCGCAGGCTGAAGGCTTTATTAACGATGGCGCCGATATTTTGGACCTGGGCGCCGAGAGCAGCCGCCCGGGCGCGGAGCCTGTGTCTGCTGAGGAAGAATTGAAGCGCCTGCTGCCTGTTTTAAAGGAAATAAAATCGCGCGACCTGAAAGCGATCATCTCCGTGGACACCTGGAAAGCCGATGTGGCGGAAGCCTGCCTGGATGCCGGCGCGGACTGGATCAATGACATCTGGGGGCTGCGGGCGGACGAGCGCCTGGCAGGGGTCATCGCCCGGCATCAGGCGGGCGCGGTCATCATGCACAACCGCAGCCAGCCGGGCGCAGTGCACGACCTGGGCGCGCTGGGCAGAAGTTACCAGGGCGCGCAGTACGCGGATTTGATCCCCGAGGTCAAGGCTGACCTGCAAGCCAGCCTTGAAATCGCTCTGGAAGCCGGCATTACGATGGAACGCATCATCCTGGATCCCGGGCTCGGCTTCGGCAAGACGGTGGCGCAAAACCTGGCGCTGATCAACCATCTGGATGAATTTAAGGCGCTGGGCTGCCCGCTGTTGATCGGCCCATCGCGCAAATCATTTATCGGCCAGATTTTGGACCTGCCGGCAGCGGAGCGGGAAGAAGGCACCGCCGCGGCGGTTGCCATCGGCATCGCGCGCGGGGCGGATATCATCCGCGTGCATAACGTCAGGCTGATGGCGCGGGTGGCGAAGATGGCAGACGCGATCACGCGAGAATAATATATTTCTGCAAACGTAATTCTAATTATCGGCATTGCGAAGAACGCAACGGCTTGACAATCTCAAATATAAATTACAGATTGCTTCTATCCGCTTTGCGGATATCGCAATGACGTGCCAAAAAATAATTTATTTATTGAAAACCTGCAATTTATCCAACAGCAAGGATTTTCAGAAGTATAATTTTTTATCTATACAAATCCAAACCCTATAAACGGTTTTTACAAGGAGTCATTAAAAATGAATGAATATGATGTGGTTGTGGTCGGCGCCGGTCCCGGCGGGTATGTGTGCGCCATCCGCGCTTCACAGAATGGCCTGAAGACTGCCATTGTGGACAAGGAATGGCTGGGGGGCGTATGCCTGAACGTGGGCTGCATCCCTTCCAAGGCGCTGCTTAAGAATGCCGAACTGGCGCATACCCTGCGCGAGAGGGCGGCTGAATTCGGCGTTTCCTTTGACAACTTAAAACTCGATTACGGCGAAGCCGTCAGGCGCAGCCGCCAGGTATCCGGCCGCCTGACCAAGGGCGTGGCTTACCTGATGAAGAAAAACGCCATTGATGTTTACATGGGCTCTGCCAAACTGGCATCCGCCAGCCAGGTGGATGTCACCGACGCGCAGGGCGCTGTCCAGTCCCTGCAGGCCAAGAACATTGTCATCGCCACGGGCGCGAGCTCGTTCACGCCGCCGGCCTGGAATCCGGACGGAAAGAAAGTGCTCTCCTACAAAGAAGCCATCCTGCAGGAAAGCCTGCCGCAGTCCGCGGTCATCATCGGCGCGGGCGCCATCGGCGTGGAGTTCTCCACCATTTGGAACTCCTACGGCACCAAGGTCACTTTAGTTGAAATGCTGCCCCAGGTGCTTCCGCTGGCAGATGAAGAAGTGAGCGCGGAACTGGCCAAAGCCTACCGCAAGCGCGGCATTGATGTGCTCGCCGGCCACAAGGTTGAATCGGTGGAAGTGACCGCTGCCGGCGTTAAAGTAACCGTTTCCAGCGAAGAAGGCCAAAAAGTGGTCGAGGCTGAACAGGCGCTGGTTGCCATCGGCTTCAAGCCCAATTCAGCCAATCTCGGCCTGCAGGAAGCCGGCGTAAAACTGGACGCCAAAGGCAATATCGAAGTGGATGAGCGCATGGCCACCAATATCCCGAATATCTGGGCCATCGGCGACGTGACCGGCAAGCTGCTGCTGGCGCATGTGGCTTCCACCCAGGGCATTTTATGCGCGGATGTGATGGCCGGCAAAGACACCCAGCCCATCAACTACCAGATGGTGCCAAGCGCCACCTTCAGCAGCCCGCAGGTTGCCAATTTCGGCATGACCGAAAGCCAGGCCAAGGCGGCCGGGTATGAGGTTAAGGTCGGGCGCTTCCCCTTCTCGGCCAACGGCAAGGCGCTGGGATTGGGCGAAACGAACGGTTTTGCCAAGATCATCAGCGACGCCAAGTACGGCGAGATTTTGGGCGCGCACATGGTCGGCCCGGAAGTCTGCGAACTGCTGCCCGAGCTCACCCTGGCGCAGCGCATGGAGATGACCGCGCATGAGATCGCGAAAAATATCCACACCCACCCCACCCTGAGCGAGGTGCTGATGGAAGCCGCGGAAGGCGTGGACGGGCAATCCATCCAGATTTAACGGCATTTTCAAACCAAAAGGCGTGGCAGCACGCCTTTTTTTGCCTTAAAAAGCGCTGTGCTATAATCGCACCGGAAAGGTCAAAGAATGTTTAAAGAATATCGCCAAGGCTATCGGCGGGGATCCGCAAAAACGCGAACTGGACAGGATGAGCGCCATTGCCGAACAGGTGAACGCGCTTGAAGCGGAATATGGCCAGCTGACCAATGAAGGCCTGCGCGAAAAAACGGGGGCTTTCCGCCAGCGCCTGGCGCAGGGCGAAACGCTGGATGAGATCCTGCCGGAGGCCTTCGCGGCCGTCCGTGAAGCCAGCAAACGCACCACCGGGCTGAGGCATTATGATATCCAGCTTGTCGGCGGCATGGTGCTGCACCAAGGCACCATCGCTGAAATGCGCACAGGTGAAGGCAAAACCCTGGTTGCCACCCTGCCGCTATACCTGAACGCGCTAAGCGGGAAAGGCGCGCACCTGGTGACCGTCAATGATTACCTGGCGCGGCGCGACGCGCGCTGGATGGCGCCTATTTACAACCTGCTGGGCCTGAGCGTGGGTGTGCTGCAAATGTCCAGCCGCACCGAAAACGCGCGCAATGCCTTTATTATTGACCTTGAACTGCGCGACGGGCGCGAAGAGAATGACCAGCTGCGCATGGTGCCCAGGAAGGAAGCCTACGCAGCCGACATCACTTACGGCACGAACAACGAGTTTGGTTTCGATTATCTGCGCGACAACCTGGTGATGGATATCAATCAGCGCGTGCAAAACGGGCATCATTATGCCATCGTGGATGAGGTTGACAATATCCTCATCGATGAAGCCCGCACACCTTTGATCATTTCCGGCCCGGCTTCGGAAGATGTGGAATGGTACAGCCGCATGGCCGTGATTGTGCGCCAGCTTGACCCGGCGGATTATGATTTTGACGAAAAAGACCGCAGCGTGGCCCTGACCGAAATCGGCGAGGCGCACGTTGAGGACCTGCTGAAAATCCCGCTGCGCGACCCGGACCGCCCGGAGGACATCACCCCCGAACAGGCGCGGCTGCTGGGCTACCTTGAGCAGGCCCTGCGCGCGCAGCTGCTTTATACGCGCAACAAGGATTACATCGTCCAGAACGGCCAGGTGATCATCGTGGATGAATTCACCGGGCGCCTGATGCCCGGCCGGCGCTGGTCTGAAGGCCTGCACCAGGCCGTGGAAGCCAAGGAAGGCGTGAAGGTCAACCCTGAAAACATCACCCACGCCACCATCACCCTGCAGAATTACTTCCGCAAATATGAGAAACTGGCCGGCATGACCGGCACCGCGGTGACCGAAGCGGAAGAACTGGCGACCATTTACAAGCTGGATGTTATTGAGATCCCGACCAACCTGGATTTTGAAGCTGCCAAGCCGACCACCAAACTGACCACGCTGCAAACCAGGGATGAAGAAGGCTACACCTATACCTATTACACCAGCCAGGACGATCCCGAAAAAACCGCCCTGTTCTGGAAACGCAAGGATTATCCGGATGTGGTTTACCGCACGGAAGAAGGCAAACTGCGCGCCATTGCGCTGGAAATCCTCAAGCTGCACGTGATCGGGCGCCCGCAGCTGGTGGGCACCACTTCCATTGAACATTCGGAAAGGCTTTCCGGGCGGCTGCACGCGGAACCCCTGCGGCGGCTGCTTTCAGTAACCCTGATCCGCGACGCGTATATGAAAGCCAAAAATATCGGCGTGATTGAGCGCGCCATCCCGGAACTGGAGTTCATGAACAAGCCGCTGGCTGAATTAAAACTGGATGAGATGCGGCGCTTTGCCCAGGGCATCGGGCTCAGCACGATCAATCCGGAAGCGCCGGAAGCCCTTCAGGCCCTGGCTGAAATTCTCAGCCTCAAAGACAGCGACCTTGGGCGCCTGAAAGAGGCAGCCATGGGCGGTATCCCTCACAAGGTGCTGAACGCGCTGAAACATGACCAGGAGTCGCAGATCATCGCCGGGGCGGGCGCTTTTGGGGCGGTGACCATCGCCACCAATATGGCCGGCCGCGGTGTGGATATCAAACTGGGCGGCGAGATGCTGGAGATTACCATCGCGGATGTGCGCAAGGCGCTGGCTGCCGCAGGCCGCAACCCGTATGGCATGACCCAATCCGAGATGGCCGCAGCCTTGAATGACATCGGGCAGGCTGCCTATCCCGCCTTTTGAAGAATCCATCCAGGCATTTCTGAATTTCCTGGACGACATGAAACGCGTGCGCGAAGTCGGCGGCCTGCATGTGATCGGTTCGGAACGGCACGAAGCCCGCCGCATTGACAACCAGCTGCGCGGGCGTTCCGCCCGCCAGGGCGACCCGGGCTCATCGCGCTTCTTCCTTTCGCTGGAAGATGACCTGATGCGCATGTTTGGCGGCGAACGGGCTGAAAACATGATGCGCCTGTTTAATATCGATGCTTCCGTCCCGCTGGAAAGCAAGATGCTGGGCCGCCTGGTGGAACAGGCGCAGGAGCGCGTGGAAGGCTTCAACTTTGACATCCGCAAGCACCTGCTGGAATATGATGACGTTTTGAACGACCAGCGCGAACGCATTTATAAGGAACGCGACCGCATGCTGGTCAAGGAAGACATGGAAGAGGACGTGCTGGAGATGCTGCGCAGCGAATTGAAGCGCCGCATCCCGGATGCGCTCAATGACCCTGAAGGCCCCTGGAAACTTCTGGCGTATCTGGAAGAGATCCAGCCGACCATTGTTTTCGGCGCGCAGGAGGAGCGCGTCATCTCGTTTACGCTGCTCACCATCGCGGGTATGCTGGAGAAGCTGTGCGGCAAAAGCAAAGACCGTGCCGCCGTGCAAAAAGCCGCGCTGGAACTGGCCGGGCAGGCGCTGGAAGCGGAACATGCGCACCTGATCAACCAGACCGAGGCTTTTGTGCAGCGCACCGCGGAAAGCTTTAACACCCAGCTGGCTGAAAGAATGGACCTGCTGGACATTTTTGTCGACACGCTCGCAGACCAGGAACCCAAAAACGCGCGCGAGATCGCGGCTGAACTGCAGAACCAGCTGCGTTTAAAAATCAACCCATCCAATGAAACCATCACAGCCCTGATAAACGGATCCCGCGCAGGGCGCGAAGCCATCGGCGCCGAGATTGAAAACCAGCTGACAGCCCTTTTCATTTCGCGCATGATGCTGACCCTGGAGCGCAGGCTGGGCAGCCGCCTGAACCTGGATGCCAATGCCCTGGCCGGCGCGGACTGGACGACCATTGAGAATGCTGTTTTGGACAGCATTGACCAGGTGTATTCAGCCAGAAGCGGCGGATTGGATCAAGGCGGCAGCCAGATCCTGCAGAACATTGAGGCCATCCTGAAACGCCAGGATGACGCGGGCAGGCAGGCTTATGACCTGATTGAACTTGCCGCCGGAATGCCGATGGGCATCCAGGCGGTCATTGATACGCGCACCCACCAGCGCGTCAACCGCAGGGTGAACCTGCTGAATTATGTGTTCCTGGCAGCCAGGCCGCTGGAAGGAAAAGAGACTGACGAGATTTCCGCCGAGGTCCTCGTGCACCTGGAAAACGTCCAGAAGCAGCTGCAGCCCATTTGGGGAAAAATGGAGCTTCAGCGCCTGGCGCAGGCCAACAAAAGCGATTCCCTGCTGGAATGGGACTATCTTGAAAAACTCAGCCCTGACCTGAAGAAGGAAGAGCTTGCCTCTTTGAGCCAGCTCAGCTACCAGCAGATCATGGATTTGAACGATACCCGAATTCTGGGCGCTTTCGGCAAGCGGGTGCAAAGCGTCATTTACCGCCACATCCTCTTGCGCTCGATCTCGGAATTATGGATCGAGCACCTGACGCAGATGGAAGCCCTGCGCGTGTCGATCGGCATGGAAGCTTATGCCCAGCGCGACCCGCTGGTGATGTATAAGAGCAAATCGACGGATACCTTCAGGGACCTGTTTGCCAGCATCCGCCTGGGCGTGATTTCCCAGATGTTCCGCCTGCAGCCAGCCAGGCCGCAGGCCGTTGAACCGCAGCCCCTGCCGCAGGCGCAGAAGGCTGACAACCAACCAGGCAAGGCGTCCCAGGACGGCAAGAAAAGAAAGCGGCACAAAAAGCATTAGGCTTGGGAATTTCGGGGAAATCGCGTCAATAATTCCCGATTTTCAGTTACTTTTTATTAGGGTTGTCAAGTTAATCAATAACCCTTATAATGATTTATCATCTCACTGTATTGGAGTATTTAACTCATATGGATCAAAACGACACCACCCAGGCCTCAGGGGCAAAAGAAAATAATAACGAAGAATACACGAACATGGCTTCTTTATTAAATGGAGAGGGGCTGGACCTTGAGTTACCTGTCGCTGGCGAAATCAAGTCCGGCACTATTGCAAGCATTTCGCCCGGACAGATCATGGTCAGCGTCGGCGCCAAATCAGAAGGCATTATCAACGGCCAGGAATTTGAATTAATTCCGCCGGATGTTTTCGCTGCATTGGAAGTGGGGCAGGAAATTGCCGTTTATGTGATCACCCCTGAAGATCAAAACGGTAACCTGATCCTCTCGTATGTGCGCGCCATTGAAGCCGAAACCTGGAAAGACGCTGAAGAGATCATGAAAAACAAGGCAACCTTCACCGGCAAGGTGGTTGGCTTTAACCGCGGCGGCATTATTGTGGCTTTCCGCGAACTGCAGGGCTTTGTGCCCTCTTCACTGCTCAGCTTCGGCCGGCGCAGCGATATGGGCAGCGATTCGATGGATAAAAAATTCGGCGAAATGATCGGTTCCGAGATCACCCTGCAGATCATCGAGGTTGACCAGGAACGCCGCCGTTTGATCTTCTCTGAAAAAGCAGCCGTGCACGAAACCCGCGATTCGATCCGCGACAAGGTGATTGAAAAGCTGGAAGTCGGCACAGTTATGAAATGGTCGCGTGACCAGCCTGGCTGATTTTGGCGCGTTTGTGAACATCAACGGCGCTGACGGCCTGGTGCATGTATCTGAAATCTCCTGGGACAAGATCCGCCATCCCGGCGACGTGTTGAAAGTCGGGCAGGAAGTGGAAGTCAAAGTCATCAGCATTGACGAAGAAAAACGGCACATCGGCCTCTCCATCCGCCGCATGAAAGATGACCCCTGGCAGAGCGATGTCGGCGACCTGAAGGTCGGACAGCTGGTGGAAGCCAAGATCACGCGCCTGACCAAGTTCGGCGCCTTCGCCATGCTTGAAAGCGGCATTGAAGGCCTGATCCACATCTCCGAGATCAGCGATGAGCATATCGCCCATCCCAAAGAGGTGCTGCACGAAGACGACAAGGTCACGCTGCGCATTATTAAAATTGAAGCGGATTCCCACCGCATTGGCTTAAGCCTGCGGCGCGTTGAATCGCTGGCTTTTGCCGACATGGATATGAAGGTGCTTGAAAAAGAGCTGGAAGGTACGGATATCAAGGTGGCGGCGCCGAAAGAAGCGGAAGAAGCGCCTGCTGCTGAAGAAGAGCCGGCCAGCGAGCCTGAAGCGGTTGAAACAGCTGCGGCTGTGGTTGAAGAGACGCCCGCCAGCGAAGCTGAGCCTGCGGAAGCGCAAGCAGCCGCCGGCGACGAACCTGCCGATGCGCCAGCCTCTGATGAAGCCGAAGCACCCGCGGATGAACCCCCGTCTGCCTAGACAGAAATAGAGAGAATCAGGACTTATTTCACTGCCGGGCTGGTTATTCAGCCTGAATTTGAAAAAGCGGCGTCACCAGACCGAACGCCCGAAGCATGCAAAAAAATAAGACCGAAACAAATCATTTTCCGCGCCGCCGCATTCAACTTGGGTTGATCTTTGCGGTGGGCGGATTTTTAATCCTGATGGTCGGCATGCGCCCGGACCTTTTTCTGCTTGACCGCAGCCCGGTGCTGGGTTTCATCCAGGTCGCGGTCATGCTGGTTGGGCTGGCCGTGGTGTGCGCGGGCGGATTCATCAGCCTGAATGGCCTGTGGCGGGGCCGCAGCCCGAGCATCGCCGCGGAGCTGGGCATGCGCATCATCAGCACCGGCTACATCATCGCGGTTTTTGCCGGACTGGCAGATATCTTCGGCCTCGGCAGCCACCCCTACCCCGAGTACATCCCGTATTTCGGCGAATGGCAGGCGCGCGGGGTGCAGATCGGCGAAGGCTTTATCGCCATCGGTTTGCTGATGATGCTGCCCTATTCCCGCCACCCCTTCTTTCACAGCCGCCAGGCGCCGCCCGCCATTGACCGGCCGGATTAACTTTTCAGCTTTTCCCCGATTACAAAATCACACTTGCCAGCAAGGCTGTATTTTTCATCTATCAGCCAGGCCTGACGCCAATCTAATAAAAATCTATCATTTATTTATACAATTCTTAATGTATACTCCTGCCATCTTAAGCGCAACACCTTTTACAGGGAGAGCATGAAAGCAAAAGTTGAAAGCCACGTTCTGGATAATGGATTAACCATCCTGACCAAAGAACTGCACCATGTTCCGCTGGCCAGCCACTGGATCTGGTACCGGGTGGGATCGCGCAATGAAGTCAAAGGCAAGACGGGCATCTCGCACTGGGTGGAGCATATGCAGTTCAAGGGCACGCCCAAATATCCGGTGAATGTGCTGGACCAGGCCATTTCACGGGACGGGGGCGTGTGGAACGCCATGACCTCGCTCGACTGGACCACGTATTTTGAAACGCTGCCAGCGCATAAAATTGATATCGCGCTGGATCTGGAAGCCGACCGCATGCTCAACAGCCAGTTTGATAAAGAAGAGACCGAGCTGGAAAGGACTGTGGTCATTTCGGAGCGGGAAGGCAACGAGAATGAACCCCTCTTCCGGCTGGGAGAAGCCGTGCAGCATGCGGCTTTTGAAGCGCACCCCTACCGCAACCAGGTCATCGGGGAGATGGCTGACCTGAAAAGCATCACGCGCGAAGGGCTTTACCAGCATTACCGCGGCCATTACGCGCCCAACAACGCCCTGATCGCCATTGCCGGTGATTTTGATACCGGCCAGGTGATCAAAAAAATCACCGAACTGTACGGAGGCATCCAACGGCAGCCAGCCGCCGCGCACATCCCCGCACCAGAGCCGGCGCTGCAAAAGCCCCAAAGGATTGAAATTGAGGGACCGGGCGACACAATTTACCTGCAGCTCAGCTACCGCTCGCCGCAAGCCGCCAGCGAAGACTTTTTCGCCCTGACGGTGATCGACAGCCTGCTGAGCGGCCCTTCATCGCTCTCGATGATGGGCGGGGGCAGCGTATCCAACAAAACCAGCCGCCTGTACCAGGCGCTGATCGAGAAGGACCTGGCGGTCAGCATCTCGGGCGGAGTGCAGGCAACCATTGACCCGTATCTGTATGAATTACTGGCCATCCTGCCGCCGGAAAAATCCACCCAGGCCGCCCTGGCAGCCATCGACCAGGAAATCGCCCGCCTGCAGCAGGAGAAGGTCAGCCCGCAGGAACTGGCGCGCGCGGTCAAGCAGGCCAAAGCGCTGTTCGCGTACGGCAGCGAAAGCATCACCAACCAGGCCTTCTGGCTGGGATACGCTTCCATGTTCGCCGATTACACCTGGTTTGAGACCTATATCGAGAAGATCGAGCAGGTCAGCGCAGACCAGCTGCTCAGTTTCGCGCAGCGCTGCCTGGATCCCGAGCGGCGCATCATCGGCATTTACCGCCCAAAGAATAACAGGAACTGACATGCAAACCAAACCAGCCGCTTTCAAGAACCTGCCGGGGCCGGGTAACATCCAGCGCTTCAGCCTGCCCAACGGCATTACCACCCTGACCTTTAATAACCCCAGCGCCCAATCGGTGAATATCGTCGGCCTGCTGGAGAACGGCGCCCTGCTTGACCCGCCGGGAAAAGCGGGAAACGCCCATTTCACGGCTTCCATGCTCTCGCGCGGCACAAAAAGCAAAAACTTTGCCGACTACCACGAGCTGCTCGAGAGCCGGGGCGCGAGCCTTTCTTTCAGCTGCGGCTCGCACCACACCTCGTTCCACGGCAAGGCACTGGCTGAGGACCTGGCTGTGCTGCTGGACCTGGCATCCGACAGCCTGCGGCAGCCGGCTTTCACGCCGGATTATGTGGAGCGCATGCGCCAGCAGCTGCTGGCCGGGCTGGCGATCCGCGAACAGGATACCTCCGAGGTGGCCTCGCTGCTGTTTGACCAGGCGCTGTTCCCCGATCACCCCTATGGAATCCCGGTGGACGGGTATATTGAGACCATCGGGGCCATCACGCGCCAGGACCTGGTTGATTTTCACGCCCGGAGTTTCCGGCCTGAGGGAATGATCCTGGTCATTGCCGGCGCGCTGGAAGGCCTGGATGTAAAAAAAGCGGTTGAAGAGTATTTCGCGGACTGGCAGAACGCCTCCGGGCAGAAAGCCGTATTGCCAAAAATTCCGGATGCGCCGCAAGCCATCATCCGCCGGCACACCTTCATTGAAGACAAAAGCCAGACCGACCTGATCCTGGGCACGCTCGGGCCCGCGCGCAAAGCGGAAGATTACCTGCCCTGCTATCTGGGCAACAACATCCTGGGCCAGTTCGGATTGATGGGCAGGATCGGCGAAAGCGTGCGCTCGAAATCAGGCCTGGCCTATTATGCCTCGAGCGGCATCAACGCCTGGGCGGACAGCGGATCGTGGGAATTTTCCGCCGGCCTGAACCCCGAGAATCTGGACAAAGCCATCCGCCTGATCCAGGATGAGATCGAGCGCTATATCAGCGAGCCGGTAACGGCTGAAGAGCTGGATGACTCGCAATCCAACCTGATCGGGCGGCTGCCCCTCTCGCTTGAAACCAACGCCGGGCTGGCCAATGCCATCCTGACCATTGAACGGTTCAAGCTGGGACTGGATTATTACCAGAAATACGCGGAACTCGTGCGCGCCATTACCCCGCAGATGATCCTGGACACAGCGCAAAAATACCTGCATCCCGACCGGCTGGTGATCGCCAGCGCGGGGCCGGGAAAGGATATTTTGTGATCGAGAAGCTGTTCAGCGGGATTGACCTGGTGGAGGTCGCGCGCTTTCGCGATCTCAATCCCGGCATCCTGGAAAGGTTTTACGCGCGCGTGTTCACGCCGCAGGAACGGGCCTATATCGGGGAGTCCTTTGAGCGCGCCGCCGGCATCTTCGCCGCCAAGGAGGCGCTGGTGAAAGCGCTGGGCTGCGGGATCGGCCCGGTGAGGTGGCAGGAAGTGGCCATCCATTATGACGCGCAGGGCAAACCGGCGCCGGTTTTAACGGGAAACGCCAAAGCGGTTGCGGACGCCCTGGGGATCGCGGGGTGGAGCGTGAGCATCAGCCATACCAAAAGCAGCGCGGCGGCCATGGCGGTGGCTTTTTCAGCAAAGCCTGATTAAGCGGGGATTTTTTAGCACATTTAACCGCGGAAGGCAGCGGTTTTTCGGAAGCGGGGAATTCCATCCAGATATGGTTGCGCAGCACTTTTTCGTCCGGCATGACCTTGACCGGCGCTTCTGATTTGGGGGCATCCTTAAGCATATCGGGGTGCACAAAGCAGCACTGCGGCGAGAAACCGTATTTTTCGACGAAATAAGAGACGGCCAGATTGAGGCTGATGTCAAAATTCCTGGCGGTCTGGCTGTCGTACCAGAGCATTCCCTTATTCATCGCTTGATTTACTCCATTTATATTTTAGCACTGTTGTTCTAAGGATGCAATATCCCGCAGGCTGGGTTGAGCGCAGGAGGGGGAATTAACATTTTGTAGCACAACACGGAACTACTTGACAAAAGTTGACAGATTCTGGGGAATCTCCACCGGATTCAGTAAAGTAATTTATCTATACGTAAAGTGATATTGACATAAATTGACAGACCTTGAAACTTTGGTAAAAAGGTTTACTACTAGTAAAGTAATTATTGCAGTTTAGTAGACAAAAGGGAATTGCAGTGGCAGCGAGCGGCGGGAACCGGTGCGAAGCCACCTGACAGGATACCCGCTAGGGTAAGCAATCCGTAATAGAGATAGTATGGGCTTGCTTACCCTACAGGTAGGCTGCGCGCTCGTTTCGCTTGCAATGGCCGCAGAAAATTGGAGGCACAGGAGGGGAAAAAAACAGAATGTTGTGCTGGCGCACCTGTAAAGAAGATTTACTTGACGGGCAGCAGCTTGCTGATATGGACCTTTTCGCGGGTTACAACCTCAGCCCCGGAGCCATGCTTGTCGATCATCTCATCGATACGCCGAAAAAGCTCTACTTCCCCGGGGGTTAAACTCTCATCCCCGGGCTCGCGGGCAAAGGCATCCTGAATTTCAAAGTAATCGCTCAATTCTGCCGTTGAGCCTGCAAATACCAGGTATTCGAATTGCCCGCTTTGCTGTAGGGTAAATAAATGGCTTTGTATAGCATCCTTCAACGCCTTGTCTGCGTCATGGTAGCTCTCGGGAGAAAAATCCGGATCGGCTTCAGCGAAAAGGACCTTGCCTTCTTTATGTACTTCAAAAAGATATGGTTCAGCAAAGGGATGGATGTCGATCAGACAGCCTGTGGGAATCAGCATGCGGTGGATCTCTTTTAAGGCATGAACCATGCCTTCAGGTGCCATTCAACATAAGGACCAGGAAAGAATGGCGAGATCAAAACTTGCGGATTTTGTTTTGGCAGCAAATTCATCAAATCCGGTACACTGAAATTCGACGCGCCCCTTTAATGAATCCGGTAAATTCTGCTTCGCCCGCGCCACGCTTTCAGCAAAGGGTTCTATGGCTGTTACAAACCCCGCTTTTCCTGCGAAGCGCCATGTCAACCGGCCATCGCCGCTGCCTATTTCCAGAATATGTTTTCCGCCTGGATCGACTAAATTAAATAAGGCCCTGGTCTCATTTTCTTGCGGGTCTACCCGTATTGTCATAAGTCTCTCCTGCAATAAGGATGAACACATACGACGGCATTCTAAAAAACAGGTTTTTAGGATAATTTGTGGTGTGTTAAAAATTATATTGCGGGGAAGCGTTAAATACAACAGGCGTTATCCCGCAATGGGTGGATCATTCCCCGAGCAGAACGAAAAATTTTGGTGCCCGTAGGGTAGGTTGAGCGCAGCGATTGGGAACCGGTGCGCAGCCCCCTGGCAGGTAGCCCGCAGGGGAAACCCAAAACCCGGCGATTGTTGGGTTGGTACCCAAACATGTTGCGTATTAATACTGCGCCTGCTTGGGTACCTTACCCATCTGCTCATGCAGAAGGGTTCGGAAAACACCAACCCAACCCATTCAAAATTTTTTAAAGCCTTTTGGCGGGCAGGGATGCCCACTTTACTTATCAGGATTAAATGTCCTTCATAGATTTTAAAAAAAACCTAGCCAAGAATGAGCAAATTTTTGGCATTTACGAATATTTTGAGAGCAAGATCATCGTCATTTCATCTGCGTTGCACTCGCACCAGGGAAGGCGAGCGACTAATCAGCGCCATACAATATAATTAATCAATGACTCTGCCAATTCTGGCTACAAAACTATATATACCCCCACCGCGCCCTAACCTTGTCCTCCGCCCCCGCCTGATTGAAAGGTTGAACGAGAGCAAGCGCTGTAAACTGACCCTCATCTCAGCCCCTGCCGGCTTTGGAAAAACCACGCTGGTCAGCGAATGGGCCGCTGGTTGTGATCAAAAAGTCGCCTGGCTTTCACTGGACAAAGAGGATAACGACCTCAAGCGTTTTTTGACTTACCTCGTCGCTGCTTTGCAGACGATTGCGGCAAATATTGGAAAAGGGGTGCTGCCTATTCTCCAGTCCCCTCAGCCTCCGCCAACCGAATCGATTCTGACAACCTTGCTCAACGAGATCACCCTCATTCCAGATAATTTCGTGCTTGTCCTGGATGACTACCATATGATTGATTCCAGACTGGTTGACGAAGCCCTTGCCTTCCTGCTCAAGCATCTTCCGCCGGAGATGCACCTGGTCATAACCACCCGTGAGGACCCTCTATTGCCTCTCCCTCAATTGCGCGCCCGCGGCCAGTTAGCCGAACTGCGTGCCGTCGATTTACGTTTTACCCTCTCCGAAACCGCCGAATTCCTCAACCAAATGATGGGCTTGAACATCACTGCGGAAAACATCGCCGCCCTTGAATCCCGCACTGAAGGCTGGATTGCAGGCTTGCAATTAGCTGCAATCTCAATGCAGGGACTTCAAGATACCACCAGTTTTATCAAAACTTTTACCGGCAGCCATTACTTTGTCCTGGACTATCTGATAGAAGAAGTCCTGCAGCAGCAGCCCGAAAGAATCCAGGCCTTTTTATTACGCACTTCCATCCTTGACCGCATGTGCGGCTCCCTTTGCGATGCCGTTTTATGCGACTCATCTGTTTCAGGGCAGGAAACCCTGGAATTTCTCGAACGCGCTAACCTGTTCATCATCCCTTTGGATAACGAGCGGCGCTGGTACCGCTATCACCATCTCTTTGCTGATCTGCTGCGGCAGCGCCAGGGAAAAACCAGGGAATTCGCAGAATTCAACCTGCGCGCCAGCCAATGGTATGAAGAGAACGGTGATTTGGGCGCGGCGTTTCACCACGCCACTGCTGCCGGGGATTTTGTCCGGGCGGCGCGGCTGGCCGAAGCAGCCTGGCCGGGCATGAATGAAAGTTTTCAGATGGCCGCCTGGCTGGGATGGGTGAGGAAGCTGCCGGAGGAGATAATTCGCGTTCGCCCAGTGCTTTGCACCCTGCTTGGTCGGGCATTCACAGATGTGGGCGAACTGGAGGCCAGCGAAATGCGCCTTCAGGACGCTGAACGATGCCTGGATGGTTTGGACGTTGCGAACGAAGCGCAGCTTAAGCCCTTGCCAGCAATTATTGCCTTGGGGCGCGCCTTCAACGCCCAGATTCAGGGGGATCTTGCCGCAACTGTGAAATACGCCGAACTGGCGCTGGAGATCATACCCGAAGAAGACCTCGCCCGGCGCGCTCAGGCCTTCATCCTATTAGAGGTCACCCACTGGGCTAACGGCAACTTGGAGTCAGCCCTTCGAGGATAGGTGAATGGATGGAGAGTATGACCCGCCTGGGTAATCACATCTTTGTAGTTGCCAGCGCCTTTGCAGTAGCCGACCTGCTGGTGGATTTGGGGCGCCTGAGTGAGGCCGAGCAATCCTATAAAGATGCCTTGCAGCTGGCCGCCCAGCATGGCCCTGAAGCTGTACATATTACTGCCCATCATTATCTCGGCCTGTCCATGATCTACCGTCAGCGGGGAGAGGACGCCCTCGCCTCACATCACCTGGAACAAGCCGCTAAATTGGGTCAGCAAACCACACTGGTGGATTGGAAATATCGTTGGCGTATGGTCCAGGCAAAACTGAAAGAGGCTGCAGGCGATCTGGAAACAGCACTGGCTCTGCTTGATGAGGCTAAGCAAGCCTTTATCCAAACCGCCGTGCCTGACCTGCGTCCTGTTGCCGCCCTCAAAGCACGCATCCATCTCAAGCAAGGGCGGCCTGATAAAGTCCGGGTATGGGCGGCAGAACGCAGGCTTACTCTGGCAGATGAAGTCAGCTATTTGCATGAGTTCGAGTACCTCACCCTGGCAAGGCTGGAAATCGCGAATCCGCTGGTCAACACATTGCTCGCACGACTGTTGAAAGCCGCCGATGCCCAAAAGCGCCAGGGAAACGCGCTTGAAATCCAGATCGTTCAGGTATTGGCCCACGAGGCGCAGGGCAATCGCCCCCAGGCTCTTGCCGAGCTGGAACGTGCCCTTGCCCTGGCCGAGCCAGAGGACTACATCCGAATTTTTATCGATGAAGGCCCATCCATTGAGAATCTACTAAATAATATAAAGACTGATAATAAAAATTTAAAAAATTATATCCACAGACTAAAGGCTGCCTTTTTTAGCGGAAAATCTCAATTGTCAGTCACAAACCAACAATTATTGATCGAGCCATTGAGCGAGCGTGAACTGGAAGTGCTCAAGCTGCTACGCAGCCAATTGAGCGGCCCCGAAATTGCCGGCCAATTGATCATTTCCCTCAACACTTTTCGCACCCATACCAAAAACATTTTTAGTAAACTGGGTGTCAATAATCGCCGGGCGGCTGTCCAACACGCCGAGGAAATCGATTTGTTCTAATACACTCAAACCCCAACTCAAACCCCGACAGATGCCATAACCCATCTGCCGGGGCTTTTTTGTTTTCCGCTATAAATCACCACATCAATCACATCATCTGGGGATGACGCCTCACCGCATCGGGCGGTATCCTTTGGGCAGATAAACAATGAGAGGTAAAACGAGCGGTGCATGATGGGTAACAAAAAACCTTTAAATGAAGAACATAACCAGCATCAGTGCTACGAAATCCGCCTCGAGGGACATCTTAATGACCGGTGGAGCGACTGGTTTGAGGGCCTGACCATCACGCTGGAAGACAACGGCGACACGCTTTTAACCGGTTTGGCGATCGATCAGGCTGCGCTGCATGGATTACTCAGAAAAGTGCGAGATTTGGGATTGCCTTTGGTCTCGGTCACTCCTGTTGAACCCGGATCTCCGACTACGCTCGGGATTGGCCAGGCGGATCAGCCAGATGACGAATAGTAATTGGATATTAGCACTTTGGAAAGGAGGTTTGCCTTTGATAATATTTCCAGCCCATTTCAACCCCCGGTAACCGGGTGGCGACCACAATTTTATTTAATGATACTCATCAATTTCGTATATAAAAGGAGAGAAAATGAAAACAAACAAAGTGACAGAAAGAAATCCGCTGGATGTGAGGATAATCCTTGCAGTGCTCTGGGCGGCTGGAATGTTAAGTAGTTTAAATGGGGACACGTTCCGCTTGAGTGCAATGACTAAACCTTTTGGAGTAAGCCCCGAACAATTGTCGGTGTTTGCGGTGGTGTTAGTGGGTCAGGTTTTAATGAGCGGCTTAACCCTGACGTTGAAGTCTCCCGTGAGTCGTTGGGCCAACCGCATCTCAGGAATATTCTACGCGATATTTATTCTTGCTTTTGAGGTTTTACATCTTTTTGTATGGCGATCTGCCGTTTATGAAATAGTTTGGTCAACAGCACAACTAGTGTTTGTCTTACAGGTTGTTTGGTTCGCCTGGAAATGGCCTAATCCTCAATAGCCCCTAATCAATTGATGTGCCAACAACCAATTGGAAGAAATGAACACTTAAGTCACAAATAAAAATATCCTGCGAGTATTGAATTCTCATATCCGATTTCAAAGTTAGTCGCTCGTAGAAAAACATTTGAACAATAAAAAACCTGGGTTAAATTCACACTTAACCCAGGTTTATCAATTATTTACCCGCCAAGGTCTCAACTGCACTGGACGCGCAGTCCGGGGAGCCCAGAATCTGCTGATTTTGACAGACATTTAAAGTGGATTTTGTTCGTGGTGAGTTTCCAGTAGGCAGGGTAGAGCGCAGCGGCTGGGAACCGGCGCGCAGCCTTCTGACTGGATGCCCGCAGGGTAAACCCAACTTTTTATACGTCATTGCGAGACTTGCACAAGCAAGGCGAAGCAATCTGTCGCAATAAGGTACGGATTGCTTCGCTTCGCTCGCAATGACCGCAGAAAGTGGGAGGTGCACGAGGGGGAAAAGTAAGGTGTCCTGCAAGTGTGTTTTGTTGTCATCCTGAGCGAAGCGAAGGATCTAATCACCTTCGACACCCTTCTCGGCGCTCAGGGCAGGTGCTCAGAGTGCGGTAGGCTGTGATGAGCGCAGCGACTGGCAACCGGCGCGCAGCCCCCAGGCAGGGTACCCGCTGGGTAAACCAAACACCCAAGCCTTAATTAGCATCTCCTGTTCTGCGATCGTGTTTTTCCCGCATATGAAATTGCGATTCAAGAATTTCCAATATATTATTAATATGAGTTATATATAATTTGTATAGATAAATTAGCCGGGCGCGGGGTAAAAAAACAATGCATCGGGAAAATAAAAAATAATATAATAAGAATAATCAGAGGGACCTGGATGTATTTTGATTAATGAGAAATTGTCCCCTTATGCGAACGACTGAAGAGCATCCAGCCCCAAAAACGATCTTTTCTGGATGGTAATCAGTTTTAGATAATTTGCAGTTTAAAAACAAGTGGTTTAATGAAAAAGAAACCAAATGCTTTACCAGGTAAAGCCAAATCGCAGCAAAACCCCCAACCAATCTTCCGGTTCGCATTAATTATCGCGGTATACCTCCTTTTATTTTTCATTCTTGACTTGATTACTCATAAATATGAAGGTCTCCCGGGAATTGTAGCGTGGTATCCACCCGCCGGGTTCACTTACGCTTTCCTGTTGGTATTCGGTCTGGGTTTTACCCCTGTGGTTTTTCTCAGTTTATTGATCAGCAGTATCTTTATCTATCGCATGCCTCAACCCGCCTATTTGCTTTTATTGTGGGCTTTAACAATATCTGTTAATTTATGGCGCGGCCGCCGCGTTCCTTCGCAAACGAATTCACATTGATTGGCAATTGCGAAAATTTCGTGACGTGTCCTGGTTTATTTTCACTGCACTTTTGGTTTCAGCCCTTCTTGCTGTACTTTCCGTTTTGAGCTCCTCCTTGAGCAGCGCTTTGCCGCGAAGCGAGATCCTCCACTCTATTTTTCACTGGTGGATTGGTGAAACGGTCGGCGTCCTGACCATCGCTCCTTTTCTGCTTTCCTATGTTATGCCGTGGATGAAACTGTTTACGGAAGGACAGCCTTTTGGATTACCCTCACGCCGGTCATTTCCATATCCCACACTTGTTGTCATAGGGCAAGGTCTAAGTATTATATTAATACTTCTCTGGGTCTTTGGTCCGCGCGTTTTTGATGAGTACCAGCCTTTTTATCTCATTTCCTTGCCGCTCATCTGGATCGCTCTGGATCATGGCTTTAAAGGCGTCACCTTGGGCATCGTGGTATCAAATTTCGGGATGATGTTAGCGATGTTGGTTTTTCGATCCGACCTCGCGAACCTGGGTGAACTGCAGCTGCTGATGATCCTTAATTGTATTGTCGCATTGCTTATGGGCGCTATCGTCACAGAACGTAAGCAGGCAGATGAAACATTTCAAAAGAGCGAAGAACGTTTCAAATCTCTCATAGAACACAGTCTGGAAGAAATCTCATTGGTTGACTCGGACGGAACTCTTACCTATGAAAGCCCCACAACGCGTCGTCCGCTCGGTTACCCGCCCAATTCATTAGTGGGTTACAACATCATCGATCTATTTCATCCTGATGATCGGGCAGCCGCAGTCCAGCTTCTTGAACAAATCGGAAAGCATCCCGGCAGTATTAAAGAAGCCTCATTTCGTTTACGGCACCAAAATGGCACCTGGCGCTGGATGGAAGGCTCTTTAATTAATCTTTTAGACGAGCCGGCAGTCCAATCGATTGTCATCAATTACCGTGATATCACCGAACGAAAACTGGGAGAAATTGCTGTACAAAACTCCCGCGAGGAATTAAATCGCCTGATTAATTCAATGGCTGAAGGTGCGTATGGGGTAGATATTCATGGCGTATGCACCTTTGTAAACCGAGCCTGTTTATTAATACTGGGTTACCAAAAAGACTATGAATTACTGGGCAAACACATGCATGAAATCATTCATCATTCTCATTCCGATGGCAATCCATACCCATCAAGTGAATGCAGAATGTACGAATCTTTCAAGACTGGTCAACCTGTCAACGTTAATGATGAGGTGTTTTGGCGAAAGGATGGAGTTGCAATATCGGTTGAATACTGGTCGTATCCGATAGTAAAGGACAGTGTAATTATTGGCTCAATAGCTACATTTATCGACATCACCGAGCGAAAACAGGCTGAGCAAGAAATTGCCAATCTGGCAAAATTTCCCTCCGAAAATCCAAACCCCATCATCCGCCTTAGCAAAAAAGGGAAAGTGATGTATGCCAACCCGGCAAGCAGCGTGATCTTGAAAATGTGGGGATGCGCGGTGGGTGATAAAGCCCCTCAATTCTGGTGTGATTTGGTTGTTAAAGCGCTTACGAGCAGGCAAATCGAAACTATTGATATGGAGTATCAGGAAAAAATTTATGCAATAATCGTCACTCCAGTTTCCGGGCAGGATTACGTGAACCTTTATGCGAGTAATATCACCGCACGCAAACAGGCGGAAGAAACAATTAAAATCAGTAATGAAGAACTCTCGATGTTGTTTGAGCTTTCCCACTCCCTGGCAGAGGCAGACACCCTGGATGGAATTCTCAATCTTGTGAATCGACACGCGGTCGAAAGTATTCATACCACCTTTGCCAGAATTGCCCTCGTGGAAGGTAAAAATTACATCATGCGAGCCGCTTATCCACTCCGGCCCCTTGACCATGACCTTGGGGTCGGTGAACGAAATCCGGCCACCTCCTTACCTCATTCTCAACGCATTCTGGAAAAGAATGAGGCAATTGTCCTGCGAGCCAATGACCCGGATATCAGCGCAGATGAAAAAAAGTTCCTCCTGTTGAATTTTGCCCAATCCCTCTGCATCATCCCACTCCGAATGAACGATTCCGCCCAGACATCAGAAAAATTATTGGGATTGCTGATGTTAGGCGAAGCGCGAAACGAGGATCGGGAACCATTCACCCCTGAAAAGATACGTCTGGCTCAAACCATCGGGGACTCAGCCGCGATTGCCATCCGGCGAATGCTGCTCCGTGAACAAACCGAGCAGCACCTGAACCAATTAATTTCATTAAGTAAGATCGACCTGGCAATAATTTCCAGCTCAGATATGAAATTCAGCCTGGGGGTTCTGCTTTTACAAGCAGTAGAACAATTAAAAGTGGATGCTGCCGGTGTCTGGCAGTTCAACCCGACTTTGCAGATGCTTGAATTTGTCACCAGCCGCGGTTTTCAGACCACGGCTTTCGGGAATGCAAAACCGCTGCATCTCCTGGAGGGATTTGCCGGCCAGGCTGTACTTGAACATCGGATCATTCACGTTCCGGATCTGCGCGCGCAAAATGTTCATCCACTCTTAACAAAATCCCTGGCAGAAGAACCTTATAAAGATTACTATGCTGTACCTCTTATCGTGAAAGATCAGGTCAAAGGCGTAATGGAGATCTTCCATCGAACCGAAATCGAAGCAACGGATGAATGGATGAATTTTCTGCATACGCTTGCCAACCAGGCTGCCATCGCCATCGATAATTCTTCCTTGTTTAATGACCTTGAGCGTTCAAATGCCGAGCTTACCAAAGCATACGACTCCACAATCCAGGGTTGGTCCAAAGCACTGGATTTGCGCGATAAAGAGACCGAAGGGCATACGCAGCGTGTATGCACACTGACCATAAAACTGGGGCGTCAGTTTGGCATGTCCGAAGAGGAGCTGGTTCATGTGCGCCGCGGTGCATTGCTGCATGATATCGGCAAGATGGGCGTCCCGGATGGGATTTTACTCAAACCAGGCCCGTTGACCGATGAAGAATGGGTAATAATGAAAAAGCATACTACTTTTGCTTACGAACTTCTCTATCCGATCCATTACCTTCGGCCTGCGGTGGATATTCCTTACTGCCACCATGAGATGTGGGATGGCAAGGGTTATCCGCGCGGATTAAGCGGTACGGAAATCCCTTTGGCTGCCAGGATCTTTGCCGTTGTTGATGTCTGGGATGCTTTGACTTCTGACCGCCCATACCGTTCCGCATGGCCTGAAGAAAAGGTGCTTGACCATATCCGCTCACTGGCAGGTACCCACTTTGATCCTCAAGTCGCGAAGATTTGTCTCCAGTCGGGTTTCCTAACCGGAAAATCGAAGAAAAGAAAGCGAATAAAGCTGGTGAAATGGTCTGACAAATTCAGTGTCGGTGTAAAGGAGTTTGATCGACATCATCAACAATTGATAATGCTGCTTAATCAGATGATCTCGGCAAAAGGAACGTCAATCGCTCACTCTGAAACGATTTCCGGTATTCTGGTTGAACTGACTCGTTACACCCGGCTGCATTTTAAAGCCGAGGAAAAACTGATGGAGGCTTATGGTTATCCCGGTCTTGGAGAGCAAAAAACAGAGCATCGCGCTTTTCGCAAAAAAATGGCCGACTTCTCTACTGCCGCGTCTCTGGAGGATGAGAAAATTCAGGATGCTTTGCTCAAGTTTCTTGCCGATTGGTTGATCCACCATATCCTCGAATTCGACATGTCTTACCGATCGTTTTTCAATGAAAAAGGCATCGGGTAAACCGCCTTAAGCTTATTGAATCCAGTATTCTCCCGATTTCATTATTTCTCAGTTCACCCTTCAGGAGACAAAAAGTCAGGCTGAACCCAAAGCGTACTTTTTATGCTGCTCCCGGATGCCCTGAGTCCTTATCAAGAGTAAAAGACGTAGGTACGCCGAATTCTGAGGCTTCCAGCCGCTGAATAAGGGGTATGCGGGAGTAAGCGCAGGTGTGAATAAAGCAGGGTGCGCTTGTCAAGCACACCGAAATTATAAATGGTGCGGTTTCACCCCACCCTACGATGGCGGTGGGCTGGGTTGAGCGCAGTGAAATCAGAAATCATAATAAACGGTACGTGGCCTTCGCCCTTACCCGCAACGTCATAAAATAAAAAACAAAGGAAAAAGATTTTCTTGACAGGGGTATACCATGGTCGCAAATATATTATCCTAAAACATGCTTATTTCCTGCCATAATCCGCAGGAATTTCACCCCATGCATCAGTCTCCCATTTCAGCAATTTATTGGAAAATTCATTTTTATTCAGCCATTCTTCGGCTCGGGTGATCAATTCGAAAATCGGATCATTCTTTTTGTCCCGAGGTAACTTTGTTTTGCATTTTTTGTTTTTTACCCAGGTTAAAGCTGTCCCGGAATCGGTATAGATTGGCAGGCTGATATCTTGTTTTTTGAATAGGGCTAAAGCGTGTACGATCGCGAGAAATTCGCCAATGTTGTTGCTGCCATTCTCAAATGGACCTTGATGAAATAGCTGCTTTTGCGTTGTGGTGTGAACACACCGATATTCTAAAGGGCCCGGATAGCCAATACACGACGCATCCACGCAATAACTTTCTGCGACTGGTTTACCAATGATCTCCAACATTTGAGGACTCAGGTTGGAAACATGTTTTCCCTTGTAATCTTCATAAAGCTCTTGGAACGCTTCTTCAGCAGCTAACCGGTTCTCGAAGGATTTATATTCAGCGCCAGTGTAGCCAGTTACTTGCGCGGAGCATTCTTTCCAAGTGGAAAACACTCCGGTTTTCCTGCCTTTCCAAACGACATAGAATTTTTGTTTGGTCATTGTTTTCCCCGATCAACTATTTATTTTCTGGATTCTTTATTATATAAACAATAATACTTTACCCTCGGTACCTTGGGCAAAGGCCTTCTCAAAAGAGGCAGGCACTCATTTTGAATTACCTCCCTGCTCGACAATTGCCTGTTATCCTGCTCGAAAAGCACACTTCGTGTGAGCCGTAGGCGACTGGGGAACGCTGCGCAGCCCCCTGGCAGGGTGCCCGTAGGGTAAACCCAACTTTTTTATTGTCATAGCGCAGCACCCTGATGAGGGTTGCGAGGAGCGCAGCGACGACGCAATCCCATTCTTAAGTTACAGATTGCTTCCTTACAGGAGGCTGCGCACTGCTTCGCACTCTTCGCCCTTCGGGCTCATCGCAATGACCGTGATATTTGGTGCGGTTTCACCGCACCCTACGGCTAATTAATCATAAACATGAAATTCATTAAACAATTACAATTGCATAATAAATCATGGATCACGGATCAATGGATAATAAGGGCTTTCATTTTTTCAGATCGCTGGCTTCAAAAATATATAAAGCCATCCGCCGGCAGTATGTAAACTACCCCTTTGCAGCGGCGCTGGTCTTGCTCTTTATATGGATGCTGGCTGTCATGCTGAAAATGACGGGGGATTGGCATCACATTGGCAAGATCGTTCAATTCGTGGTTTTAATTGGGGTCGTTTTTTTTCTATCCTCCAGGTTTCGCAATGCCAGGTATGGGAAACATATCGCTATTCTTCTCTCGGTAATTGCGTCAGTTTTTGGTTATTATCTTTTATCCCCTTTTATTGACCATACTGAATCGATCTTTTTTCTGTCAACCATCGCCATTAGCGCGCGCTGGGGGACCAAACCGGGTTTGGCGGCTGCTTTCCTTTCCACATTGGCATTAATTTTTATTATGGCCAACAGCCTGGTCGCCGATGCGGCTGCAACCGTTCTCACTCTGGGCGGATTTCTATTTTTCTCGGCGATCATTGTAGGTTCAATCACCCGGCAGCGTGAAAGAGCCCTAAATGACCAATTGGCCGCCCAGCTGCAAATCCAGGCAACGTATTCAGCCACATTGATGGCTCTGACACAGGCTTTGGAAACAAGGGACTTTGAGACTCACGGGCACAGCGACCGCGTTACCGCCCTCTCATTAAAAATCGCGAACAAAATGGAACTCGGCCCAAAAGAAGTTCGAAATATCCAATGGGGCGCGCTGCTGCATGATGTTGGCAAAATAGGAATTCCCGATCACCATTCTGCACAAAGAAGGCCCATTGACCGAAGATGAATGGGTGATGATGAAAAAGCACTCATCCATGGGCCATGCCATGCTGAAAGATATTCCCTTTCTTCAACCCGCGCTTGAGATCGTGCTTCACCACCATGAGCGTTATGATGGCAATGGATATCCCCAGGGTTTAAAAGGGAACGATATCCCGCTGACTGCCAGGATATTCAGCATCGTTGACAGCTTTGATGCGATGACCAGCGATCGGCCTTATCGAAAAAAGATGAGCCAGGCAGACGCCTTGATGGAAATAAAAAGATGCTCCGGCACTCAATTTGACCCCGAGGTTGTTGAAGTATTTATTGAAACGATTTCTGCCGGGGAGTGATGGGCGTCCCGCCTTCAGCGAAAAACTGCTTGCGCTGATTGGCTTATACCCATGCCCTGATTAGCTACTACTGCCCAGCCCTCAGACGCCGTTGGGTGGTATGAATCAACAAATGAAAGCCATAGTTTATTCGGAAATGAATATTAAGAAGCCTGAATAACCTTTAATCAATTCAATCGGCTGCAGGGCTGGCACGGGGCTGCTGCCGAAATCGCGCGGGTTGCGCGTTACCAGATAATCCAGTCCAGCCTGCAGCGCCGCGATCATCTGCACCGCATACTCAAAATCCCTGCAGTCCAGGTTCAGGGCCTGTTCAATGGTGGCTTGGTCCACCTTGATGACTTTGAGGAACTGGAGCAGGCTGGTGATGATGACTTTCGCCGCTGCGCGGGATTTTTGTCTTTGGCAAGCAGGTACATCAGGGTGGTGACCGCGTGGGCGGAGACGTAGCCCTCGATTTGAGCATCTTCAGCCAGCGTCAAGACCTGCGCGGAAGCATCAAAAAAAGGCTCCCTTTTCTGAAGGACATCCATCAGGACATTGATATCGATCAAGACCCTGGGCTTAGGCACGGTATTTCTTGGAGAGATGTTCTTTGTAATCTTCGATTGAAACGCCAGGAGAGAGGACGCCGCTCAGGCGCTCAACAATTTTTGAAGCCTTATGCCCCTTTTGTTCGGGCAGCTGTCCCAGGAATTCATCCACCAGCCGGGTAAGGGTGGTGTTGTTTTCTTTGGCAAAGGCCTTGGCTTTTACCAGGCGGCTCTTTGTAACGCGAATGGTGAGTTTTGTGTTTTCCATATCTGCCTCTATGCCGTATATAATAACATGGTATTATACGGCAGTCAATCAGGCCTGCCTGTGTGTAAAAAGGGTTCGTTTCAAAGAAACGAAGCCTTTATTTTCTTTAAAAGTGTCAAGTTTTGTCAAGTTTTGTCAACATCCTTTACCAGAGTAAGGATGTTGACCCCTGAATCCAGGTGGCATCAGGCTGCTTTAACGAGTGTCGCTATTGAATAAGTTACAGATTGCTTCTTCGCCCTTTGGGCTCATCGCAATGACCGTGTTAGAAAGGTGCGGTTTCACCGCACCCTACGGCAGCCTTAAAAGATACGGATTGCTTCCTTACAGGAGGCTGCGCACGCTTCGCACTCTTCGCCCTTCGGACTCATCGCAATGACGTGGCAAGGGGGGGGGTAATCCCCTTCCATCTCACGAGGGTGACCGCCCTGCGATCTGAAAATAATTTATTAAATCGCCCCTTTTATGCAAGGATACAGCCCATCAAACTTGTTGAGGAATTCAATCCGGTCGCTCTGAATTTGTTTGGCAATTGCCGCATATTCGGTGTCGCGATTTTGCTTATGATATAAATGCTGCGGTTGAAGCAGATCCAAATCATCAATCCCCGGCACATTTTCAGCCACCAGGTAGCCGAATTGATCATCTTCTTTCCACGAAATGGAATTTTTCATAACGCCTTCCATTATCGCCGAGCTATCCCCAATCCGTACTTTTTTGGCCTGGCTGCTTTCCTCCCTGCCCCCAACACAGCCGGTATTAAACAGATACACATCGACAGCGCTGGTTGACTTGAGCAAATCATAAAAGCGGTTACCCTGCAAGTAAGGCTGCTGGCAAAAGAAGGGGTTGGTACCCGGAACACGCAAGAATTTGCCTGCTTCCGATATCCCTCCGGCAGAGGTGCCGGTAGTTTCACCCAGCATAAAATAGGCCGCCGCCTGTTCGGGCAAGAGTTTAACAACCGCGGGGATGATATTGAAATTCCTGTTCAGAAAAATGATCGAACTGACTTTAGGCAGGCTGCTGGGATTCCGGTGCTTTATCTGCTCGAGACTAAAAGTACCTCTTCCATTTGTGGTACGTTTGCCGTCAAAAAAATCTATTTCCTGATCGCTGGAGATGCTTACATTTTCCAACCATGAGGCAGGGCAGGTTAACGCATCAAAGATCACCGGTTCATTCTTTCGATCAAGCCGGTAGGTTTTCGCAAAACATCCGTTTTCGGTTGCCCTGACCTGCCCGCCGGGCAAAAGCGCGCAAAAGTCATCCTGAACCGGCAAGGAATCAAGCTGAGTCCTGAAAGTGGTTGTGGTTTTCCCGGTTCCGGATAAGCCGATGATCAACACCAGTTTTTCCTCACCCTGAATATCCGGATAAATCTTGCAGCCCGCATGCAGCCCCAGCCCACCGGCATCAAAAACCCATTGATTCCACATCCTTAAGCCGCCCTTTTTCGACTCGCCAAAGTAGTCGCTTCCCATGATGCGGGTGGTGAATGTTTCAAGATCCACGGTGATCACCCGGTTATCGGGATACCCGGGGACAGAAAGATTGGGTGTGTAGATGATGGAAAATTCTTTGGAACTATTTTCAGATTGAGGAAAATAAAGCTGCTGCTGCATCGCCCCGATATTGGCGTTTTTTTTCTCAACCAGCAAACGGCAGCCCACCTGAAAATCAGCATCCGGCCCAATGCAGCCTTCAATCAGGACCATTTCATTGTGAGCCACATAGTCGTTTTGGAGCTGCTCCAGCCGCTGATATTCTTTGGAAGAGATGCATTTTTGCCCGATATCCTGGCTGGAAACAAAAAATGTCGATTGCGGCGACCTGGCTGTAACTCTGGTATTGACGTTATAGTTGCCGCGATTTGTCATCACCGCCCCGGGCATTTCTGCCACCAGGGAACGCAATTCCTCGAAGCCGGGATTATTGATCACATTTTTTATTTTTGGAATCATTTCATTGCACGTTTTTCTTTATTTTTCGCCTTAGAAATCGATGGCCATTATTTCGCTTAAAAGTTACCCGCGTGAAAATTATTGTTGCCCTGGTTTCTTTTTCACAAAGCGGTCAAAAGGACGATTAATGGACAAAATAACAGCAAATCAGCCAGCAAGGATGCGGTTTGGTTTGATCCCGTGTGCTTTAAAGAAAGCCAGCCCATCCCTCAGATCCTGCCCGAAATCAGCAAAAGTGTTTGCTTCAATCGAGATAATGCCATCATAGTTGATGTTTTTTAATGCCTTAAATAACATTGAATAATCATGCCCATCATCAACGCGAGGGATTACCCGCCTGGGGAATTCAGTCATTGGGCTATCGATATGGACATGCTTAATATAGCCGCCATATTTTTCAATATCAGTGAAGGGATGATTTTGCGCGAGAAACCAGCGGTAATCCAAAAATGTTCCGAGATTTGGTTTCCCAACCAGGCCAATATAATCGAGCGCCTCAGGAATACTCAATACAACATTGGATACCCGCGGCGCCAGGGGTTCGAGCAAGATGGTGATCCCCCGCTCCGCAACAATGTCAGCCATCATTCTTAATAATGTCAGGTTTTTCGCTTTTGCCTTTTCAACATCCCCATCAGCGGGCAGGCTGCGCGTCTTGCCATTGCCAAAAATATAATATTTGACGCCTAATTGTTCCGCGCGATCAGCGCCAGCCTGCATAAACTTCTCATAGTAATTCAAATCAAAACTATCATCCGCAACGCATTGATCCAGAGGGATGGGATTGTCCAACACTTCACATGTGAGGCTTAACTGTGAAAGCTTGTTTTGTGTTTCACCAAATTCAGTTTCATCAAGCTGCATCACTCCCACCACCTGCATTTCAATGCAGTCGTATCCGGCCGCATCAATGGCATCGATATCTTTGGGAGCACCAAAAAAACTTAATTTGGGTTTCATTCGCAATCGCCTTCCAATTCATTCTCAATCATTCTTAAGGATCACTTTAATATCCCTGGCATTCCCGGAGATGAGTTCTTTGAAAATATGCGGCCCCTCACTCATTGGATATTCGGAGGTGATGATCTTGTCCAATATCAAGCTTCCCATCTTCAAGCAGCTTAAGCCCTTCTTCCATTTCGGTGACATATAAATAGACACCCTGGAAGGAAATTTCCTTGACAACCGCATGTTTATATTCGAATTCGATTTGCGGCTGCACCAAGCCAATCCAGACAACTTTGCCTCCCAGGCGGACGATATCAACGCCCAGGTTTACGGTTGAAGCGCTGCCCACCGCATCAAAAACAACATCCACGCCCGCCTCATCGGTCAGTTTGCGCGTGTAAGCATTCAGGTCCTCTTTTGAATTGAGGGTATGCGTCGCACCGCAATTTTTGGCCATTTCCAGGCGGGCATCGAGCACATCCACAGCAACGATTGACCTGGCGCCAAATAGTTTGATGCACATGATGGCTAATAACCCGATCGGGCCGCACCCGATCACGGTTACTGTTTTGCCATGCAGGTCGCCAGCCAATTTCGTGGCCCGCAATGATGTTGAGAGGGGTTCCAGCAAAGCATAATCTGAATAAGATTTTTTGCCTGATAACTGGAACAGTTTTGCAGCCGGCGCAACAACAAAATCAGCCATGGCGCCGTTGTAACTGCCGGCTTTCATGGTCGTCCCAATGATCAGCCGATTGTCGCAGATATTGGTCAATCCAGCCTTGCAGGCTGCGCATGTGCCGCAAAATAGATTGGTGATGACGCCCACCTTGTCACCCACCCTGGCATTGGTGACACCTTCCCCAAGCTGCGCAACCTCGCCCGCAAATTCGTGCCCCATGATCAGAGGCGGGACCCGCATTGGATTGATACCGCGAAAACCCGCAAGGTCTGAACCGCAAATGGAAACGGCTTTAACTTTTATCAGCACCTCACCTTTTTTAGGCTGCGGCGTTTCTACATCCTCATAACGAATATCTTCTTTCCCATGATAAACAAGCGCTTTCATATTAATCCGCCTTTTTAACGAATTTTTTTCCTTGCCTCTCGCAGGACCATCAATTACTAAAAATATCTGTCAAACAATTATTATTCGCCCGAATGCCTGCAGGATGTGCTTCAACCGCTTTGACGGCAGGCAGGCCAATAATTTTACGGCGGCCAGGCGACGGTATAAATATGTTTGCCGCCATGCGTCGGCCCTTTGAGAAGTTTTTCAACCTCTTCGGGATCACGCTGGCTCATCAATTCAGCAGGCGGCAATTTGCCTGGCGGAAAAACCTTCAGGATATCATCCATCAACTTCACGAGATAGTCGCAGGTTTTCTCGATGGAGGAAACGGCTTTGGACGCGTCCGCGTCTTTCGCATGCCCCAGCACGCCTTCAGGGGCGGTAACACATTCGATCCCCACATTTCCAACCTGGCAGTGCCCGGGTATGGGAAAGCCGTAAATATCCCCGCCCCGGTCCACATGACCCGGCGGCAGGAAGCCTTTAACATCCGTGTTTTCAGCATGTTCCATATCACACAGCTCGGGAAAAAGGCTGAGCGACACGGATTGTTCTGCTTCACAGGCATGCTGGAAAGGCCTGTCATAAGGCCCGCCATGCGCTTTATCCATCAATGTCTGGCCCATGACATTGGGAATATCCACAAAGAAGAGCATCGCCGGCACCTGATACTTTTTACCCCATTCCTGAAGCGCAACCGGCAAAGAATATTCCTGCCCGTGCATGCTTATAAAAATCTGTTTGCGAAAACCGGAATTCCAGAATCCTGTAATAATCGCGCGCAGAAAGTCGATAAACAAACTATCAGGCAAAGGGATGGTGAAAGCCTGCCCAATATGATGGAAAGGATGCGACCCATACCAGACCGGCTCCGCGACCGTGCAGCCGGTTTTTTCAGCAACCAACTCTGCAATGCGGGTCGCGATAAATGTGTCTTCGCCAATGGGGCCAGAGCCGCCATGGTTTTCTGTTGATCCAACCGGGATGATGATAATGTCGTTCTGTTTAAGGCGTTCCTCTGCCTCCACTCTGGTCATGGTTTGAAAATAGATTTTCGAAGGGGCATCCATGTGCCCCCCCTTTGGGGGTAATTTCCAGTCGCTCATTATTGGCTCCTTTATTTATTTTCCTGGATGCGGTGGCTTTCCAATTGCGGGGAATAGATCCACACAAATTTCAAAATTTCATCACCGGTATTCACGATCTTATGGGAGGCACCGGGCGGGTTGTAAATGCAAATACCGGGTTTCAATTCGATCACTTCTTCATCCGTTACGAATTGCCCCTTGCCCTGCAGGAAGAACATTACTTCCTCTTCTGTTTCGTGTTTATGCTCCGGCACCATCCCTCCCACCTGGGTCTCATTCACGCCCATGGCAAGGTTTTTTGCGCCAACAGTTTTTTCAGAAACCAGAATCCAGCTGGTGCGCGGCGGCTCACGATAAATCCCCTCTACATTCGCAATATCAACCCACTTTAATCCTGACATCGTTTCTCCTCTAAAGCTATAAAATTGAATTAAAAGAAATCATCCTTAATCGGAATATCCCAGATCCCTTCCAATTCATCCTGCGAAATATCAAAAACGGAATTATTGGGAGGCAAAGGCTCGTCACGCATAAATTCCGGCATGCGATGAAAATGTTCGGATGCACCCGCCCTGTAATTGAATTCCCTTTCCATTTCCAGGATCAAAGCGCCCAGCTTGCGGATCTCCGGATAGGAAATATCCCAGCCGAATTTTGCCTTGAACAGCCGCACCAGTAAATTTGGATCTTTCACAAAGGCCGGCCTGATAAAGATACAGACGCCCATCGTGTCAAGCAAAGCCGCCCGTATTTGAAGCTGGCGGGAATTAAATACCTGATTTTCCGTTGATAAAGGATTGGTTGTCCGCAGGGTTTCAAACGCATTTCCGGCAGTATGATCCGCCCCCATGGTGGATGTGGCGTAAAGCACCCCATTGCCCTTGAGCCCCCTGGGATCATAGGCAGGCATGGCCTGGCCTTTGATAGCGGGAACACGACGAATTCCAAAGGCCTGGCCGGTGAATTTTGCGCCATTCCCCAAAATCCGACCCAAATAGGTGCCTTCCCCTATCTGCCGGATCATATCTTTGGCGGCTTCACCATCCCCAAATTCTGCCACTCCGGCTTCCATTGCCACGCCGAGGGCTGCACCAGTTTCGATTGAATCCAAACCAACCTCATTACACAGGTTATTGAGTTCCCCGATCGTATCAACATCTCCAATGCCAAGGTTAGGCCCCAGCATCACACACTTTCATACTGCAGGGAGGCGACAATTTTATTTTCTCCCGTTTCATCCGCAAAAACATTCGAACACTGGATGGTGCATCCGGGTACGCAGGGGGTCCCGCTGCGGCCAATGCCGCCTCGTTCTGCAACCAGCGCAGAAAAATTTGGCCCGGTTAATTTTTCGGCCTTTTCAAATGAACCAGAGGAAAAATTACGCGTTGGCATCAATCCCGTCTGATTGGCAACCGCCAGGATATCCAGGGTTCCATATAATTTGCGGTTTTTGCTTTTTGGGTCTTCCACCAGTAATTTGGCAATTTCTAAAATTGTCTCCTTTAATAAGGCACTGTCGGCAACCTCCGGGGCTTCAGCTTTATCCGCATTCACAACGATGGCTTTAATTCCTTTGGAGCCCAACAAGGCGCCCAAACCGCCCCTGCCCGCAAAGCGCATCTGGATATCCTTATCATCCGGGCACGCAATCCCGGCGGCGCTCATCAAACGCTCGCCTGCCGGCCCAATGCATAAAATCCCGATATTCTTTTGAAACATGGACCTTAATTTCCGGATGGTTTCGGAAACCAGCAGATACTGCAATTCGGGAGCATCAATCAGGCTTACATCGCCGCTGGAAATGGATAAGATCCGCGTGGGAATTGGGCCTGCCGGAATATCCTCAATAATGATCCCCTTAATGCCCAGTTTGGAAAGCCTTTTGCCAAAGAATCCTCCGGTATTGCTTTCCTTGATCCCGCCTGTCAGAGGGCTTTTACCGCCGATAGAAATTTTCCCGGCCGTGGATAAGTTCGTGTCTGAAAACCAGCCCTGTGAAATGATGAACTTATTGAATCGCCCCAAAGGCTCACAGGTTGGTTCCACTTCCTGATTGAGAATATGCGCAATGAACTGCCGGCCGCAAATTCGCCTGAGCTCCTCAGATGCTTTTTCGGCAGTAATATTTTTTGTGCGTGAATTAACGCGGATGATGGTTCTCATATCTAAATCTTTAAACGCTGGCTTAAACCCAATTGGATAAGCAATTCATTAATTGTCTCAATCGCTTTTTCTTCCAGAGGTATTCCGTTCTTATTGTTGTTCAATTCATTTTTATATTCAATTTCGCCTGGAATAAAGATCTCGGAAGTAAAACTTGCCTTTTTCAGGCTTTTTAATTGGGTAAAGTATGCATCAATTGTAGACGCGAATGCGTCAAGATCCATGAACTTGCGTATATCAATTGTTATCAAAGATGCACCCACCCCTGTTGCGCCATCATTTGAATGAAAACTTTTAATATCAGGCGCATGCGCTGCGCCTGCCAAAATTCCGGAAATAATATCGACGGTCAGGGCAAGCGCCGATCCTTTGGGCCCGCCCATCGGCAATAAGGCCCCGTTCAGGGCTGCCACCGGGTCTGTGGTTAAATTCCCATCACAATCCAACGCCCAATTCTCGGGTATTGGTTTATCTTCTCTCGCAGCCTTGCGAATTTTTCCCCGCGCAACGATGCTGGTGGCCATATCCGCAGAAAATAATAAATCCTTACCCGTATAAGCGGCAATGGCAATGGGATTCGTACCCAAAAATGCACCCGCTCCTCCCCACGGAGCCATGGCCGGCGCGGCATTGCATCCCATCATGGCAATCATGCCTTCTTTGGCAACCATTTCCGTGTAAAACGCCAGCGCGCCGAGGTTATTGGTGCGCCTGATCAACACAATGCTGATCCCGAATTGTGATGCGCGTTTGATCGAAAGATCAACCGCATATTTTCCGGCAATCGCCCCCAACCCATCTCCCCCATCGATCACTGCAATGGCACCGTCATCGGTAATGACCGATATTTTTGTGGGCAGTGCCAAGCAGGAAGCATTTACCCGGTTTACAATCGGGCTCAATAAATAGGTGCCATGCGTTGTAATTCCCCTTAAATCAGAACGAATCAGGCATTCCGCAACAATTTTGGCGCCTTCCGGGTTTTCGCCGACTGCCAATAATATTTCATAAGCGCAGGAATAAAGTTCTTCTCTATTTACTCTAATCACTTTAATGCCACCATCTCCTTATTCTTCGATTAGACCTTTGGCTGTAAATATTTGATCGAATTTGTTAAAAGTCACGCTGGAAATACCGGTCCTTAATGATGCTTCCTTCACAATTTCATTTTCAATCCGCTGTTTTGTTTTTTCCAAAACCTCTGATGCATTTTCCTGTTTTACAATGACAAGGCCATCATCATCGCCAATAATCAGGTCGCCAGGAAAAACAGTCTGACCGCCAAAGGCAGTGGGATAATTGACCAGCCCCAGAGTATCCTTGCCAGTCCCACGGATGCAAAACCCCCTCGCAAAAACAGGGAAGCCGGAAGCAATAATCTCCGCGCCATCCCGGATACACCCATCAATACATAACCCTCCCAGGCTCTTTGCCAGGGCACTGGTTGCCATAAGATTACCGAAGTATCCATAATCATAGGCACCGCCCACAGCCGCCACAATCACATCCCCCGGTTGCGCACGTTCAAGCGCTTTGTGCAGCATGATGTTATCGCCGGCTGCGCATTGAACAGTAAACGCTGGACCGCAAATCTTAATACCGCGGTTGATTGGCTTAATGGCACAATCAACATATCCTTTTCTGCCGGAAGCTTCGTGTATCGATGCTGAAGCTAAAACCGAAAACGCTTTTACGATATCAGGTGATGGTCTAGTTGATTTTTGTTATTACGTGTATCATCCATTTTCTCCCATTGGTTCTCAACCGCCCATTGCTGCAAAGAAAAATAGTATTTCTTCATTGTTATGAATTAATTCTTCGCTTCCCAATACCAGGCTCCGGCGAACGACAATCAAATTATCGGATAAGTCCTTTGGAATGTTAAGGAAGACCCCAAGGTCTCGAACCAATAACGGCTGTTCAAGATCCACTTCCCGGCTATAAGGCTTATAAATGCCATTGCCAACAAAATTAGTCATTCAATTCCTTAATAAAGAAGGATTCGCTGCAATTATCATATAAATAAATGAGATCTTGAGTGTCTCTTATAATAAGACGGTGTCTCATAATGTAGTTATATTATATCGTTCCTTTTATTAAAAATCAAGCATTTTAATAAGATATCTTTTTTGACATTATTCATTTGAATTGCGCACACCGATTCGTGTTATTGCGCTAACAGAAGGCTGGATATCAAACCAAAAATATGTGCTAGCGATTAAAAGAGTTCCAGAGGTGAATTCTCAAATACATGACACTGCCGAATTCATTAGGGCAGAAATATATAAATTCTGAATAACCCGAAATTCGAAGATCGGAATTTAATAAATATTTGCGAGGGACGGAGAAATATTCCCGAAACCAGTATGTGCAGCCTGAACAAAAATCATATCTGGAAAAAAAGAGAAATAATGTTGAATAATTAATGAGTACCATTTATAATAACAAAATAAGACACTGTCTCAAAATAAGGGACGAAATTAAATGCCGACGAATGAAACCCAAAGTATTATCCGCGCCATAGCCATCCTGGATCTATTTGACAATGATCATCCAGAACTGGGGGTTCGGGAAATCGCACGCCAGGTGGATTATCATCCAAGTACCGTTGGACGGATTTTAATCACCCTGACCTCAATGGGAATTCTGACCCGCGATAAATCCAATCATCGTTACAAGATGGGGGCGAAAGTGCTCAAGTGGGGGGCTGTTTATTTGGCCAATCTTAACCTGCAAGCCATAACCCGCCCTTATATGGAAGAGCTGCGTTTAAAAACCAATGAAACGGTCAGTTTGTATGTTCCCAGTGGAAATGAGCGGGTCCTGATTGAACGCCTTGAAAGCACGCATTTCATCCGCGTTGTTGCACAAGTCGGCCAGCGAATGCCTTTATATGCCGGAGCATCAGGAAAAGTCTTCCTCTCTTTTCTGCCTCATGAAAAACGCGAAAAAATATTGAAGAATATGCACATTGAGCGATTAACGCCACAAACAATTGTCGATATCGAGGATTTGCAAAAAGAAATAAAATTAATTCAAGAAAACGGATATGCCGTCAGCCGCGGCGAAAGAGTGGAAGGCGCATACAGCGTTTCTGCCCCTTTGTTTGATTTTCGAAATCAGGTGATTGGCGCTATCAGCATCTCGGGACCTACGAATCGCTTTTCGGATGAAAAAATCATTGAATATTCCGGCTTGCTGGTAAAAGCAACAAATCAAATCTCACTTGCCCTGGGGAAGGATCAAATAAACTCGCAATAAAAATGAATGACTTTCCCATGGCGTGAATCCACAATATCTTCTTGACGGAAATAAATTTTATTGCGGATCTGGTTTAATAAAAGATTTCGAAATATTCTTTTAATAATTCAATCCGATTAATTGAGAATTATTAAACCCTCATATCCAGGATTATTTTGCCTGCCTCGCCAGTGCTGGCAATCTGCATCGCTTCCTGGATCCTGTCAAAAGAAAAAGTATCAGAAACAATCGATTTCGGTGACAGCGCCTTTTCTTCGACCAAAGAAATTGCTTTCATAAAATCGTGGGGGTGATCATAAATTAATGATCCGCTCATGCGGAGCCCTTCACGAACAAACCGCAAAGGTTGAAAACTTGCCGGCGAGGAGGATAAGCCCATTAAAATTACTTCGCTTCCCCGCGGCGCTGCATTCAATGCCATTTCCACGGTTACTGATGATCCAGCGCACTCAAAAACAGTCCTGACATTCTTCTCCTGCCATAATTGGGCAAGGTCCTGATTATCACTAATTTCCGCCCCGAAATGACGTGCCATTTCCAGTTTATGTTTTACTTTATCATGTGCGATGATCTGCACCCCCAGCGTTTTGGCAGCCTGGATCAACAGCAAGCCGGTTGAGCCGCAACCCAAAACCGAAATTGTGTCTCCCGCCTTAACCCCGGATTGCCACAATGCATGCAGAGAAACTGTGAGCGGTTCAATGGCAACAGCATCCTCATCAGAAATTGATTTGGGGATCGGCCAGCAAAACTCCGCAGGTGCGCAAAAAAGCCCGGTATAACATCCCGGGACCGTGACACCCAGACTTTTCTTATTCGGGCATATATTGCCCTTTCCTGATCGGCAAAATTTACACGTACCACAAGGGTAGTTAGGTTCAACAATAACCCGCTGCCCAATGGCTACTTTTGTGACACTCCCGCCTTTTGCCACAACATTCCCGACTACTTCGTGGCCGAGAACGATCGGATATGCAGAAGGTATGCGATGCCCTTCAAAGAAGGACACATCAGAGCCGCAGATAGCCGTCAGGATCGGCCTTATTAATACTTCGTCCAAACCAGGAAGCGGCGCAACCGTTTCACTTATTGAGATTTTTCCTGCTGCTTCAAGAAAAGCGGTTTTGATCAGATTTTCTGCCATGATCCCTTTTTAATTTTGGATTAAGTTACCCCAAGAAATGCTTCCTGAATGATCGGGTTCTCTTGAAGCGCTTTGGAAGTATCGGCAAAAATCACTTTGCCGGTTTCCATCACCACGCCAAAATCAGCAATTTTTAAGAGCGCCGCGAGCATTTTGCTCGCAAAGGAGAATGGTCATGCCCCGCTTATTGAGATCCTTGATAATTTCAAAGACCTGTTTGACCAGAAGAGGCGCCAATCCAAGCGAAGGTTCATCCATAATCAGCAGCCTGGGTTTTGACATGATAGCCCGCGCGATCGCAAGCATTTGCTGCTCTCCTCCGCTCAATGAACCAGCAAGCTGTTTCTTTCGGTTTTTCAAGCACCGGAAATAATTCGTACATCTTTTCTTTATCTTTGGCGATTTCCAAATTATCTTTGCGAGTATAAGCTCCCATATCAAGATTCTCATCTACCGTCAGGACGGGGAATACCCGCCTGCCTTCAGGAACATAGCCAATACCCAAAGTCACCACTTTATCCGCATCCAGCTTATGGATAGGCTGATCATTAAGCAGGATTGATCCTTCTTTGGGATGCAAAAGACCACATATTGTTTTAATGGTGGTGGATTTACCGGCGCCATTTGCCCCAATCAAGGTTGTGATGGTGCCCTGCTCGATTTTGAATGAAACACCTTTAACGGCATGAATATTGCCATAATATGTGTGAATATTCTCAACGGTTAGCAATTGTCTTCCTCCTTGCCAAGGTATGCCTCGATAACAACAGGATCATTTTGAACACAATCGCAGGTGCCTTCAGAAATTTTCTTCCCATAATCTATTACCGTGATCGTTTTGCATGATTTCATCACCAGTTTCATATGATGCTCAACAAGGAAGATGGTCATGCCAGAGTAAAGGATTTTTTCAAGGATTCCGGACAATTCGTCTGTTTCCACATCATTTAAGCCAGCTGCCGGTTCATCGAGCAATAATATTTTTGGCTCAGTAGCCATTGCGCGGGCAATTTCAACCCGGCGCTGATGACCGTAAGGAAGACTTGTCGCACGGTCGTTTGCAAATTTGCTAATTCCAAGCAGATCAAGCAATTTAAAGGCTTTTTCGATAAAAAACTTATCCTCATTTTTAGCAGCGATTGGGCTGAGAATCACCTCGAAAACTTTTGCCTTCGCATTATGCCCCATTGCCACAAGTAAATTCTCAAGCACGGTCATGCTCTTAAATAATCTCAGATTCTGAAAAGTGCGCGCAATTCCGGAATCAGTAATTTTGTGAGCAGGCAATCCGGTCAGATTCCTGCCTTCAAAAGTAATCTTTCCCGCAGTCGGTTTATAGTAGCCCGAAAGCATATTAATAATCGTGGTTTTACCCGACCCGTTTGGGCCAATCAGACCATGGATCTCGCCTTTTTTCACACTAATCGAGATATTATTTACCGCGGTAAGGCCGCCAAATTGCATCGTGAGGTTTTCAAGTTCAAGGAACATTATCTTCCTCCTTCTTGCTCTTTTCACTTGCGGTTTTCTTACCATTCCAGGGAAGCTTTAATTTTGGCAAGACTGCTTTTCGGGTAACAAGCTGCATTATGCCACCCGGAATAAAAAGCACAACCAGCAATATTACCAACCCATAGCCAACCAACTGCCAGTTGTGAATTGCCCGCAAATATTCCTGGAGGATCGGCAGGAGAACGCCACCGATTATTGACCCGGTTAAGTTGCCCATGCCGCCGATCATTGTCATTGTCATGATGAACATGGTCGATCTGTAATCAAAAATGTCCGGGCTGATATATGTGTTCAGATGGGCATACAAGGCTCCGGCCGCACCGGCAAATAACGCGCTGATGAAAAACGCAAGAATTTTATAATTGCCGATGGGTACTCCCATGGCCTGCGCAGTGAGAGGATCATCGCGAATTGCGCGGAAGGAGCGCCCAACACGATTGGCAACAATCTGCCTTGCCACAAGATACCCCAAAATGACAATTACCAGAATCAAGTAATAAAAAACTTCATCCGTATTCAGCGGTATGCCAAAAAAAACCGGCATTTGAATTTTGGGAATGCCAAGGGCGCCACCCGTAAGACTTTGCTGGTTGAGCAAAATTAAATTGATAACCTCTCCCAAACCAATCGTGACTATTGAAAGGTAATGAGCCCGCACTTTTAGCGACGGCAGACCGACAAACGCGCCCACCAAACCAGCGAAGAGCATGGAGATCGGAAGGTTGACCCAGAAAGGCCAGCCGAATCTTGTGTTTAATATTCCCGCTGTATAAGCGCCTATTCCCCACAGGGCGCCCATCGCAAGGTTGAACTGTCCCGCATAACCCATCGCAATATTCAATCCCAGGCTTAACAGGATGTAGATACCGCACATGTTGAGAACATGCACCTGGTAACGGCTCTTTGCGATGAACGGGAATATCAGCAGAATGATTGCAAGAATAATAAAAATGACGATCTTTATTTTTCGATGTTTTTTAGTCATGTAGATTAGACCTTTTCAATGATTTTCTCCCCCAAGATCCCCGAAGGTTTAAACATCAGGATGACCAGGAGGACAATGAAAGCGATACCCTTGGTATAAGCTGATGAAATAAAACCAGCCGAGATTGCCTCAAAAACCCCAAACAGTAATCCTCCAACAATGGCACCCGGGATGTTTCCCAAACCACCTAATACGGCACTGGCAAATCCTTTTTGACCGACCGCAGCGCCCATGGCAGGATTAACATAAACGATGGGAGCGGCAAGAATACCAGCTGCAGCGGCAAGTCCAGCGCCGATAGCGAAGGTAATAGCATTCATTTTATTGACCGGAATTCCCATCGTCCTGGCAATCTCTCGATCCATGGCTGATGCGCGCATTGCCTTGCCAAATTTTGACTTTGATAAAAATAATTGCAAACAAACCACAAGAATTGCTGCGACCGTAAAAAACATAATATTCTGCGGTAAAAACTTGATCCCCGCGATGATGAGGGGTTTCATGGGCAGGGGTGAATCTACCGCGAAGCCTTCTGCCCCAAAGAAAATGACCATGAGATTATCCAGGATGAAACCCAATCCGATGGTTCCCAGCAGCATATTTCTCATGTCCACATCCGCCAGGGGTCTGAAAACGCGTTCCAAAAAGAATCCAAGGAAAGCATTCAAAAGCACACCGATAATGAAGGCAATCGGAAAGGGCACATTCAGACCCAATACCATGCCCCGGTACCAGATAATCCCAAGATACGTCCCCACCATATAAATACTGCCGTGCGCGAAATTGATCAAACCCATTGAACGATAAGTCATCGTGGTGCCCAAAGCAACTAACGCGTACAGGCTGCCGATACCGATACCACCTATTATTGTCTGAATGAGAACATTGGCAGAAGGCATAAATATATTCCCTTTATGATTTCAGAAACTTGAAATAAGGCCGAAAATCATCTTCGGGGCGGGAAATCCCGCCCCGAAGTATTATCTTACTTCAATAATTATGGTTGAGGATCAAAGAAAACTTGCTTGCCATCCTTGACCTGGCCCAGGAGTGTCTTTGTCAGAGTTTCGCCTTCCTCGGTGACACATGCTTCACCCTGAAGCGCCTGATAGCCACATACCTTGTGCATTTCGGCAGCAACATTTTCAGGAGTCAGCGGATTCGCTTTTTCGGCAGCCATGAAGAAGATTTGCATGAGGTCATAGGCATTGGCAACATGCGTTTCTGCATCTTCTCCCCAGCGAGCGAAGTAGGCAGCTGAAAACTTTTTGGTCTGCTCATTGGCATCGTTGCCCGGATAAGGCGCTGTGTAATAAACGCCTTCAGCAGCTTCATTACCGGCTGTTTCAACAAATTTTGGCGTGCTCATCGCTGAGCCACCTGCCATGATGCCCTCAAAACCCAACTGCCGGGCTTGCTTGGCGATCAACCCACCTGCAACCTCGGAAGATGCAATCAAAAGGACCTCTGGTTCTGCAGCGATGATCTTGGTGAGCTGGCCCGAGAAGTCTTTGTCATCGGCACCATGCTGTTCATAAACCAACGGTGTCAGATTTGCGCGAGCCAATGCATTAGTCTGGTATTTGGCTTCACCCTGCCCATAAGCCACGTTGTCGCCAATGATCGCAAATTTGGTGTTTCCCTCTTTAACAAGATAATCCACCAAGGGATCTTCATATGCTGGTCCTGCCGGGCAGGAACGGAATACAAATGGGCTTCCTTGTTTACAAATATCTACGTTGGTACCCCATGTGAATTGCGGGATCTTGTATTGCTTGAAATATGGGAATGGCCGCAATGGCGCATGAACTATTTGTGGTCGCCCAGGCGGCAATCACGTCATCCTCAGTCGCCACTTTTTGAGCAAGGTTTACCGATTTGGTGCAGTCAGCCTCATCATCATAGATAAGGAGGTTGACCTGGCAACCCTGGATTCCACCAGCGGCATTCTTCTCCTCTACTGCAAGGGTTACACCTTTTTTCATCCAGTCGCCCAGAATGGCATTAGTACCTGACATAGCACCAATGATCGCAATATTGAGAGGTTTCTCGCAAGTTGATTTTTTCTCAACTTCGACCACCTTCTCGACTATTTGGGTCTCAACTACAGTTTCAGTAATAACCTGTGGTTGGCATGCTACCGCGAGAATTGCAAAAATCGCAATTACTGAAAAGACAATACTTTTTTTCATCGTTCCCTTCTCCTTTAAAAGATTTTTTATCGATTTAATTTTTTATTAACTGACAAAATTATTATTGTTGACGCCTCCTTCCCTTAAATAAAGGTTTCTCAAGAAAAAAGAAAAATACCGCGGATGGCTTTAACCATTCGCGAAATACTTGAAAATGGTTCTGAGTCTATAAAGCATGATCATGTTGATTTTTGAATGTCTCTTTATAAGAGACAGTGTCTCATATTGTGATTATATTATAAACACCTTTTAAATAAAAATCAAGGGGGTTGCCATATCAAATGAAATCAATAAATCATTTATATTAATCCAGCGGGATAATGCCGGTTAACCCAAAATCCCAATTATCCCGATAAATAACCCCCGCTATATCTTGGTTGCACTTGCAGGTTTAAAAATGTTTAAGCTTTTAAATAAATATTATTTAAGGGTAGGGAACTTCGATCTATTACTTATTCTTGAAATGGAAATTCTATTCCTTCAGCCGATAACCAACGCCCAATTCGGTTAATATATAGTGCGGTTGGTTGGGGTCCGGTTCAATTTTTTTCCTCAGGTTGCTGATATTCACCCTCAGCATGCGGTTGTCATTTTCTGTGTATGTTCCCCATACTTCGCGGATTAACATCCGATGGGTGATTACTCTGCCTGCATTTTGCAGCAGAATACGCAAAATATCGAATTCATTTGGAGTCAATTCAACTTCGCTTTTCTTCAAGAAACACCTGATGGCGTGCCACATCCATCATCAAATCTTTTACTGAATAGATACTATCCTCTCCATATTTCGAGGTATGGCGCATTACCGCCCGGATCCTTGCCAGTAATTCGCCGACTCCAAACGGCTTGGTCAGGTAATCATCCGCGCCGGTATCCAGCGCCTGAATCTTATCGATCTCCCTGATCTCTCACAGATAAGATAATAATGGGCAGTTGGCTGATCAACCTCGTTCTTCGCGCGACCTCCACCCCGTCAATATCCGGCAATCCCAAATCCAGAATCATCAGATCCGGCTTTATCTTTCGAATGGATATTAATGCATCAAGCCCGGTTGCTGCTTCATATACTTCATATTGGTTGGCTTTAAGCGACACTCTCAGAAAGCGCCTTATTTCCGGCTCATCATCCACCACCAAAATAGTTGGTTTATGGTTTTCCATTTTTCAAACATTCAATTTCATAATGGCAGGGTGAACTTTATTGTTGTTCCTTTGCCCAGATTGCTCTCTGCCCAAATCTGGCCGCCATGAGCTTCGATGATCCCTTTGCAGATAGACAACCCCAAACCCGTCCCTGGCATTAACACCTTGTTCTGGACACGGTAAAACTTATCAAATATTTTCTTTAGATCTGCCTTGGAAATTCCTATTCCATGGTCTTGAACTGAAATCACGACAAAGTTTCCTTCTTTTTCCGCGGTGACGGTTATCGGTTTCCCTTTTTTTGAGAATTTGCCTGCATTATCAAATATATTCGCCAGGACAGTTGCAATCAATGAGGTGTCCAGGGGGATCAATGGCAAGTCCTTCATTATTTTCAAATTCACTGGGTGGCCGCCAAGCCTGCCCGAAATCTGATTAAGAATGGTGCCGATCAAGTCAGAAATATCCTCGGGGCTGCGATTCAGTTTTATTTTTCCTGCTTCAATCCGGGTCATATCTAAAAGGTTTTCAACAATACGATTTAGCTCGCCAGCCTGGTTTATGGCTGATTCAATTAATTCAAGTTTAGCCGCTTCATTAATTTTCTTTAATTTATTTTTAGTTTTTGCTGATTCAAGCAAACTGCTTAACACTCCCGTGATCGTGGCCAAGGGAGTACGTAATTCATGCGATATGGAGTTCAACAAGGCTGATTGAAGCTTTTCTGATCGTTTCATCATTTCGTTTTGAGAGGCTGCTTCGACAAACAATGCCCTTTCGATGGCCAAAGCAGAAAGATTGGCAAACCCTTCAAGCAAAGTTCTTTCATTGAAAGTTAATGGCTTTTGAGATGGATCTGATGATATGCCCAGGATCCCTATAATCCCCCGCGAAGTAATCAGGGGCTGAAAGCGCGTTAACGATGCGGGAAGTGTATCCGTTTCACTTCCGGCTGGTTTGGAATTAATGAACGACCATTCCGCAATCGCCAGGTCATTATCACTTAAAGAGAAATTGGGTGAGGATGCGCGTTTGATTAATTTATTTTCCTGGGGCAGGAAAACAATAATATTCCGGGCAAATGCTTTTTGGATGTTCTTGATCACAATATCCAAAACATTTTCCAAGCCAAAGGCGCTGGTCAATTCACGGCTGATGTCATTGATTGCTTGTTGGTGCTGGTCCCGGTTCTTTAAGGTGTCTACCTGGTCACGCAACAACGCAGCCGAATTGCTGATGATCAAGCCAACCAAAAGCAAACCAATGAAAGTGATCAGATACTGTGTATCATATACAGAAAAACTTAATTCGGGCTGCACCATAAAAAAGTCAAATGCCAGAACGCTGAGAATTGATGCAAGAATTGAAGGCCCTCTGCCTAAAAAAGTTGCTGCCAGAACAACTGCAGCCAGATAAAGCATGACCAAATTAGTCGGATCAAGGGCACCATGCAAGGGTAATCCGATCAGGGTTGCCAGAAATACCAACCCTGCGCCAAGCAGGTAACGGTTCCAGGGATGGTGGGGGATCAAAGCCGAGGAAGTAATTCTTTTAGGCGTACCTGTCTCTTCATTGACAACATACACGTCAATTGAGCCGCTGCTGCTGATAATCTTATCCGCCTCAGAATTGCGAAGAAATTCATTCAGGCGATTTTGGATGGCTTTTCCAACCAGGATCTTGGTGATATTGTGGCTGTGCGCAAAATCAAGGATACCTTCCGCTACAGACATGGCAGGAACTTCAAAAATGCTGGCCCCCAAGTTTTCCGCAAGTCTTAAATTTTGCTGTAACTGCCCAAGCTGATCTTGTTTTTTATGAAAACTTTGCGGTATCTCAACATGGATGACCGACCATTTTGCATTCAGATCATCCGCCAATCGTTTACCGGCCCGAATCAATCGTTCCGCGATCGGGTGGTAACTAATACATACCAAAATATGTTCTCCAGCTGCCCATGGCCCGCGAATATTCTCTGCCTGCATGTAATTAAGCATCTGATCTTCAACCCTGTGCGCGGCTTTACGCATGGTCAGCTCGCGCAGTGCGGTCAGATTGCCTTTGCGGAAAAACTTCTCAAGGGCCTGGGCGGCACTTTCAGGAATATATACTTTCCCATCCCGCAACCGTTTCAAAACTTCATCGGCAGGCAGGTCCACCAATTCTATTTCATAGGCTCTATCGACCAGGCTATCGGGGATCGACTCTCGAACGGTTACTCCCGTTATCCGTTGAATCACATCCTTCAGGCTTTCCAAATGCTGGATATTGACAGTTGTGTAAACATCAATCCCCGCATCCAGTAATTCAATCACATCCTGATAGCGCTTGGGGTGCCGGCACCCATGCGCATTTGTATGGGCCAATTCATCTACAAGGGCGAGCTGCGGATGCCGCCTTAATACAGCGTTTATATCCATTTCACTGATCAATACATTGTGATAAGTGATCTGTCTTCGTGGAATTACCTCAAGACCCTCCAACATCGCCTCAGTGTCCGATCTGCCGTGAGTTTCAACAAAAGCGGCTGCAACGTCCACCCCTTCTTTCAATCGCTGATGAGCCGCTTCCAGCATGGCATATGTCTTTCCCACCCCTGCCACATACCCAAGAAAAATTTTTAACCTGCCACGTTTTTCAAGATTTTCTTCTTTTTTTATTTCAGCCAGAAGCTTATCGGGATCTGGTCGTTTTAATTTATCCATCATTTTTTATTGTAGTTCATCTAATGCCAAATTCAATTCAAGCACATTCACACGCGGCTCGCCAAAAAATCCAAAAAGGCGGTTTTTTGTATGGACTTTTATCAATTCAAATACTTGACCAACAGGAAGCCTACGAATCCGGCTGACTCTTTCCGCCTGGTAAAGGGCAGCTGCCACACTGATATCAGGGTCCAATCCGCTGGCTGAAGAAGAAACCAAATCAATCGGGATTGGCAGAGAATTATTGGCATCAACTTTTTTTAATTCCTGTATTCTGTTTTTGGCATTGTTCACCAGAACAGGATTTGTTGAACTCAAATTCGAACCGCTGGATGCAGAAGCATTGTAAGGCTGCTCCCCTGTTTCAGACAGGCGCCCCCAAAAATACTGTGGTTGGTCAAAATACTGGCCGATTAAGGCAGAACCAACCACATCGGAATTCTTCATGATCACACTTCCGTTAGCCTGATTTGGAAATAACAATTGGGCAAAACCGGTGATTATTAAAGGGTAAATTAAACCTGTCAGGATCGTAAAGGAAAAAAGCAAAAGGACTGATATCTTAATCAATTTAATCATTTCAAGCCTTTTTAAACTCATATGAAAAAGCATCAGAATCTCATCAATTAGTTTAATGCCGATAAATGGGGCTATTAATCCCCCAATTCCATAAATCATTAAATTATCTCGAAAGGACTGGGAAGCTCCAACGGCCTTGTAGCGTACTCCTTTAAGGGCTAATGGAATTAATAAGATAATGATAATGGCATTGAATATGATGGCGGAAAGTATAGCGCTTTGGGGAGTGGCCAATCGCATGATGTTCAATACCCCCAATTGGGGGTAAATGCTGGCAAAGGACGCGGGAATTATTGCGAAATATTTGGAAACATCATTGGCAATGCTGAATGTGGTCAAAGCCCCTCTCGTCATCAATAGTTGTTTTCCGATTTCTACAATATCAATCAATTTGGTTGGGTTGCTGTCCAAATCGACCATATTGGCAGCTTCCCTCGCCGGTTGAGTTCCTGTGTTCATGGCAACAGCCACATCTGCCTGGGCTAAAGCTGGCGCATCATTCGTTCCATCGCCTGTCATAGCTACCAACCTTCCTCCAGTCTGATATTCCCGAATCAAATTTAATTTTTTCTCAGGAGTTGCCTGTGCCAGGAAATCATCCACCCCTGCTTCGGCAGCAATGGCAGCCGCAGTTAAGGGATTATCACCTGTGATCATGATTGTCTTGATCCCCATTCGCCTTAAGTGGGAAAATCGTTCTTTCAAACCTCCTTTTACGATATCTTTCAGGTGAATGATGCCCAATGCCGAATTATTACGCATTACAACAAGAGGAGTACCTCCATTTTGCGAGATGTTTTCAATCATATTCTCAAGTTCCTCTGGAACCTTATTGCCAGAATCGCGAATTTTATCCAGGATTGATTGCGACGCACCTTTGCGGATGCTGATCCCATCATAATCAATTCCACTCATGCGAGTTTGAGCGGTAAAAGGGATAAACCGCATGCCATGCGGCGCCAGTTTGCTTTTTCCCAGTGTCTGTTCCCTTAATCCATATTTCTCTTTGGCAAGAATGACAATTGAACGCCCTTCAGGGGTCTCATCAGCGAGAGAAGATAATTGGGCGGCCGCAGCCAGATCCCTGATATGTGTGGCTCCCACGGGAATAAATTCAACCGCCTGACGGTTTCCAAGAGTGATTGTGCCGGTTTTATCCAGTAACAGAACATCCACATCACCGGCGGCTTCAACAGCCCTCCCGGATAATGCGATCACATTATGCTGGATCAATCGGTCCATGCCTGCAATTCCGATAGCCGAGAGTAAGCCCCCGATCGTTGTTGGGATGAGGCAAATTAATAAAGCCACCAGAACGGTGATGGTCACTGGAGATCCCTGGTTGGCCGCATTTGCACTGTAAATTGAAAATGGCAGAATCGTAATACAGACTCCCAGGAAGATAATTGTGAAAGCCGCCAGCAGGATATTCAGGGCAATTTCATTGGGTGTTTTTTGCCGCTTGGCGCCTTCCACCAGGTCAATCATTCGATCTAAAAACCCCTCCCCGACATTAGCGCTGACCTTCACCACCAGCCAATCGGATAATATCCGCGTCCCGCCAGTAACAGCGCTTCGGTCGCCGCCTGATTCCCGGATGACTGGCGCTGATTCACCGGTGATGGCAGATTCATCTACAGAAGCGATCCCATCAAGGATATCGCCATCAGCCGGGATGATATCGCCAGCTTGAACAACAAACATATCTCCCTGTTTGAGTGATGTGGAAGGAACACTCTCGTAATTTATTGGTTGAGTGCCTTTATTAATTAGCTTCGTCAGTTTTTTTGCGGGAGTCTCTTTTCGCGTTTTCCGTAAGGCAGCTGCCTGTGCTTTACCCCGCCCCTCTGCCAGAGCTTCCGAAAAATTGGCAAAAAGAACGGTGATCCACAACCATAATGCAACTGTGCCGATAAAGAATGGTGAAGCCTCACCTTGTCCCGTTAATGCCTGTACCCATAAGCAGGAAGTTAATATGCTTCCAATTTCCACTACAAACATGACCGGATTTCGGATCATCCGCCCTGGATTCAACTTTAAAAAGGCATCAATGATCGCCTGTTTATAAAGCGTTATGTGCGGGTTTTCTTGTTTTCTTTGTAAAGTATTCATATTCATAAGCCAAAAAGAATTAAATGTTCAACAATGGGTCCCAATGCCAGGGCAGGGATAAAATTTAAAGCGCCAACAATTAATACCACTGCAATCAGCCAGGAAATAAAGAGCGGCGAAGTCGTTGAGAGCGTGCCTGCCCCGGAAGGTACTTTCTTTTTGTTAGCAAGAGATCCTGCCAGCGCCAGGGTGGGGATGGCCAGCCAGTAGCGGCCCATCAGCATGGCGATGGCGCCCGTCAGGTTATAAAAAGGGGTGTTGCCGGATAATCCCGCGAATGCGCTGCCATTGTTATTCCCCTGCGAAGTGAAAGCATATAGAATCTGGCTGAAGCCATGGGCTCCAGGATTAGAGGTTGAGCTTGTTCCAACCGGCAGAGATACAGCGAGGGCAGTGAAAAATAATACGATCATTGGCATGATGAGGATTATTATTGACGCCATCTTCATTTCAAAAGGTTCAATCTTTTTGCCAAGGTATTCCGGTGTGCGGCCAACCATCAAACCGGCAACAAAAACTGCAACGATTACAAAAATTAACATTCCATACAACCCTGACCCAACACCGCCTAATGCCACTTCACTTAATTGCATCATTAAAAGCAATACCATTCCACCCATGGGAGAAAAAGAATCGTGCATGCTGATAACTGCCCCCGTGGATGTGGCTGTTGTCAACGTGGCAAATAAAGCCGATGACGCTATTCCGTTCCGAACTTCCTTGCCTTCCATATTGCCGCCAGACTGAAAATCTCCGGGGTTTTGGTCTATCCCCAGCATAGCAAATTGAGGATTAGGGCTTGCCTCTGCAACAAAGGCAATCCCGCTAAAAATCATAACAATCACCAACATCGCGATCAAGATAGCCCACCCCTGGCGGGTATCACCCGTCATTTTCCCAAATGTGTAAGTCAGGGCAGCTGGAATACAGGTCTCGGCCAGCAATAAAAGAAAACTTGTCAGGGCTGATGGATTTTCAAAGGGATGGGCTGCGTTGGCGTTGAAAAACCCCCCGCCATTAGTACCCAGGTGTTTGATCGCTATTTGTGATGCGGCCGGTCCAACAGAAATCACTTGTTGAGAGATGGTTCTTCCTTCATATATATAGGGTTGAATCAGGTTAGTCGTGATTGAATCGGACAAAGTCTGTACAACCCCCTGCGACACAAGGATGAGGCTAAAGATAAATGAAAGGGGAAGAAGGATGTATAAAACACTTCGAGTAAGATCAACCCAAAAATTTCCCAGCATGTTTGGTATTATGGCGAGTCAACCCGCGAATGAATGCAACAAGAATGGCTATGCCAGTACCTGCCGAAAGAAAGTTTTGTACGGTCATACCCAGCATTTGGGTAAGATAGCTTAATGTCGTCTCTCCCCCATAGTTTTGCCAGTTGGTGTTGGTGACAAAGCTAACCGCGGTGTTCATTGCCAGGAATGGCGGTACCGCCGGCATTGACTGTGGATTTAATGGCAGCAATCCCTGAAAACGCAACAGCAGGTAAAGAAAAATTATTCCAAAAAAATTGAAGCAGAGCACAGCCCTGGTATAAATTTTCCAATCCATTTCATCAGAAGGGTCAATTTTTATAACTCGATAAAAAGTCCTTTTCCAATGGAGTTACCCAGCGTGAAAGGAAAGTGGTTTCCCCCTGGAATACCTTTGCCATGTAATTGCCAAGAGGCTTAACCAGCAATACAAGAATAGTGAAAAAAAACAGGTAATAAATCCAACCATAAAGCATCATTAAAACCTCTCGGGCTGCAAAAGTGCAATAAATAAATAGACCAATAAAATGAGAGCGATTATTCCCGCGACCAAATATAAAGTATTCATCTGGTCATTCCCTTAACTTTTCAATTAGATTAATCATGCCGATACAACTGGCGAAAAAAATCAAAATTACAAGAATTGAAATCAGGTCTGGCATTTTTTTCCTTTATTCCCAACGATGCTTATATCTCAACTCAGATTAAGATGGCGTTAAGATCTTGAAATAGTCCAAGAATGCGGGATTGATAAAGTGCCAACCCATAATTCATTAGTTTTTTTCACAAAAAAACAATTGATATGTTGGAATTTTTGGGCTATTTAAGGTATGCTTAATCGGTAAATCAGACCGATCATCACCCAGGAGGCCAAGATGATTAAAGAATTGACCCAGGACGCTGAAAAAAGGATGAAAAGCGCGATCCAATCGCTGCACGATGACCTTTCGGTCATCCGCACCGGGCGCGCCAACCCATCGCTGGTCGAAAGGATGTCGGTTGAGTATTACGGCTCGCCGGTCCCGCTGATCCAGCTTGCCACCATCAGCGTGCCCGAACCCCGCCAACTGATGATCAAGCCCTTTGACCAGGCATCGATCAAGGATATTGAAAAAGCCATCCTGGCATCCGATCTGGGGTTGACCCCCATGAATGACGGCAAAGTCATCCGCCTGAACCTGCCCCCGCTCAATGAAGAGCGCCGGCACGACCTGATCAGATCGGTCCACAACCGGCTGGAAGAAGCGCGCATCGCGGTGCGCAACATCCGCCGGGATATCAATAAGGACATGCGCGATTTTGAGGAAGAGAAGATGATCTCGAAAGACGACCTCGCAAGCGGCGAGGAAGATGTTCAGAAAATGACCGACAAGTATATTGAAGAGATCGGCGAGGTGGGCAAGAATAAAGAAATGGAGATCATGGAAGTCTGATCCGCATGGCAGAACAACCTGAAAGCACCCAATTCAAAGCGCTGCCCGCGCATGTTGCCATCATCATGGACGGCAACGGGCGCTGGGCAGCTGCCCGCCACCTGCCGCGCATGGCCGGCCACCGCGAAGGCACCGAAAACCTGCGGCGCGTGATCACCGCCTGCGTGGAATTCGGCATCAAGTATCTGACCATCTACGCCTTTTCCACCGAGAACTGGAAGCGCCCGCAGGGACGAGGTCTTCGGGCTGATGCAGATCATGGCGGAAGCGCTGAAAAAAGAAGTGGGGGAACTCAACAAGCAGGGCGTGCGCATCAACCACATCGGCCGCCTTGAAAAACTGGACGACTGCACTGCGGAAGGGGATCATCAACGCGGTTGAGCTGACCAAAAATAATGACCGGCTGATCCTGAATGTCGCCTGGAACTACGGCGGCAGGGATGAGATTGTTCACGCTGTACAGAGGATCATGCAAAAGGGCATCAGCCCTGAAGCGGTGACCGAAACGACCATCGCCGAGAATCTTTTCACAGCCGGCATGCCCGACCCCGACCTGGTGATCCGCACTTCCGGCGAACAGCGCGTTTCCAATTTCCTCACCTGGCAAAGCGCCTATTCCGAATGGTATTTCACCGAAACCCTCTGGCCGGATTTTGACAAGGAAGAACTGCGCAAAGCCATCCTGGATTTCGGCAGCCGCAGCCGCAGGTTCGGCGGCAGGACTGTCAAGGAAGAAGAAGATAAATATGCTGGCTAAAAGAGCAGCCAGCGCAGCGGTGATCATTATCTTTGGTTTCCTGCTGGTGCTCGCAGGCGGGTGGATCTACACCATCGGCGTCGCCCTCATCCTTTCCATTGCCGCCTGGGAATACGCCAGCATGTTCAGAAAGGGCGGCTATTTCCCCGCCATGCCTATCTGGTCATTGCCGGCACTTTCTTCACCGCGCTCGCCGGCCAATTTGAAAACTCCTGAATTCGTTCTGCTGGCAGTCGGCCTCTTTATCCTGGCGGTGATCGCCTGGCATATCCTGACCTTTTCCAGCCACCCGCAGACCGCCGGGATCGACCTGGCAGTGAGCCTTTCAGCCGTCCTTTCATTGCCTTCTTGGGGTCTTACATCGTGCGGCTGCGCTTCCTGCCGGACGGGTTTTACTGGCTGCTGATGGCGATAGCCCCGGCAGGCATCAGCGATATCGGCGCGTTCCTGGTCGGCAGCGCGATCGGCAGGCACAAGATGGCGCCGGCGCTGAGCCCCGGCAAGACCGTTGAAGGCTATCTGGGCGGCGTGCTCACCGCGGCGGTAACCGGATATGCGGTTGGCGCGATTGCGCATCTTTCGGTTCCGCATATCAGCGGGATGACCGGATTGATGGTCGGGTTGGTCGTGGGGATCTTCTGCCCGCTGGGAGACTTGGGGAAAAGCCTGCTCAAGCGGCAGTTCAATCTGAAGAGCACCAGCGACCTCATCCCGGGCCACGGCGGTGTTTTGGACCGCATTGACACCTGGCTGTGGGCGGGCGTGATCAGTTTTTACCTGATCAGGGCGTTCTTTCTTTAAATCGAATTACTTAAGCATCAGAAACATAATACTGTTCTCGAATTGAATTATTTTTATATCTTGTTTGAAAGCAGATTCTTCACCTCCGCTGCGCTTCGGTCAGAATGACAGGATAAGATGGGATGCACTCTGGTCGGAATGACTGATGAGTGTTACTGTTAACGCAGCGAGTGTGAAGCCTGCCCTTTGTTATTGGCTGTCATGCTGAGCACAGCGAAGCATCTAAATTGACAGATCCTTCGGCTTTCAGCCTCAGGATGACAGACTATATGGGCTGGGATCTGGTCACACGAAGAGCTGCTTATCGAGCAGAGTGACATGTTGTATTCTGGCAGATACTTTCGATTAAAAGAACGAAGCGAATTATCTCTGCTTGAAAAGAGAGACTCTTCGCTTCGCTCAGAGTGACATTTTCTTTACTTTATTTAAGATTATTTGATCCTGAAGACCATGGTCACTTCTGCATTGACCTGCATCTGGCCTGCGGCGATCGGAACGGCCTGTGAATATGCCGCCTCACCGCCACCGCCGCCCATGCCCATGCCATAATAGGGCTGGGCATAGCTTGCAAAGGAGCTGATCGAAAGGATATCGCCAAGTTCCACGCCAGCCGCCACAGCCAGTTCCTGGGCCTGCTTGCGGGCTGATTCAACCGCCATGGTGCGGGCAGTGGACTGCGCTGCGGTCTTATCCTGCACATCAAAAGTGATGCCGTAGATATTGTTCGCGCCGCTCTTGGCAACCGCGTCCAGCACCACTCCAAGGCTTTCCAGCTTGCGGACGGTCACGTACACATTATTCTCAACCGAGAAATACGTGCGGGTGATCAGCGCCCTGAAAATCATAATCCGACTGCGGATACACATTGAAGCTGGATGTCTGGATATCTTTTTCATCCACACCCTGGGCCACCAATGGTATCCTTGATGGCTGTTGCCTGGGCATTATTGAGCTCCAGCGCTTCAGCAACGGTATCCGCCTGCGAGCGGACGCCGACATTGATGTAAGCGATATCCGGGGTCACATAGACCAGCCCGGAACCGACCACCGAGATCTGCGGAATCAGCTGCCTGCTGGGCAGGGGCCTGCGCGGCGGGCGATTGCGGTGCCAGGTTCGGATTTCCGCCGCCGGCATCGACTGCGGTATTGCAGGCAACCAAAGCTGCCAGCACAACAAGTGAAACACCGATCATTAATTTATTACTTTTCATCACAACCTCCATAGCTGTTTTGTTCATTTTACAGACGCTTTTATTAATAAAAAGTTCCCGTTTTATTAGAAATTTCTCGGAAACTTTTGCATTAAAACTATTGAAATAATTGTCACTACATGTTATGATAAGTACGCCCTTTCAGCTGGATGCCCCCCTCATCCGGTTGGAAGGGTCTTTTTTACTGCTTGCGCGAGGTGGCGCGGATCAGGACAAACGCTCCCGCGATGATCAGCAGCGCCGGCCAGAGGTAAAAGGAAAAATTCCAGTTGAGCCACGGGAAACCGAAATTGCGCAGAAGGAAATAAACACCCCAGCCGATCAGGCCGACACCCGCGTAGGTGATCAGTTCCTGGCTGGGCTGGCGCGCAACCTCGCCCAATTCACGCCCCATCTGGTTGATGCGCGAGCCAAGCTCATCGGTCTTGAAGGTCTCGCCCCCATCAGAAACGCTTTTATTGGGGATGACCACCCACAGGATGAAATACACCAGAACGGAAGCCTCACCCAGGATGGTCCAGATGATAAAGAAAATGCGGATGATCAGCGGATCGATGCCAAGGAATTCACCCAGGCCGCCGCAAACACCGGCGATGGTGCGGTTGGTCTCACTGCGATACAGTCGGTTTTTCATGAATACCTCACAGATAATTGAATTTGTTAATTAGTTATACGATTGTTCAGACGTTTGGTTGCGAAAGAAAAACGGACCGGATGTCTAGTCCCGATCCGTTAAATTTAGATCTGAATTCTTTACAATTTCAACCAGCGTGCCCCGCTCAGGATAACGCACCGCAGTGATGCCCTGTTCGTGCATCTTATCCATCAGGATCGCCGCGGGCGCTTCTTCGCCGTGGATCAGGTAGATCTGCTTCAAGCCATTGTGGCTGGCTGCCTGCGCGTACTGCAGCAGCATATCCTGCCCGCCGTGAGCGGAAAGCCCGCCGATGGTGGCAATCTCAGCGCGCACGTCATATTCCTCGCCATAAATGCGCGCCTTGGGCTGCCTTTCTGCCAGGCGGCGGCCGAGCGTGTTGGGCGCCTGCCAGGAGACAATGCAGATCGTGTTGCGCGGATCTTCAATATTATGCGCCAGGTGATGCAGAATGCGCCCCGCCTCGCACATGCCCGACGCAGAAATGATGACCATGGGTTCATCCCTGCGGTTGATGGCCTTGGATTCCTCCACCGAGCGCGTATACGTGAGACCCGGGAAGTTCAAGCGCGGGGTGGTTCCCGTCCTGCACGAACTGATGTGCCTCCGCGTCAAAATAATCCGGGAATTTGCGGAAAATATCGGTGGCATTGGTCGCCAGGGGGCTGTCAACGAACACCGGGATGCGCGGCAGTTCACCCTCGCTGATCATGCGGTTGAGGTTGTACACCAGCTCCTGCGTCCGCCCGACTGCAAAAGCCGGCACGATCACCTTGCCGCCGCGCTTAACCGTCCGCTTGACCACATCCCGGAATTCAACATAGGCATCTTCGGGATCGCGGTGCGTCTTGTCGCCATAGGTGCATTCCATCAGCACATAATCGGGATGCTCCGGCAGAACAGGGTCGCGCAGCAGGGGCAGCTTGAAACGGCCGATATCCCCTGAAAACCAGACGCGGGTCTTTTTGCCGCGCTCATCGATATCCAGCACAACAGCCGCCGAGCCGAGGATATGCCCGGCGTCCACAAATTTTGCGGTAACGCCGCTGACCGGCTCGAAGGGCTGGTCATAGCCTTTTTCAACGAACAAGCGGCACAACCTCTTCCGCGTCCGCCTTGGTGTAAAGCGGCTCGATCATGGGTTCGCCGTGTTTGCGTTTCTTCTTGTTCAGATACTCCGCGTCCTCTTCATAAATATGCCCGGAATCGCGCAGCATGATGGCGGCCAGATCGGCGGTGGGCGGTGTGGCATAAATGGGATTCCTGTAGCCCTGTTTGACCAGGTTGGGGAGGTTGCCGGAATGGTCGATATGCGCGTGCGAAAGGATGACCGCATCCACCTCTTTGGGATCAAAAGCAAAATTGGCATTGCGGCTGTAAAATTCGCTGCGCTTGCCCTGAAAGATGCCGCATTCAAGCAGCAGGCGTTTGCCATTGACCTCGATCAGGTGCTGCGAGCCGGTGACCGTGCGCGCCGCTCCGTAAAAATGGATCTTCATGACGGCTTTCCTTTCGCGATGACCTTCAAGATCTCGCTGCTGTACTGTTTATATCGCCAGGGAACGTCTTTGCATCAGCACTTTCAGTTCTGCTGAATTTCCCGGGCGGGCTGCCGCGATCTGTTCCAGAATGTCGCGCGGCAGAATGATATCTGATTGTACCTTTATTTTTTCGGCGGCTTCCTTGCGCCAGTCCTGCAGCGCCTGCAGCCGGTTGACATATTCCTGCGGGGGGCGCTTGTGCTTTTCCAGGACGATGGGCGGCAGGGACAGGCCGCGCTTTACCGCGCTTAAGAAGCCTTCGCCATAACGCTCCAGGATCTTTGGCGGAATATCCTCCACTTTTTTTAATTCAGCCATCGTCCGCGGCTGGGCCAGCGCCACAGCCAGCAGAATCGCTGCTGCCCATGACCTTAAAATGCGGGCGGTCCATCTTTCTCGCCAGGTCATCCCGGAAGCGGCAGAGCTCATCCAGGACCCTTAAGGTCTGCGGTTCAAGCTTGTGATAACCGCTGACCTGGGTATAAAGGGCGCTGTTCTTATGGTTGGGTTCAACCTGGCAGAGCCGCTCAAAATCTTCACGTGCCAGCTCAAGCAGGGCCTTTTCTTTCAGCTGCGCGGCCAGGGTTTCGCGCAGGCGCGCCAGGTAATGGGTATCCATGCGGCCGTACAGGCACATTTCAGGCGTCATCGGGCGCCTGGCCCAATCCGATTTCTGCAGCCCCTTGGGATGGTCAATGCCGTAAAGGTCCATCAGCAGGTTGCCCAGCCCGATCTTTTCAATGCCGAGGATGCGGGCTGCCTGCATGGTGTCAAACAGGTTGGCAAATTCAAAGCCGTAATCGCGCTTCAGGCACAGGATGTCATATTCCGCCGCGTGGAAGATCTTTTCGACCTTTGGATCGGCAAAGACCTTTTTCAATCCGCTGATATCGATGCCCGCCAAGGTGTCCACCAGATAATCCGCCTTATCCGTGGAAAACTGGATCAGGCATACCTGTTCGGAATACGCATGCAGGCTGTTGGATTCCGTATCCACAGCCAGGCGGCGGATCTTTTTAAAGTCGCCGAGCATTTTCTGGAACGCATCCGGGTTATCCACCAGGAAGGGCGGTTGCTGAATATCATTGAGCATTCCGCCATTATAGCGGTATTCGAAGGATAACACCCATAAAAAAACCAGCCGTTTCAGCCGGCTGGTTTTGCATTATCAAATATTCTGGCGGTTAGCGGTAATCCGCTTCCTGCTGCGCCCGCGCCTGGTTGGGGATCGGCCGGTATCCGGCGGGAACGGGCTGCGTGCCGGGGCGGAAACCGAAGGGCTGCTGTTTGACCGGTTCCTTTGCGGGGCTGCTTGCTGTAAAGGACCTTGTTCATGGAAGAGACCAGCGTTCCGATGATCAGGATGCGGATCACCCACACCATCAGCGCCACCAGCACCGGCACCGCGGTGACAAAGGTCATCGGGTCGAGGATGAGGGCGGTTTCCACGGGCTGGTTGTAGACCGCGAGACTGATGCCCCACCAGGTGAGCCCGGCGTTCATCGCGGCGGCCAGCACCCAGGCGCCCAGCAGAAACCAGCTGTCGCGCGAGTCGGACTCAGCATCGCGCGGCGCCAGCAGGCGGGCGATGCCCGCAAAATCCATGCCGCAGAAGGCCAGCGCCAGGATGGTGGACCAGCTCACTCCGGCGGCCGACTGGCTGCCGAACATGCCGCGCAGGGCAAAGTCGGTGGTGCTGAAATTAAAAACCTCAAAAGCCGCCAGGGCAGCGATGATGATGGCCATCGATACGCCGGCAGGGTTCTCGCGCAGGCTATCCAGAAGCTTGCTCGAAAAACGGTTCACTTTTTGGGTCATGGTCAGGTTCATGGCATCCTCCATTTAGTAATTTTGTTCTATTATAGAACAAGATTTCTAAGCCTGTCAAGCGCCAGATGTGGGGATTGTTGAAAAGAAGGCCTGTGGGTGGGGGTATTGATGGGGGATGCGCTTGCAAGTTCAGGCATGGTAGATCAAGCGGAGCCATGGTTCGAAAGCTATCTATAATTAGATCCTATAATTAAGGTAGGCATTAGTTCTGACAGCATAGCTTTGTGCAAATACAATGTATCGATCAAAGGGAGAGCAGCTATGGAAAAACATAATGATATTTACCAAGAGACTGGCCATCATCGGATGCGTACTCCTCTGGCTGCCGCTGGTGGCGCCGGTCATATTTGCGCTCAGGTAATTTCGCGGCAGCGGCAAATTCATGCTGGATTATCTGATGCCTTTTGAAATCTTTCCGCTGGTGCTGCTGGGCAGCGGGCTGCTCATCTGGGCGGCTATTCGCAGCAAGCTGCGCTTAAAGCACATCAGCTGGGGTTTTGCCGCTGCTGTCGTCCTGATGGTGCTCGGCCTGGTTCTGGCGCAGGTGAGCGGGCTGGCATCCGGCCGGATCGAGCCTGACGGCACCTGGGACACGATCGTGACTGGCTTATTGATCGCTGCGGATATCGCCCTGGTGGTCACCGCTGTGGGCGGTACTCTGCTGGTGCGAGACTTGCTTGCATAAAAGTTGACAGCAAGCACGCAATCATAAATAAGCTTGATCAGGATAATTAAAGCAGCTTGAATAAGACCTTTCAGATCATCAGATCTGCATCACCAGGTTATCAAAGGAAAACACCGCGCTGGCGCCTTCTTTGGCGCTGACGACCAGAAATACCTCCATGCCGTCCAGCAGTCCGCCGTCAAAGCCTTCCACCGGCTGGTTGTTGATCAGGAATTTAAAGCTTCTGCCCTCAACCGTCACGGTCAGCGTGTTATCCTCACCCGCCAGGATGCCGTTGAAATGCCGCCTTGAGATGAGCGAGATCCAGCCGCCGTTCTCAAAGATCTCGAACGCGTAAGTGCCGTCATTATAGATCGAGAACAGGAAGAAACTTTCCTTTTCCTCACTGCCGCGGAAACCGATGCCCCAGCTGACATCCTTGAAGGTGCTGTCCATCTTGCCCGTGATCGAAAGCGCGAAATCCTGCGCTTTGGCGATGTCAAACCAGGTCAGGGTGGTGCGCTGGAATTGGGCAAAACCCTTGGCGGTGTAATCCACCTCGTAAAATTGGCCGTCGGTGACCCGCGCGTTGTAGCGCGCGTAGGCGTTATCCTGGTTCTCAGCCGGAAAGGTTTCATGCGTCCCATTAAAGGTATCGCAGATATACACCGGCCAGTCTTCAGGCCCCGGCAGCGGCAGGTCGCAATCCGGAATGCCGGAAGGCAGTTCCGCGGTCGGCTCAACCGCCGTGGCCTGCGGGGTGCTTGCAGCGGCAGGCGCTTCAGGGGATGGGGTCGCCTGCGGGGCTGGGGTGCCGCAGGCGGACAAGATAAATGCCGCCGCGATCGCAGCAGCCATGATCATTTTTATGTGTTTTTTCATCGTACAAAAATTATAGAGCATTTTTGAGCAAAATTGTATTCAATTACGCGAACGTATTCTCTCGAGTAGAGCGATCGATTTCAATAGGATGCGCAGCCTTGACTCGATATTATGACCTGCAGTGCTCACATTATCGTCAAATTACAGGCAATGAAGATTCCTCGCATTCGCTCGGCAATGATCTGGCGATAAGAGGATCGCTTCTATTCGTCATTGCGAGTAGCGCAGCGACGTGGCAATCCGTACTTTGCAAAGAGGCAGGTCATGCTTCATCACGCAATGCTTCGAGCAGGGTTACACAATGCCTGACATTGACAAGATTATTTAAAAATCTGTGTTCATCAAGATCATATCTGTGTTCATCTGTGGTTCCGCTTTCCCCTTGCGCCCTGGAAGATGTAATGCCATAATTGGCCAATGCGCGATTCCATCATCATCCTCGATTTCGGCTCCCAATACACCCAGCTCATCGCCCGCCGCCTGCGCGAAGCCCAGGTCTTCTGCGAGATCTTCAACTGGCAGACCCCCGCGGCGCAGGTCATGGCGCTGCAGCCCAAAGGCTTCATCCTCTCCGGCGGGCCGGCCTCCGTTTATGAAGCCAACGCCCCCACCCTGCCTGATTACGTCCTTGCTTCAGCCCTGCCCATCCTGGGCATCTGCTACGGCATGCAGCTGCATCGCGCATTCCCTGGGCGGGCGCGTTTCCGCCGGCAGCGAGCGCGAATACGGCGACACACGGTTGAAATATCACAGCCCAACGCGCTGGTGCCTGCCGGCTCGCACCGCGTGTGGATGTCGCACGGCGACCGCATCGAAGGCCTGCCGGAAGGATTTTCGGTGCTGGGCACCAGCCCGGGCAGCCCCTGTCGCAGTGATCGCCGATGAAAGCCGCCGCATCTTACGGCCTGCAGTTCCACCCGGAAGTGCATCACACCCCCATCGGGCGCAGCATCCTGGAGAATTTCGCGCTCAAGATCTGTTCAGGCAAAACCCGAATGGACGCCCGCCAACATCATCAGCGATTCCGTTGCCGCCATCCAGGCGCAGGTCGGCGCGGGCAGAGTGCTCGCGGCCGTCAGCGGCGGCGTGGATTCCAGCGTCATGGCCGCCCTGGTCTATAAAGCCATCGGCAGCCAGCTGGTCTCGGTCTTTGTGGATAACGGCCTGCTGCGCAGCGGCGAGCGCGAGAGCGTTTCGGCTGCCATGCGCGCACAGATCGGCGACGCCTTCCACACCGTGGACGCGGTTTCTGAATTCCTGGGCGCGCTGCGCGGCGTCACCGACCCCGAGCAGAAGCGCCGCGCCATCGGCAAAACCTTCATCAGAGGTGTTCGAGGAGCAGGCCAAGAAATTGGGCAAAGTGGATTTTCTCGCGCAGGGCACCATTTACCCGGATGTGATCGAATCGCGCGCGCCGGAACGCTCGGCCGCGCACAAGATCAAGAGCCACCACAATGTGGGCGGCCTGCCGGAAAAAATGGCGCTCAAGCTGGTAGAGCCCCTGCGCTTCCTTTTTAAAGACGAGGTGCGCGCCATCGGCTCGCTGCTCGGCCTGCCGGATGAACTGGTCTGGCGGCAGCCCTTCCCCGGCCCGGGTCTGGCCGTGCGCTGCCTGGGCGAGGTCACCGCCGAGCGCCTGGACACGCTGCGGGCCGCGGATGCCATCTTCACCTCCGAGCTGCGCTCAGCAGGGCTGCTGGATCAGCCGCGCCCGGCGGAAGGCGCCATCGCGCAGGCTTTCGCGGCGCTGCTGCCGGTCTTTTCGGTGGGCGTGATGGGCGACCAGCGCACCTATCAGGAGACCATCGTCCTGCGCGCCGTCAGCAGCCAGGATTTCATGACCGCCGACTGGGCGCCGCTGCCGCATGACCTGCTGGCCAGCGTCTCCAGCCGCATCGTGAACGAGGTGCGCGGCGTGAACCGCGTGGTGTACGACCTGACCTCCAAGCCGCCCGCCACGATCGAGTGGGAATGATTTTATGTTTTTTTCGCGCCTTGCCCGCAGCCCCGATCAGTTCATCAATAGAGCCGAACCCACCGCCAACGATATAAGTTGGGAAGTTGCCATCACCCAAGAAAGTGGATTGATTATCAGCCTGGGCTTCCACAATTTGCAGATAATGAAACCCGATGCCTGGATATTTGCAGAACTTGGCCATGAGCTGCTGAATGGTAACCACACCCTGGCACCCAAGGAAAATATCAGCATCGTTGCCATTGGTCTTATCCAGGCCGATGCCCACCGCAAAAGCATTTGAGCCATTATTTGAACCCAATAAATGGACCTCAAACTCAACCAGGGATTCATCCACGCCGATCATGAAATCAATGCGGTTGTTGGATGAAGTATTCATTGCCCGCCAAGTGGCATCGACGCTGATAGGTCCATGAATCGGTGGCATCTGTGACCACAAACTGCCTTTTAACGCGGTTATAGTAATTCCACAAATCCCTGAATTTGAGTGTGTCACGTGAAACACCGGCGTTAAAAATGCGGGCAGAACCGAGATAACGATACCCGGGAGCGCCTGTCTTGATCAAAACTCCATCCTGCAAGTCCAAGGCTGTGGCTCTGAGGGTGTCGTTGGACCATTCGGTGTAATCTAAAGTCAATGTGCCGGCATCGTCATAAATCCAGATATCAATGTTTTTATTGGCTGCCAGCCCTGAAATATCGAGCGTGAGCTCCGCAAATTGATAAATGCGCCATCCGTAGGACTGCGCATATAAAGCGATCCTGCTGCCCTTGTAGGGCGTGAAATAAATGCTGGCAGAAGAAGCAACATCAGCAGCCGGCACCGGCACGCCGGTCGAGAGCGTGAGGCGCCCCTCACAGACCTGCGGCTCAACAAAATAAAGCAGCTGCTTGATCAAGACCGCCCGCTCAGTGCGTACCGAATCTTTGACGATGGCTGTGCCATCCCAATAAAAGCGCCCGATCAGGCGCTGATTGGCAGCTTCGGTGATGGAAGTATCAACGGTGAGGGTGAAAGTGGTCGATCCGGCCACGCGGTTGGCGAAAATGTAGTAATCCGCAGCAGCACCAGCAGGTTTTTCACCTGCAGCAAGGTCCACATTTGCCACTGCCTGCACCATAAAGCCGGCAATCATGAGCGAAACCGGCTCTGAGACAGAAGCAACCACACGAATTTGATCAGTGTTGAGGCGCTCCAGGGATAACCGCGATTCGTACCTCTCCAGCAGAGTGGCCAAAGAGACCACATCAGCCGCAGGCTGCCCCAATAAAATGGCGTCTGAACGGAGATTGTTGTAGTGCGCCGAGAGGGTGGGATCGCCCGCCGAGACATTGGAACTTAAGGGGTATGTCATTTTTTCCTTCTTTCTTTTTCATAATTAGTTACAGATTGCTTCGCTTCGCTCGCAATGACAATTTAAATGTTGGGTTTACCCTACGGGTACCCTACCAGGGGGCTGCGCACCGGTTCCCAGTCGCTGCGCTCAATCCAACCTACTTTTACTTTCAAGGCGCGGGTGAGCGCCAATACCCTCACCGATGGCGGCAGGAAGCCGCCTCGGTTGGGTACCTCCGTGTTCTGCCAATGCGAACACTCCGGTCAGCGAACTAGCGAAGAACGCATATGCGCAATGGCATCCCGAACGGAATGCGCCAGGTGAAAAGAGATCTATCTCCAAATCGAAGCCTCCCAGGTCAGCGCGTCAGCTGCTGCAGGTGAACCGGACCAGAGGGAATACAGGAAGAGGTCATCAGAAACCGGCGGGTGGTAGGTTGTGGCGTTATAGAGCTTCACCGAGATGATGGAGGCGTTGGGCATGTGCATTTCAGTGGCCGAATGCCCGAGAGGCCCAATCCCCAGCCAGTTGCCCATGACCGTGCCGATGGTCAGGTCTGAAGTTTTGCTGAGGTAACTGAGCAGCATGGTGTACATGATGGCACGGCTGTCAGCGTGCTCAGATCCATCAGGATTATGCAGATCGTCAGCTAATATCAGGGTGAAGAAGATATAGATCGTGATCACTCCCTCAGCAGTGATCTCTCGCTGGATGGATACCGCAGAGGGTGAGTTATTCTGATCGGGGGTTAAAACAAATCCGTATGGGTCCCCAGAGTTCACATCCGGGTGGATGAGGATTAGGTCGCAGTCTTGGCCTATTGTTGTCATATACTTACCTCGTTGAATTAAAAATCGGATCATGATAAGTTTGCATGGGTGACTTGGGTTTAAGCAGATCAGGCTTGGGATTCATGCCGGATTTGCCAGAAATAACCTGATAATTTTCGCCTGATTGATTCTGTTTAAGGCTTAAATAAAGGTCTCTTGTTATCCTAAAAGAATACCTGCCTTTGCGTTTGTTGAGATTTTTAAAAGACCAAACACCAAAAAGGTCAGTTGCCAATTTGAGAAAATCAAGGGGAACCTTTTTAAATAATTCAAATTGAGAGACAAATCTATCTTTATCTGCTGCCTTCCAGGCATTAGAAACATAGGCTAAATTGTATGGCCAGCCTTGATCACCGAAAATGCCGAAAAAGTCCTGGGCGTTGTAGGCTTTCAAGGCTTCGCCGGCGGTCATGCCTGGCTGAGCGAACTGCAGAATTTGGTGCGGATTTGTGAACCAGCCAGGCAGCCAAAGGTTGCCTTTGCCCCACAGCGCTTCGATCCAGGCATTATTACGCATGTTGAGGCCGCTGCCGAAAATATCGAGGTCGGATTCAACCGTTTCATCAGGGACCCGCTTGAGGTAGCAATCGCAGCCTTCATGAAAGCCAGGGTAAACACCGGAAACATCATAGACCTCGAGCTGATAAACCCTGCCATCCATCATGTCGCAGTAGGGGCAATTTTCCCCGCGGGTGCACCACTGGAATTTGTTCTCGAACTCCCAATATATCTCGGTAGGTTCCCAACCCATGATTAACCTTTTGAAATCTTGTCATCCAAAAGAAGCCTGGCAATGAGCAAAAGAACGATCACCAAAAAGAAAATTGGCATCGACATCTAAGCCCCCTGATCCCACTCATCCAGGCGCCAGCCTGAATTGGGGAAAATATCGATCGGCTGCTCTGACCGAATTTCGATCAGGAAATCCAAAAAGCGGCGGTACTGCGTTTGCCCCCAAATCATGAGATTGCTTTGCTGGCCAGGGATGGTGCCCCACTTCTCGGTGAGGCCGGAGGCCCGCATCATGGCGGCCTGACCGGCAGCCCCAATAACTAAAAATCTTTCGTGATCATCCCTGACAGTTGTAGCAGCTGCAGAATCCAGGTCTTTAATGGCCTGTTTGGCTGCGTACTTAACGAAAATTATTTCCGTTAGCCTGAGGGATATCATCACCCTTGAAATACGCCATGGGGCTGCCGTCAGAGCCATGTGAGGGTGAAATCTTCGCGTTCGTTGCAGAAAGGATCTGCAGCGGTTGAAACGTAGGGATGAACCAACTGGATAATGTTCATCAAATTTGTGCATGAAGTCAAGGTTGCGATCCTGCCGGCAGTGGCAACCGTGACGCTGGTGCTTTTGATGTTGGGAAAAGCCCGGGTATATTCGTTGAGAACTTTTCGCAAAGCTTCATCGATGATGTCATTGGAGTATTTGAGGGTGGAATCATCGAGGGAATTGATGATGCGGGTGCGGAACAGCTGCAAGGCTGACATAATGAAAACCTCCCAAGTGGGGCTGACATATCGAGATCCAGGGCATTTTTAACCCCAAAGTGGGGGTGAACATGTGGCGATATCCGATCAAATTTATCCGGACAAGTGGGGGATGATAAGAAACAAATGCGAAGGCGGGCGCGGGGGCGTAAGCCCCCGAGGCCTGGGGGGCCCAGGCTGCGGACGCGCAAGCGGACGCAGCGCCCGCCGGAATGGCGCAGGGAGCGCGTGAAGCCGCACCTGGCCGTTTTTGCCAGGGCGGGCTTACAGCCGGAGCCCTAATCCCCCTTATCCCCCCCGCCATCTTCAACCCACCATGACGGGTGTGGAGGTTTGGGGGGGGTGGTTTGGCGGGGGGGAAGGGGGAGGGCGGAGCGAACGCGCGACCGATTAAAGGTCAGCGGCATCAATCTCTCCTAATTCGCCCAGAGATTTTTCTTCCGGAGTTGGCTCAGCATAAGGAGCTTGTTCTTCCGTGAGCTCTTTTATCGCTTCAGCGTTCAGGTATCGATTCGGCTTATCAGGATCGATCGGCTTAGGTTTTTTCATGATGTGAGCGACTGATTTCTTCCAGGATCTGATTTTCGCTTTTTGAGCAAGCTTTTTTTCGGTGAGATTTATCGAATCAGCAGGGGTCAAAATAAATTTTTGTCCTGCCTGATTTAAATAAACCAGATCGCCATTATCTCGCCAGCACCAGTCGAGAGGTTCAACACCGTAAAACTGCGATTAATTTGCGATCGGATTCAGATTTTTGTTTTTCCATAGGTCACCTTTCTGAAAATCTGCAGCTATTAGCACTCTGATGGTTCTGAGTGCTTAGGACCTACGGTTCACCTCGCGAACACCGAAGCCGGCATCTTCGATCGCCACGCCGGTGCTGTAAGCAGCAGCGACCGCGACCAAAGCCTGAACCAACTGCCAGGCAGTAATTTCATCCATGGAAAAAGCAGCGACAGAGTCAAAGCTGCCATAATTGCAGCCCAAAACTTGCGGGATTTGAGCAAATATTGAAATTTGGTAGTAACATTTTTTTATCCTTTCGTTTGATCTGATTTGAATATCTCTAAAATTGGCTTAGTCATTTTGCCCTGAGAAAAGAGATTTTAGAGGGGCCTGTATGATTTATCCTTTTTTGATTTTTAGAGGCTTCTTTTCCCTTGAAATTTTATTCTTTCCTTATTGAGAAAAAAATTTATTCTCCTTTCCTTGCCCCTCCCCCGGAGGGTGGGAGAGGGGCTTCAAAAGGAGAGAGAAACTGGAGAGCGCTGGCAGACGCCTCAACGGAAAACAGCTAAACCCGCAGCTCGAAATTCGCCCTGGCACCAAAGAAAGTAAAGACTGTGCCGGCAGCTGCATCGACGACCAGCTTCAGGAAATAAAACTCGCCGTCATCGATCCAGGCGGGATCATCGAGGGTGATGGTCATGCAATGATCGGTATCGACCGCGAGGCGTTCGGCTGCTGTGTCGTGGCCGGCATCGATGGTGACGCCTGAGACTGCTGCGCCTGAGACCGCTGTATCATCTGCCGGCAGAGTGACCTTTTCAAGCTCCACAGTGGCGAAGTCATCCGCTGCAGCTGTGCCGATGGCATACCAAACATCAATGCTTTTCAGCTGAGCGCCTTTCTTGGCGATCGCATTTGAGGGAACCGGGATCGGGATCAAGGTTGTGAAAGCAGCATCCGCTGCAGTGCGGGCAGATTTCATGAGATTTGAAGCTTCTGAGATGGTCCAGGTGCCCGCGCTGTGTTGAAACTCTGAGGGCGGGATGAACTGGCTCATGTGTGTGTCGTGTACATAACCCATAATTTTTTACTCCTTTTTTCTTATGACTGGGCGCGACCTGCCTGCAGCATATTCTTAGTGGATCGCCGCAGCACAGTCGCTACCTGCTCAAAAGTCGTCGAGATTAATTAGCCGCCAACATTGCTCTTGTGCAGAGGTCTGAAGTCATTGACCCAGCACGCGAGGAAGTGGCGCACTTTGAGGCGGTGCTCGTCGTTCATGAACACTGCAGGGCTGAGGCTGTCGCCGGCAATGAAGATTTCCGGCATGATGCCGAAGCGCTCGCCAACATAGATCGAGGGAGCAATCAGCGGATCGCAAACAGCCGCCCAATCGGTGGCGTCAGTCCATTCAGGGACTGTGACCACATCCCCAGGCTGACCGCGCTGCAGGTTTTCGCTGTAGATCTGGCCGCATTTTCGAGGGACGGATAAAGGATCTTCATGGCGGTGAGCTGCAGGGCGCGGGGCACCACGCAGAAGCGCGGATTGATGGCCATTTTTGGGCCTGTGCCGTAAACGCCGGCAGCGTTCTTGATCAGCATGGGCTGATCGTAGACCGCCTTTGAGACCACATCCCATTCAGCAGCTGCGAGAGCTGTGGTCAGCAGGTTCTTATGCCCGCCGGCTGTGGTGACTGCAGTGGCATTGAATAAAGCGCCTGTGTCGGCCATGGTGGGGCCAACTGCCTGAGTTGGCGGTGAAGATGGCCGCGACCAGTGCGGAGATCTTGCGCAAGCCGGCAGCTGCCAGTTCGCGGGGATAGGCCGCCAGTTTGCGGGTTTCGTCGCGGTCGATCAGTTCCAGGGTGAGCGGAATGTACCCGCCATACTTCACGAAGTCGGCAGTTTCAGGGCTGTCGCCAATGGCCAGCTCGGTATATTCCGCGCCTTCGGCCACTGTGGGGAGCGTTCCCACTGTGCCGACCAGGGTGCCGGTGATCTGCTGCAGGGACCCGAAATGCTCAACTCGTGAGATCCTGGTCCACCAGTCATAGCCGGCTTTGCCGAGCTGATCCCAGGTATTGACCACGATCTTGTTCAGGGCGTTCTTCACCAAGCCGGTGAAGTCTGCGGTTGTGGCCAACTGGACCCGATCGGTGTTGAAACCACCGTGCAGGTCATAGTCGCCGGTGAGCATGAGATACAGCTCGCGGATGCCTGAAAGCTTGGCAGTTTTGACCGCTTCAAGGCCTGCATCACGCGGAGCGCCCAGCAGGTCGTCCGTGGCTGCTTGAAGCTTGTCGCGGGTATCAAAAACGCTGTGGATCCTGCGGGCCATTGACTGCTGAGCTGCCGGTCAGTTCGCTGATCAGTGTGCGCGTGTCTTCAATGGCCAGCGGTGAGCTCTTCGGCTTCGAACAGCTTGCCGGTGAATTGCTTGCGCACTCTTTCGGCTGCGGGCGCTGGCAGCTTGGAGGCAGAGATGGCACTTTCCAAAAACTGCTCGCACATCTGCAGCCTCAAAGCCCGCGCTTTTTCGGCTTCGCCTTCGAGCTCGGTCATGTGCCCCTGAATTTTGGTGAGGGCATCGACCGCTTTCTTGTCGGTCTCGATCCTTTGCTGCACCCTTTCAATGGTTGGGAGGGTTTCCTGAGTGATCTCAGGATCTTGATTTAGATCTTCTTTCTTTGGATCATATTTACCTCTTTCTGTAAGTTTTTGATAAATTTCTCTGACAAATTCGCCCCCGCGGGCGGGGTTGACCACCAGATCAACACTGAAAACCCGGGTGATCTGCTGCACTTCTTTGCCTTTGGCCGTGAACATGATGTCGGCTGAAAAGCCGACATCGGGCTTAACCTGCTCTTCGGCCAGGAATTGCTTGCCCATTTCGGTTAAAACGACCGCAGCCGGACCAAAAGGTTTCAAGCGCAGCTTGATACCCTGGGCTTTTTCGTCCCATTCGGGCGAGTGGCACACACCGGCGAGGTCGTGAACCGATGAACCGAACCAATGATGATCGATGAAAGTATGCACACCATCCCACAATGAGACCGATTCATTCAAGGCAGCAGCTGAGAACTTCCAGCCGTTGCCCTCACCCGCAGTGATGGCCAGGATCTCAAACTCTCCCTGCTCATTGACTGAGGTGGATGCTAGATTAATTCTTTGCTTGCGTATCATGGCATAAATTATACCTTTCTTCCCTTCCAGTGCTATCAGCTGCAGCATGAAACTCACTGATCGAGTGATCTGCACGCTCAGACTCATGCTGACTGCGTTTCGACTTCGTGATCAGAGCATAAGACACGCTGCATCTGGAGCTGTCTGTGATCAAGATCAGATCAGCAACTATCGGCAGGATCTGCTAATCTGAGCTTAGCAGACATCTTGCGATCATGGCTGAATCACCAGTATGCCTCTCGAGCGCCAGAGATCAGCCGAATTGCATAATCTCGGCAAGGTCTTCATTGCCAATGATGATCTTCAGATTGGCTTTGCATCAAGCTAAACCGCCAGGCACTTCGTAAAATTCAGTTCCCATGCTGACAGTCCTATCTGTTCGATTAGATTCGAGCTCAGCTTCTTGCTGAGTTCTTCGAGATTCTTAATTGTCTTATCCTTCTCAGGATCGATCTTCTTATCTCGAGGGGTTAAAACCTTTTACCTTAGGGACCCCAGATAGTATTTACCTCAGGCAGTTTGCCCTGGCTGTCTTTCTCTGCAGCTGCTTTTTTGAGCATTTCGTCCGCATCGACGGTTTCCCCAAAGAAGCGATAGATAAGGCGCAAAATTTCATCGTTGGTGATCAGCTTGCGATCGCGCAGATCATCGAGAACACTGATGGTGTAGTAGGCTGCCTGAGCCAAGTGAGGCATTATCTCGGCTCGAGATGTCTGCGCCGGTGATCGAGAACTCGATCTTGCCGGATAAGTTTCTTATCGAGCTTTGCCCTGCGGGTTAAAACGACCTCGAGAATATCCTGCATCATCCAGACAAAATGACCCTGCCGCTGTTCAAAGTGGCGGTAGGTTGGGCCGCCCGCTTCTTCGGCGGTGGTGCGCGTGGCGCTTTCAGGCTCAGCCAGGAAGTGCAGGGGCATACCTGCCCCCGCCGAGATCATCTTTTTCAGGGCCAGGCCGTCCTTTTCCGCGTCTCCGCATTCAAGGCGGGGATGGATGGCGCTCCATTTCTCGTTCTCGTCCGCCACCAGGATCGATCCTGGCTGTGGCGGGTTGGCGTTGAGGGCGGTTTGCCTGGCTTTGCGGTGCGCTTCACTGGTGAACTTTGCCTGGACGACATACAGAAAAGCATTTCGATATCGGTTTAGCCTGTGCGCGGTCTTCCAGCCATGAGGAATAACGGGACAACCACCTGAGCAGAGGGGCAAGATCTGGTTCTCCCCACTGCGCCCCTGCAGGGCGGTTGATCGAATAATGCAGGATGACCGGATTCTTGCCCTCGATCGGTGAGCGGGTCGTAGGCGGGGATGGGCTGAGGATCTGCTTCTTCGAGGGAGGCTTTGAGCTTGAAAGCTGACCGGCTGCTCGATGTCGTTGGGTTTGCTGATGATCTCTTCGATCTCGGAAGCCGGCAAAACCCGGATATAGCTCATGCCGGCCTGATCAGTGCTGAGCAGGATGAAAAGATTGCCGGTGCGGGTGAGCTCGTCGCACAGCTCCGCGACCCTGACCGGCATGTGGTTTAACCTGTGATTCCAGAAGTCTGCAAAGAAAGCGGCCGCTGCTGTCGTGCTTGCAGTTGATCGTGAAGCCCGCCGCCGACAACATATTGACTGGTCAGTTCCACGATCCGGCGGGCAAGGGGGTTTGTTCTCCACGCTTCAAGGGACTGTTCGAGGATCATCCTTGCGATCGTAGGTGTAGCGGTCCCGATCGGATTGGGTGAGCGAGCGCGTGCCGATGAGGAAATAATTTTCATTCTCGACGACCGCGAGCGCTGAGCGGACGGCTGCCGAAACCCTGTTTTCGATAAGACGATCAAATAATACCCATGTTAAACACTCCTTCGCATGTATGGGGCGAGGTCGCGCCTGCACAGGGCGCGCGGGCATGAGCCGCCGTAATCCCTGCATGCGTGCGGCTGGAAGCCGCCGCGATGCGGATTATCGACCTGCAGGTAAAGCTTTTCATAACTTTGCCTTGTCGAAATCCATAGGGGCGTCCCTCAGCCCCGTTAAATGGTTTTGACAAGGCCAGTTATGGGAAGATTCCAAATCAGGGCGGGCGTCTTCATGGCAGCCGGTGCCTGACTGATGGCGTCATGAAGACGCCTCAGTTCGGGTATCTCCGCTCCCTGCTCCTGCAGGGAGCTGCGAAAGCTTCAAGGAATTTTCGATGTTCTTACGCGTGAGCCACGAGATCGATCTCCTTTTGCAGGTATTCATTATCTGTAGCCCCCACCTGCAGGGGGTTCCTCAGCTGCATCCACCCCCACCAGTGGGGGTATTTCCTGCAAGCTTGTCAAGCTCTGCCTGGGTTCCGTTGAACCAGTTCAGATCAATGCCTTTGCTTTCGGCCCGAATTTCAGGCCGTCGCCGGTATGCTTGAATGCTGCCAGAAAGACCAGGGCACATTTGACGCTTTTCCATGGTTCGGGGATCATGCGGGGCGCTGGCGGTGGTGTAGTGCGCGATCCAGAGCGGATAATAGGACCAGTGAGGCATCGAACCTGCCGGTGATCTTGTTCTTGCCGTAGGAGTTCCAAAAGCCCGGGGAAGTGTAGATCATGGGCTTTTTCCCGCATGATCGTTTCAACTGCCTCGAGGAATTGGGCAAGCATGGCGTTTGAAGGATATTTTCCGTCCTTGATGGGCGCTTCGAAGTCGCAAACAGGAGGCAGTTCGCCTGGATCATCTTTCAGCAGGTCGCAGAAGATGCGCGCCTGCAGCAGGCCGGAAATATCCCACCTGAGGAAGTGATACCCGCCGCGGGGAATGCCGGCATCTTTGGCGTTTTTCCAGTTATAGAAAAAATCTTCATCCATGCCGCCGCGTTCAGAGACCTTGATAAAAACAAATTTCGCCCCTGCAGCTTTGGCTTTGGTGAAAGTTCATTTTTTGGGGCGTGCTTTTATCGTTTTGCCAGTGGGAAACATCGATTCCAGGGATCATATTAAAACCTCCTTTGGGATAGATACAACAAGGCATCGAGGGAGCGCAAAAAGCTGAACGAGCGGCGAGCACAGGATCTTGAGCTTTTTGCGCCTTGCCGAGTTGCCTACGAGTGCACGAGGGAGCGCTGAATAACCGCTGCGAGGGACGAGCGTCCTGCAGTTTTTGCGCATTGATCGAGACACTCTGAGCTGATCTGAAAAATCCCCTTCATGATGGCGGCTTGAGGCCGCCTCATTGCGGGGACGATTCCCCTTTGTTCTAACAAAGTGGAATCGGAATTTTTCCGATTTTTGCCGGAATTAACGTTAATTAAACATGTTCTATTAATTTTGCTGCTGCTGCCTCTTAATTAACTTAATTAATATTAAGCAGTAGCAGCAGAGGAAGAGAGCAAAAACTCGCTTGAAAAGCGGAGTTTCTCCGATTTTGAAGCCTAAAAAAGCCCCTAAAAGCGGAGTTTTTCCGATTCTGATTTGTTCTATCTGAATTAGTTCAGATTGCTTCGCTATGCTCGCAATGACATGCTATTAAAATCCTTGATCCATTTCCGCGAGTGGATCCGCTGCCTGGATAACAAAGGTCGGGGCTGAGAAGGCCCAGTCCTGCGCATCCAGCACAGCCACCAAAGCCGCGCTTATGAGCTGATCGTCATGCACGAGCTCACCGGTGGCGGGGTTGCGTGTGCCGTCAGGAACGCCCCACTTGACCCGCTTTTGCGGACCCGGCAGAATCTCGAACTGGCAGAACTCGACCTGCTCCCAAAATGTACCGGACGCTGTCTTTATGGTCCTTGAATCTGCCGCTATCAATGATGCCGAGGAAGTCCCACAGCAGGGCGCTTTTGGTGGTGAGATTGAAATCAAAGGGGATCACCTTCTCGCCCATGGATGCAGCCAGGAAAGAGGTCATGCCTGCCCCTACACCGGTAGCATCCACCACCAAAAAGCGGATATCGAACAATTCAGCGATCGCTTTTATTTCGCCGTATAGGGTCGAGTGCTTGATCCCGATCCATTCCTTGCGGAAAACCACCTTGTAGGTGGGTTTGTTGATCAGTGGGTCATTGATCGTTTCGAGGTCAACCTCAAAGACCGTGAGCGCGGTGCTGTCGCGCTTGGGGTTGGAGAGATCCTTTTCGCCCATGTCTTCGGGATCCGCGATGATGGCTTCATCTTCGCCGGCCAGGTCCAGGGTCATGGCATACAGTTTGCCCTCTTCCGGCCTGAGCTGCGGGCTGTGTGTGCCTTTCATCATGGCCACGCGCTCAGGCGGGAAAAGACCGCCTTCCGCATCGATCTCTTCGCTGAAGTATTGGGTTTTGACCATGGGATGATTGCGCCCCAGGCGCTTGACCTGATCATCCACAAAATCACCATAGGCCGGAACTTCTTCGCTGACTTCGTTGGCAGTCATGATGAACACCCGTTTAATCCCGTCCTCTTTTTCCGCTTTCCTGCAGGCTCGCAGCTCCCGGGCCAATAAGGTCCTTGAAGTCCAGGCTGTCCCCCAAAAGACGCGGGTGGCGTTGGTGCTGGCTGCCATGGGCGCTATGTCCTTGTCGAACTTTGCCGGCAGAACGTCCTGCGCTTCGTCCACTTCCAGCAGCAGGTTGGCTGTTGCGCCCACGATGTTGGATCTCGGCTGCCCGCTGAAGAAATACAGGCGGCAGGTGCCAACCCTGTAGATATAGCCCGATTCCTTGCACCAAAAACGCTTGGAAAGCTGGTTCTTCTCCAGAACTCTCTCGAGCCGGCGCATGGCGTTGAGGGTTTGGGGTTTCCATGTGGGGCTGACCTTCACGATCTCGCCGTTCATGAGGTAGAACAGGCAGAAAAGATAGGCTTCGAGCTGGGCCTGCAGCTCGTTCTTCCCTGATTGCCTGGGGAACATGACCACAAAGGTCCGGCCGGCTTTTTCCTGAATGGATTTGAGGATCGCATAGGCGGGCGCTTTCTGATATTCGCGCAGGGTGAGATCTGAAGCTTCTTCGCAGAAGTAGGAAATATCCTTCAGCGCTTTGACTGCGAGGCGCTCGAAAGCTTTTGTGTTGGCTTTTCGCATGAGTGATCATCATCGCGATCCCAACCAGGCAGCAATGGCAGCTGCGATCAGGGTGAGGGCTGCCTGCCCTGCCTGAATTAAGGTTGTGGTGGTTTTGTTTGAGATCACGCTGTCGTCCACAATTCGGATGCGGCTTTCGTGGTCGCTGATCGTGGTTTTAATGCCGTGAGATATCGCTTTTAACCTGATTGAGCTTTTCCGCGTCCAGGGTCGAATGATGGTTTAAGTTTGTTTCGATCCTTTGAAAACGTGCCTCGATGCTGTCTTTGAGGCGGTTGATCTGCGAGTTGAGGAGATCGATCTGCAATTCGTCCATAATAACCAAGCCTTATGCACGCATTAATTAGAATTTCTTCTACTTGTGTTGGGGTCAGAGTATCCCAGTTCATGGGCAGCCACTCCGAAAGCCTGGGCGAGCTCTTCAAGAAGATTGCCGGACGAGCTGCCGCCCAAAATTTGGTCAGTTCGTAGCAAGCCGGCGAGCCTGGTGCAAGCAGCGCCCAGGGTGTTGAGCGAACCGGACCAAGTCTCCAAGGTCTGCGATTCGTGATCGTTGGCATAATCAAAAACCCTCCTGATAATGACGCGCAGGAGGGCAATTTCATCAGCCAGACCATCACCCAGAGCGGTGTCAAGGTCTGAGAGTTCGAGATTCGCAAAACGGGGAGAGTAAAAACCGCCTTTTAAGGCGTTCGTATTGCCGGGTTGTCCTCCACGCTTGCGTTTTAAAGGTGCCATAACATATAGACCAATATCAATATAAAGACTTTTTACATAAAAGTCAAGGGGTATATGCAAGGATCCGCGCCGATCGGCGGTGTTTTTACCGCTGTTTGGCGTGGATCCGAATAAAAAAAGCCCGCCAGACAGGAGTGTACTGGCGGGCCCTGCGGAGGAAGTTATAGGTCTTCATCCTCCTGAAGTGTGGCAGGCGGTTCATCAGTGCCATTGACTGGCATTTTTGCGCGGATCGCTATGCGCTGTTTGCCGGCAACTTTGATAGGCTGAGGAAAGATGGTAATTTTTCCATCAATCCATTGATCACTATCAGAACTGCCTAAGATTTCGGCGATCTGCTCAGCAAGTGTACGGCTGAGGATTATTCCCCGCTGGGCTTTCTTGAAATAAATCACAAATTTAGAGACTGCCGGCGCATTGGGCTGCGGGTGCATTTGCTCTTGATTGATACGATCAATTATAAGGGTGATTGATTTGCCGGCGAGATCTTCGCCTTTTGCATACTTACTTGGGAACATTTCTGAGATTAACATTTTATTTTCTCCTTTTTTGATTTAAGATCATAGGCAAGCTCAAAAAGCCCACGTCCGCAATAAGGTGCGCCTTTAAAAGCTTCTTTCCCATGAACACGACGAATATAAACAAACTCCTGAATTTGGATGCGCATTTGATCAATCTGATCACGACGTCGAACTGGGCGAGGATTGCCACGCCAAGCACGCGCGCCTGGGAGAAATGGCTCGCCATCCCACTCAAAGAAAAACGATCGGACTGACCAACCCTGAGACTTCAAATAAGCGAGCGCCTGATCAATCTGAAAATCAGATTTATAACGAATTCGAACAGTGAGGGTAGTACCGGTTGCCTTATCCTTGGCGAGTTTAATGATCGTGAAATATCCAAACTGATCACGCTTGAAGTCGATCCGGTAAACCTCATCCGGAGAAGGCTCACGGTGAAACCATAAACAAATTTATCAACCTGAGTTCCCAAGAATTTTGACATTTTTCTGCTCTCTTTCTTGTTCTTATTGAAGGGGTAAAAAAAGAAATCTAAAAAGAATTGATAGTTCTATGCCTCCTTTCGTGATCTTCATGCTCCAAAACCTGAAATTTATCAGGTGGTAAAACATCAGAAAAATCTTGTTTTGGAATATCTAAAAGCCTTGAGATAATCCCCCATTCTTCATCCGTCCAATGGCGGGCATTATTAGCACTAAATCTTTTTGACAGTTTTAAAAACAATTTTTGTTTATTCATTTTTCTGATCCAGATTTTGAAAAAAAATCACTTAATGCGGAGCTGCGAAGGCAGCCACCGCCAAACCGGAAAGCCCCACAACTGGACACGGACCCCAAGAACCGGCACAGCCCTGGAGAGCAGCTGGCGCATGAGCGAAACCGCAGGAAGCAACAAAAACCGGAATGCCCTGGCGAGCAGCGAAGGCGGCGGAAAGCGAACCGGAGGAAGCGCCACGCGCAGCACCGGAAGGCAAAGAAACCAGACCCCGAACCGAGCGCCCACCAGGGCAGAGCGAGAGCGAGCAGCCAGCATGGCCCGGGGGAAGCGCAGAAGGAAGAAAAGAAAACCTGAGCACCAGCGCGAGCGGCCGCCAAAACACCCGCCTGATCTGAAGCTTTTGGAACCTTTGAACCGAAGCCAGGAAAAGCAGCGAAAACAGAAAGGCTTTCAGCGGCACCGGCGGAAAGAACAGCCTGGATGATGAGAGCATCGGCGCCAACCGCGCACCCAGCCCGGATGACAAGGCCGGCCTTGAGAGCCTGACCAACGAAAGCCTGGACAACCTGACCGCTGATGAGATCGCGAGACCCCCCGAGAAGAACGCTGCCCCTGGAAAACAAGTGAGTGTGATTCATTTTTTTGCTCCTTTTTTTTTTTTGTTTTGCCCTGGCAAGCAAAAACCACCCCAAACCAACGGGGGGGCACACGACCACAAACACCATAAAGCACGGGTAAAGGGGGGCACGGAAAGCCCTTTACCGTAGGCGTTTTGCGTTCTTTGCAAAACGGGGCTTGAAGTGCCCCCCGACCGTGCTATGGTGTGTTTTTGTGGGCGTGTGACCTGCTTCCCCGTTGGTGCAGGCTGGTGGGAATATGCTCACGGACAGGGGCGCTTTTTGCCCCTGCCGTGAGCAAGGTTCGACCTAAACGATTTTGACTTTTCAAGGATATAAAAAAGGACCCCTGCATAAAAGCAGGGATGCGATTGAAACGAATAGAAACGAATACTTGACTTTTTAGAAAATAAGGATATAAAATAAATTATGAGCCGAGGAGGATATAGATATTATAAATACACTCCAAAGGCAGGATGCTGCCGAGAACTTTGAATTCGTGTGGAAGTATGCTTTTTTTGTTGGTTTAATTGCTTTTATTATCGTAATTTCTTTCTAAGAAATCCGGTACTTTAACAAAAGTGATAGGGT